>NZ_DKST01000012.1:0-282870 GCF_002472835.1 Sphingobacterium sp. UBA7249 | reverse complement strand
GTGCAAAGATAGGGAGATTACCAACAAACTTCCAAGCCTTTTGTTTTATTTTCTTTCAATATACCCTTAACTGCCTGTGAACTTGACCGATTCTTTTTGCAGGACAGTTCCAACAGACCTTTAAACACAGGAACGAGCAGCAGAAAAGGCTATCGGATGCTGTTTTTATAGAATTTACAATGGAACATTGCAGGGAAACATGATTCCATCGGCTATCGCTATGATATAACGGAAGGAAAAGTCGCGGCCCGTGGCCAATAGGAATCCAGATGTAAAAGAGCTCCGAAAGTAACCCGACCATAGAGAACGAATGCAGGGAGATGAACGGAGCAAATGGAAGCAGGATTAATATAAGTATCTATATAAGGTTAACTTAGGTTTTGTTTACTAGCGTATTACTATCTTAATATAGGACTTATCCATATGAAAAATCAGATCTGATATGATCAAAGAAATAGACAGTCCCGTCCCCAGGACCGTCTATTTCTTCCGCTTGGCAGTTAGATGAATGAATAATAACAAGGCTTTAATAGGTGCCAGTCAAGGGCAACAATGAATTCCCACTGCTAAACTAAGGCAATATTGTTGTCACCGATAGACAATAAGTACTTTTAAAAAAGGGGACGGCCCTGCTCCAGTCCAAAGACGGGTTGGTTTCAGAAATCAGAAAACTTAAAAAAATAATGGGGATAGTTCTGCTAAAACGAGGTAAAAGTTTTGTATTTGTAGTTTTCGAGCCTTTTCTCAAAAACTACAAATACAAATTAAAATGGCCTACCCGTAGCCGGATCAAGCAATGATAAAAAGACTACCTATAAGTTTTGTTTATTTTGAACAACAGGGTGTCGCATGTTATAATTACTATCAAACCTAAGAAGAAAACGCATTAAGCCCTGTGATATCCTGGCCAGTAATCAATAAATGAATATCGTGAGTTCCTTCATATGTAATAACCGACTCAAGATTCATCATATGTCGCATAATTGGAAAATCTCCTACAATGCCCATTCCTCCCAAAATCTGTCGGGATTCACGCGCAATCTGTAAAGCCATATGCACATTATTCCTTTTGGCCATCGAAATCTGTTGCGGAGTTGCCTTACCCTCGTTTTTCAAGACACCCAATCGCCACGACAATAACTGCGCTTTTGTAATTTCTGTCAGAAATTCGGCTAATTTCTTCTGTTGCAATTGGAATCCACCAATTGGTCGGTCAAATTGCTCCCGTTCTAAGGCATATTGAACAGCAGTCTCGTAACAGTCAATCGCTGCGCCTATGACGCCCCAAGATATTCCATACCGTGCAGAATTCAAACAAGATAGCGGCCCACGCATCGAGTTTACCTCAGGCAATACATTTTCCGCAGGAATAAAAACATCATGAAAAACCAACTCACCAGTTTTAGAGGCTCTTAAAGACCACTTATGTAATGTTTCCGGTGTTTCGAAACCGTCCATTCCGCGCTCAACAATTACTCCCCGTACTTTTCCAGCCTCATCGCGTGCCCAAACCACAGCCAGATCGCATATCGGCGAATTTGTGATCCACATCTTTGCTCCATTTAATAGAAAACCACCGTTCTTGGCAGTCAGCCGTGTCTCCATACCTCCCGGATCAGAACCGTGATTCGGTTCGGTCAAACCAAATGACCCAATAAGCTCACCCGAAGCAAGTCGCGGCAGATACTTACGTCGTTGCTCCTCACTACCATAAGTGTATATTGGATACATCACCAAAGAAGATTGCACCGAAGCAGCCGAACGGACAGCGGAATCACCAGCCTCCAATTCTTGCATGATCAAACCATAGGAAATCTGATCCAATCCGGCACCACCATATTCTACTGGGATATAGGGTCCTAAAGCCCCTATTGCACCAAGCTTAGGCATCAACCCCGCTATTGCCTGATGTGCCTGTGCCGCATCTTCTATGACAGGTTTTATTTCTGCCCGGACAAAATCACGAACAGCACGACGAACAAGCTTGTTCTCCTCAGATAAAAGGTCATCTACTTGAAAATAATCAACATTTATTTGTTTCATGATCGTATAGTCTACATTAGCTTATACCTAAGATAGTAAAATATTTTCAAACTGAACAATATTCATTCACAACTTGTATAACAGAATTTTATTCCTTATATTTAACGTAATACACGAATAAAATAAACCATTATGATAAAAAAGGAACTTAAAATACTCGGCATAGCTACCCAGAATTCAGGCTCGTCAACAGGCCAGAACTGGCTTTCTGGTGGTGAAGCATTCGAGTCCCTATCTCCAGTCGACGGAAAACTCATTGCAAAAGTATCAGGGAGCAGCCAAAAAGCCTATGAAACGATTATCCTTACAGCAGAAAATACATTCAAAGAATGGCGGCTCATTCCCGCACCAAAACGAGGTGATATTATTCGCCAATTAGGAGACAAGTTACGTGAACTCAAGCCGACTCTGGGAAAGTTAGTCTCCTATGAAATGGGTAAATCTTACCAGGAAGGAATGGGGGAAGTACAAGAAATGATAGACATTTGTGATTTTGCCCTTGGTTTATCCAGACAGCTTTACGGAAATACGATCCATTCCGAACGTCCAGGCCACCGCATGTATGACCAATATCATCCGCTGGGCGTCGTCGGGATTATTACAGCATTTAATTTTCCCGTTGCTGTATGGGCATGGAATACAGCTATCGCTTTGGTTTGCGGAAACACAGTCGTATGGAAACCAAGTGAGAAAACACCGTTATGTGCGATCGCCTGTCAGAAAATATTAGCTGATATACTCCACAATAACGGATTACCAGAAGGTATCTCCAATCTAATCATGGGCGACAAAGAAGTCGGTGAATGGCTTGCTGCTGATAACCGAATCGCTTTAATTTCAGCAACAGGATCGACACGAATGGGAAAAGAGGTCGCTGTTACTGTTGCGCAGCGTTTAGGCAAAACGCTGCTGGAACTCGGCGGTAACAACGCAATTATTGTTACTCCCGATGCCGATCTCAATATGACAATTATCGGCGCCGTATTTGGTGCCGTAGGTACCGCGGGACAACGCTGCACCAGCACGCGACGCCTTATTATCCACGAAAGTATATACGACAAAGTAAAGAAACAACTGACGAAAGCTTATGGACAATTAAAAATTGGCGACCCTTTGGACACAAAAAATCATGTAGGACCATTGATCGACAAAGCCGCCGTAAAATCATACTTAAACGCACTGGACAAAATTAAAACACAAGGGGGAAAACTTCTTATCAAAGGAAAAGTACTGGAAGGTAAAGGTTATGAAAGCGGCTGCTATGTACAGCCCGTTATTGCGGAAGTTGAAAATCACTATGAGATCGTACAGCATGAAACCTTCGCCCCTATCTTATACTTAATAAAATATCAGGGCAACATAAGCGATGCGATTGCCCTGCAAAATGGCGTTACCCAAGGACTATCCTCGGCCGTCATGACAACCAATCTGAGAGAAGCCGAACTATTTCTCAGTGCTGCCGGATCGGATTGTGGCATAGCCAACGTCAATATCGGTACCTCAGGGGCAGAAATTGGCGGTGCTTTCGGCGGAGAAAAAGATACTGGAGGAGGTAGAGAATCCGGCTCCGATGCATGGAAAGCATATATGCGTCGCCAGACGAATACCATTAATTATACAACAGACTTACCATTAGCACAGGGTATAAAATTCGATTTATAAACCATTCAGATTCGAAATTATGAGCAACGTACATGAAAGACTAAGTAAACATATATTGGCAGATGGATTTCCATTGGTCATGGACATGGAAAAATCACACGGCTCTTATATTGTCGATGAAAATGGGGATGAATATTTGGATATGTTTAGCATGTTTGCCTCCATGGCTATTGGTTATAACCATCCTCATTTAATTAAACATCGCGATTTTCTCGGCACAATGGCGGTCAACAAACCGGCGATGTCGGATATCTATCCAAAAGAATTCGCAGATTTTGTGGATACCTTCGACCGTGTGGCCATACCCAAAGAACTTACTTACACATTCTTCATCTCGGGCGGAACATTAGCTGTGGAAAATGCCTTAAAAGCGGCTTTTGATTGGAAAACAAGACTTAATTTCGCACAAGGAATACAAAAAGAAGCCAGCCAGGTCATCCATTTCAAACAGGCCTTTCATGGTCGATCAGGCTATACGCTTTCCCTAACAAACACACAGGATCCCAGAAAGTACATGTATTTTCCAAAGTTTAACTGGCCGCGGATAATTAACCCTAAGCTTACCTACCCTTTAACTCCGGAGCGTATAAGCCAAACAGTAAACCTGGAAGAAAAAGCAATCGCGGAGATCAATCAGGCTATTCAAAACAATCCCAATGATATTGCATGCATTATTATTGAACCCATACAAGGTGAGGGCGGCGACAATCACTTCCGGAAAGAATTCTTTCAACAACTGCGTCAGATCTGTGATGACAATGAAGTGCTGCTCGTCTTTGACGAAGTGCAGACAGGCCTGGGTATTACCGGAAAAATGTGGGCTTATCAACATTACGGCGTTATACCTGATGTCCTGGCTTTTGGCAAAAAGGCCCAAGTCTGTGGGATATTGGCGAATAAGGAAAAATTTGATCAGGTCGAGCATCATGTATTCAAAGAATCCAGCCGAATCAACTCAACCTTCGGCGGAGATTTTATTGACATGTTGCGTTTCAAATTAATTTTGGAAGTCATCGAGCAGGAAAATCTATTAGCGAATGCCGCTGAAAAAGGAACTTACCTAAAGAGCAAACTACAGGAAGTTATGAAAGACAAACCGCAGCTCAGTAACTTAAGAGGAGAAGGCTTACTTGTTGCCCTGGATTTTGATACCGCAGATTCCCGTAACGAATTTATCAAACGGGCTTATGCCAATAAATTAATTATGTTAGGCTGCGGCGAGAAAAGCATCCGCTTCAGACCACATCTGAATGTCAGTACGGAAGATATCGACAAAACGATAGCGATCATTGAAAACAGCCTATAAGACAAAATGCAGTATTGTCAGCAGTTTCATCCTTGACAATACTGCATTTCAAACAGAATAATTATATCCGTTATCTTTTGCAAACATTAGGACGATCTATATCGACCAATTCTGAAATCCCATATTCATCAAAAAGATCCAATAGAGCATCTGTCCCCTCCTCCAATTTATAATCCATCTCTTCTTTATAGACTGGAATCATTGCATAGAAATTAATGATCTTCCCATCTTTTGTTGTAAGTTCTAAAAATTCCTCATCAAAACTCAACATCGGAGGCAATAAAAGCATACAGCCAAAGCTGGTATTTGCAATCTCTTCCGCCTCCATCCCGTTAGGAATAGTATGTCCGTAACCTAACCAGGTTTTATACTCATGTGGAAACCGCGCTAGCCTTTTTAAAAAATAAACTGGCCAATAATTATTATCATCCTGAAACTCTTCATCTCCTATCTTCCAATCCGCGGGAAGTACCACCATCAATTCGGCTCGCTCATAAGCCTCCTTATCGTCTATCTCTTCTGGAACATTCATTGGTAGGTCACTCATACCGGATGTTACCAAGATATTGTACGGATAATTTGCGCTAGGTTTAATCCAATGCACATCAATATGCACCAACTCAGATATAATTTCGTGAAAAACCAAATCTGGCTCAGCGATATATTTTGCTAAATGCTCTTCTATCTCTTCCAAATAAACACATTGTACCTCGGGAAATAGGTCTTTTGGATCTTTTTCCTCAGGTTGATTTTCATAACGATATACAGTCGAACCCCCGGCGGTAATTTCAACATCTTTCTTTTCAGTGGAAGATTCGTCCTCTTCGCCACTCATGATTTTTTTGACTTTATCCCAAAATGACATACTATGCGAATAAATGTTTAAATTTTCAGTTTACAGTTTGTATTTTATTTATTCAATAACAGCAACTATGGGTTGCCGAAATCTTGTTTTGACCGGCTGCCCCTTCACTAGGGCCGGCATCCATTGCGGAGATCTCCGCATTGCTGCTAGTACAGCTTTAGCAAATTCAGGACTTATCTTTTCTGGATTCTCGATTTCGATATTACAAATCGCGCCATCCTCACAAACGATAAAATTGAGAATAGCCATTTGCTTGGAGCCATATTTTACATAGGCAATGCTATCCATAGCAACTGCTGTACGCGTTAGATCGAGGTTATTTTGCAAGAACTTCGACCATGCCGTTATCCCGCCCTTAAAATAAGGAAAATTATCCACATTTTGAATTAAGCTATCTGCTGGAATGTTACGAACAACACCAGTCTGCGCCTTTGAAGTCAAACAAACGATAAAAAATAGGACTGATAAAACAGTAATGTTAAAATTTGGTGAATACATACCTGATCCTATCCATAATCATACCATTTAACGCATATTTGCAACAACTTATTGCTTTACGTTCATCAGTTTAATGTAGCGGCATTTGGACATTGGTGATCAAATTGCCTTGATCATCCAACAAAAAGCTGATTGGATGTTCTGGATTTTTAATAATTTCAAATAAGGTCAACCCCCAAGGTTTCCAGAAGTTTTCCAATACCTGCCCATACGTCTTGTTCTGCCAATGATCAAATATTGGTTTCATCGACATATCTGCTAAAGGCATTGGTTCAACATAAACTTTCTGCGGTGTATTTAAATATGTATAATCGGGTAAACGATTAAATAAATAGGCTGAATAGAAATAGCGGGCACATAATTCTTCAAACTGTATCGGATGCAGTTTCTTCCCTTCAATAGCCTTCAATATTTCCTCATGGTAAATATTGTTTGTGGCGTTATCCTGAAGGCAGGCGACAACAGCGAAGTCTTTCATTCGAATAGAAAAAATCAGGGTATTGATTTCATCACGATACATGAAGGTATCCGGCGCATTTTCCACGGGCACAACAACGAGGGAAAATGGGAATGTATTTTCAAATTCCATTGGAACAACCAACGACTGCAACATGGCATGCAGGTTGGTAAAACGCTGCGCCAAAGCCTGTGAAAAATTCATATCCTCACCTGAGGCTTTCTGTTGGCGGATTCCAGCAAGAATTTCGTTATAAACAACCCCATAGATGATCTTTGTCATCCATTGAAAGAGTAGCAAGGGGTCTAATTGTCGGACCGCTTCATAGCCTTGCTCAAATGACTGCTCAACGGCAAGTTCCATCTGCTCTATTGCTTCAGCCGCATGAATGGAACATGGAAGTTTCAAGGACTTATAGGTTACGAGATTCTCATCCAACATTTTGAAAGGCTTATCCTCCAATTGAAAAGATTTCATCATCCAGACAGGAAAGACCTGAATGCTCTCTTCTTCAGACTGAAGTTGATTGCCCGTTAAAAAACAAATAGCAGGATCAAACTGAAATTGTTTGAATGGATTATACAAAGTTGTTGCCATAATGCCAGCAAAGTTAATACAAATCAAAAACGACACAAGAAAAGCAAAACCTTATTACGATATGGTGACTTGTTTTATTAAAGTTATTTTATTTTCAGAAATTTTTGAAAATTCAAAAACTATATATAAATTTGATTAAGAAATAAAAATGAAGATGGAACTACAAGAAGCAAAACAGCAATTTATAGATACTTGGGGAGCGTTGGGTTCCGAATGGGGAATCAACAAATCCGTTGCTCAGGTACATGCGTTACTCCTTTCTGCGAGCAACCCCATGTCTACAGACGAAATCATGGAAAAGCTTGTTATCTCGAGAGGTAATGCCAACATGAGTATCCGTCAATTAATCGACTATGGAATTGTTTACAAAAAACATATTGCGGGAGACCGAAAGGAATATTTTCTTGCTGAAAAAGACGTATTAAAATGGGCAATGAAAATTGCGGTTATGCGCAAACAAAAAGAACTTGATCCCGTCATGGAAATTCTCAGAGAAATCAGCAAAAATACTGAGAAAGATAAAACGCCGGAAGGCAAGGAGTTTCATAAGACGGTAAAAGATATTCAGGTATTGACCGATCAACTTGAAACTATCGCAAATAAACTATTCAATACCAGTGGCGGAGATTTATTGCTAAAATTGATCAAACTAATGATATAACACGATGAACTTTAATATCCTTGCTTACGCGATATATGGCTTACTGACCTGTTATGTTATCCTTTGGGTAGGCCGTTTGTTTCACAAAAACGGTCGGGTTTTTATTCTTTCGCTGTTTAAGAACAACGTTGCACTAACAGACACGACAAACAACTTATTGCTTACGGGATATTACTTGCTCAATATTGGTTATGCCATTATCCAATTCAGTTACTGGAAACAAATCCAAACATGCGAAGCAATGGTTAGCAGTATTGCGTTAAAAACAGGATTGTTATTATTCGTCCTTGTTATCATGCATTACTTCAATATGTTCGGTATTTATTTCTTCGCCAAAAAGACAAATTCATTCACCATTAAATCTTAATATCATGGGAAATCTAACAGTTATCGGGTATTTCATTTATCTACCCATTGTAATCGCACTGACCTATTATGTTGCGTATGTGCTTTTCAAAAATAGCATCGTGTACATGAATGATATTTTTGCAGGGCGACTGGAAGTCGCGAATGCGACAAATAATCTTTTCCGTATCGGTTTTTATTTGCTGAACCTAGGGTTTGCGCTTTACATCCTCGAAATAAGCTTATATAAACCAAGTGTACAAGAACTTATAGAACGCCTCAGTTATAAAATCGGTGGATTCAGCATTTATCTAGGTATCATGCTTTTCTTAAATATGTTTTTATTCTTTCGGGGCAAAAGAATCGCAAAACAAAGAAGAAATATTCCAACAACAATCGACTAGTAAAACCGATCGCTAAAAATGATGTTATCATGCCTAAAATAGTTATTGCAGGTGGAACAGGTTTTGTCGGACAATATCTTTCCAAAAGATTCCAAATAATGGGATATCAGGTAATCCTCATTGGTAGACAGAAAGAAAATATACCATGGACCGATACGGATGGTATTTCCGCCGCACTTGAAAATGCTGAAATACTGATCAATCTCGCCGGAAAATCCGTCAATTGTCGTTACAATGCCAGCAACAAAGCGCAGATATTTTCTTCAAGAACAGAAACCACAAGCATTTTAGGTAAGGCAATTGAAAATTGCAGCCATCCTCCCATCCTTTGGTTAAATGCGAGTACCGCAACAATCTACCGTCATGCGGAGGATCGACCAATGAGCGAAAGCAGCGGTGAGATTGGGACGGGATTTTCTGTCGAGGTCGCAAAGAAATGGGAGAAGACATTTTTCGATTTCCACTTACCCCATACCAGACAGGTTGCTCTTCGGATGGCTATTGTCCTCGGAACCGATGGTGGAGTGATAAAGCCCTTTAAAAATCTTGTTCGCTTCGGTTTAGGAGGTATACAAGGGAATGGTAAGCAATATTTTAGCTGGATACATATTGAAGACCTCTTCCAGACTATATTATTTATACAAAAACATCGCGAAATAGATGGCATCATAAATTGTGCAGCCCCTAATCCGATTACGAATAAAATCTTTATGGAGACTTTTCGAAGCATCATGCATCGAAAAATTGGTCTGCCCTCACCGAAATGGTTATTAGAAATAGGTGCATTATTGATTGGGACGGAAACTGAACTGCTCTTGAAAAGTCGTTGGGTGGTACCGGAAAAATTAGAAAATAATGGATTTGAATTTAAATTTCCGACGATTTCAACTGCTTTAGGAGACATTTTAGCAGAAAAATAAACATATCCAGTGTTCAATGTGGGATAGCTAAACTATCCCACATTGACTTTAAAGTTTTCAAATACAAGAGGAGCATTTACGATGGCGCCCTCACTATTTTTAATGCCCTTAAATTCCGAAGTCTTCCCTTTTTCCAACAGATTCTTCATTTCCTTTTCCTCTAGAAAAATACCGTTCAATGTTCGCCAGATCTTAAAATCACAACCGCGGGCATAGTGATCACATTGTGCCACCCGATCATAGAGCAGGATTAAGCCCTTCTCACATTTAGGACATTTGATTTTTCCCTTTTGTTGTGGTTTGACTTCCTCTTGCGCCAATGAAATACGCAATGTCAATAACTCTTTGGTAATTTTCGCCGTATAATCCTTAATATGTTTCATAAAAACATCATAAGAAACCTTATTAGCCCGCATTTCTTCCAACTTCTGCTCCCATTTTCCCGTCAGCGTTACTTTAGCGATCGAGCGATCTTTGACGAGGTTATATACAGCGAGACCTTTTTCTGTTGGAATCAATTTTTTCTTATCCCGTTTGATATATTCCCGTTGAAAAAGCGTCTCTATCGTTGCCGCACGGGTAGCTGGTGTTCCCAGCCCACAGTCTTTCATCGCCTGACGCATTTCATCGTCCTCAATTTCTTTACCTGAAGTTTCCATTGCTTTTAAGAGCGAAGCTTCGGTATGAATCGGACGTGCTTTAGTAAAACGTTCGGCAAGTTCCAATGTCAGTATCTGTAATAATTCCTCAGCCAGCAATTTAGGTAACTGGGCATTTTCGTTATCTTGGTCGTCGTTGTTTTTATCCTCATCTGGAGCTTCTATCTGCTCGGCAGAAAGACGCCAACCGTATTGTTTGATGACCGTTCCCTTTGCGATCAGCTCTACTCCCTGTGCATCTATCGTGACCGTAGTGATATCCTTGATACAGACTTCAGAGAAACTCTCCACCATACGCTTGGCAATCATGTTGTAAATATTTTGCTGTTCTTTCAACATGTGGCCGGGCTTCTCATCAGTAACCAGCAGCGCATGGTGATCGGTTACTTTTTTATCGTCAACAGAACGCTTATTGAGCTTTGCCCCGATTAAATTCTTCGCAATGGAAGCAATAGATTCCTCCGCATGATCCGAGAGATGCTGAAAAAGTTCTTCAATTTGTTCGAAGACATCTTCGCCGATATAACGGGATCCCGTACGTGGGTAGGTAATGACCTTTTTCTCGTAAAGTGTCTGTGCAATACCCAGGGTTTGGTCGGCCGAATAGCCGTATTTTTTGTTTGCATCCTGTTGCAGGGAAGTCAAGTCAAACAATAAAGGAGGTTGCTCCTTTGTCTCTTTAGCTTCAACTTTAGCAACGCGGGCATTTGTTCCAACAGTCAATCGGGCAATGGTCTGTTCAGCAACATCTTTTTTATCTATTTTGTTTGAAGTGGCTTTAAAGCTAATATTATCTTTTTCAAAGCCCGCCTGAATTTTATAAAATGCCTGTGGTTTAAAATCTTTATTTTCCAGGTAACGCGAGCAGATCATTGCCAAGGTGGGTGTCTGAACTCTACCCAAAGAAAGAAGCCCCTTATTGCCTGCCGCCAAAGTAATTGCCTGCGTAGCGTTGATGCCGATCAGCCAATCCGATTCCGATCTCGATCGGGCAGACATATATAAACTATCGTATTCAGTGCCTTCTTTTAAATTGGCAAAGCCTTCTTTGATAGCTTTGTCCGTCTGACTCGAAATCCACAAACGTTTAAACGGCACCTTTGATCCCAAAAAGTAATAGATATTGCGAAAGATTAATTCTCCTTCACGCCCCGCATCCGTTGCCACAATAATTTCTTCTGCCTGCTCTAATAGTGATTTTATCGTGTTAAGCTGTTTGACCGCACCAGTGTCATCCATCTGCTTTCCATCGCGCTTCACTTTCTTTGATTCCAGTTTAAAATTTACGGGTATGATAGGAAGGTTTGAAATGGTCCAGCTATTGTAACCGTAAGCCTGAGGCGTACATAATTGAACCAAATGTCCAAATGCATAGGTAAAAGCATAGCCGTTCCCGGCAATATAGCCATCTTTGATTTCTTTTGCTCCCATCACACGGGCTAAATCACGTGCCACAGAGGGCTTTTCAGCTATTACAACTTTCATTTTAACGTATTGAATTTTGAGTATTGAGATTTGAGACTTTACCTATAAAAGCTCCTGTCTTATCAAGTACTTTCATTTTTACTTTGAATAGATAGCTCACAAAATTAAGCATGATCTTTATAACTTCGTTAAGCAAGACTAGCTAACAAAATAAATCGTTCACAAACTTATTCAATACTAGGAATTGTTATTCCCTTAATTTTACGATAAAGCTCGATAGCATACACATCGGTCATACCCGAGACAAAATCCAGTACACAGCGTATTTTAGAATACGAATCCTGTTTGTCGGTATAAAACTGTTCCGGAATCAAAGCAACTAACTTTTTATCGTAATTATTTTTGTTCTTTTTGAGATATGCAGGTACAAACTCCTTTAACAAGGCATCCATCACACGATAACCGGCAATCTCAATCTGGACTACCGTTGGTGCATTATAAATCTTCGCAATGGATATTTTTGAGATTTTGTTCATTTGCTTTACAATATTGTCATCCAGCGCATCCATTAATGCGGATGAAAAAGTCCCAGATAAAAATTGCTCTTGTTCACGAACAAATACATCAACGCAACCCTTGATCAGGGTGTTGATCGCCTTAGCCCGCAATAGTGCCACGCGACTCGGCGTATCCAGCAATCCATCCAGTCGGTCGCGGAGATTTTCGGAACCACATAACGGCAACAAAAGCTCTTCTACTTCTTGGTAGGATAATATTTTCAGATGATGTGCATCCTCTAAATCAATAATATTGTAACAGATATCGTCAGCAGCCTCAACTAAGTATACCAAAGGGTGCCTTAAATAGCCTTTGGGATTTGAAGGATCCTTTAACAACCCCAGTTCGTTCGCAATTTTTTCAAATGCTTTTTGCTCTTCTGTAAAGAACCCATATTTTTTGCGGTGATGACTTTTTTTGACATGACCATCTATCGCTAAACAAGGGTATTTCACAATGGATGCCAATGAAGTATAGGTCAAGGCAAATCCTTTTGGATCTTTTCCCTGAAAAGCATGCGTCAAAATCCGCAAAGCATTGGCATTACCTTCGAAATGAGTCAGATCTGCCCATTCTTCGGCAGTTACTTGTTCCTGATATTTTCGCCCGTCGCCGTCGGTAAAGTAGGTCGATATCGCAGATTCCCCTGAATGTCCAAATGCAGGGTTTCCCAGATCATGAGACAGACAGGCTGCAGAAATAATATTTCCAACTTCCTGTAGAAATGGATATTCAGTATCTATATTGGGATTTTCTTCCTTTAACTGCGCATAGAACATACGGCCAAGTGAACGTCCTACGCTCGCTACTTCTAGGCTATGTGTGAGCCTATTGTGTACAAACACGGCCCCTGGAAGTGGAAAAACCTGCGTTTTATTCTGTAATCTTCGAAATGGGGAAGAAAAGATCAATCGATCATAGTCCCGTTGAAATTCAGATCGAGCCACAAGGTAGCTGTCAGCTGTTCTATCTTCATAACCCCAGCGTTTTGCAGAAAGCAAATCTTTCCAGTTCATTTTTTCAGACATAACGCAAATATACCATTTCTTCAATAATTGGTCTGAACCAAATCTCAAAATGATAAATTTTACAAGCAGGTGTTGTCTATGCTATTTTTATAAAGGTTATATTCTGTATCTTTAGCATTCAATACCAATAGGAACAATCATGACTAAATACCAATCACTCATTCCAAAACATTTTGAAAGCGTTATTGAGGGCAAAAACACCCATTTACTTTTATTAAAAAATGAGGGCGGTATGCAAGTGCTCCTAACTGATTATGGTGCACGCATTGTCAGTATCTTAGTCCCAGATAACAAAGGCGACCTCGTTGATGTGGCGCTCGGCTTTGATTCTATCCAGAGCTATTTGGAATCAGACGAAAAATACCATGGCTGTACTGCAGGCCGTTTTGCAAACCGTATCGCAAATGGCAAATTTGAAATAAATGGGAAACAGTTCACACTCCCGCAAAACAATGGCAAGAATTGTCTGCATGGTGGAATCTCAGGCTTCCATGATAAAGTTTGGGACCGCAGAGTCACGTACCAGTCTCATGTAGAATTTTACTATGTTTCTAAAGATGGAGAGGAGGGATTTCCAGGAAACTTAAAGACAATGGTTTCTTACACCCTAACGAGAAACAACGAAATCATTATCAAATACCACGCACAATCAGATGCTGACACGCATATCAATTTGACGAATCACACCTATTTCAATCTTGATGGAGAAGGAAGCGGGGATGTATTGCAACAAGTGCTTCAAATAAATTCGGATGAAGTACTGTTTGTAGACGAAAATCAGGTCCCCAATGCGATCGTACCTGTAGAAGGTACCCCATTTGACTTTAGGACCCCCAAAAAGATCGTTCAGGATATCACGGAAAATGATGAGCAGCTGACTGCCGCCAAAGGCTATGACCATTGTTACGTTAATAATAAGCCCATCTCCCAGCCCTGTGCAACGGTTTATTCAAAAAACACCGGAATTCAACTGGATGTATTCACGACCGAACCTGGGGTACAACTTTATACTGCGAACTGGATGACAGGGAATGACGTAGGCAAAAGAGGTAATAAATATCTACCCTATGCCGGATTCTGTCTTGAAACACAACATTTTCCCGATAGCCCCAATCAAATGGAATTTCCCACGACATTACTAAAAGCTGGTGAATCCTTTGATTCAGAAACACACTTTAAGTTTTCTATAAAAAAATAAAAAAGAGCTGTGATAAAGATATCACAGCTCTTTTTTTTATAATATGTCCTAGACAACATATTGTTGCTATTTTTCTCAGTGTCAAAAATAAAACCGCCCCTATTTCACTAATTCTTCCAAAGCTTTTTCTACTTTTTCAAATCCGAAAGTCGCTTTTACCTGCTCAAACATCCGTTGAATCTGATCGTTACAAAGGTTTCCGATACTACCTTCATGTGTATGGTTAACCTCTTTGGATGGTCTGAAACGCCCTTCATCTATATCAATTCCGATAGTCCGATAAGCCTCACGGAAAGGTATGCCCTTCAGCACCTCATTGTTTACCACCTCAACCGAAAACAGGTAATCATATTTTGGATCATCAAGAATATTGTCTTTTACGGAAATATTTTCCAACATAAAGGTTGCTATCTCCAGACATTCATTAAGTGACTTAAATGCTGGGAATAAATTCTCCTTAAGCAACTGGAGATCCCTATGGTAACCGGAAGGAAGATTCGTTGTCATTAAGGCGATTTCATTTGGCAACGCCTGAATTTTATTGCAACGGGAACGGATCAGTTCAAAAACATCCGGATTCTTCTTATGCGGCATAATGCTAGACCCTGTTGTCAGATGTGCAGGAAAGGATATAAAGCCAAAATTCTGATTGATATATAAGCACACATCCATAGCAAACTTTGCTAATGTGGCTGCGATTGAGCTCATCCCTTGCGCTAAAATCCGTTCGGTCTTACCTCTACCCATCTGCGCATAAACCACGTTATAGTTCAAATCTTCAAAGCCCAGCAGCTGCGTTGTCATCGTTCTATTCAACGGAAAAGAAGAACCATAACCTGCTGCTGAACCCAGCGGATTTTTATTACAGACCTTCCATGCCGCTTTCATCATTTCCAAATCATCGACCAAACTTTCCGCATAGGCGCCAAACCATAAACCGAAAGATGAGGGCATTGCAATCTGAAGATGTGTATACCCCGGGATCAGAATATGCTTATAACGCTCACTAAGTTGAATCAATACATTAAAAAAAGCCTCCGTATTCTGGATAATGTATTGAATTTCTGTGCGGAAATACAATTTTAAATCCACAAGTACTTGATCGTTGCGGGAGCGGCCTGAATGGATTTTTTTACCGGCCTCCCCGATACGTTGTGTGAGTAGCATCTCTACCTGTGAGTGAACATCTTCTACCGAATCTTCAATCTGAAAATCTCCCGCCAAAATTTCTCTATAGATATTTTTCAATTCCTTCTGTACCAAGGCAAGATCATCATCAGTCATGAGATTGATACTATTCAGCATTCGTGTATGCGCCAGGGAGCCCAATACATCCGCCGCAGCAAGCTGCAAGTCCATCACACGGTCATTGCCTACTGTAAACGATTCTACAAACGAATCAACATCTATATTTTTTTGCCAGATTTTCATTAATATATTTTTGTTTTATGATAACGAAAGTATGATGAGCCAATTATTCATCTCGATTTTATGAATTGTCAAAGCTCATAATAATTTCTTCATTAATTTATATTTATAAGTTATCTACTCTTTAAAAACATTACTATGCCCAGCAACGATTAAGCTGCTATAGCCCTACACCACTATACACGACTGTTTTTCCACCTGAAGCTATCATAGGCTCTATCGAGATTATAAAATGATCGAGTGATAAGAATATACATTTAATTATTAACATGACAAAAATACCAATTGCAAATGGTTATATCAATGCCAAGCTATTTTAGGACCAAGAATCTTAACAGAAAAGGTAAAAAGTAAAATTTTTGACACGAAAAAAAACGTGTTACAAAAAAAAACGAATGTTAAAAGTTTGTTAAATCGCAATAAACACATTTAATAAGTAACCACTCACTTTATTTTTAAAAGTTATTTTGTCAGTTTTTTAAGTATTACTATGTTTGTAGTGTAAGGGAGATGAAAAAATAAAAGCAGGTAAGGTTAGTAAATACTTACCACTTTAAATACACCGAATTTAAAACCAAATATGATAGACCCCAACGTCTTAAAACTTGAAAGAAATTACCTAACCAATTGTGAATCGAAATTTAAAGGCACGTCAAACCAAGATGTGCCTTTTTTCTTATGCATAACGTCGAGTAGTCTAGACCCATGCATGTGATTCTTGCCTAAAATACTTATCTTTGTGTATCATATTGAGAATATTCAACATAAAACGTATACGATGGGAACAGAAAGCAAGAGACAGCAACGTTTTGCTGGGGTCATTCAACAGGATCTAGCAGCATTATTTCAACGAGATGGCAATTCATGGGCTCCAGGGGCATTCATTACGGTTACACGTGTTCGAGTTACTCCTGATCTGGCTATCGCACGAGTTTATTTAAGCTTTCTAAATACAAAGACCGCACAGGAGGATATTAAAGCAATACGCACCAAAACATCCGAGATACGTTACAAGTTAGGAGCAAAAATTAAAAACCAGGTAAAAATTGTCCCACAGCTTGAATTTTTCCTGGATGACACGAATGAGTATGTAGAGCACATGGACAAATTGTTTGAGGAAATAAGCAAAGAGCCCCGTCAACCAGAAGAATAATGCAAGTTAAATTGGCTTATCGGATCAATGGTGTTTGAATTGGATAGCAAAAAGCTGGAATTTCCACATCCGAGCTACGCAGAAGAAGATGGCCTATTGGCAATCGGTGGTGATCTATCGGCAGACCGCCTACTCTTGGCTTATAGCAATGGTATTTTCCCATGGTTTAGTGATGATACGCCGATATTATGGTATGCACCTCATCCACGCTTCGTCATTTATCCATCCAAAATTAAAGTTAGTAAAAGTATGGCCGCCTGTATCCGGAAAAACACGTTTTCGATTTCGGTAGACCGCAGCTTTAATACAGTCATCCAAAACTGCTCCGCTATCAATAGAAAGGATCAAGATGGAACATGGATCACAGAAGACATGATCCAGGCTTATACAGCACTGCATGAAATCGGCTATGCACATTCAGTGGAAGTATGGCAAGACGGATTACTTGTAGGTGGGCTTTATGGGATGCTGATTAATGGTGTATTCTGCGGTGAAAGCATGTTTTCCAAAGTACCCAATGCTTCCAAAGCTGCACTGATTTATCTCGCACAAGAAATAGAGCTACGGTTGATAGACTGCCAATTTCATACCCCACATCTGGAGAGCATGGGTGGTGAATACCTTTCCTTAACTGATTATTTAGCAATACTAACAAAAGACCCAAGATATGAACAGTCCATATAGTAAATATTTTGACATTGATGAAGCGACAACTTACTTGACTACCCCCGGCTCAGGCCTACTTTCACGTGAAACAAAGCAATGGCGTCAGCAACGCGATCAAGAATTCCATGAGTCCAACACAACGCTACGCGAGCAACAGGGCGCCATGTTGGATTCTTGTAGAAATACACTTGGACAGTTCTTCAATTGCCCCGGGACCAATGTATTTTTGTCAAGCTGCTTTTCTTTTGCATTCAATGCATTATTAGCTGGTCTTCCCAAACATTATAAGGTGCTGCTTTTGGACAATGATTATCCCTCGGTAAATTTCCCAACAATAATAAGTGGGTTTGAGCATAGCTTTGTCAATATGGACGAACAGCTTGAAGCGAATATTCTGGATGCCATAGCAACTTTTAAACCCAACGTACTTATTCTATCCATTGTTCAGTACATTTCCGGTTTAAAAATAGACCTTTCTTTTATACAGGAATTAAAAAACCTGCATCCTAACTTGTTGATTATAGGCGACGGTACCCAGTTTTTAGGAACTGACCTTTTTGACTTTAGTAATGCCGGATTTGACGCTGTGTTAAGCAGCGGCTATAAATGGTTAATGGCCGGCTTCGGAAATGGTTTTATTCTCCTCAGCGATCAACTTAAAGAACTTCTCTATGCTGATATCCAGAAAAACTATAGCTACCTCAACAATCAGTGGATGAATAAATCTGTGGTACAGTTATGTTTTGAACCGGGACACCTGGACACCTTAGCTCACGGCACCTTACAACAGGCATTACTGCAGTTTGAGAAATGGGACTATGCAGCGACAGTTTCCTATACACAGGATCTGGTTGGACATACCCGAGTCGAACTGTCCAATAGAAGGCTACTCCTAGATAGCGTTAGGAATAGACGTCCGCAAAGTAATATCTTCAATATACAGATCAATCCCAACAATTTTCAACTCCTGTTAGACGAGGGTATAAAATGTTTTCCCCGTGGTTCGGGTATCCGAATTGGATTCCATCTCTACAATGACCATGCGGATCTTGAAAAACTATTACATATTATAGATACAAAAGTAAAATAACCATGAAATTTAGAATAGGCGACTTAGTCAGGTTTGTGGATGAGCCCATTGAGGGACATATCACTTCCATGCAAGCCAACAATATTGTAGGAGTAACGGATGAAACAGGATTTGAAATTCCTGTTCCTATGGACAAAATAACGCTCGTTTTTGGAAATATGCGCCGAGCAGATGACGAGCTTGATCAGCATGCCGCCCCATTGACTCCGCATCGGTTTATCGATAAAGGAATTTTACTGGCCATCTCCGGAGATCATAAAGATGGATTGGCTAAATTACACATCGTCAATGAGACAAGTTATGAACTCCTGGTATCGGTTTCCGAAGCCACAGCGAATAAAGTGAAAGGGCTTTTTAGCAATAAAATACCACCGCATGACTCGATCCAGTTTTATACGGGAAACTTTGCCAATGTCGGAAAATGGCCGACATTCCGTTTTCAAATCATTAGGCATAGCAGCAGTTTGCAAGAATTGACCAATCCGATCAATAAAGAACAGCGTGTACGTCCTGTAGACCTGACCAATCCAAAGGTACTGCATGAAATTTTGGATGAAAAAATTTGGTCTTATGAGTTGGATAAAATTGAAGAGGACCTAGGGCTAGATAAACTAAAATCACATTTTATACCGCATCGCCCAAACAAAAAATAAGCTAGATCAGGTATCTAGCTTATTTTTTGCACAAGACTCGTTTTCATATCCACTACTCGCTTGTCGATACAACTTTCTTCGTGCTCAATAGCAACAGCAGGATACCAATTAAATAGACAATCCATCCCCAGCGCATGTGCAGCGATTTGGATAGCAATTTGTCAGCGAATCCCCAACCAAAATAGCTGTTGATTTTAAACCATACAGCAGCAATACTTAAAAGATACCAGCATGCGGCCAATCTGGTCATCCATTGATAGGCGCGTACCGCACGAACAAAAAATAACAATGCTGTTATTCCCAGAATCAGCATGGTAATAAAAAATAGATAGGCGTCCACCTGATAGAGATTCCAGTTTCCCTTAATGGGAACCTTTAAAAATGGTGTCATACTGGACAAAAAACAAATGATTAGTCCAACAATGGCAAAATACTTCCTGATGATGACCATGGTTCAAATTACTTTAAAATTGATACGAATATAAGTTGAATATCGCCACATATATAACTTGTATTTCATTTTTTGGAAATTTGTTCTAATTTTAAAACGAAATTCTCGTATAGCGTTCTGGACAAATAACAATAATCCAAAAGATTATTTGAAATTGAATCAAATTGATCACTTCAAAATTGGGTTATAAAAGGTATTTAAAAGAATCATTACTTGAAAATTGATTTTAATTTTAAGCCATATATTGGAACATGAAAAGAGAGTCTGAAGAAATTGCTACAGAGCAAACAACACAGCCGAAGAAAAAGAAAAATGTCTATATCATCGTTGGTATCGTCCTTCTAGCTATAGTGGCTGCTGGCGGATATTATAATTATTCACAGAAACAGGCTCTCGACACCTTAGCGGTCGACAGTACGGCCACTGCTCTTGCGAGCTTAGACGGTGCTGACCCAAAGGATCTCGAAGATGCCGATGGCTGGTCTAGTCTAGACGAATATCGTTATTGGAACAATGCGATATTCACGATACCAGAATATGATAATATTCCTTTACGCTACCGCAGGGGCATTACGAAAATCTTTATGGGAAATAATTATCTGGAACCTTCAGGTGATAAACCCATCTATAAATTTACCCGTATAAAGGACCGTGCAAAATCAGTATTCTGTTACGGTAATTTTACTGATCGTCGTGATGCGGACAAGTGGAATAAAGAAATGGCTTTTTTAGTGGAAAAAAATGACTATCAAAGTAGTGCCATCTGGATTATATCAGCAAAAGGAGATATTCTATTCTGGAAAGAGTATTCTAGTGAACTCCCTTTGATCAATAGCTTTAAAAAGGGACAAAAGATCTTTATGGATGAGATGAAATTAGTGCCCGCCCCAGCTGACGGGATTATTATCAAAAACAAAAGTTCTAAATATGCTTTGATTTACAATAAAGGAACAAAGACTTTTGACAACTATTATCAATATACTGACAGTGAAATTCAGGAAGCGACCACTACTGAAGAAGTTCCTTATGTGGAAGAACTTGAAGATATCACTGTAGACTCAGCACAAACAAATACAAGCAATAATGAATAGTTTGATACCTTCAAGAAGTGGAAATTTTCATCACATAGCTGTGTGATGAAAATCATTCAATTTCATAGCAATATTTAAAATACTAAAAATCAACAACTTAATCTAAAAATACAGCTATTTAAAATCTTTCTAAATTAATGCGTTTGACAGATTTTTGACACAAGCACAAAGCATTTAAGCTACATTTGTACCGTTAAATATAAGCGAGGGATTAGAGCTTTGAAAAATCTTAAAGTATTAGCGTTTACTCATAAACATGTCGAATTAAAAGATCTAGGCAATCTAGTGATCTGCAATGAGGATTTAGAAAGTCGCCTCATTAGCTTAAAACACAGCCTGGATATTCCGGAGATCTTTTACATTGGTACTTGTAACCGGGTAGAGTTTGTATTTTATGGTGCTCATGAATTGACCAACGAATTTATTGCGGAATTTATGGGAAAATTAAATTTCTGTGTTCCGCAAGAGCGACTCCAGTGTTATTTGGGTCAGGTCAACAAATATGAAGGAATGGATGCTTTACATCATTTGCTTCGTATGTCCTGTTCACTCGAAAGCCTTGTTGTGGGCGAGAAAGAAATTTTGGCGCAGGTACGTAGAGCTTATGACCGCTGTAGAGAAGCAGGTTTTACAGGTGACTTCCTTCGTTTAATGATGGATCGGCTTGTAAAGACTGCAAAAGAAGTGTATACCTATACAAAAATTTCCAGAAATCCGATTTCTGTAGTCTCCCTTGCATACCGTAAATTGCGTGAATTAAAGTTGGTTGAAAACCCTAGAATTCTCATTATCGGATCAGGAGAAACGAATCAAAACTTAGCAAAATATTTCCAGAAAAATCAAAAAGCCAAGTTTATTGTATTTAACCGTACACTTGAAAACGCAAAGGCATTAGCAGAAGAGTTAAATGCGGAGGCTCATCCTCTTGCTGAAATCGGCGCATACAAAGAGGGCTTCGATATTCTGATTACCTGTACGGGTGCACCAACATCAATCATTGACAATTCCTTGTATCAATCACTATTAAACGGTGAAACAGACAAGAAAATCATCATCGATTTGGCTGTCCCAAATGATATTGATGCTGAAGTCATTAAAAACAACCCGATTCATTACATCGAAGTCAGTAGCTTACAAGCTATTGCCGAGAAAAATATCCAAGAACGTTATAATGAATTGGACAGTGCAGAAAAAATCATCCAGGACAATATTCAAGAATTTTTACCACTGATCAAACAACGACGTGTAGAGGTTGCTATGCGTGAAGTTCCTGAAAAGATCAAAGAAATCAAGTCTTTTGCTTTAAACGAAGTCTTTGCTCAAGAAGTACAAGCGTTGACACCTGAAGCAAGGGAGGTCTTGGAAAAAGTCATCAACTATATGGAAAAGAAATACATCAAAGTTCCAATGGTTATGGCGAAAGAGATTTTGGTTAAAACACCGGAGACCGAAAAAAACTAACTGCAGTATATCGTCGCAATCATTGCTTGGCAAAAAAACAGATTTCCTGCTTTTCTGACATACGCCCAAAAGTGGCGATTCTATGCAATTACGCTTCTTTCAAAGCGTCCCTTCCCTATTCTAATTTTCGGCTTATCAATCATTTCCCTATAGATAATGACAGTAACGTGTCAACATATTCCACCTATTTATTTATTTTTGCTTCGATAAATGGTATTAAACACATTTTAATAGGTAAAGTAAAATAACGTGAATAGAAAACTAATTATTGGCACCCGGGGAAGTGTTCTTGCAATGTGGCAGGCAAATTTTGTGAAAGACCGATTACAGGAAATTGGTATAGAAGCAGAGTTAAAAGTCATCAAAACTCAAGGTGATATTATTCAACATCTCCGTTTGGATAAATTGGAAGGTAAGGGATTTTTCACCAAAGAGCTTGAGGAGGAATTATTAAATGGGGCCATTGATTTAGCGGTACACTCACATAAAGATTTACCTACAATAAATCCGCCGGGATTGATTATTGCGGCAGTTTCCGAACGGGAGGATCCCTCCGAATTATTGATTATCCACAAGGATTGCGTAGATATCAAGAAACGTCTGTCCTTAAAACATAATGCAACTGTCGGAACATCTTCTAATCGCAGAAAGGCACAGATATCTGCATTGCGTCCAGACCTGGAATTCGACGATCTAAGGGGTAATCTCCAAACAAGAATGCAAAAGCTGCGAGATGAACAATACGATGCTATTGTGCTGGCAAAAGCTGGTATCAGCCGTATTGAGATGGATATCACAGATTTTCATGTTGAAGAAATTCCGCCTGTCGAAATTATTCCCGCTCCGGCTCAAGGCGTATTAGCTATTCAGATTCGTCAAGTCGACAAGGAACTGTTTGAAGCGTTACAACCGCTTAATAACGACGAAGTAGCGAAAACCATTGCTGTAGAACGTCTTGTATTGAATAAATTTGATGCCGGATGTCACGCACCATTAGGATGTTATTGCCGCAAAAGCGGTGATGAATATGAGGCCTGGGCTTCCATTGCTGATACCAGCGAAGACTTTCCTGATCGCGTATACTTGAGAGATACTGATCCGATCCAGTTGGCTGAACGTATTTTTAACAAGTATGCCAAAGACCGTAAGTTGCCACAATCTGTCTTTATTTCCAGAGAAGTAGACGAAAATTCTTACTTCGCCCGTGCGATGGCCAAACATAACATTTCAATCGAAGGCCGTTCATTGATCAAAATATTTCCGATCATCAATAAGCTGGACCCTTTTATCCTGAAACATGTGGATTGGATCATATTTTCAAGCAAAAACGGGATTGAGCACTTCTTCAATCTAGAGCCTCGATTAAGTAAAAAGACCAAAATAGGTGTTATCGGGCGCGGATCAGAAGAAATATTACGCAAGTACGATCGCGTAGCTGATTTTTCTGGTGATAGCGAAGGCATTAACATGGACGAAATCGCCAAGAAATTTGCCGAACTAGCAAATGGCGGAACGGTACTTATTCCACGTGCCAAGGAATCACTGGAGACTATTCAGAAAGCGTTAAGTCCAGAGACAAAAATCATTAATATTCCTGTCTACGAAACCGTATTGGAAGAGGACGTAGACCCATCCAATGCAGAAGTGCTGGTATTTACGAGCCCAAGTAATGTTGAAGCTTATTTTGCTGACAATCTTTTAGAACCAGGGCAAAAGGTCATTTGTATAGGCCGTTCAACCGGGGCGAAGTTTGATGAGATGAATGTTCCTTATACACTTCCATATTCCCCAGACGAGATCGGTCTCTCAGAAGCTGTTTTTGGCCTGGAATATTAAAATTGTATTGCATAGTTAGTATTGCGTATTGAGATGTTTGCAAACGAATTTGCAACCTTTGTGATTGATCAATACGAAATCACTCGATCATAAATAAATTAAATATAAATGTTACAACGTCCGAGAAGAAATCGTAAATCTGCCGTGATTCGCGACATGATTCAAGAGACACGTTTAGACGCGTCAAATTTGATTTTTCCACTTTTTATCGTAGATGGCCAAAATCAAAAAACTGAGGTTAAATCAATGCCAGGTATCTATCGCTATTCAATAGACAATTTATTGAAAGAAGTGGAAAGCTGCCTTAAATTAGGCTTACGCTCATTTGATCTTTTTCCCAATATCGAAGAGTCATTGAAGGATAAGTATGCCACGGAGAGTTACCGTGATGGAAGTTTATATTTACGTGCCATTGAAGCCGTAAAGAAAAATTTTCCAGAAGCTTGTGTTGTTACAGATGTAGCAATGGATCCTTACAGCAGCGATGGTCACGATGGAATTGTCGAGAATGGCGAGATCCTAAACGACGAAACATTGGAAGTATTGGGCAAGATGGCGCTCGCACACGCTCAATCCGGGGCCGATATTATCGCACCATCAGATATGATGGACGGACGCATTGGTTATATCCGTGAGCTGTTGGATCAAAATGGTTTCACAAACGTATCTCTAATGTCTTATACCGCTAAATATGCATCGGCGTATTATGGACCATTCAGAGATGCCCTTGGCTCAGCTCCAAAACATGGGGATAAGAAAACCTATCAAATGAATCCAGCAAATGCGAAGGAGGCACTTATCGAGGCACACTTAGATGCACAAGAAGGAGCAGATTTCCTGATGGTCAAACCGGGGCTTCCCTATTTAGATATTGTGAAACTTCTCGCTGATAATTTTGATCTCCCGATCGCGGTGTATAACGTCAGTGGTGAATATGCGATGTTAAAAGCTGCTATTCAAAATGGATGGTTAGATGAACGCGTCATCTTGGAAACTTTATTAAGTTTCAGACGTGCAGGCGCAACAGCAATTTTATCATACCATTCCAAAGAAGTTTTGGAAAAAGGATATATTAGTATTTAGTATTGAGATAAGAGTATTTAGATTATGGCCGTGGAAGCCTGCGGCTCACAAGTGTCTCTTTTTTCTACTTTTTAACGAGCAATAGCGAGCTCATCTTTAGATAATTTTTACTTTTCAATTTGACAATGCAAACACCTGATATTTCAAGAGCAAAATCTGCTGAATTATTCGAAAAGGCAAAACAATATTTCCCCGGTGGCGTGAATTCTCCTGTTCGGGCATTTAAATCCGTATATGGGACTCCATTATTTATTGAACGTGGTGATAAAGCACGCCTTTGGGATGCTGATGGCAATGAATTCATCGATTTCTGCTGTTCATGGGGTCCCCTGATTCTGGGGCATAATAACGACCAGGTTCGCCAGGCCGTTTCCGCACAGCTCGGTAAAGGATTGAGTTTTGGAGCGCCTACTGCTCTAGAAAACCAACTGGCTGAATTGATTATTGAAAACAATAAATATATCGAGAAAATCCGCTTTGTCAGTTCGGGAACAGAGGCCGTGATGTCTGCAATCCGTTTGGCAAGAGGATATACCAAACGCGATAAGATTATCAAATTTGACGGCTGTTACCATGGGCATTCGGATTCGCTTTTAGTAAAAGCTGGATCTGGCTTGGTGACATTTGGAGAAACATCTTCTGCCGGTGTACCTAAAGCTTTTGCGGATGAAACAATTGTCATTGAATTAAATGACAAAGACGCACTACGAGCTGCTTTTGCTGAATTTAAAGATCAAATTGCCGCCGTAATCATCGAGGGGATTCCGGCTAATAATGGGCTGTTGATGCAATCAAAAGAATACATGCATTTCTTGCGTGATATCACCAAAGAACATGGCAGCATGCTGATCATGGATGAGGTAATCACCGGATTCCGTGTTGGTTTTGAGGGAGCTTCAGCTTACTATGAAATCCAGCCTGATATTATCACATATGGTAAGATCATAGGTGGCGGAATGCCCGTGGGAGCCTATGGAGCATCCAAAGAGCTTATGGCTTGTATATCACCTGATGGCGCTGTTTATCAAGCCGGGACATTATCAGGAAATCCTGTAGCCATGGCAGCAGGTATAGCAGCGTTGACTGTATTGGCACAAAAGGATTTTTATACAAACTTAAATGCTAAAACCGCAGCATTTGTTCAAGATATTCGTACTTATATCGCAGAAAAAGGTTATCAAGTACAATTATTCCATGTTGCGTCTATTTTCTGGTTTGCATTTACTGAGCAAAAAGATATCAAAAAAGCCAGTGAAATTGATCCGGCCTCAATGGAATCATATAAGATTATGCACCGCGAACTCCTAAATAGAGGCGTCTATTTCGGACCATCGGGTTATGAAGTGGGCTTCGTTTCAGCTGCACATACCGACACGGATTTAAATACTGTAAAAACACACATTTTTGACGCGTTGGACATCGTCTTTCAGTCATAAAATAAACGAAACAAGTAATAAGAAAATTCCCTAAAAACTATCTCTGTTTTTAGGGAATTTTTATTTAGTTGGATCGGGGGATTGTTGCCTGCCTTAAAGTCCCTGTTGAATTACACTATTGGTATCAGCCAATTTAGTGGATAACTTTTTATCCTTCGATTTTATTTTATTCAATCCCTGAATAAGTTCATCCAGTGAAAATTTACCTTTTATATCCATAAATACGCTTTCATCGCCTTCGTCATGTACCAAAAGTGAAACCCTGCTGATCACATTATCTTTGTCAATGCGTGCATTAACTGATATCTCCTCCCCCTCACTGTTGATTACCAGTAATTCCTCAAATTTATTCTTTTTTAGGTACTTGTGGTAATCCTCCAAAATCAATGCATTTTTTTCCTGATCATTATTTGATAATGTCATCATCCTGAATTTTTTCAATTTTTTGACGATTGCAGCCATCGCTCGTGATTCCTCGTCGTTATCATCCTTTAATGCTTTTTTGATAAACGGTTTCGTTAACCACATCGGCAAATTTATGGCAACAATCTCCGCGTTATTTGAAATATTGGATCCTCTCACGTAATCCATATTGGATCCTTTTCTAATCATACAGGACTGCAATGAAGAAAGCACTCCAATTAGGCATAACAATGTTAGTAATCTTTTCATAATGCTTTACTTTTTATTGTTATTTTCGTTCACCAAACCAGTCACTTCCTTCAACGGAATAGCTCCATCCAAAATCATGAACAAGTTTTGTCCATCACCATTGATTGTCAAAAGCAAATTATTGAGAATATCAGAATTTGCGGATATATTTTCAACCAGAAAACGGATATCCTCACCATCACTATTAAGGGTCATCAATTCCTCATACTTGAGATTGGAGACTGCACTCCGAATGACTGAAGTCAAATTTTTGTCCTCGCCATCCTCGACGATCAGCATCCGCAAGGATTTTACGTTTTTGAGTAAAGGCGTAATTTTCTGCATATCCTCATCATCAATTTTTAAGTTACCCAACAGCTTGAACATAGGTGCTCCGATTTTAAGTGTCGTTACACCTTTCTTTCCTTGATATTGTTCAAAAAGCTTATCCAATTTAGAAATTTGTGCATTTGCCATACTTGCTACAAGTAGAAGGCAAACTATTAAAAAACCTTTCATATTATTTTAGTTAATCGTTATTGACATTTGTTTTATATTCATTGCTTTATCTACACCATTTTCCAAATTATTTGCCAAAAGGCCCAGAGACTTCAGCGTCAATTCAACAGCTTCCTCTTCGTTCGCAACTGGTTTACCGTTTAAGACAACATAATCTTCTCGATAAGCCTGTCCTGTGGCTGATTCCAAATTTTCAATCACTACTTCCTTCTTCGCTGTCCAATCTTTGGCTTGTTTTTTAATTTTTGGACGTTTGAAAGTTTCTGCTGTTTGCATTGCCTTCCGACTTCCATCTGACAATATCCTATCATTAGGATTGGGATTCGCTGCTTCCGTATTTTGATGTTCGATAGACTTATTTTTCGCAGGTTTTAAATCTTTCATGTTCTTTTCTACGAGCACCGGCTCCTCGATCGTTGACTCCTGGTTCAGGAATAGTGCGATTCCAATGGTCATTAAAAGAACCGCTGCTGCCGCATATTTCACCCAGCTATATTTCCACCGTACAATAAGCTTTTTATCCGCATTGATCTGACTTTCGAAGTCATCAAAGGACCAGTCCATTTTAACATTCTTTTCTTGATTCAATGTTTGAAAAAAAACATGATCCGAGTTTTTCAACTCGCCTTCTTCCTCTAACGACGACTGGCCATTAAAGTACTTCTCTTCTAATTCCTTTAATTTTTTATCTTTCATCACCACCTATCTTATTTTGTCTAATTATGAAACTACAGGATCTATTTTTTATCTAAATAAACTCGCGTTCTTTCATAATCGAATAACTTTGTCAACTGCTCTTTTACCTTCTGTCTTGCACGCATTAAATTGACTCTAACTGCCGACTCACCCATATCCAATACTTCAACGATTTCATCAATATCATAATCTTCCACATCGCGCAGATGCATAACCAGACGTTGTTTTTCAGGAAGGGAATTGATCATCTCCAGAATAATTTCTTTGGTATTTCCAACCGTATTCTCCGTCATCGAAACTACTTGATATTGATCAACGTAGTCTGCTCTCACTTTATCTCTTTTAATCCGGTTCAACGCTTCATTTTTTACACTTTGCATACAGAAAGCTTCGACATTTTTATACCGATGTAGCTGATCTTTCAATTTCCACAACCGCATCATGACATTCTGCACAGCATCAAAGGCCTCATCGTCATCAACCAAGATCCGTTTCGCAAAGCGAAATAGCTTATCCTTATGGACGAAAACGGTATTTTTAAATTGTTCTTGGTTCATTTTTAGTATTTAGTAGTAACTAGCCCGCATCCCTTCTATACCTTCGTCACATAATCAAGACATTTCAACTTGATGATTCATTACATCTAATATGAATATTTTTTTAAAATATTCATTTATTCAAATAACAGGTTATTAAACACGTTACTCTTTCGTGTTGAGAAAGCATATAAACAGGGATTATTCTTGTTTATGTACCGCTTGCTCACAAACTGGTTAGTTGTTTTAGCATTATTACAAACAAAATAGGCTGAACTGTTGTTATTCTAAGATACTGAACGGCAAAATTTAAATAAAGAAAATTATGAAGTACTACAGAATTACAGGCATTACTGCTGCAATAGCATTTTTGATAGGGGTTGTTGTGGGGTGTAATAATTCGTCCAATAAAGGTGCTGACCATACTGATTCCATGGGTGACACCGATACGATTACTGCACAAAAAATGGATTCTATTTCTGTCAGCCCAATTGCAGATTCAAAACAATTTCCCGGGGCAAACCTCGAGATTGCGTCCATAACTGCAGAAAAAGTAGGCGCAGACTCTGCAAAAGTCACCGTGAAATATGATGTAAAGAACTTCAAGCTGACGGAAATGACAGAAGATGCGCATGCTGCTCACATGGCCAACTCGCATGATGGACAACATATCCACTTTATTCTGGATAATAAGCCCTATACAGCATTATATAAACCTGAACACTCCGTTACTTTGGCTTTAAATTCGGAGCACTATTTACTTTCATTTTTGTCGCGGTCTTACCACGAATCCATTAAAACAAGTGAAGCTTCAAAATTGATCAAATTCAAAATAGATGCCACAGGAAAATTGACACAGGAGCCAACTCCCAAAGAACCATCTCTATTTTACTCCCGTCCAAAAGGCGAATACAAAGGCGATGAAACGAAAAATTTACTCCTGGATTTCTATTTAGTCAACACCAGTATTGCTCCAGACGGAAATAAGATTACCGCAGATATCAATGGACAGACATTTACATTGGATAAATGGAGTCCTTATGAAATCAAAGGTTTGCCAATGGGAAATAATAAGATAAAATTAACGTTGGTCGATAAAGAAGGCAATGCCATTACAGGAGATAACATATCTATAGAACGAGATATCAAACTCGTTGAGAAATAAATAGGTCATAACATAATAAAAAAGAGTCGCACTGAAATGCGACTCTTTTGTTTTTCATACTACATATCCTGCTTTCAGGGACATATTTAGCCATTAAGGCAATTTATCAAAATCAATTTTTGGGGCGCTGTTTTTATTAACAAACTCAAACTTACTTCCAGGCTTAACAATTTCATTAAAGAAACCGCCATTTCTAAGAAAATATCCATTTTTAGTTGTACCACCGATGGCATCAATACGCTGATTGGCGCGATAAGTATTATCAACACTGAACGACGCGGATTGCACAGCTTTCCATTGTCCATCATAAACCCACTGATTGCCAAAATCCACCTGTCTACCCAAATAACCTTGTTGTGGCATAAAATTCTCCAAGAAACTGTGGAAGCGTTTCAGGTAAGTATTCGTTTGCGGCCGTTTGAAGCTTGCGATTACATTCCAGGCATTTTCCTCCGGCACAAAAAACCAAGCTGTATAGTCCGTGTTTCCTTTTCCATCCGGTACGCCTTTCAAGAGAAACTTGTAGGTTACACCCGCTTTCCAAAAGTATTTACGATAACTCTGTCCTCCAGACCCTTCATTGCCGAATTCACCAGTCTGCACATCTTCCCCTTTTTTTAGCAAATGGATTTTTTGCTCGTCCGGAATGCTTTTCGGATCATCTGTATGAAAGGGGCTCCAAACGGAAAATAAGATCCGCCGCTCCGTTTCTGAATTTACCTGTATACCGAAATAGCCTTCGCCAAAACCGTTCGCCATAAAATATGACCCAACTTTATCTTCGCCTTTTGGGACAGTCACCTCATTATAGTAGTAACTGACATTGCCCTCGGTAGGTACTGTATAATTTAGATGGCAGGAAGGGCCCCTTCTAGACCAATAGTAGTATTCAGGATTATTGGAGTAAATAGGTCCATCCGATGCAGCATCACCACTGACAAGCAAATCCGTAACATTGGCAAAATTACTTCCCGATTTACTGATTCCTTTTAGGTTGACCTGTACATAACCTGGAGTCTTTACATCAATTAATAAGGGAGCAGTTTCCGACAGTTCAGCCCCTTCGACATCCACAATAGCCTTTTTCCCCAATGCAGCGATTTCAATTTTAGATTTACCGTTACCTTCACTTTTAGCTTTTAGCTTCAACAGCAATTTCCCAGCCTTTTGCGCCCTAAAATAAACCGATGCTACTTCTTTATCGCTGGACCATTTGACAAGACCATTGCGACCAGAAATCTCCGCAGTGCCAGCCTGTCCCGCTGTAATAAAAGCATTGCCCGCTAGTGGGACTGCATAGGTCTGCCCAACTGTCTGCGCGCTACTCCCTATTGACAGACAGGATAAGGCCCCCATAAAGAGGTACTGGATAAAGTGTTTTCTTTTCATATTTTAATTTTTTTCATCAATTATCTAACACCAAAGGCATTTATACTCCCTTTAGCTGTCAACAGCATGCCGGGGTCCCAAACTTCCGTTTCATTCGGAGATTTCAAAACGCCTTCCAGATTATCACCTATGGAAATCGAGTTGTGGTCTACCTATCCGTTTTAATTCACTTTAATAGTGATGTAAGATTTATATCAGTTCTTGAAAACTGCATTATTTCATGAAGATAAGGCATAGATCAAAAGAAAAAGAAAGGAAATGTATATCAATCGATTGTGTAAAAAAGCAGCGATAATCAACCCGTTATTTAACCTATTAAAAAGATTCATGAAAGATATTAGCGTAGCGCCATGTGAATTTCAAATAAAATAAAGAAAAATAGCAAGGCTACTTTCTTTAATTGAAAGCTATTCATTCAAACCGAGTTCGGCAACCATCTTCTGGTAATTGTTCAAAAAATACTTATAGAGTTTAAATTGCTCTGTTTCTTCATAATCCACCTGTTGCAATCCAAATTGAGATACGGAATAAATCTCTGCATCTGGATAGGCCAGCAAAATTGGCGAATGGGTCGCAATAATAAATTGGGATTTATTATTCACCAATTGATTCATCCTCGTTAGCAGCCGAAATTGGCTATTGATGGAAAGCGCCGATTCAGGCTCATCAAGCAGATACAGCCCTCGTCCCGAAAAGCGGTTATACATCAAATTCAGAAAACTTTCCCCATGAGAGCATTCATGTAATGAGCCTCCGTAGGCTGTCTCCAGTGCTTTTGGATCATCTTCAAATACGATATCAACTTCGGTAGCTACATTATAAAAGCTCTCGGCCCGTAAGAAAAAACCATCATTTTCACGGAAAGCTGTTCTTATGACCTGCAGTCTTTAAAAAGTACAGAATGGGAGTCTTTCGTATGAAAATTAAAGTTCTTGGTTCCTCCTTCTGGATTAAACCCAGTATTAATAGCAATAGCCTCCACCAGAGTAGATTTTCCGGAACCATTCTCACCTATGATAAAGGTTACTGGAGCTCTAAATCGTAATTTATCCAAATTCTGTATCGAAGCAATATTGAATGGATAGGCAATTCGATCGTCAATGGGCTTTGCATTTTTTATAGAATGAATGTAGTACATAGAAATGATAACATTTAATACACATACGAGCGCAATACGTTTGAATAAGGCGAATTACCCTTTGCCCCTACGTAACATACACGAAACTCATACTCTTCTCGCACATCGAGTTCAGAGATCGTACAACGTGATCGCGTGCTCAACACAATGGTCCAATCTTGGTTGACATTCTTTTTACGGTATTCATAGCGGTATGTCTTCGCTCTCCGCCACGCTTTCAGGCTTAGTTTTACACCGCCGCTACCGATCTCGGCTTTCACATTGAAAGATTCGACAGACGGAATATCCGCACTATTATCCCGATCTTTAGACGGGAGAAATCCCGCTCCCAAGATAATCACTTCATCCCCCTGAGCTATACGGTTTACATAATAGGACAACAAACGGATCTGACCGAGCAACTCATCCCGTGTGTCATCACGAATAGCAACCGCCAATTTATCCCGATACATAGCGTCTGCTATTTCATTGGTAAGACGATCGATTAATTTTTCAATTTCATCAAGAGATGGATAAGGATCGGGAAACAGCGTTTTTTCCTCACGCATTGATTTCACAATTTGTGCTGCATAATCGCGGACGCTTAAAGCATTGGCATTATGCGATCGTACAATCGCTTTTTTCATTAAGTCTGTAGTTTTGGTTTACAAAAATTGGTTTATCCTACACTTAAAGTTAAGCAGTGTTCCATAAAAATGGAAATTTATAACTCGATATTTTTAATTTATCAGTTTATTATTTAATAATACCCTTTCATATTTTATACTAATCATCTGCTTATTATAAAATATAACATTCTATTAAATAGCAATAAATTGCTGCTTTTCCAATAGCATATTATTATCCCTAATTATAAACTGATACATATAAAATATGGTCTTATTTCTATAATAAATACATTTATATTTTTTAAAAAGCGCTTTATTTATATTAAAAAGAAGCTTATATTTTATAAAAATAGAATGATATTAAAAAAATAGCAATTGCTTATTTATATGTAGCAATTGCTATTTTTCTAAACTATGTGCGATGACCCCGTAAATTGTCCGATCTTTCATAAAAAAAGTGAAGAACCTTGCTCTTCACTTTTCCACACAGTGTTAACAACTATGTTGATAACCTTATTTGATCGACAAGTCATACAGCTGAGTTATGCACAACTTGTTAATAGCGATGTTTATTACCTTGAAAGGAAATTAAAAACCAACACTTTTCAGATTCAACCCTGCACGTTCGTCCAGACCGAACATCAAATTCATATTTTGTACGGCTTGCCCAGATGCACCTTTCAACAGGTTGTCTGTAGCATTTAAGATCAGTAGCTTATTACCATGTTTCTCAATGTGCATAATGCTTTTATTGGTATTGACCACTTGTTTGAGATCAATATTTGCACGGCTGACATGGGTAAATGGATGTGTAGCATAATAATCTTCATACAATTCATAAGCCTGTTCTTCTGTCAAATCAGATTCTACATAAATTGCAGAGAATATTCCCCGAGCAAAATCTCCGCGTTGTGGAACAAAATTTATTTTCTCCGCAGCTCGTTGCAACAGTGAACCCTCAGAAGCAGGCAAAAAGCCTTTTTGCAGCTGATCCAGCGATTCTGAAATCTCCTGCAAATGTTGATGCTCAAAAGATTTATAAGCTGAAAGATTGTTGTTACGCCAAGAGAAGTGTGTGGTCGCCCCCGGTTTCTGCCCTGCTCCGGTTGATCCGGTCGTTGCATTGACATGGATCTGATCCGGCAATAGACCTTCACTTGCAAGTGGCAATAAAGCCAATTGTATATTTGTCGCAAAGCAGCCTGGATTAGCAATATATTGTGCCGTCTTAATCGCTTCTTTGTTTAACTCCGGAAGTCCATATACAAATTGCTGTCCTTGATAAGCGGTATTTGCGCGAAGACGATAATCTTGCGAAAGATCAATAATCTTCACAGATGCCGCAACAGGATTCGCATCCAAAAATTTGCGTGCATCGCCATGCCCAACGCATAAAAACAATGCATCAATATCGGAATGAAAATCAGAAGAGAAGGTCAGCTCAGTATCTCCGAATAAATCATTGTGTACTTCATATAATTTGTTTCCAGCGTTGGAAGCACTATTGGCGAATATAATCTCCACCTCAGGATGGTAGATCAAAACGCGCAATAATTCGCCACCTGTATACCCTGCTGAACCAACTATGCCTACTCTTATCATTTTTTTTTAATTTATTGTTTGGTGTGAGTTTACCCCCTATCCCGACCTCACATTAGATTATGCGAAGACAGGACCGACTCCAAAACACGGTTTATTTTTGATTTACTTTATGCCAGATAATGGTTTGGTTTCCAAAAATTTTGGAGAAGCCTTTTACATCCTCACCGGTATAACCTTTGTTCATCTCGCCGTAGCTACCAAATTTATTGGACATTAAATCGTGATCCGACTCTATGCCAATGACCACAAAACGGTAAGGATGCAATTCAACGATCACACGCCCGGTGACGGTCTCTTGTGATGATTGCAAGAACGCTTCAATATCACGCATGACAGGATCGTGCATTTGTCCTTCGTGCATATAGTTTCCGTAGAAAGCAGCAATCTGATCTTTCCAGGACAATTGCCATTTGGTCAAGGTATGTTTTTCCAAGGCGTGGTGTGCCTTAATTAAAATCACTGAAGCTGCGGCTTCAAAACCCACACGGCCTTTGATACCGATAATTGTATCACCTACGTGGATATCCCGACCGATACCATAAGGTTGCGCAATAGCCTGCAATTCCTGAATCACTTTAACAGATGACATGTTCTTGCCATTCAAAGCAATCGGCTCCCCTTTTTCAAAATCTATCGTGATTTGTTGAGGTTCGGAGGAGGTCACCGGAGTCGGCCATGCCGATTCAGGTAGATATTGATTGGATGTCAATGTTTCTGCTCCACCCACAGAAGTACCCCAAAGACCTTTATTGATTGAATATTTAGCTTTTTCTGCCGAATATTCAACACCATGTTTATTTAAGTATTCGATTTCAGCTTCGCGGGATAACTGTAGATCACGGATAGGTGTGATGATTTCAACACCCGGAATGAGGGTTTGGAAAATCATGTCAAAACGTACCTGATCATTTCCGGCCCCTGTGGATCCATGTGCTACACATTCAGCACCGATTTTCTTTGCATAGTTTGCAATGGCGGTAGCCTGGCATACACGTTCGGCAGATACCGACAATGGATAGGTTGCATTTTTCAGTACATTACCGAAGATCAAGTATTTAATAGTTTCGCGGTAATAGTCTTCTGTTTCGTCAATCGCTGTATGTGATTTTACGCCTAATGCATACGCACGTGCTTCAATATTCTTCAATTCTTCATCCGAAAAACCACCTGTATTTACGACTACGGAATGAACCTCCAAACCTAAATCTTGCGTAAGATAAATACAACAAAACGAAGTATCTAATCCTCCGCTGAATGCTAAAACTACTTTTTTCATTGAGATAAATTGTTTTATTTATTATTTTCAATGGCTCCCTGCCAGCTGGCATACCATGAATGCTATAGAGATAAAGTGCACGACACACGGTTTCTCCAGTTTAAAGTTATTAAAATCCTTTTGCAACTTTATTATGTTTTGGAAAATTGGCGGCAACGAATTTATTGGCCGATTTCCAGAACTTCGCTTGTATGCGTTTTAATAAAGACTGTTTTTGCGTGATTCTTTCCAAACGCTCCTTTGCTTCATGCTTACGTTGGATTTTTTCTCTCAGCTCGCGTTCTTTTTCTTCGGGATCCCAGAGCATAGCTGTACACATACAGTTCTTACGGTCTTTGCTCATTAAGATTTCGTAGTTCACACAGCTCTGACATCCTTTCCAGAATTCATCGTCGTTGGTCAGTTCCGAATAAGGTACCGGTTCGTACCCAAGTTCCGAATTAATTTTCATGACAGCAAAACCGGTGGTCAAGCCAAATATCTTCGCTTTGGGATATTTCTCACGGGACAATTCAAATACCCTTTTCTTAATGGCTTTTGCTAGGCCCACGTTTCGAAATTCGGGATTGACAATAAGTCCTGAATTTGCCACATAGTCGCCATGACCCCAAGTTTCAATATAACAGAACCCAGCCCATCGACCATCTCTGTGCAAAGCGATCACCGCTTTACCTTCATTCATTTTGTTGGCAACGTACTCTGGTTTACGACGCGCAATACCAGTACCACGAGCCTTTGCAGACTCGAACATTTCGTTGCAGATCACCTCGGCATAATGCGCATGCTCAGGTTTAGCCGGAATAATTAAAAAATCTGATATAGTCATTGACTTACGACCCTAATAATAAAACAACAACTACCGTCGTGTTTTGTTACTGAATAAATTAAAATAATGGATTCAAAACCATCGGACAATCATGGTCTTGTTTGAAAAGATTCACTACCTCAAATCAAGCCCGAGGTAGTATGGGTCGTCGGAAGCGTAAAACAGGTATTTCTACGAAAATGAACGCACAGAATACTTTTCTCATAAACTTCTCAAAAGTTTGAGTATAAGAATAGTCGTTCTTTTTGCGCTGTTTCATTTTATTTCTCTGTCAATTGTTTCTGACGTTGCAAATGTATAAAAATATTTTTTTCTTTTCTACAATATTATCATTGATTTTTTGCAAAAGTCAAAAAATTACAATCAGGTCTCAAACTTCGCTTGTAACCTTCATTTTCAGGTATTTACTTCTCACAAACCCAATCCTGTCCAGACACTATATCTGATATTAATTTGACAATAAAACTGATAAAGGTTTAAAGCTTTGTCAATTTAAAATTTTAGTTTGTCTTCCCGCTGTAATGGCTGTCAATATAATCGATGGCTTGCTGTTGTGTCAGCACCGAAAAGTCTTTGTACCGATCATGAACGACAACAATTTCAGTTAATGCCCGTAACACTAGCTCTTTGTTATCCCAGGATTTCAGATGTTGAACGACAGTCTCTATGCAACCTTTTTTATAAGCAATTTGCCCTAAAACATGCACCAAAGTATCCCTGACCCTCGCTGTTTTGTCATACTGGAGTTCTTTGAGCAATGGTAAAATATCCTGAGGGTATGTACGTCCACGGAGCTCGATACCATGACAAATTTCCCTGCGCACTTCCTTATCGGGATGATGCAAATATTTTACAGCCCATTTCAAGACCGGTTCGGGATTTTTATCGCCCATTTTTTTTATCGAACCGATCACGGCATTTCTAACGATATGGTGTCCATCAAAAAGTCCGCTGTCGAAAAAATGCTCCACAATTTCAAATTCCTTCATCCCGATCTCACCGGCTGCATTCACAGCTGTTTGTCTGACTTTTTCTTGTTCTGATTGGAAAAGTTTATCGAGCATGCACCCTATACTTGTGTGTAAGTTGGGATGTTGTTTCCAGATCTTCCCTATCGCCAGGTAGGCCGTCTTTCGAATACATGTGTCCTCGTCCGAAAAATAACTTATCATGCTGCTCTCCTTCCCTTGCTGGAGGCAGAAAAGAATATCTTTGTTGATGGTGTCAACAAGTTGAAGGCGTTGTTCCTTATTAAGATCGTAAAATCCCATGATCTATTTTTTTGACATTGTCAACATATCAGCATAAAAATACATGAAAAATCCGTGAAATCGGGATCGAACCATCGGGGCTGGTTCAGCAGTTTTACTTATCTTTGATTCTTATGATTCTTTTTCTTGGAGAAAAACGATACTTTTGTAGATATCATTAGAAAAAAATAGCATGTCACCGAGTTTAATTTTCTATATTATTTTTGCTGTACCTTATATCATCTTTATGTATTGGCTTGTAAAACAGGACAAACATAAGTATGCCTGGGGACTTGCAATTATCACTGTAGTTGCCATACTAGCGATCTATGTATCGCAGAAAGCCAGCAAAGTCGCGATGGACAATTACCAACAACATCAAATCGATTCCAGAGAAATTGAACGTGAAGAACGTTTACAAAAACAACAGGACAGCATCAATCATGCTCAACAATAAAAAAAGCGGCAATGCCGCTTTTTTTATTGTTGTAATAATAGCCGATTTTAAGAGCCAATCCCTTCCAATTTAAACAAGAAAGCATATTCCAACGCAATTTCCTTTAGATAGTCAAACCTTCCGGATGCACCACCATGTCCATAATCCATATCTGTTTTCAATAGCAGGATGGAATTTCCAGTTTTGACGGACCGTAATTTTGCTACCCATTTCGCTGGTTCAAAATATTGCACCTGACTATCGTGCAGCCCGGTTGTGACCAATAGATTCGGATATTCTTTCGGCTCAATATTCTCGTAAGGAGAATAGCTTTTCATATAAAAATAGGCGTCAGATTCATTGGGATTTCCCCATTCATCATACTCGTTCGTCGTCAACGGTATTGTCTCATCCAACATGGTATTCACGACATCCACAAAAGGTACCTGTGCTATTATACCATGATATTGCTTAGCTGCGATATTCGCAACAACCCCCATCAATAGGCCGCCTGCGCTCCCCCCCTGTGCGTAAAGATGCCCTGCTGATGTATACCGCTGTTCGATAAGATGCTTCCCGCAGTCCACAAAATCATGGAAAGTATTCATTTTACGCATCATTTTTCCATCCTCATACCACTGCCGTCCCATTTCTTCACCTCCACGGATATGCGCCAATGCGTAAATGAAACCACGATCCAACAAACTTAACCTATTACCGGAAAAACTCGGGTCCATCGATGCACCGTAGGAACCATATGCATATTGCAACAATGGCGCCGTACCATCTAATTGAGTGCCTTTCTTGTAGACAAGGGAAATAGGCACCTTTACACCGTCCCTCGCCGTGGCATAAATACGTTCCGTTTTATAGGCACTTTGATCATACCCCCCTAAAATTTCCTGTTGTTTCAACAATGTTTTGCTGCGCTCCCCCATATCGTAGTCATATACAGAACTGGGGGTGACCAATGAGGTGTATCCATAACGCAGTTTTTCAGTGTTGTATTCGACATTTATCCCCGGATATACCGTATAGGCAACTTCTCCAAAATCCAGATAATGCTGCTCCTGACTGTCCAAATTATAGATTGCCAACTGAGTCAGCCCGTCTTTTCGTTCGGCTATGGCCAAAAAAGACTTAAACTCTTCGATATCACTTACCAAAACGTCCGGACGATGGCCTATAAATGTAGTCCAATGTTCCCTTCCTGTTTTGTCCAGCGGGCATTGCATAATCCGGAAGTTAATAGCATCATCATTGGTCAATATCAAAAAACGATCTTCCAAAGGAATTACGGTATAAAGCACATCGTTCCTACGCGGCTGAAAAACGCTAAAATCTTTATTAGGATGATCAGCATCCAATAACCAAATTTCGGAGGACAAGGTACCCTCTGAACTGATGATAATATATTTGCCATTTTTTGATTTACCGACTGCAATATAATTTGTGTTATCGTGCTCTTCATATACACATAGATCCGCTGAAATGTCTGTACCGAGTGTATGTCGCATAATTTTTTCACTGAGCAACGTCACTGGATTTTTGGCGGTATAGAACAGGGTCTGATTATCGTTTCCCCAAATCGCAATGCCTTCGGTATTGACAATACGATCAGGATAGATCTCACCTGTCTCCAGATTCTTGATGTATATGGTGTACTCCCTTCTGGAAACTGTATCTACACCAAAGGCCAGCAAACGATTGTCCGGACTAATGGAGAAACCCTTTGCTGTGTAATAGGCATACCCCTGTGCTAGATTATCAATGTCCAATAATAATTCTTCATCAGCGTCCAATGTCCCCTTCTTGCGGCAAAACTTAAAATATTGATAGCCCTCCTCGGTTCTGCTGTAATAATAGTAGCCATTTTTAAAGTAGGGCACAGATTCGTCTTTTTCCTTGATACGGGATTTCATTTCCTGGAACAAATCTTCCTGAAAAGATTCCGTATCTTTTAACATGGTGGCAGTATAGGCGTTTTCGTCGTTGAGATAATTGATAACCTCCTCAGATCTTGGTCCTTTTTTAAAATAATCAATCATCCAATAATAGTTGTCAATGACAGTATCACCATGAATTTGTCTTTTGTATGAATACGCTGCAGCTATTGGAGCTGAAACCTCAGGCCAGTGTACATTTTCGTTATGTTGCATATATATGTGAATTCTCTAAATATCCATTTTGATTAAAACAATACGTATTACATTTCTAATCTCAGCCCCATAATTCGGAAAGAGAAGTCAATTAACGCATTTCTCCAGAAATATCAAAACGATATAACCGATACAAACAAATTGATCTAAGACCTCTTTATCATCTTGTGATCGTTTTATTTAACTAACTATTCTATCCATTTATCCTGGCTAAAAGTCACTTTTAATAAAAATTAACAATTCAACAGGGGCATTAACATTATCTTTGTTACTATTCTAGGAGAAAATTTTATGAATTTAAAGAAATCACTATATCTGATTGCCTTAGGTGTTTTACCGTTGACCTCGTTTGCTCAAGCAGAAGCTGTTCCGTTAAATTGGTATAACTTAGATTACAACACAGATGGTGTCATGGGAATCAGTACAGATAAAGCTTACAAAACTTTATTAAAGGGGAAAAAATCAACCCCGGTCATTGTTGGTGTTTTGGACGGCGGTGTAGATGTTTTCCATGAGGATCTTAAAGATGTCGTCTGGATCAATCCCAAAGACAGCATTTCCAATGGGAAGGATAATGATGGAAATGGGTATATTAACGACAAGTATGGCTGGAACTTTATTGGCAATGCTCAGGGGAAAGATGTTCAATTTGACAATCTAGAGCTCACGCGGCAATTAAGGATTTTAGATAAGAAATTTGCCCATGTTACCCCAGCGACAGAACTGAATGAAGTGGATAGAAAAGCCTTTTTGGCTTATCAGAAGATGGTGGTGAAATACAAGAACAAGCTGGAAGAAGCCAAAATGGGGCAGTTTTCTTACGATGCGCTTAAACGTAATTTGGATGCTGTGGTTCGCGAAATAGGTAAAAAACCTGAAGAAATCACATTGGCCGATCTTGAGAACTTTAACCCAAAATCGAATAATCAACGTATCGCTCTCGGTTATGCAAAAGACGAAATTCAGACAAATGGTTTTGTCAAATTTTATGATGACATCACTGAGGGAGCAACATATTTCAACAATCAGGTTGAATACCATTTGAACAAAGAATACGATTCCCGTCCCATTGTTGGCGACAATTACGAGGACGCTTCTGAACGCCATTATGGAAATGCGGATGTAAAAGGGCCAGATGCACTTCATGGTAGCCATGTCGCAGGTATTATTGGCGCCAATCGCAACAATAATATTGGGATCAATGGCGTCGCAGACAATGTCAAAATTCTAGCGGTACGTTTGGTTCCTGATGGTGATGAACGCGATAAGGATGTCGCAAATGCAATTCGATACGCAGTAGACAACGGAGCAAAAGTGCTCAACATGAGTTTCGGGAAAAGCTATGCGCACAACAAGCAGACCGTGGATGAGGCCGTTAAATATGCCGAATCCAAGGATGTCTTATTGGTACATGCAGCGGGGAATGACAGTGAGGACAACGATGTGGAGCCAAATTTCCCCATGAAATACTACACCAATGCGAAGGGAGATACCACAGGTATTGCAAACAACTGGATTACAGTGGGGGCGACAGGATTATACCCTGACAATGAGCTTTTAGCCGATTTTTCCAATTATGGTAAAAAAACAGTAGATGTTTTTGCTCCCGGTGTACGAATCAATTCCACTATTCCGGATTCAAAGTATAAAGAGGAACAAGGAACAAGTATGGCTGCCCCTGTAGTTGCCGGGCTGGCCGCTATGATACGCTCCTACTATCCGAACCTTTCTGCTGTGGAAACCAAACAGATCATTCTGGAATCTGTGGAAAAGCCGGAGCAAATGGTCCAGGTAAAAATTGGTGAAGATGCAACAAAAATGGTCAAATTAGCGGATATTTCGGTAACTGGCGGGATTGTCAATGCATATAATGCAATTCTAATGGCGGAAGAATTCAATAGTAAGAAGAAAAAATAAAGAATATTCTCATTTTTTGTATACCAAAACCATCTTTTGTCCGTTTAATTAATTAACTTACAGGGACAAAACTCAAGATGCTTATGGTAGAAAACTTTACCCAATCAGAAAACGAAGTTCAAAATTTACTAACCCAAAACGAGAAGGTAATGACTGATGAGGATATAGAAAATGAATTGAAACTTCAATTACCCAAAATGTTGCTTCATCCAAGCAAAAAATGTATTGCGAATATCATGGAATATTCCAAACAAATGGAAAAAAGAAAGGCCTAATCTGGAGATTAGGCCTTATTTATGAAATATCATGAGCTTTTTCCCATTATCTATAGCAGATAAGTAATTTTATAGTATTTCTAAAATACACGATAAGTCATAACAGCTGCCCACCTATTATTGCTATCTAAGTATCCCAGAATAATCAGTGTGATAAGCAATGTGTAAGGTTAAGTTTTTCTTTTTTGATGGAAATTTTGGCTAGTTTTGAGGTGATGTTAAAACAAGAACGATACAAGGCTTTTGTGGAATATTTTTCCAAAAATAATCCCGATGCGCAGACAGAACTCAACTATAGTAATCCTTATGAATTACTTGTCGCCGTTATTCTATCTGCCCAATGTACAGACAAGAGAATTAATCAGATTACACCGAAGCTATTTGAACGTTACCCCGATGCGTATACTTTAGCTGCCTCCAGTGTGGATGAGGTATTTAGCTATATCCGCTCCGTAAGTTATCCAAATAACAAGGCCAAACATCTGGTCGGGATGGCACAAATGCTTATTGAAAAATTTGACAATGTCGTTCCAGAGCAGATTGAAGATTTGGTCAAGCTGCCCGGGGTAGGTAGAAAAACCGCCAATGTCATTTCCTCCGTTGTCTATCATAACCCAGCAATGGCGGTAGACACGCATGTGTTTCGTGTGGCGAACAGACTTGGGCTCACCTATCGTGCGACGACACCATTGGCCGTAGAGAAACAGTTAGTCAAAAATCTCCCGAAAGAGACCATTGCCGTTGCGCACCATTGGTTGATCTTGCATGGACGATATATTTGCTTGGCCAGGAAGCCGCTTTGTGAAAAGTGCCCGATTACCTACATGTGTAAATACTTTGAAAAAACCCATCACATAAAGAGTGCTCCAAGCGCGATAGAAATAAAAAACTAATTTTTTTAGTGAAAATATTTGGTTTATTATTTTTTATTTTTAATTTTGATAAATATATACTAAAAATATGAGCAACACAGATAAATTAAAAGCGTTACAGCTGACGTTAGATAAATTGGAAAAGAACTTTGGAAAAGGTTCGATTATGAAATTAGGAGATACAGCTGTTGAGCCTATCGAGGCAATTTCTACAGGATCTTTGGGTCTGGATATCGCTTTGGGAATTGGCGGGGTTCCAAAAGGACGTATCATTGAAATATATGGACCTGAATCTTCAGGTAAAACAACATTGGCAACGCACATTGTTGCCGAAGCTCAGAAAAAAGGTGGTATTGCAGCAATTATTGATGCTGAGCATGCGTTTGATAAGTATTATGCACAAAAGCTAGGCGTTGATGTAGAAAACTTATTAATTTCTCAACCAGATAATGGTGAGCAGGGTTTAGAAATTGCAGACAATTTAATTCGCTCAGGTGCCATTGATGTAATTGTTATTGACTCTGTTGCAGCATTGGTACCCAAAGGTGAGATTGAAGGTGAAATGGGTGATTCTAAAATGGGGCTTCAGGCTCGTTTAATGTCCCAAGCATTACGTAAGTTAACTGGAACAATTTCCAAAACAAACTGTTGCTGTATTTTCATCAACCAATTGCGTGAAAAAATTGGAGTAATGTTTGGTAACCCAGAAACAACAACCGGTGGTAATGCACTGAAGTTCTATGCTTCTGTGCGTTTGGATATCCGTCGTACATCACAGATTAAAGATTCCGACGAGGTATCTGGTAACCGTGTCAAAGTTAAAATTGTAAAAAATAAAGTAGCACCTCCATTCCGTATAGCGGAGTTTGATATCATCTTTGGTGAGGGTATTTCAAAAGTCGGCGAAATCATTGACTTAGGTGTGGAATATGGTATCATTAAAAAAGCCGGTTCATGGTTTAGCTATGGTGAAACCAAATTAGGACAAGGTAGAGATGCCGTAAAAACCTTATTGTTTGACAATCCAGATCTTATGGATGAACTTGAGGCAAAAATCCGTGCTGAAGTAACAGGAGAGGATCCGATGCTTCAAGTAGAGGAAAATAAAGACTAGTTGCTGTAAAAATTAGTATAATGTAGGTGGCCATCCTTAAAGGGATGGCTATTTTTTTTCGCCAATTTAATATAACCAAGATTAAGTTTGAATGATTATTTTGTTACATGCCCAGAGTTTTGGATTTGAACTCTAAGATTTTAGTATTTTTAGCGTGTCGAATATAATTACCGACTTCATTCTAAACTTAATTTTGAAAAATGAACAATAAGTTAATTGCTTTTATATTGATCCTTTTCGGATCAATATCTCATCTCAGCGCACAAAAAATCCGCGTGCTCTCCTTCAATATTCATCATGGAAATCCACCTTCAGAAAATGAATCTGTTATCAATCTCGACACTATCGCTCAAATTATTAAAAATACCAACGCAGATCTTGTCGGACTACAGGAAATTGATGTTAACCTGGAACGCTCCCACAATGAAGATCAGGCAAAAAAATTGGCTGAACTAACTGGAATGCATTATATTTTTTCAAAAGGAATAGATCTTGAGAAAGGCGAGTACGGCACGGCAGTACTATCAAAACAACCTATAGAACGTGTAGAAAAGCACTTCCTTCCCTCTCCTGTTGAAAGTGAGCGCCGAAGTTTATCTATTGTTGAAGTGACCATCGACAAAAAGAAAATCCTGTTTGCCAATAGCCATCTTGATCTAAGAGATAAAAACAAAATCGCACAGGCAAAGTTTATTACATCTCGTTTTAAAAATGAGAAACGGCCTGTTATCCTGGTCGGTGATTTAAACTCCGAAGCTACTGATCCGGCAATTAAAGAGCTTGGCACGTTATTCACAAAAACAACGAGCCAAAATGGTTTTACTTTTCCACAAGATAAACCAAATACCGAAATAGACTATATTATGGTTAATACCGCCTCGCATCCAAAATTCTCCAACCACCGTGTTCTTGAAGAGAAATATGCGAGTGACCATCGTCCACTATATGTTGAAATCGACATTAAATAGCCCATCATGAATTTTGATAGAAGAAGATTTTTAGAAGCATTGGCATTGATGGGAATTACCTTACCCACGATGAGTGTTGCCAAAGAAAAAGAAACGGAAGATGCAGAAGGAGATTTTCGTTTTGTAGTTCCTGCTTATTTACAGAATCAAACAGCAACAGGCATAAGCATCTTTACAATCCTGAGTAAACCGGCAGTAGCCTGGTTGGAAATCCTTGACAGTACGGGTAATGTTCAGCAAACGATCTATCAATCCGAAGATGGTATGATTAATGCAAATACAGATTTCTTTCACTTTGCCATCGCAGAAGCACCACGGTCTTTCCGCTATCGCCTCAGGGCAAAAGAAATTCAAAAATTTGCCCCCTATAAGATCATATATGCGCAAGAAATCCAAACACCAATTTTTGAAGCTAAACTGGCAGAAAACAATCAACAACAAATTCGTTGTCTGGTGTATAATGATGTTCATGAGGAGAAAAGCAGCTATCGGGATCTCATACCCAATCATGATCCTTCGATCTATGACTTCTTTGTTCTAAACGGAGACTCCTTTCATTACGTGACCGATCAGGAGGATATTACAGAAAAATTACTGAAGCCTATTGAATTCTTCGCTACCGGAAAACCTTTTATTATGAACCGCGGAAATCACGAAACGAGAGGCTCTTTCGCCCGGAATTTCAAACGGTACTTTGGCTATCCCGATAATAAATACTATCAAGCTTTCAAAAGGGGAGCCATATTTTGGATCATGTTGGATAGTGGGGAGGATAAACCTGACGACCACGAAGTGTATGGTGGTACCGTAGACTATGACAATTATAGAAAAGAACAGGCAAAATGGCTGGAAACTGTATTACAATCTAAAGAAAGAAAATCAGCACAACATACAGTTGTGATCAGCCACATCCCTATATTCCATTCAGACGATTGGCATGGTACACTGCATAATCGAGAATGCTTCCATCCTTTATTTCAGAAATATAAAATAGATGCGATGATCTCTGGACATACGCATCAATATGGATACTACCCCGCCGATAAAGACCATCATTATCCGATATTTATCGGCGGTGGTCCAAAAGCTGGCAAAAGGACAATCATTGATATTTCGGGGTCCGCAAAATCACTGGCTATCCGAATGACCCGTGACGATGGAACTGAATTAGGACTGTTTAAAAAATAACAAATAAAGGCAGCCCACTTGTGGACTGCCTTGTTTGAATGTACCTGCTCCTATCGACATTAGCTTTATATAAAGCCTTTCCCATTCGTAGCGGATTATCCCGTAGGCATTTTTATTCACCTTTTTCTAAGAAAGGGTATCTGTAATCCGTATCTGGATTGAATGTTTCTTTGATTGTACGAGGAGATACCCAGCGCAACAAGTTGATCATCGATCCGGCTTTGTCGTTTGTTCCTGAACCGCGCGCACCGCCGAACGGTTGCTGCCCTACTACGGCACCAGTACATTTATCATTCACATAGAAGTTACCGGCAGCATGTCTTAATTTATCCGTAGCTAAATTAATGGCATAACGATCCTGCGCGATAATAGAACCTGTCAATGCATAGATAGATGTTGAATCGACGATATCCAGTGTTTCCTCGAACTTAGCGTCTTCATAAACATATACGGTCAATACTGGGCCAAACAATTCTTCAACCATTGTTTCGTAATCAGGCTTTGAAGCTTCAATGATTGTCGGATGAATGAAATAGCCTTTGGCCTTGTCATAAGTACCGCCAACGACGATCTCCGCGTCAGCAGACTCTTTCGCACGATCGATGTATTTTGCTAATTTATCAAATGATTTCTCATCGATAACCGCATTGATAAAGTTTGTAAAATCCTCCGTTCCACCAATTGTAAATGACTTCACATCATTAGACATTGACTCTTTCAATGCTGGCCACAATGATTTTGGAATATATGCACGTGAGGCTGCTGAACATTTTTGACCTTGGTACTCAAAAGCTCCACGAACCAAAGCTGTATTTGCCGTTTTGAGATCCGCAGAAGGGTGTACAACAATAAAATCTTTACCACCTGTTTCACCGACTATTCGCGGATAAGTTTTGTAACGGTGGATATTGTCTCCAATCGTTTTCCAAATGTCCTGGAATACACCTGTCGAACCAGTAAAGTGAATACCGGCAAAATCAGGATGTTGGAAAATAACATCACCAGCATCTGGTCCTGATACATACACTAAATTGATGACACCATCTGGAAGTCCGGCTTCACGGAAAATTTTCATCAATACATTCGCAGAATAAATCTGGGTGTTGGATGGTTTCCAAACGACAACGTTCCCCATCATTGCAACACATGAAGGCAGGTTACCGGCGATAGCTGTAAAGTTAAATGGTGTCAACGCAAACACAAAGCCCTCGAGAGGTCGTTGTTCCACACGGTTCCAGACACCTTTTCCTGATACCGGCGGCTGTTGCTTATAGATTTCACTCATATATTGCACATTGAAGCGCAAAAAGTCTGTAATCTCACAAGCCGAATCAATCTCCGCCTGATAGGGATTCTTTGATTGCCCCAACATCGTAGCAGCATTCAACTCATAACGGTATTTCCCTGAAATCAATTCTGCTGCTTTCAAAAATATCGCCGCACGATCTTCCCATGCCAGATTTTCCCAATTCTTTTTAGCAGCTAGCGCTGCATTGATTGCATCGGTTACATGTGATTTCTCGCCTTGATTGTATTGACCTAAGATATGTTGGTGGTCATGTGGAGGAGCTATAGTTACTTTTTTAGAAGTAGTTACTTCTTTACCACCAATATACATTGGGATATCGATTTGTTTCGAACGTGCCTCATCAATTGCTGCTTTCAACAACTTACGTTCTTTCGTTCCGACAGCGTAAGTATACACCGGCTCGTTCGTAGGAACAGGCACTGTAAAAAATCCTTTAGACATATTACAATTATTTATATTTCAACTTATTAGCACCACACTAAATGATACCAATAGGAGTAAAATTACCTTAAATTTTACGAATACCCAAAGTTACTCACCTTCTTTAAGCACCTTGGAAAAGATACGTTTAAATTTTTCCAATTTCGGTTTAATAACCAATTGGCAATACCGCTCCTTACCATTAACTTTATAATAATCCTGATGATAGTCTTCTGCAGGATAAAACGCTGTCGCTGGTACCACCTCCGTCACAACCGGCTCCCTGTAAACTTTCTCCTTATTCAAAGCGGCAATATAAAACCGGACCTTTCCCAATTGCTCTTTGTTGTGTACAAATATGGCGGAGCGATATTGTATCCCCACGTCATCTCCCTGGCGATTGAATTGTGTAGGATCATGAGACACAAAGAAAGCTTCCAGCAAGTTATCATAACTTATTACTTTTGGGTCATAAACAATAACAGTAGCTTCAGCATGACCTGTATTACCCGTACAAACCTGAGCATAGCTAGGGTTAACCACCCATCCGCCAGTATATCCGGAGACAACTTTCTGCACGCCTTTCAATTCTTTAAATTGCGCTTCAGTACACCAAAAGCACCCTGCAGCAAATGTAGCGGTATCCAAGGTGTTCCCACTCTTTTCTGGCAGCTTTGAGAAATCAGATTTCTCAGCCGTAGGAGTTTGAGTCTGACAAGAACTCAACAAAAAGATAGCCGCAAAAACTATAATAACATATTTCATCGGCGTACAATTACTTTAGAACTATTGGTTAGTATCTAACCATTACAAAAGCAAGAAAGCGACAATATATTCATATTGTCGCTTCCTCATTCTTATCAAAGAATCAATTATTTAGCTGCAGCATAATTTTTTGCTACGGCATCCCAATTGATAACATTAAAGATTTCTTCCAAATAAGCTGGACGTTTATTTTGGAATTTCAAGTAATAAGCGTGCTCCCAAACGTCGATACCCAAAACTGGCGTTCCTTTTACCTCAGCCACGTCCATTAATGGATTATCCTGATTAGGCGTAGAAGTCACCGCTAATTTACCGTCAGCACCAACGATTAACCATGCCCATCCTGATCCAAAACGAGTAGCACCAGCTGCCTGAAGTTGTTTTTTCAACTCATCAAATGAACCGAAAGCAGCGTTGATTGCTTCTGCTAATTCACCTGTTGGAGTTCCACCAGCATTTGGACCTAACACTTTCCAGAACAAAGAGTGATTATAGTGACCACCACCATTATTGCGTACTGCTGCTGAATATTTACTTACGTTTTTGATGATATCCAATAACGACAGATTCTCAGCGTCTGTTCCTGCGATTGCTTTATTTAAGTTGTCCACGTATGCCTGATGATGTCTGTCATGGTGGATTTCCATTGTAGTCTTGTCGATATGTGGTTCTAATGCGTCGGCTGCGTATGGTAACGCTTCTAATTCAAATGCCATAACTATTTTAATTTAAATGTTTATTACTTCGTTTATATATACAAATATAACACAATATAGCTTGTTATGTTTTTATGTGTTACAATAAATTCGATATTTACTTACCGTTTTTGACGAAAAAATGATTTTACCAAATCGGCGCATTCTTCCTGCAAAACACCTTGGGTAACGACTGTCTTCGGATGTAATATCTTATCGTGAAAATGAGAATAACCACGTTTTTCATCCCTGGCCCCATAGACAATTTTACTGATATGGGTCCAATAAGCTGCGCCAGCACACATAATACAAGGCTCAATCGTTACATACAATGTACAATCATCCAGATATTTGCCGCCAAGATAATTTGCCGCGGCTGTAAAAGCCTGCATTTCGGCGTGGGCAGTTACGTCATTCAAGCGTTGGGTAAGATTATGCCCTTTACCGATAATACGTCCCCTATGTACGACTACCGCACCGATAGGAACCTCCCCTTCTTCGAAAGCTTTCCTTGCTTCATTTAATGCCATACGCATAAACGATTCATCGCTATCAATTAATTGTGTTCCTTCAAAATCTATAAATGTCATGCCACAAACTTAGCTAAGTTTCGATCCATTTGGTAATTTTCTGTCCACAGAGGTCAAAATAATATCTCCATGCTCATCAGCAAATCCGGTGACCAAACATTCGGAGAAAAAATTAGCAATCTGTTTCTTTGGGAAATTCACGACTGCAACAATCTGTTTTCCGATCAATTCTTCCTTCCTATAATGGACTGTTATCTGGGCGCTACTTTGTAATGTTCCGATTTCGCTTCCAAAATCAATTTTCAGCTGATAAGCTGGTTTTTTAGCGCTAGGAAAGTCCTGTACTTCCAAAATAGTTCCTACGCGCAAATCAACTTTTTCAAAATCTGTCCAGCTGATGTTGTCACTCATAATCTATTGCTGTTAATATCCTGAATCTCTTTGCCTATTGTGAATAAAATGTAAGAGGGGTTCCGCCTTAAGCGCTGCGCTAATTTATTGATCAATTTATCCTCTTCACCTGCTTGAAAAGCTAGATCTTCGTCACTCAAATGATTGTACTTGCGACGGAGTTTTTCTTTGGCAATTTGCCATTGTTCTTCGTTAATTTTCAGCATAACTATGATTTAGGTATAAAATTTGTATATCTTTAAACAAACTTGTGAAAGTTTGTTTAAAGATACAATATATACATAAATAAAAGATTATGAAAAAGATTTTACCAGCATTACTCTTGATTTGTGGTAGCGTAGCAACGGCACAAGCGCAGCTTCTGCCTGGATTTGAGGTCGGTTTAAAAGGTGCGTTGAACTTTTCAAAGTTTAAAAGCGATGGCAAATATTTCAATTCAGACAATAAAGCGGGTTATCAAGCAGGTCTTTATGGTCGTGTTGGCGTTTTAGGATTCCATGTTCAGCCTGAGATTTACTTAACTGGAAAAAACACAAAAGTAACTAATTCAGAAGGTGAATCGACAGACGTTAAATTTACCACTGTTGATATCCCTGTGTTATTGGGTAAGCGTTTTGGCTTAGGCCCAATCGGCGCTAGAATTCAAACCGGCCCGATCTTCTCATTTAAAGTAGATGACAAACAAGATAAGGTCATTGCCAATTTAGATCCAAATAACTACAAAAAGAGTGGTACAGCTTGGGCATTCGGTGTTGGAGCTGATATATCGAGCTTACGTGTCGATGTACGTTACGAAATGGGGTTGAACAAAGTTAATAACGAGAGCCAGGCAAACCCAAAAATCAACATGTGGAGCATTGGTTTAGGCTATAGATTATTCAGTATCCTATAGACCGTTAGCCATAGTCGATACCGTATTTAAAAGTCCGTTTTTATCCAAAACGGACTTTTTGTTTCAATAAACTTTAGAAACATTCTAAATTGCTGCTTTTTCTTGTCAAAATGGTATCATATTTAATAGCAAATAGTAGATTTGCTTAATTAAAATTAAATTACAAAGGATAATGAGTAAATCAAAGCCAGTTTTCAGTTCTTCGATTGGGAAGAAGCTAATCATGAGCTTAACAGGAATCTTCCTATGTTTATTCCTAGTTGTTCACTTGGTTGGTAACTTGCAATTATTTAAAGATGATGCGGGTCTAGCGTTCAACAAGTACGCTTATTTCATGACTCACTTTACACCAATCAAAGTTGTTTCCTACTTATTGTACGCTTCGGTAATCGTTCACGTCATCTACGCCATTACATTGTCGATGAAAAACAAAGCCGCACGTCCTATTGGTTATGCCCAATATGATGGTAAAGCAAACAGTAAATGGAATTCACGCAACATGGGTATCTTAGGTACTGTCATTTTAGTGTTCCTAGCTACGCACATGTCTAATTTTTGGTGGAAGTTTCACAATGATGAAGTACCCTACATCGAATACCGTACTGATTTGGCAACAGGACAGACAACAGCGAGAGAACTTCAAGCTTCTGAATTCCACGACTACCAAGAAACGGTAGAAAACAATGTTCAAATCTTAAAAGCAAGAGATTTGTACAAGCAAGTTGACTTTGCCTTCAAAAATGTGGCCTTAGTCGCTTTATACGTCATTGCAATGGCAGCGTTGGCTTTCCACTTAATTCATGGTTTCCAATCTGCATTCCAAACTTTAGGTTTTAACCACAGAAGATATATTGGAATTATCAGAGCAATCGGAGTTTGGGTATTTGGGGTATTAATTCCAATTGGCTTTGCAATAATGCCATTGTTTTTCTTCTTTAAATAATTCAGAATCTTTTAAGGTAAAGCTCAGGCTTTATCGATCAATATAAAATTAAGAGATATGTTAGATTCAAAAGTACCAGCGGGCCCATTAGCCCAAAAGTGGTCAAATCATAAATTTAATCTTAAGTTGGTTAACCCTGCTAACAAACGTAAATTTACCGTTATCGTTGTTGGTACAGGTCTTGCTGGTGCATCTGCAGCAGCATCACTAGCTGAGTTAGGATACAACGTAATTACCTTCTGTTACCAAGATTCACCTCGTCGTGCGCACTCCATTGCGGCGCAAGGTGGTATTAACGCAGCAAAGAGCTACCAAAATGATGGTGACTCCGTGTTCCGTTTATTCTACGATACAATCAAAGGTGGTGACTACCGCTCACGTGAAGCAAACGTATACCGTTTGGCTGAAGTGTCTGTAAACATCATCGACCAATGTGTTGCGCAAGGTGTTCCTTTTGCACGTGAATATGGTGGTTTATTGGACAACCGTTCTTTCGGTGGTGCGCAAGTAAGCCGTACGTTCTACGCACGTGGCCAAACGGGACAACAATTGTTGTTAGGTGCTTATTCAGCATTGAACCGTCAAATCAAAAAAGGAAAAGTAAAATCATATACACGTCACGAGATGCTGGATTTAGTTATGATCGATGGTCATGCTAAAGGTATCGTAACACGTGACTTGGTATCTGGTAAAATCGAAACGCACGCAGCACACGCAGTATTAATGTGTACTGGTGGTTACGGTAACGTATTCTTCTTGTCTACAAACGCAATGGGATGTAACGTTACTGCAGCTTGGAGAGCACACAAACGTGGCGCTTACTTCGCTAACCCTTGTTATACACAGATTCACCCTACTTGTATTCCTGTAACTGGAGATCACCAGTCTAAATTGACGCTGATGTCCGAGTCTTTACGTAACGATGGTCGTGTATGGGTTCCTAAGACGCAAGAAATGGCCGAAAGATTACGCAAAGGTGAAATCAAAGCTAACGACATCAAAGAGGATGACAGAGATTACTTCTTGGAACGTAAATACCCTTCATTTGGTAACTTAGTACCTCGTGACGTAGCATCACGTAATGCGAAAGAAGCCGTTGATGATGGTCGTGGTGTTGGTAAAACTGGTTTCGCCGTATTCTTGGACTTCAAAGAAGCTATCGGCCGCCTAGGTGAAGATGCTGTACGTGCTAAATATGGTAACTTATTTGACATGTACTACCAAATCACTGACGAGAACCCTTACAAACAACCAATGCGTATCTACCCTGCTGTTCACTATACAATGGGTGGTGTATGGGTTGACTACAACTTGATGACGACAATCCCAGGTTTGTATGCATTAGGAGAATGTAACTTCTCTGACCACGGTGCAAACCGCTTAGGTGCTTCGGCATTGATGCAAGGTCTTGCTGATGGTTATTTCGTGATCCCTTACACTGTCGGTGATTACTTAGCTAAACTAGGTTCTTTCGCACCAGTAGATCATAGCCATCCTGCTTTCGAAGCTACACGTAAAGAGGTTGAAGAGAAAATCAATAAATTGCTATCCCTAAATGGTACACAAACTGTTGATGATATCCACAAAAAATTAGGTCTCATCATGTGGGAATACTGTGGAATGGCTCGTACAGCTGAAGGATTGCAAAAAGCACAAGGTTTGATCCAAGAGTTGAAAAAGGAATTCTGGACAAATGTTAGAGTTCTGGGTGAGAACGAAGAACTAAATCTTTCTTTAGAGAAAGCTGGCCGTGTAGCTGACTTCTTGGAATTGGGTGAATTAATGGTTGTTGATGCATTACAACGCGCTGAGTCTTGTGGTGGTCACTTCCGTCTTGAAAGCCAGACTGAAGAAGGTGAAGCAAAACGTAATGATGAAGAATTTGCTTATGTATCCGCTTGGGAATACAAAGGAGACAATGTACCTGAGGAGTTGCACAAGGAAGACTTGGTATTCGAGAACGTTCAGTTAACGCAAAGAAGTTATAAATAAGAAGGAAAATTATCATGGCACAACATATGAATTTAACGCTGAAAGTTTGGCGTCAAAAAAATGATAAAGATAAAGGTCAATTTGTAACTTATCAGGCAAAGGACATCGCTGATGATATGTCTTTCCTAGAGATGCTTGATATTGTGAATGAGGAATTGACACGTAAAGGTGAAGACCCTGTATATTTCGACCACGATTGTCGTGAAGGTATTTGCGGAATGTGTTCGTTAGTAATCAATGGTCGCCCTCATGGTCCTAAAGAAGGTACAACGACATGTCAATTGCACATGCGTAGCTTCCACGATGGACAAACAATCGTAATCGAACCTTGGAGAGCTGCTGCATTTCCAGTATTGAAAGACCTTGCAGTTGATCGTACTGCTTTTGATCGCATTCAACAAGCTGGTGGATATGTAAATATCAATACAGGTGGTGTTCCTGATGCTAACGTTATTCCTATTCCTAAACGTATCGCGGATGAAGCTTTCGAATCGGCTACATGTATCGGTTGTGGTGCTTGTGTTGCAGCTTGTAAAAATGCTTCAGCTATGTTATTCGTATCGGCTAAAGTATCTCAATTTGCCTTGTTACCACAAGGTCAGACTGAACGTTACGAACGTGCTCAAGCAATGGTAGATCAGATGGATGCTGAAGGTTTCGGTAACTGTACCAATACAGGTGCCTGTGAAGCTGAATGTCCTGTAGGTATTAAATTAACTAATATTGCGCGTTTAAACCGTGAGTACTTGACTGCTAAAATATTCAGACAAGAGGAACCACACGTATAAGTATTTTTAGAATAAAATAATATAAGAGTCCTTGCCCTAAGAAAGCAAGGACTTTTTTTTATATTTACGCTAATGTAAATTGACTAACGTGAATTCTGGTATAAAAATTCGTTTACTTCTACTGATCTTAACACTCTGCTTTATAGGAACAGCTATTACCATCAAAGAATCTGTTACAAATAAGGAAATACTCGACATCGATACCAAATCGCTCAATGACTATATTGTCGAACAAGAGAAAAAAGTAGATCGTATTTTTAAGGACTCCTTGCTGCTCAAAACATTTAAGAATTATGATCAGTACCCTATCGCAGTCTATCAGGCCTTTGAAAGATATAAAAATGATCAGAAGGTTTATTTATTCCTCTTTAAGGATCACGAGCCAAAACTATGGAGTACAAATTTATTTGTTCCCATCACTGACCAGGGCTTTTTGGAAAAATCAAATTTCGTACAAGATGACAACCGTTCGTATATTGTTCGTAAAAAAACAATTGGAAATATAAGCATACTTGCATATATTCTAGTTAAACCCTATACCAACAATAACAATCCTTATTTAAACGCGTCACTGCGACGTAATCTCTTTGATACACGAAACATCGACATAGCATCCTATACAGATACCGTAGCCATCAAAAACATTTATAGTAATGAGGGCTCTTATCTGTTTTCTGTGAAACTCAAAGACGGTAATCATGAAAATATCTATACCATCTTACAATTCTTTTGCTGGTTACTAGCTTGGATAGCACTATTGATTTTTTTTAACAGCCTTTGTCTCCACATGGCTAAGACCAAAAGAGCTTGGTGGGCTATAGCACTGCTTGCTGGTATATTTATCCTTGTCAAATTTGCAGACTTGAAATGGAATCTACTCTCAGAAAATGCTACATTCGCTATATTTGATTCCCGCAACTATGCCTACAATAGTTTCTTTCCTAATATTTGGTCTGTACTCTCCACGACAATATTGATTCTATGGTGGATGTTATTTATCTATTCTATTCGAAAAGAACTCAATTTTGACAAGGTCAAAAACATTAGGCTCTTTAAATTACCCCTTGCGATAGGCCTCATACTAAGCATATATTTATCCTTTGCGCTTTTATATGATATTGCGGGAACATTGGTGACACATTCAAATAATATCTATTTTGATTTCACCAAACTTGTTGATCTGCACTTTCTAAGTTGGGTGGATCTTGGTATTATCGGATTGGGGATTCTGTCCCTAAATATTTACATAGACCTAGTCTTATTTTTTCTTAAAAAGTTAGAACTAAAACCTACCCAACTATTAAATATTCAATTAGCCAGTGTTATTTTTGTCATTCTTATTATTTCAATCTACATTGAGAAAAATAGTTTGGTCAATTTGCTTCTGGCTCTGATTATTCTAATCAAATCCTTTGGAGAAAAATATTTCGATAGACATCTATTGACTAATTATATTGCTGTTCTTATCCTTTGGGCAATCATCAGTACAATTACCCATGCACGTTTCTATCAGGAGCGAGACCTCATCGATATGAAGATATTGCTGAACAATCTGCAGTCAGAAGACGACGTGAATGCAGTTTCATTATTTTCAGACATTGAGACGGGGATCAGCAATGATAAAGAACTAAAACATTTGTTTAACATCAGTCTACCGTATACAAATACAGAGGGGATCAATGATTTTATCAAGAAAAAATATTTCAGTGGCTATCTTTCGAAATATGAATTTAAGGCATATTACTATGATCAAAATAATATTCCATTAAATCCAAATGGTCAAAACAGAATCAATGAATATAGAGAAAAAGTAATCAATAAGTCGATAAAAGTTACACAAAATTTCTACCGTGCTAGTGCCGAATTAGGGACTCATGAATATTTTTCGATCATTCCAGTGAGGATCGATCAGAACAGGGTTATTAACGTAATTATCAATTTATCCAACAAGGATTTCAGTTACACCGTGCCCTACCCTGAAATATTGACAGATATGCGGATCAATAATTCGCAATATTATAATAAAGGTGAATATTCAATTGCTCTATATAAAGGCGGATCACTTGTTACTCAATTTGGCAAATATACTTACGAAAATAACCTTCGAGGATTAAAAGGTCAACCGGGAGAATACATTGAAGTATTGGATCGAGATTCATATCTTCACATGGCTTATATTGCCAATACATTCTCGACTTATGTCATTAGCAAACAGAAACCTTCTTTCTGGGACTATGTTGCCACAACTTCTTTCCTGTTTTTGGTATTTTTCATGATTTTCATGCTCTTTCATTATGCAGCATCGTTTTATATCTTTCTGAAGAACACGAAGCTTACATTCCGCAACTTGAAATATCAGTTTTATAAAATTATCAACAAGATACAATATTCTACACGTATACAGACCTCAATTATTTCCTCTGTTATATTAGCGATTCTAATATCCGCTGTGATTTCATATATCAGCATCAATAAACAGCTTTACAACAACAATAGAAATAGCAAAGAGCGTTTCATTATTGAATTGGGCAAACGGATGGAAAATATGCTCACTTATACGGACGAAGTCTCTAATGAAAACCAACTCATTAGTATTTTAAAAACTTTATCCGAGACGATATCTAAGGATTTCAATTTATACTCAAAATCGGGCAGGTTATTGTACAGTTCTCAACGCAGGATTTATGACTTGGAACTCTTTTCCACTTTTATCAATCCGGCGGCGCTCAAAAATCTCTCCCTGCTTAAAAAATCAGAAACGATTGAAGATGAACGGATCGGAACTTTCCAATTTGAAACAAGCTATGCGACAATAAGGGATAGAAACTACAGTACATTGGCCTATATTGGCATTCCGAATTTCTCACTTCAAAAAGAGGAGAATATCAATAAAAATTTGCTACTGAACACAATTGTTAACATTTACTCTTTGATCATCATCGGCTTCGGTTTTTATGCGACTTTCGTCGCAAACAGTGTAACCAATCCACTTAGCATAATCAGTAAAAAGATCTCCCAACTTCGACTAGGACAGCCCAATGAACCTTTATTTTGGCAAAGAAATGATGAAATTGGGACATTGATCAAAGAGTATAACCTCATGATCATAAAACTCGAGGACTATGCCAATAAAATAAAGGATACCGAACGTGAATCAACCTGGCGTGAGATGGCCCAGCAGATTGCTCATGAGATCAAAAATCCGCTAACGCCAATGAAATTGGGCATACAACAGCTGCGGAGATCCTATAAAGACGATGATCCTAAATTCCCTGATCGTTTCAATAAGTTCTCTACTTCATTTATTGAACAAATAGATGCGTTAACACAAATTGCTTCCGAGTTCTCCCATTTTGCAAAATTTCCAACAACTGTGATGGAAAATATCAATATCGTCGAAAAAATAGCAAAATCAATATCCCTTTATAATAACACACCTAATGTCAACATCCGACTAATAAACAATGCCGATCAAAAAACATTGATTGTTAAAGCAGATGGAAATGAACTATTGCGTACATTTAATAATTTGATAAAAAACGCTATTGAGGGCGGGTATGGACGAAAAAATATGAAGATAGAAATTTCCATCGAACGTTACTCCGACAAGTTTGTAAAGATAGATGTCAAAGACAACGGCTATGGAATCCCCGAAGGAATGAAAGATAAAATATTTCAGATCAACTTCACTACAAAAAGCTCAGGAAATGGTTTAGGTCTGGTATTGGTAAAGAAAACAATCGAAGCTAGTAATGGACAGATATATTTTGAAACAACGGAAGGAGAAGGAACTACCTTTCATATATTACTTCCATTACAACAAACAGAATCTTAATGCTTTATTGTCCCATTTCATAAAAGAACTCCATAGTATTTCATGGTAAAATACCCTCCTTGGATAGCTCCTGAAAAGCTGCAGCAACTTTAATGGCTTTGTTCGCGAAGGAAAAGGCAAAGCCGATAGCGAATCTATCCTATGCGTATTGATACAATACAAATCCTACAATATAGACTAACATGTCGGTAAAAAGAGAATTTCGAGTGCGAAAAACTTCAACAATACGGCCTTAAAATTCTCTAAGAGCTCTTTATCGTTTAATAGTGCCCTCCTGTCTTACTATTATAAAGTTCAGTAAATAATAAAAAATGCGAGGTCCTTTCGAACTCCGCATTTCTATAACTTACACACTTTATGAAACAGTACCCTGAACCAAAAAGCTCTACTTTACATTCATCTTTTGAAAAACATCACAGGCTCTATCTTACGACTTGCAACGAGAGAAAATACGTCATCTGTCTAACGCAATACAACTGTTGATCTACCCATTATAGCATTGTCTTCATAAAGCAAGACGGTGTACGCCCCTTTGGTAAAACCGTTTTCAGCAGACCAATACACCACATAATCTTCACCTTTATTTGTAAACAAAATATTATGTTTAAAGGTATACTGCAACTTCTCCCCATGTACAAAGAAAATATTATCTCCTTGTATCACAAGATTCCCCTGAGGATCAATGATTCTCACAAAAATATCGCGTTCGCCACTTTTAGCCAATGAATTGTCAGTTATGGTAAAATTAATTTTCAATTTATCCACCCGTTTCGCACGCTCTTCAACTGACTCCTTACCGTTCTTTTTGACTTCAAGACCATTGATACTGATACTTGAAACCTTCAAAGCAGATGCTGTCGTCACTTTTTCTTTTAATTCAGCATTAGTTGTTGTCAGAGAAGTAATTTGCTTATTTTTCTCGACAACCGATTCATTCAAATTTGAATTCTGCTTTGATAAAATTTGATTTTCCTGAACCAAGCGTTGAACATCTACCCGATAATGATCAACCTGCTTTTTTAACAAATTGATTTTACGCTGAGCGTCATCAATATCTTTAGGAGTTATACTCTTATTTTCAAGTTTTTTTCTTAGTTCAGCAATTTCCGCTCGCGAATCATCTTTTTGCACCGTCATCTCAGGAGTCAATTGAACATTTTCTACATCAATCTTGTCCAACTCGGCCTCTATCCGGTCGATCTGTACCTGAAGATTTTCCTTTTCCACAGTTAAGGCATAGACTTTCTCTCCATTTGTCTTAAACTTAACATAAAAATATATATTCGTTGCTAGTAACGCTGCGATCGCAATGATGAAGAAATAAACTTTAGAAGTATCTTTCTTCTTCTCTTCTTCCTTCTTGCTCGAAACAACCTCTGAATTCATCATAATACACTATCATATTCATTGTATGAATACATCAATTCATACCAATAAATGTTTAAACAAAAATTATTCCAGTTTTATTTTTTCATTATCATTTATGAATTATTCAAAATAGTTCAACGTCTGAAAACCACCTTGTTTCAAATACTCTTCTTTTCTCATCAAATGAAGATCGGATTGTACCATATCTGTTACCAGCATCTGAAGATTATATTTAGGTGTCCAACCTAGTTTGGTATTCGCTTTGGTAGGATCTCCGATAAGTAAATCGACCTCCGTCGGTCTGTAATAGGCAGGATCTACCTTAACGACAGTTTGTCCAAATTTAATAAGTGATTTATCAATATTTAATTCAGCTAAACGCTCCTCATCAACATCAATAATTACTCCTTTTTCTTGTTCGCCCTTCCCACTAAATTCAATTTCTATTCCCAATTCCGCAAAGGCCAAACGGACAAAATCTCTGACCGTTGTTGTAACTCCGGTTGCGATGACAAAATCCTCAGGTTTTTCCTGTTGTAGGATTAGCCACATCGCTTCAACATAGTCTTTGGCATGTCCCCAGTCACGCTGAGCCGAAAGATTCCCCAAATAAAGTTTATCCTGCAATCCCAATGCAATTTTTGCAACGGCTCGGGTTATTTTACGCGTTACAAATGTTTCACCTCTGACAGGACTTTCATGATTAAACAAAATCCCATTGCAGGCATACATCTTGTAAGCTTCACGATAGTTAACAGTAATCCAATAGCCATACATTTTGGCAACAGCATATGGACTTCTTGGGTAAAAAGGAGTCGTCTCACTTTGTGGTACCGCTTGCACAAGACCATATAGCTCCGAAGTTGAGGCTTGGTAAATACGTGTTTTCTCGATCATTCCTAATAATCTGACAGCCTCTAAAATACGAAGTGTACCGATACCGTCAGCATTGGCCGTATACTCGGGCGTATCAAAGCTCACCTTAACATGGGATTGAGCCGCTAGATTATAGATTTCATCCGGTTGAGTCTCCTGAATGACACGGATCAAATTAGTTGAATCTGTCAAATCACCAAAATGCAATGTAAAATTTCTATTGTCAAGATGAGGATCTTGATAAAGGTGATCAATACGATCGGTATTGAATAGGGAGCTACGGCGTTTTAGCCCATGAACCCTATATCCTTTTTTTAATAGGAATTCTGCTAAATAGGCGCCATCTTGCCCTGTAATACCTGTTATCAATGCAGTTTTCGTGTTTTGTTCAGCCATATTTCTATCTATATTAAGCAGTTCCTAGCTTAAGCATTGGGAATCATGCTATTTTTCATCTGATAAATCTGTTTTCTAAGGTAACGCTGCTATCTGATTTATTCGTCTCAAAAGCAATTATTCATACAGCTTCCGCTTTTTGTATTCATCAATTCACACTTCAAGTTTGAATAAATCATGATGGATTCAGCGTGTAAAAGTATTAAATTTTCCACAAAAAAAAGCCATAGGATTTCCTATAGCTTCTCGTTATTCTTTTTTTCTCGATTGAGCTTAGTTTACACGCGAAAAATTCAACACCAAGTAAGCTTCACCATTAGATACTGTCAATGGCATTTTCATAACTAATTTGTTGCCATCAGAATAAGACAGATCTAAACGATAACCTGTTGTTACATTCTTTGCTTTGTCTCCTGCATAGATCTTTTTAAATTGGAATTGCGGTTCGCCTAAACCTTTTCCAGGATTGTATATCGACCAAAAGATCTCACGCGATGCACCCGGAGCACATAAAGTACCTTGGGCATTGAACGTGATTGATCCCTTTCCATTTCCAATGAAGTTCCATGTACTACCGACAAAACATTCCGCAGGAGCTTCCTCAAATACACTTTTAATGGTGAATGTCGAAGGTAAGTTTTCTCTATCGATTGAATTTAGTGTCCAAGTTCCCTTCACAGCAGATTTCCATTCTGAGGCGCTAGGTCCCGAAGTTGCACTTGTATTGGAAGACCCATAACCAGGATTTCCAGTAGATGTACCTTGCTTTTGTGCACCACAAGAGAACAAGGTCACCGTAGCAAAAACTGTTGCTAATGATAAAACGAATCGATTCATATGTCTAGTTTTAATTTCAAATTGTATTTTTGGGGTAAAATTAATCCACAAATCATGAAGATTACAGCCAAAAATCATACCATAAGCAAAATAATCGCAAAAACTCTTTTAAGGTTATTCATTATTCTTTTAGCCTTCGCCACCTACCCTCTTTTTTTGGGACAGGAAGCAAAGACGAAATTAAACCAAATCAGCCTAGCGTTCACAAATAAGGTTGCTTTCATTGCCCCTATCTTATTATTTTGTTTTATCGTCGGATTAATGATTGCTGTGCTAAAACACAAATATAATAGAATTGACCTAAATTGGCTATTTTCTCTTGCGACAATATTCGGTATTTTATACTTGATATTATTGTATTCAAGAATTTACCCAACTATCGCATAAGTACAATTGCACAATTCGACAAAGTTCCTAACTTTGAATTTTCCAAAATCGCTAATACGTATGATTAAGATTGGAAAAATAAACTTCTATGGACAAAAAAAAAGGTTTTAAGATCCTAAAAAATATATTGAAGATTGTCGTTACAGTGGGAGCCCTTTACTGGGTTTTCAGTAAAGTTTCATTAAAAGATCTCAAAGAAGCTGTAATTCATTCAAATCCCTTCTATTTATTTCTAGCTTTATTAGCATATAGTAGTTCAATTTTTATATCCTCATCACGTTTATTGACATTTCTGAGGGCTATTGGCTTAGACGTATCTGAAAAATATAATTTGAAGCTTTACCAATTGGGACTGTTCTATAACCTCATTTTACCTGGTGGAGTGGGCGGGGATGGTTACAAAATATTCTTCCTTCGAAAAAGATTCAGTATCAAAGGCAGGAAATTATTTACAGCATTATTCTTAGATAGATTAAGTGGTTTATGGGCCTTATGCCTAATCATTGCAGCATTAGTCACTTACATGCCACAACTAGGAATACCAAATTACTTGACGGTCATCCTGTTTGTATCAGGGAGCATCCTCTACTATTTTGTTGTTACAAAATTTTTCAGTGAATATAAGTCTACCTTTTTACAAGCACACTTAAAAGCTATAGGCGTACAGTCAATGCAAGTGATCGCAGCGATTTTAATTCTTTATGCCTTAGGATTTAACGGAAAATTCTCCCCTTACCTATTTCTATTTTTGGCCTCTTCGTTAGTCTCTATCATTCCTTTCTCTGTGGGGGGATTGGGTATGCGTGAGCTCGTGATCATGTGGGGAGCAGGCATATTTCAGGTTGACTCACACAATGCGGTGTTGATCACATTGTTATTTTATATTATCTCGGCGATGGTCGCACTCTCCGGAATTTATTTTATCTTCAATCCTAAAGCAATTGGTGAGGATAAACTACCTTCTGTCGAAGAAGTTGAACAAAGTCAAAAATTAGAGGAATAAACATGGCGAATATTATTATAACAGGAGCAAGCAGTGGCGTCGGATTTGAGGCTGTACTTGATTTGACCTCAAAAAAGGACAACAAAGTCATCGCATTGGCTCGATCTGCAGACAAATTGAGGAAGCTTCATGAAATAGCTAGTCAACTTAATTATGACGGGGGTACACTTTTCCCCGCACAATTTGATATTGTCTATGATGATTACACAACGCTAATTCCTTTTATTCAATCGAAATTTGACAGCGTCGACATCTTGATCAACAATGCCGGTGCATTAATTAATAAACCATTCATGGAGACCAGTGGGCAGGATTTTGCAGAAATGCTGCAGACTAATATTATGGGACATGTCAATATGATACAGCACGTTGTTCCATTCATGCACGAAGGTTCCCATATTGTCAACATCAGCAGCATGGGCGGCTTTCAAGGATCAATGAAATTTCCGGGACTTTCAGCCTATTCTACCAGTAAAGGTGCTTTGGCTATTTTAACAGAATGTCTCGCTGAAGAATTTAAGGAAAAGGGAATTAAGGTCAACTGTTTAGCATTAGGCTCGTCACAAACTGAAATGTTTGAAGCAGCTTTTCCCGGTATGCAAGCGGGCACGCTAGCCTTTGAAATGGGTCGGTACATTGCGGAGTTTGCTCAGAACGGACACCAATATTTCAATGGCAAAATTCTTCCTGTCGCCAATACGACGCCATAACAGAGCGCTTAAAGGCAACAGGTTGTTGCTGATCATCGACACCAGAATATACATTTATAAATTCCGATTATACAGCCTTGAACATGTATAATCGGAATTTAATTTTTCTCCGATTCCGAAAACTTATGTTAGGTTGCCAAAAGCGAATACCGTAAAGACCAAATTTAAGATTCGATTATTTTGTTTTCAATTTAAGCCATTTCGTAAGATCATCCATCAATTGCTCATTGAAACTTTCTGAATTTTCAAAATATTCTTCAATTTTCCCCGTCCGTGCATTTTGAAAGAGATGATTCAAATTTGGGTAGTCTTTGATCGTCACATCTGTCGTATTCAGGCGTAAACGTTGAAGTGCATAAATATTTTCGTTAGCAGGCACCTGAATATCTTTTCCTCCAAAAGAAGCAAAAATAGGTGCGTTTACTTGCTTAAGGTAATAACTTGGATCGATTCGGAGAAAAGTTTTAAACCAAGGCATTAACATCGGACTTAATTTGATTCTCATATCCGATGTTAATACATTTCCATTGTTTTGGCGAATAAGTTCTTTTTCCAATAATTCCGACAAAATCTTTGGCGGCTCATCTCTCAAAAGAATGTCATATAGCTTTCTGTTATTAGCCTTATTCAATTCCAATGCTGGCTCAGACAACCCTGCGACTTTCCCGAGCGCATAACTCTGTAGAATCAATAAAGAATCTCCTTTGAGGACAGGACCAGATAAAAGCGCAATATAGTTGACCTTACTGTTTTCTGCTGCAACCATTTCCGCTATTAAAGCACCTTCGCTATGGCCAATGACACCAATCTTTCCTGTTTTGACCATCTGCTGCTTGCTCAGAAAATCCACGGCTGCATTTGCGTCTGATGCGAAATCAATCGTCGTAGCCAAGTTAACTTCTCCTTTGGACTTTCCAATACCACGGTCATCATAACGCAGCACAGCGAAGCCCTTTTTAGTAAGATGATCCGCTAATATTTTAAATGGTCTGTGTCCAAAAACTTCTGAATCTCTATTTTGCTGTCCGCTACCATTGACCAGGACAACAGCCGGAAAAGATCCCCCTCCTTTTGGATATGTTAAGGTTCCGACAAGCGAAGCATTACCTTTTACATTCTGAAATGAGATTTCCTGCTCGATGTAATCATAGGGCGGAAAGACATCTTGCTTGCGTGAAAGCCCACTTTGCTCACTCTCACTACGCACCAGTATCATCGCGGATTCAAAACTGCCCTGTTTCATGGCGCCTTTCATCACATCTTTGTCGCGGTCCAAGTAGCCTCTATAAAATAAACCAATCGCTTTGACCTCCATCGATATCGAGTCTTTGTTCGTTTTTATCATATCAACTGGAAACTTCAGCGAGGTCTGCATGGGGCTTTCAAAGGTTCCCACCCAGTTATTAGCACTATCCTTCTGTAAATTGAATACCAAAAGTAATTTCTGCCCAGACACGCTCACCTCACCTTTCCACGACCCATCAAATGACTGTGCGTCTGCACATGAAAAATGTAAACAGATTAAAAACAAGTAGAGAATTTTCTTCATAAGTTCCTTTCCATTAAAAATAAAACTGTATACCCACATCAAGCATAAAATATAGTGCCACAAACAGTATACTAACCCAAATCTTTTTATTGTTAACGGCTATATTCATTCCTTTCACCAATAAATAAAACTGATAAAACAGAAGAAACAAAACCAATAACCCGAATATACCAAACAGGATCATTTGGCTCTTGTCTATACTCGACAAAGTATGGTCACCACTTTTTAATGCTTCATCCAGTTGTTTGGTAAACTTATCCTGATGCAATAGTCTTCCCAAAAGAAGTGCTAAATAAAGCGGAAATGGCACAATCAGGATCACGTTTAATACATCAATAAGCCTTGTTTTGGTGTATAATATAAGACCTACAATATATAATAAGGCTAAAGGAGCTAAAACCATATAAGCATGGACTCTTAAAACAGCAACGAAAGAGACTGCTATCTCTGGTCGATAGAAGTGCATAAAACCATTGAATTGCTCCCCTGATAAATAGACAAAATAGCTCGATAGCAAAAAACCAATGGCGCCTGCAAAAAATAGTTTCCATTCCGAAAACTCTTCAAATGGGTTTAGAAATAGCTGTTTAAATTTCATTGTTTAAGAATTTGGATAAATTCAATTGTTCGATCTCCGCTGGATTTTGAGTTCCGATGAGCAGTACGTTCCCATTTCTCATGGTAAGTTGCAAGCCCATATTACCTTGAGCTGAAAAAGCTCTTCCTCTACTTCCTCTTCTCAGGCCCCAGCCTCCAAAATCTGCAATTGGACTATATTTTCGTACTTCAACTGTAGTTATATCACCCCACGCAATCCTTTTTCGATAGAAATTAAATGGAAAAAAATAGACTTCAATCCCATTCTCATGAATAGTGGTCTTTAAACGAAGCACGCCGAAGAAACACCACAAGGCTAAATTTATCCAGAATCCAGGTAATCTAAACAGAGGAGCAAAATTGAACTGTAAAATATCCTGCCAGTGAGCGGAGATGCTAGCTACGCTAACAGATAAAAGGATCAGACATAGCCACCAACTAAAAAATGATTGACTCTCGTTATAAAGTGTATTATTTCTCATCTTGAGTAATTGCTTTGTATATCACTGCTTCAATACTTAAGGCTACCTAAATCATCCTATTTGCACCAACATTGTTCGTATTAGCAAGCGAATTTAATTTATGGATCAGATCATCCAAAATATTACGAACAGTTGGATAAGACTTACCCATTTGATTGGCCATCTCTTTTAAACTACCGGAATACTTAAGAAAATTCAGGACAAATTCTTGTTCATCAATAGTCAGTTGCATAAGCAAGGGTAAAGTAAACTTACCGACAACTTCCGTGTTGCAGGAATCGCAAACCAATTTAGAGACTTTTAGCTTCGCATCACAACATGGACAATTTACGGGTATCTTTTTCATTTCGTAATATAAATATTAACATTGTTAAATATAGCATTAATAATATTAATATAAAATAACATATTATTAATATTTTACAAAATCATCGCTTAATGATATATTTGTAAACATTAAACAAAGTGTATGAAAAAGTTTTTAGGCTATATCCTATCTATTTTATTTTGGTTCTGTTTTGGTTTATCCCTTGTTATATTTCATCCCATTCAATGGCTATGTTTAAAACTGGGGGGCTATCGTGCGCACAAAAAAAGCGTGGATCTATTAAATGCCTGTTTGGTTGCATCTTATTATACATTATTCAATAGAGTTACTTTTATTGACAACAAATCCATCCCTTTGGGGCAACCTATTATTTTTGTTGCCAATCATCAAAGCACCTTTGACATTCCTCCACTCATCTATTTTCTGCGGAGATTTCATGGAAAATTTATCTCAAAGATCGAACTGGCCAGTGGTATACCAAGTATTTCATTCAATCTTAAACATGGCGGCGCCGCCAATATAGACCGCAATGATCCCAAACAGTCAATCGCAGAAATTCTCAAACTTGCCAACAATATGAAGACGAAGAACTGGTCTGCCTTTATCTTTCCGGAAGGGACCCGATCTAAAACAGGTAAGATGAAAGCTTTTCACATTGGAGGTATTGCGACGCTGTTAAAGAAAAATCCCAATGCATTGGTTGTTCCGATTGCAATCAAAGGATCTTACGAAATGGTCCAATATGGTATGTATCCCCTAACACCTTTTCTACATATGACATGGGAGGTACTGGACCCTTTGGATACAAGCAATAAAAATATTGAGGAAATCGTAAAATTAGCTGAAGAGAAGATTAAGCAAAAAGTGGAAAATTAAATTGTATTATTTGACTTGCCGACCTTTCCAATCATATTTGCCAATATTTCCTAATATCCCGATATAGGCGAGGTAAAAAATGTGGGCAAGGCTCAGGACTGGGAGATACCAGAGCAAATTACTGCGCCTTGCAAACTTTGTTAGCGGTTGGATAAAGAAAAATTCGACTGTCATTTTAAGCAGGAATGCAAAGAGGACAACCCAAGCAAGGATTTTAACAGCTACAACCGCAAGAATCGTTACGACCAACAACAGCACATTAAATAGCCAGATAGCGATTCCTAAAGCAATAACACCTTTATTTTTGTACTTTGTACTTTTAGAAGCCCAACGTCTTCTTTGGCTAATAAATGAGCTAAGATCAGGCTTAGCATCGGTATACACGATCGCCTCCTCCGATTTGCAGAACGCAATTCGTTCTGGAAACTTTTCCGCTACCTTATGCAAAAATAACTCATCGTCACCAGAAGCAAGTTCATCAATTCCTCTAAAACCGCCCATTTGCGTAAAAACGTCTTTTCGATACGCTAAATTCGCTCCGTTACAGGTCGTTGGTTTTCTATTGCCTATTCCAGCTGCTCCAAGACCTATAAGATAAAGGAATTCCAAGGTCTGCAAGCGCTCGAAAAAACTCTTTTCCTCTGAATAGACTACAGGAGAAGACAATAAATAAGCATTTTCTTTTTCAAAGGTTCCGATCACGGCAGCTAGCCAATTTGGTCCCATTCGGCAGTCTGCATCTGTAGTGATAATAATCTCCCCTCTACAGCAGTCAATTGCTCGTGAAATTGCCAACTTTTTATAAGAATTCATTCGTCCATTCTCATTAAGCTGGATCAATTTTACACCATTTTCAGTATATTCTCTAACAATGGCAGAGGTATTGTCGTCCGAATGGTCATCAATGATAATGAGTTCAAGAAGTTCGTCCGGAAAATTTTGATTCAATATTGACGTTATCGTTCGCCGTATATTTAGCTCCTCATTACGCGCAGCGATAATTACCGATACAGTCTTCGTACAAACTAAAGGACTGATGGGAGCTTGGATGGTAGTCCAGCCTTTACGCATCCACAATACCAAAATTGCGTACACACAAGCAAAACTGATCAATAAATAGCTAAGAATTTGTATCACCGAAAAAATTAATCTTAAAAACAAAAATAGAACCAAATACTGCGGGTAGAATCAAATTAACAAACCAAATACAGGATACGATCGCCATCACTGCAATTTCTTGTGTTGTAATATAGCTATAAAGATTACTTGCAACAAAACTGCGGACACTAAAATCAAAAATATCCAAGGTAGGCAATGCTGCCTGGACGAAAAAAAGAATGAAAATCATCAAGATCATGGACAGAAGTGGTAACTCAGGTAAAGTCAACTTCATCAAAATAATATACTGTGAAGTAAAAATGATGAATCTGGCCAATGAATTTATCAAGACAATACTAAGTTCACGTGCTGAATAATGTTCAAGGACTTCAAAAAACGGTTTGATCTTTGTCAAAAATTTAATTTTACCAACGAGTATATCCACCCATCTCACATTAAAGTACAATATAACAAATCCAATAGCATAAATAATAGCAAGCAACCAAACGGCAAATTGAACGGATAAAGGTGTGGATAAAAACTTACAGATAAACCAGGCAATGCTCAGTGATCCAGCTACACTTGTCAATACCAATTGGGCAAATAGCCCCACCCCCATCGCAACGGCGCCCTTTGCCCTATTTTGAGGCTGGAGGAACAAAACCCTCCCACCATATTCCCCAATCCTATTTGGCGTGAAAATAGCCCATGTAAGCCCACAAAAAACGGATTGAAATGCTTTCCAAAACGATATTTGTTCCAGCTTGGATGCAAGATAGCGCCATTTAACAACCTCCAAAAGCCAGTTTACGAGCATTAAAACGACAATCAAGATCAATGTCAAGACGACAGAATGCTGCTCTAATCCTACGATTAAAGTCTTAAACTTACCGATATTGCTCTTATCAGATACTTTGGCAATGATGTACCATGTCGCAAGTACAAAAACGAGTATCTTCAATAAAAGACTGATATATTTTTTTTGTCTCCCAGTCAACTTTTGATAATTAGAGAGCAATGTTACTAAATTTTAGCCAAATGATTAAGTTTTGTACACATCAATCCACTTATAAAGAGCAAAATTTGTAATATTGTACATGCAGAAGGAAAAGGCGAAAGAAAGAATTATTCTAGGGATAGACCCGGGTACAGTGGTACTTGGGTACGGAATTATCAGAGAAGTCGGCAATACCATATCCCTTATTTCAATGGGTGTGATCAAAATGGGGCATCTCGATGACCATGCGCTAAAACTACAACGCATTTTCAAAAAGACCTCTGCATTAATGCAAGAATATAATCCGGATTGTGTTGCACTGGAGTCTCCTTTCTATGGAAAAAATATTCAAGTTATGCTCAAACTCGGGCGGGCACAGGGTGTTGCAATGGCTGCAGCATTGGCGCAGGATATTCCGATCTTTGAGTATTCACCTAGAAAAATAAAGCAGTCAGTCACGGGAAATGGAAATGCTACCAAAGAACAGGTTTCGGCCATGCTCAAAAATCTCCTAAAATTTGAAGAAACTCCACAATTTTTGGATGCAACAGATGGCTTAGCCATTGCAGTTTGTCATTCATTTCAAAAAAATAGTACCTCAGGCGGTGGAAAATCCTACTCAGGTTGGTCCTCTTTTATCAAAGACAACAAAGACCGAATCAAGTAGCTACATTTGCACTTGCCGAATAACATTTTTTACGTTTAATTCTACAATATCCGTCATTGTTTTACATTTCAGGTAGGAATTATTTTGGTAAAACTCAGCATAGCCCTCGCGAAGTTGCTTGATATTCTCTGCTGTTGAAAGAACTTGCATCTGTGATGCGTCCCGGAGATCAGCGATCCGGTGTCGCTCACTTCGCACTCTATGTACAATGGAAGAACGTTCCTCCTGTTGATATTGCAACACGGTTTTTTCAGTTAAATGCTCCATTGCAAGTTTAACATATGGATAATTCTCTTTAAAAAACTGTGGCATATATACCTTAGGATTGCCCTCATAAAATTGCTGATCAAAATCAATCGCTCTGATCCTGAACTGAAAATCGTCAAAATCGGGAGTAATCTGCATGACAAAATTATAGGCACGCATATCTCCCAGCAAAGTGATAATACAACGCTCATTAAACTTCACAAATTCCTTCGAAATACGCGTCAAATTATAATCAGGCGTAAACATTCTGGTTTGGGAAAATACATCTCCTGGAATACCAACAATATGTTCCTCAACCAATGTATCCTGATCCACCATATAATTCACCTGATTGGGCGATAATATTTCCTCCAATTCCAAACCATAGATCCTTGATGCGTCTGCCTGTTTGATATAAAAATAATCGTAGACGTCATTCAATCGGTTTACAATACGAATCCGGAATGGTCTTGTATTGCCAAAACCACAATACTCGACGCGATCGATATATTTGTGCTGTACAATTCGTGTATTACCAGAAGCTTTAAGCTTGGCATAGATGACCTTTAATCCGTCATATAATTGGTCGATCACATGTTGTGGATAAAGTGGCGTTTCCCAAAAAGTATCATGACCAAATTTATCCATTACCGGCACAGTCTCGGTAAAATTTAATAGATCCTTATAACCAATAGGCAGCTTTTCATCGCGTTGATACATTTTAAGATATTTATGAAGCCCTTCCCCTACCTCAAAAATTGGCTTCTTTCGCGAAATCTTTACATCTTGAACTTCTTCCATTTCTATTTTAGTCTTGAGATATTAGATATGCATATTGGTACTTTGATCTAATATACCTGCAGTTTACTTACCTGTCTTTTGTTTTTGATCTTTGTCCTATCTCTTTATCGTCTTTCTGACTTTAATAACAAGATAACGAAACAATCCGATAACCTTACAATAAAATCACCGCTAAAACAATTATAAGCACTTTTAAACAAAAACATATAACATTATCAATATCAACAAGTATTTTTTATTAAATTTACATCTATAAACCGAAAATTCTTAGTAATTTTGAAATAAATTTAATTATCTTGGCTATTGGTCAGATTTTGATCTATGACCAATGAATGAAACACAAAACCCATTGTTAATGGAAAATCAATATGCAAACTATGATCTAGACAATTTGGATATCCAAATCCTGTCTATTCTAATGAATGATGCTTCTATTCCTTATACCGAAATAGCAAAAAAGCTAATTGTATCAGGCGGTACCATCCACGTTAGAATGAAGAAGATGGAAGAGTTAGGTATCATCAGAGGTTCAAATCTTATTATCAACCCTCAAAAAGTTGGATTTGACATTACTGCCTTTCTCGGTATCTATCTAGAAAAAGGTTCACAATATGCAGATGCAGTAGATAAATTGAAAGAAATCAAAGAAGTGGTTGAGCTACATTATTGTACTGGCCAATACAGTATCTTTGCAAAAATCATCTGTAGGGACACTGTCCATCTCAGAAAAGTGTTGAATGAAGATATCCAATCGGTACCTGGTATCCAGCGTACAGAAACGATCATCTCGCTCGAAGAAAGTATTAAGCGCCAGATCAGCTTAGTCTAGTATAAAAAAAGCTTCCAGAATTGGAAGCTTTTTTTATACTATTTTTTGGAGCATCGCTATATACAATTCTATTCCTTCCCTGATTTCATCAATATAAATAAATTCATCGGCGATGTGGGATCTAGCACTGTCTCCAGGCCCCAGTTTTAAAGAAGGTGCTGGAATAAGCGCCTGGTCGCTCATTGTCGGAGATCCATAGCACTTGCGCCCAAGTGCTATCCCTGCCTGTACAATTGGATGTTCTTCCGGAATAAACGAAGATTTCAAACGGGTCGACCGAGCCGAAACCTCCGAGGATACATGAGATTTGATAATCGCCAGTGTTTCTTCATTCGTATAAGCGTCAGTCGTCCGTACATCGACCACAAAACTGCAATCAGCAGGCACGACATTGTGCTGCGATCCCGCCTGAATCATTGTTACCGACATTTTAACCGGGCCCAAGGTTGGTGATACTTTTTCAAAAGTATAATCCCTAAACCATTGGATATCAGCTATCGCTTTATAAATAGCATTATCACCCTCGTTACGGGCAGCATGACCTGCTACTCCAGTTGCATGACAATCCAATACCATTAGACCTTTTTCCGCTATTGCTAAGTTCATCAATGTCGGTTCGCCAACGATTGCAAAATCAATGGGTCCGATATCTTCCAATACAGACTCAATCCCATTTCTGCCTGATATTTCCTCTTCAGCACTCGCCACCAGACAAAAATTATATTTTAAATCCACGCTCTCGTAAAAATACAAGAAGGTAGCAATCAGGGACACCAAACATCCACCCGCATCATTACTACCTAAACCATAGAGCTTTCCGCCATTTTCAGTGGGCTTGAATGGATCACGAGTGTATCCAGGATTTGCTTTCACTGTATCATGATGCGAATTAAGCAGAATAGTGGGTTTATTTAGATCATAATGTGCATTATATGCCCAAATATTATTTCCTCTCCTAAAGGTCTTAATCCGCCGTTTTTTGAAGAATTCCTCAATCAGTGCAGCTGTCAATACTTCCTCCCGGCTTAAGGACGAAACGGAAATCAACTGTTTTAACAAAGCGAGGCTATCCTGGAATAAGCTATCCTTATCCTTCATGATATAATCCTCCTGCTTTATCTGCAGACAATTTTATTCCTTTGATAAATGCGGAACTAAAACCATGATGTTCCATTTCATTCAATCCCGCTATTGTACATCCTTTTGGTGAAGTTACTTTATCGATCTCGCCCTCTGGATGCGCATTCGTATGCAACAATAAGTCCGCAGCACCTTTAGCCGTTTGAACAGCCATTTTTAAGGCATCATGAGCGTGGAAACCTATTTCCACTCCACCTTGTGATGCAGCACGTATAGCACGTAAGAAAAATGCGATCCCACAGGCACACAGGGCTGTTGCCGAAGTCATCAGATCTTCATTTATAATCACAACTGAACCAACAGTCTCAAACATTTTCTCGACTTCGGCAAGACTACTATCCGAAGCACTATCGCTAGCAATACAGGTCATTGATTGAGCAATGGCAATCGCTGTATTCGGCATGGCACGTATTACAGTCGCATCTTCACCCAACACAGCTTTCAAATCAGCACAGGAAACACCAGATACAATGGAAACAAAAATCTGATTTTTCTTATCTATTTCGGGAGCGACTTCAGCCAATACCTTTTTTAACTGCTGTGGTAATATGGCGAACACAACAATATCGGCGCTTTTAACAGCAGCTATATTATCGTTACTAACCGAGAATCCCTGGCTCGCTTCGTCAGCCAAAGCATTTAGATTTCTACGGGTCAATGTAATATCCGCAGCGCTGGCAAACTCGCTTTTTACAAGCCCTTTTGCCAAAGAGAGACCGATATTCCCACTCCCGATAATAGTGACCTTTTTCATAGTTGGGTTTAGATTAGATTATTATTTTAATGTCAAACAGGTACCGAACTGTCCCTGCTGGAACAGGTGTAAATTGTTGGCATGGCCAATATATACCTCCTGAACACCTTTATTTATTGCATTAAATGCATTTTGTAGCTTTGGAATCATACCATCATTGACTATTCCGGATTCTTTGAGAAATTCAAATTCCTCAGATTTAATCGTCGGTATGACGGAGTTTTCATCCGTCACATCCCGCAATACGCCATTTTTTTCAAAGCAATAGACCAATGACGTTTCGTATAAGGATGCCAAAGAAACTGCCAAGGATGATGCAATGGTATCGGCATTGGTATTGAGCAATTGTCCTAAACCATTGTGTGTAATGGCAGAAAATACAGGTATAAAACCTGCTTCCAAGAATTTTTTTATCGCCAATGTATTAACCGAATCGTGCAGTAAATCCCCTACGAAACCATAGTCAACATCTTTGACAGGGCGTTTTATAGCCTTGATTACATCCCCGTCTGCCCCTGATAACCCCACAGCATCACATTTTAATTTTTGTAATTTGGCAACAATTGTTTTGTTTGTTAATCCGGCGTACACCATAGTAACCACCCTTAACATATCTTCGTCAGTCACCCTCCGTCCTTCAACCATCTGGGCCTGTATGCCAAGTTCACTTGCTAGACGGGTCGCAATTTTGCCACCGCCATGCACGAGGATTTTCTTCCCGGACAGTGCAGAAAATTTCTCTAAAAAAGAATCCAATAGATCCTCATCATCGATAATATTTCCGCCAATTTTTATAATATTTAATACACTATTAGCCATTACGCAACTTTTCCCAAATAAAAATAGTTTCTCAATAATCAAAAGACCTGTCTTAGACTAGATCTTCCAGCATTCGTTTTAAAACAACCTGTGCAGCCCATACACGATTACTTGCTTCTTTAATAACCAACGAGTTTGGTCCATCTAAAATCTCAGAAGATAGTTCCAGGTCTCGTCTGACTGGCAAGCAATGCATGACTTTCGCGTCATTTGTCAAAGACAGTTTTTCATTATCCATCATCCAATCCTCATCTACCGTATATACCTCGCCATATTCCTGATAGGATGACCAGTTTTTCACATAAACAAAATCAGCGTCTTTCAGACTTTCATTTAAATTCGTTGAAATCGTAGCTCCTTTCGTAAAATCCTTACTAAGTTCATAGCCCATAGGTTGTGCAATCGTAAACTCCACAAGTCCTTCTTCTTGCGCCTTACACATCCATTCTGCAAAAGAGTTCGGAACTGCCTGTGGCAAAGCTTTCACATGCGGAGCCCAAGCCAAAACAACCTTTGGCTTTGCTGTCTTTTTATGTTCAGTAATGGTGATTATGTCCGTTAAACTTTGTAAAGGGTGACGTGTTGCGCTTTCCAAAGATACTACAGGTACTCCGCAATATTTAATAAATTTATTAAACAGATCCTCGCTGTAGTCTTCTTCTCGGTCTTTGAGCTTTGGAAAAGATCGCAAGCCAAGGATATCACAATATTCCCCCATGACTGCTGCTGCCTCGCGGATATGTTCAACGGTACTGCCGTTCATTACAACACCATCCTGAGTCTCCAAGGCCCAACCGTCTTTGTCCATATTCATAACCATCACATCCATGCCCAGATTCATTGCCGCTTTTTGAGTGCTCAAACGCGTACGCAAACTAGGATTTAAAAATACAAGCCCCAAGGTTTTATGTTTACCAAGATCTTGATTATCATAAGGAGCAGCTTTTAAGGCTAAGGCCTCTTGGACAACGTCAGCTACATTGGATACGTCATTAACAGAGAAAAATTTTTTCATCTATGTAAATCTTTATACGAGTATTATTTCACGCAATAATCTGCGCTACCCGTTTTGTTCGTTTATGTTGATAAAACAATTTTGATGAATACTCTGTTATACCTGAGTTCCATCATCATAATTTCATCTATTATCTTTATACGGCCACAGCCGCTTTTATATGTTCTTTCAATGCTGATAAAAATTGGTCAGCATGTTCTTTGGTAATATTCAATGCTGGAAGCAATCGAATAACAAAAGGTTTGGCCTCCCCTGTAAAAATGCGATTTTTTAACAAAAGATCCTTTTTTACATGTGCTAAAGACGCCGGAAGTTCAATTCCTATCATCAACCCCCTCCCCCTTACTTCCACAATTTCATCAATTTTCTTTAGCTCATCAATAAGGTACTGTCCCACCGCATTCGCATTCGCCATCAAATTATCCTGATGGATCACTTCTAATACCGCCATAGCTGCTGCACAGGCCAAGTGATTGCCACCGAAGGTTGTTCCTAAACTACCATGTGTAGCTTTAAACTTAGGAGAGATACTGATCGCACCGATAGGAAAACCATTTCCCATTCCTTTCGCCATCGTATAAATATCCGCGCTTACACCAGAATAGTCTTGTGCATAAAATGAGCCTGTTCTACCATAGCCACATTGCACTTCATCAGCAATAAATACTGCATTATATTGATCACAAAGTGAACGAATCAAGCGAAGGAAAGCAATAGATGCTTCTCTAATCCCACCGACACCTTGTATGCTTTCAATAATAACGGAAGAAATCTCTTCTCCATATACTGCAAATGCCTCCTTCAGGGCTTCCTCGTCGTTAAACGGAAGAAAAACAACATTTTCTGTTTCGTTAACAGGAGCAACAATACTTGGGTTGTCCGTAGCAGCTACGGCTAACGAAGTTCGACCGTGAAAAGATTTCGAAAATGCAATGATTTTCTTTCTTTTATTATAGAAAGAAGCAAGTTTCAATGCGTTTTCATTCGCTTCTGCCCCTGAATTACATAGAAATAAGTCATAATCAACCTTACCAGATACTTCGCCGAGCAATCGTGCAAGTTCACGCTGAATTGGAATTTCAACAGAATTGGAATAGAATCCGATACGGTTCAATTGTTCTGTAATACGTCGCACATAATGTGGATGCGTGTGTCCGATCGATATTACGGCATGACCACCATACAAGTCCAAATAAGCATTTCCTTCGGCATCCCACACCGTTGATCCATTAGCTTTCACTATGTTAATGGGATTAATGGGATAAACATCAAATGGTTTCATCTTAATGAATTATAGATTGATAAACGAAATAGCTTGTAATAGAAAAGCTATCAAATTTTAGCATTACAAATATATCAGTTATAACGGTAGGAATGATTATAAAATAAAAAAAGTCCCCTTAAAAAGAGGACTTTTTTTATTTTATAACGGATCAATATTATTCTCCGTCCACTTTTTCTTCGCCTTCAACTTCAGCTTTCACTTCCGCAGGAGCGTCAGTTTCAGCAGGAGTAGCAGCTTTTTTAGCACCACCACGACGACGAGTAGCTTTTTTCTCAGCAGCAGCTTTCTTACCGTAGATTTCGTTGTAATCAACTAACTCGATGAACGCCATTTCCGCGTTATCCCCCAAACGGTTTTCCATTTTGATAATACGAGTGTAACCACCTGGACGGTTAGCTACTTTTTCAGAAATTTCGCGGAACAAGATAGAAACTGCGTCTTTATCTTTCAAATAAGCGAATACTGTACGACGAGAGTGTGTTGTGTCGTTTTTAGATTTAGTAATCAAAGGCTCCACATATGTACGCAACGCTTTAGCTTTAGCCAAAGTAGTTGTGATACGTTTGTGTAGGATTAATGATGTTGCCATGTTAGCCAACATTGCTTTTCTATGGCTATCCGTACGGCCTAAGTGATTTACTTTTTTTCCGTGTCTCATTTTGATTTTATTATACTATATATACCGTTCTTGTTTTACTTAAATCGCTAAACTTTTCAAAGGCAATCTACACATCTTCTTCAGCAATCAACTTCAAGAGGAATTACATATAGTGGTCGCTTAATAAATTATTATTCTTCGTCTAATTTATATTTTGCCAAGTTCATTCCGAATGACAAACCTTTCGATTTAACCAATTCTTGAATTTCACTTAACGATTTTTTACCGAAGTTTCTGAATTTCAACATATCAGCTACATCGTAAGTTACCAACTCAGCTAATGTGCGAATATCAGCAGCTTTCAAACAATTCAATGCACGCACTGAAAGATCAAGGTCTACTAATTCCGTTTTCAAAATCTTACGCATATGCAAAATTTCTTCATCTACCACTTTGGTTTCTTCCTTCGTTTGTGACTCAAGAAGCATATTCTCATCAGAGAATAAAATAAAGTGTTGAATTAAGATCTTAGCAGCCTCTTTCAAAGCTTCCTCGGGGTGAATTGAGCCATCTGTAGAGATATCCAACAACAATTTCTCATAGTCAGTTTTTTGCTCTACACGGTAATTCTCAATGGTATATTTAACATTCTTGATCGGAGTAAAGATCGAATCGATAGCGATAACACCTACTGGCGCATCAGTCACTTTATTCTCGTCCGCATTTACATATCCACGACCTTTAGCAATACTCAATTCCAACTCAATTGTCACTGCGTTATCCATATTACAGATTACTAAGTCTGGATTTAAGACAGTAAAGTTATTAGAGAATTTTGTGATATCACCAGCTAAGAATTGTTCTTGACCATTGATTACTACAAATACCTTTTCGTTGTCGCCAATCTCACCTGTTTTTTTGAAACGGATCTGTTTCAAGTTCAAGATAATTTCAGTTACGTCTTCAACAACACCTTTGATCGTTGAAAATTCGTGCGAAACGCCAGAAAACCTTATCGACGTAATTGCATATCCTTCTAACGAGGACAATAGAATACGGCGCAAAGCATTACCAATGGTTACACCAAAACCAGGCTCCAATGGACGAAATTCAAACGTACCATCAAAATCCGTAGATTTCTGCATGATAACTTTATCCGGTCTTTGAAATGCTAAAATTGCCATTTATTTTCTTTTAATGTTTTATTTGTAATAATAATTGTAATACAACAGAAAGATGCATACCCCAAAATTGGACTATGCATACTTCTATTTTATTTATTATTTAGAGTATAACTCAACGATTAAGTTCTCTTTAATGTTTTCAGGAATATCAGATCTTTCTGGATAGCTTAAGAAAGTACCTGTCAATTCTTTCGCATTCCACTCTAACCAAGAAAATTTATTTACAGTACGGCCTGCAACTGAATTTGTGATGGCTTCAAGAGTTTGAGAACGTTCACGAACTGCTACAACGTCACCTGGACGCAAGCTATATGATGGAATGTTAACAACACTTCCGTTAACAGTAATGTGTTTATGAGATACTAACTGACGAGCAGCAGCACGAGAAGTAGCGATACCTAAGCGGTAAACTACGTTATCCAAGCGAGCTTCTAATAATTTCAAGAAGATCTCACCTGTAATACCTTGTTTAGAGGAAGCTTTAACAAATAAGTTAGCGAATTGACGCTCTAGTACACCATAAGTGTATTTTGCTTTTTGTTTTTCTAACAACTGAATAGCATATTCAGATTGTTTACCTCTGCGTTTAGAAGCTCCATGTTGTCCAGGAGGGTAATTTTTCTTTTCTAACGCTTTATCAGGGCCGAAGATCGGCTCTCTAAATTTACGGGCAATTTTGGACTTAGGTCCTGTATATCTAGCCATTTTCTTTTACAATTAAAGTATCTATCAGCCTATAGCCAATGAATCTTATCTTTAAATCAATTAAACTCTTCTGCGTTTTGGAGGACGACAACCGTTGTGAGGAAGTGGTGTGATGTCTTTAATAGTAGTCACATCGATTCCTACAGTTTGTAATGTTCGGATTGCAGATTCGCGACCAGCACCAGGTCCTTTAACAAACACTTCAACTTTGCGTAAACCCAAGTCATGAGCAACTTTTCCACAGTCTTGTGCAGCCTGACCAGCAGCATATGGAGTGTTCTTTTTAGAACCACGGAAACCCATTTTACCAGCACTAGACCAAGAAATAGTTTGTCCTTGATTATTAGTCAAAGTTACAATGATATTGTTAAACGTTGCGTTAATGTGAGCCTGACCTATAGGTTCGATAACAACGATACGCTTTTTTGCAGCTTTTTTAGTTTTAGCCATTTCTTATTTATTATTTAGTAGCTTTTTTCTTGTTTGCAACTGTCTTACGTTTACCTTTACGAGTACGTGAGTTGTTTTTAGTACGTTGACCACGAACTGGTAAGTGTTTACGGTGACGCAATCCACGGTAACAACCGATATCCATCAAACGTTTGATGTTCAATTGGATTTCTGAACGCAATGAACCTTCTACTTTCAATTCATCATTGATGATGCTACGAATTGCTGCCAATTGCTCATCATTCCACTCTTGTACCTTCACATCTTCGCTGATACCAGCTTTTTCCAAGATATATTGAGCTCTTGTACGACCGATACCAAAAATATAGGTAAGGCCGATCACACCTCTTTTGTTTTTAGGTAAATCAATACCTGCTATCCTTGCCATATAATATTAAGCTATTATTTTTAATGAATTAACCCTGACGTTGTTTAAACTTAGGGTTCTTTTTGTTGATTACAAAAACTTTACCTTTACGACGGATGATCTTACAGTCCGCGCTACGTTTTTTAATTGATGCTCTTACTTTCATGATATTTATTTTTTCAAAAGCTTGCGCTAGTTAAAAGGCTTACGACTATTTATAGCGATAAGTAATCCTTCCTTTAGTCAAATCATACGGAGACATTTCCAATTTAACTTTATCCCCAGGTAAAATTTTGATATAGTGCATACGCATTTTACCAGAAATATGGGCAATGATTTCATGTCCATTTTCCAATTCTACCCTAAACATAGCATTAGAAAGTGCCTCTCTAATTATACCGTCTTGTTCTATTGAGGCTTGTTTAGCCATATATTCTCGATTAAATTTAATTTAAAAGCCTGCGAACAGGAGTGCAAAGATAAATAAAAATAATTGAAAACCAACTACTTTTTGTTCAAAACTTTCTCTACATGTTCGAATGTCAGCAACACATCTGGCTCACCTTTTCGGATTGCAACCATTTGTTCGAAGTGCGCCGATAACTTCCCATCTACTGTACTTACTGTCCAACCATCATCCCAAAAACGAACGCCTGCGCGTCCCGCATTGATCATGGGTTCGATACAAATGACCAAACCTTCTTCCAATTTCGGGCCTGCACCACGTTTCCCATAATTCGGAACCTCTGGCTTTTCATGTAAATGATATCCAACTCCATGCCCTACCAGTTCGCGTACAATTCCGAAACCGAACTTGCTCACGTACTCTTGAACCGCGGAGGAGATATCCCCAACACGTTTACCGGCCACAGCCTGTTCAACACCTTTGTACAATGATTCCTTTGTTACATCCAACAACAACTGCGCTTCCTCAGAAATTTCACCAACCCCGAAGGTGTAGGCCGAATCACTGATAAACCCATTCAAATTGACACCCCCATCGACCGAAACAAGATCACCATCTTTAATTTCATAATCGCTAGGAAAACCATGTACAATCTGATCGTTGACAGAGATGCACAAAGAGTATGGAAATCCTTGATAGTTTAAGAACGCTGGCGTCCCTCCATTATCATGGATATACTCATAAGCTAATTTATCAAGAGATATAGTTTTTACCCCAGGTTTAATCACTTTTGCGATTTCACCAAGCAATTGCGAAAGCACATCTGCTGACTTTCGCAATTGCTCTATATCATCTGCTGACTTATAAAATACTTTAGACATCTAAAGAAATTAAATTGCCGAATGATCCATTCCCTCAACAGACGCGGCCGAACGACCTTTAATACGACCTGTTTTCATCAATCCATCATAATGACGCATCAACAAATGAGATTCGATCTGTTGCAAAGTATCCAACACCACACCTACTAAAATCAATAATGACGTACCTCCATAGAAGTGTGCAAATTGATTATTAATACCAAACAAACTTGCAATAGCAGGTAGAATAGCAATGATCGCTAAGAAAATTGCACCTGGAAATGTAATATTTGATATTACGCGGTCTATAAAATTACTAGTTTCCAATCCCGGTTTAATACCTGGGACAAAACCTCCGTTTTTCTTCATGTCATCTGACATCTGTTGCGGATTAACCATGATTGCTGTATAGAAAAACGTAAATGCGATAATTAACACCGCAAAAGTCACGTTATAGGCTACAGAAGTGTAGTTACTCAACGAAGTCAAAAATTCCGACTGAAGATTCGGGAAGAACTGCCCTAAACTCATTGGCACAAACATAATTGCCTGCGCAAAAATGATCGGCATTACACCTGCAGCATTTACCTTTAACGGTATATACTGACGTACCCCACCGACTTGCTTGTTACCGACAATTTTCTTCGCGTATTGTACAGGAATCTTACGAACCCCTTGTACAATCAAGATCGTAAAGATCACAACAAAGAATAAAGCTACAAATTCAAGCAACAATGGAATTGGACCACCACCACCTTTCGCCATTCTAGAAACCCATTCCGCAGTGATACCACTTGGCAATTGAGCGATAATACCTGTCATAATGATCAAAGAAATACCATTACCGATGCCTTTATCGGTAATTTTTTCCCCTAACCACATCACAAATAAAGTACCGCCTGTCAAAACTATGGCAGTTAGAATAGTGAATAATGGGTCTGCGATTGTCTTAGCACTTGGCTCAATCTGAGTACGTACATAAGCAAAAGCCTGAAGCAAAGTAATCCCTAATGTTAAATAGCGAGTAATTTGATTCATTTTTTGACGACCACTTTCCCCTTCTTTCTGCATCTTTTGGAAGTAAGGAACCGCGATGCCCAACAATTGAACAACAATGGATGCCGAGATATATGGCATTACCCCCAAAGCAAAGATAGCTGAACGAGAGAACGAGCCTCCCGCAAACATATCTAATAAGCCTAATAAACCCTCCTTTTGACCAGAAGCCAAAGCGTGAGGATTTACACCTGGTAATACCACGTGACATCCAATACGGTAAATCAAAAGAAAAAGTAAGGTATTTAGAATACGCGTACGTAAATCATCGATTTTCCAAATATTGGTTAAGGTTGTGATTAGTTTCTTCATTTATTAAATTTTAACGATAGAACCGCCTGCAGCTTCGATAGCTTTTTGAGCAGAAGCAGTAAACGCGTGCGCTGTTACTTCAACTTTAGCTTTCAATTCACCGCGACCCAAGATTTTTACTTTGTCATTTTTAGACACTAATCCATGAGCTTTTAATGCATCGAAATCTACAGCTGTCAAATTGTATTTCTCGATCAACGCTTGCAAAGTATCCAAGTTTACACCATTGTACTCTACACGGTTGATGTTTTTGAAACCAAATTTAGGCACACGACGTTGCAAAGGCATTTGACCACCTTCGAAACCGATTTTCGTTGAGTGACCTGAACGGGAACCAGCACCTTTGTGACCACGTGTAGAAGTACCACCGCGACCAGAACCAGTACCACGACCGATACGTTTGCTACCTTTTACTGCACCTTTTGCAGGTTTTAAATTACTTAAGTTCATTTTTAAACTAAATTGTGCTAGCCCTTCGCTCTCACTAAACAGGTACTAGCGATTAAAAAATAATTATTATTAATAACAAGTAATGGAAAGAGCCCAAAGACCCTTTCCATATGCTAATATTAAATAGTTTCGATAGCTACTAAATGGTTTACTTTACGTACCATTCCAATAATTGATGGAGTAGCTTCAACTTCTACTGAGTGGTTGATTCTTTTCAAACCTAATGCCTCAATAGTTTTCTTTTGGCGCTCGCTTCTGTCGATAACGCTCTTTATCTGGGTGATTTTGATTTTTGCCATGATAATTAACCGTTAAATACTTTATTCAAATCGACACCGCGGTGCTGTGCCACTGTATATGCATCACGCATGTTTGCTAAGGCAGTTACAGTTGCTTTTACCACGTTGTGTGGGTTAGAAGAACCTAATGATTTAGCCAATACGTCTTTGATACCAGCAGACTCCAATACTGCACGCATTGCACCACCTGCCAAAACTCCTGTACCACCAACAGCTGGTTTAATCAAAACTGAACCACCAGAATATTTACCATATTGTGCGTGAGGAACAGTACCTTTGATTACAGGAACTTTTACCAAATTTTTCTTTGCGTCGTCGATACCTTTAGTGATTGCTTCAGTTACCTCTTTAGCTTTACCTAAACCGTAACCAACAATACCGTTTTCATCACCTACTACAACAATTGCAGAGAAGCTGAAAGTACGACCACCTTTAGTAACTTTAGCTACACGTTGGATACTTACTAAGCGATCTTTTAATTCAATTTCGCTTGATTTCACTCTTTTTATATTGCTTAATGCCATTTCTTTCTATGATTAAAAGTCTAAACCGCCTTCGCGAGCACCTTCAGCCAAAGATTTGATACGGCCATGGTATAAGTACCCATTACGGTCAAAAACTACTTTATTAATACCTGCTGCTACTGCTTTCTCAGCAACTAATTTACCGACAGCTTTAGATTGATCAACTTTGTTACCGGATGCAACAAATTCTTTTGACAAACTAGAAGCAGCAACTAATGTTTTACCTGCATTGTCGTCAATGATTTGCGCATAGATACCTTTGTTACTTCTAAAAACCGATAAACGTGGACGTTCAGACGTTCCAGCAAGGTTTTTTCTGATTCCTTTTTTGATTCTCTCTCTACGAGATGCTTTTTGTCCTGCCATGATTATTATTTTTTAGCTGATTTACCTGCTTTTCTTCTCAATACTTCACCTTCAAACTTGATACCTTTTCCTTTGTAAGGTTCTGGTTTACGGAAGCCACGGATTTTAGCCGCTACCTGTCCGATCAATTGTTTGTCAGCACATTCTAAAGTGATTGTAGGGTTTTTACCTTTTTCAGCAGTAGTTGATACTTTAACCTCTTTTGGCAATACAAAAACAATCTGGTGAGAGAAACCTAAAGTTAACTCTAATACATTACCTGTACTTGTTGCACGGTAACCTACACCGACTAACTCTTGAGTAGTTTTGTAACCTTCAGTCACACCTTGAACCATGTTATTCAACAGGGAACGGTATAGACCGTGTAATGCTTTGTGTTTCTTTTGATCAGTTGGACGCGTAACTACGATATTGCCTTCTTCTTGCGCAATCGTGATGTCACGGTCAACTTGTTGTGTTAATTCGCCTTTAGGACCTTTTACTGAAACTAAGTTTTTGTCCGAAATAGTAACAGTTACCCCTGCAGGGATAGCGATAGGCGCTTTTCCAATTCTTGACATTTCTTCGTGTTTTTACCTAGATTAATAAACGTAACATAAAACTTCACCACCAACATTTTGAAGTCTAGCTTCTTTATCTGTCATTACACCTTTCGATGTTGACAAGATAGCAATACCCAAACCATTCAAAACACGAGGCATAGTATCAACGCTTGCATACTTTCTTAAACCAGGTTTACTCACACGTGTCAACGTACGAATAGCCGGAATTTTGCTAATTGGATTATATTTCAATGCGATTTTGATCGTACCCTGTACGCCATTCTCATCGAATTTGTAATTAGCAATGTAACCTTTATCAAAAAGAACTTTAGTGATTTCTTTTTTTAGGTTCGATGCAGGAATTTCAACAACCCTGTGGTTGGCCTTGATGGCATTCCTTACTCGTGTAAGGTAATCCGCAATTGGATCTGTAGTCATTATATATGAAAATTTGTGACAGCGGTTTCCCTCCCAACCATTGGTATGGGACCTTCTATCTGTTAAACAATTTTAAAATGCAAAAACCCCGGCAATCCTCAGTAGAATTGCCCGGGCAAAATTAAGTATTTTTTTTTAATTACCAAGAAGCTTTTTTCACCCCTGGGATCTTGCCATCTAAAGCCATCTCACGGAAAGTTACACGAGAGATACCGAATTGACGCATATATCCTTTAGGACGGCCAGTCAATTTACAACGGTTGTGTAAACGTACCGGAGAAGCATTTTTAGGTAATTTATCTAATGCAACGTAATCGCCAGCAGCTTTTAATTCTGCACGTTTTGCCGCATATTTAGCTACCAATTTAGCGCGTTTTACTTCGCGTGCTTTTAATCCTTCCTTAGCCATTGTTATTAGTATTTTGATTTTTAAATGGTAAACCGAACTGTTTCAACAATTCTAAAGCCTCAACATCATTTTGAGCAGAAGTCACGAAAGTGATATCCATACCTTGGATCTTGTTGATTTTATCAATGTTGATCTCAGGGAAAATGATTTGTTCAGTGATACCTAAGTTATAGTTACCACGTCCGTCAAAACCTTTATCGTTGATACCGCGGAAGTCACGAATACGTGGAAGCGATACTGCTACCAAACGATCCAAGAATTCAAACATATTGTTGTCACGTAAAGTAACGCGTGCCCCTACAGGCATGCCTTTACGCAATTTAAAGTTTGAAATATCTTTTTTCGATTTTGTAGCAACAGCTTGTTGACCTGTAATTAAAGTCAATTCAGCGATAGCGTTATCGATTAATTTTTTGTCAGCTGTTGCAGCCCCTACGCCTTGTGAAACAACGATTTTCTCAAGTTTAGGAACCTGCATAATACTTTTATACTGAAATTTTTCTTGAAGTGCTTTACGGATCTCCTCCGCATATTTCACTTTTAATCTTGGTACGTAAGTCATTATTTAATTTCCTCCCCTGATTTTTTAGCGTAACGAACTAATTTACCATCTGCATTTAACTTACGACCTACGCGAGTAGTTTCACCCGTTTTAGGATCGATAACAGCTAAATTAGAGATGTGAATACCAGCTTCTTTCTCAATGATACCACCATTAGGATTAGCTGCACTTGGTTTAGTGTGTTTTTTTACGATGTTAGCGCCTTCAACGATAGCTCTATTTTTATCCACTAAAACAGTTAATACTTTTCCTTGAACACCTTTAGAGTTACCAGCGATAACTTTCACTAAATCACCTTTTTTAATTTTGATTTTGTGCGTAGTCGTTTTTGTTTTCTTGATTGCCATAATTATAAAACCTCCGGTGCTAGTGATACAATTTTCATGAACTGTTTCTCACGCAATTCTCTGGCAACAGGGCCAAAGATACGTGAGCCACGTGGCTCATCATTATTATTTAATAATACAGCGGCGTTGTCATCAAAACGGATATAAGAACCATCTTTACGACGGATTTCTTTTTTCGTTCTAACTACTACTGCTTTAGAAACGGAACCTTTTTTCACGTTTCCTGAAGGCATAGCGCTTTTCACCGATACAACAATCTTATCTCCGATTGATGCATAACGCTTACGCGTACCGCCCAATACACGGATTACTAAAACTTCTTTAGCACCGCTATTGTCAGCTACATTAAGTCTTGATTCTTGTTGTACCATGTTATTTAGCTCTTTCTATAATTTCAACTAATCTCCAGTTTTTTGTTTTACTCAGCGGACGAGTTTCCATGATTAATACCGTATCGCCGATACCGCAGGTATTAGTTTCGTCATGAGCTTTAAATTTAGTAGTTTTTTTAACGAACTTACCATAGATAGGGTGTTTAACTTTACGTTCAACAGTTACCACGATAGACTTGTCCATTTTGTTGCTAACTACTAAGCCGATTCTTGTTTTTCTTAAATTTCTTTCCATTTCGACTTAATTTTATGCCTCAGAGGCTGTTTCATTTTTAGCTGCAGCTTTGCGTGCACTGATCTCCGTACTAATACGAGCGATAGCTCTGCGTGCTGCTTTGATCACGTTAGGGTTCTCAATAGCTGAAACAGCATGTGCAAATTTCAATTTTGTAAGGGCCGTTTTCTCCTCGACTAGACGAGCTGCAAGGTCCTCATTAGATAATTCTAAAATTTCTGAATTTTTCATGTTTTTTCAGTTGTTATTTGGGTTATCATCCGTTTATATATAGCGTTAGGGGTAACGGCCCTAACGCTTAAATGATGACATTACCAAGATTTTTATGCTTCAACGTAGTCTCTACGAATCACAAACTTAGTTTGAACCGGAAGTTTTTGAGCTGCAAGGCGTAAAGCTTCTTTGGCAATTTCCAAAGGCACACCTTCTGCTTCAAATAACATACGGCCTGGGCGTACTACTGCTACCCAGTATTCTGGAGCACCCTTACCTTTACCCATACGTACCTCTGCAGGTTTTTTCGTAACAGGTTTGTCAGGGAAAATACGAATCCAAACTTGACCTTCACGTTTCATATAACGTGTAACCGCAATACGAGCTGCCTCGATTTGACGACTAGTGATCCATGCTTGCTCCATTGTTTTGATACCGAAAGAACCGAAAGCTAACTCCGCTCCACGAGAAGCGTTACCTTTCATGCGGCCTTTCTGCATCTTTCTGAACTTCGTTCTTTTTGGCTGTAACATGTTCGTATACTTTTTAAATCTGCTTCCTCAGCAGGTTTTTGTTGTAATCTAAATAAACTCTATTAATCTTTTTTCGGACCACGGTTATTTCCACCACGGTTGCTTCCACCACGACTGTTTCCACCGCGACCACCTTTGTTACGGTTGTCACGACGTTCGCCACCACCTTCGTGATTGCCACGTGATTTTACACCAGATGCTTGACCAATGTTTGGAGATAAGTCACGTTTACCGTAAACCTCACCTTTACAGATCCAAACTTTGATACCAATTTTACCGTATGTAGTCAATGCTTCAGCTAAAGCGTAGTCGATATCAGCACGCAATGTGTGTAAAGGAGTTCTTCCTTCTTTGTATTGTTCAGTACGCGCCATTTCAGCACCACCTAAACGACCAGAACACATGATTTTGATACCTTCTGCACCCATACGCATTGTAGAAGCGATTGAAGTTTTCATTGCACGACGGAATGAAATACGCGCCTCTAATTGCTTAGCGACACCTTCAGCTACTAACTTAGCATCTAACTCAGGGCGTTTGATCTCGAAAATGTTGATTTGAACATCCTTTTTAGTCAGTTTTTTCAACTCTTCTTTGATCTTGTCAACCTCTTGACCACCTTTTCCGATAACGATACCTGGACGAGCAGTGTGAATTGTAACAGTGATACGTTTTAAAGTTCTTTCGATAACAACTTTAGCTACACCACCTTTTGCAATACGAACAGAAAGATATTTTCTGATTTTTTCGTCTTCAACTAATTTATCGGAATAGTTTTTACCTCCGAACCAGTTAGAATCCCAACCTTTGATGATTCCTAATCTGCTACCTATTGGATTTGCTTTTTGTCCCATTTCTCAATAAATTAGTTTTGTTCAACGTTTAATTTGCTATCAACTACCAACGTAACGTGATTTGAACGTTTACGAACTCTGTATCCGCGACCTTGAGGAGCTGGGCGCAATCTTTTCAATTGACGACCTCCACCTACTGATACTTCTTTTACAATAAGTTCGCTTTCTTCCACTGATTTACCTTCGTTTTTGGCTTCCCAGTTTTTGATTGCAGATAATAATAATTTTTCTACACGAGCAGCAGCTTCTTTACTAGAGTGTTTCAAAATGTATAATGCATTTTCAACACGCTGGCCACGAATTAAGTCTACCACTAAACGCATCTTACGAGGCGAAGTAGGGCAGTTCAATAATTTGGCATCCGAAGCTCCACCTTGTTGAGCTTTCTCTTGCTCTTTGCGCTGTCTAATTAAGACAGACTTTTTAAGTTTTTTTGTTGCTTCCATTACCTATTATTTTTTCTTTTCTGCGTGGCCTCTGAATGTACGCGTAGGCGCGAATTCACCAAGCTTGTGACCTACCATATTTTCTGTTACATAAACAGGGATAAATTTATTCCCGTTGTGCACTGCGAAGGTATGGCCAACAAAATCAGGTGAAATCATTGATCTACGAGACCATGTTTTGATAACTGACTTTTTGTTAGTTTCATTCATAGAAAGAACTTTTCTTTCTAGGTTGTGATCGATATAAGGACCTTTTTTAATTGAACGAGCCATTATTTTTTCCTTCTCTCAATGATGTAACGATTCGATGTTTTCTTCTTGTAACGTGTTTTGAAGCCTTTAGCTAATACACCTGTACGTGAGCGTGGGTGACCTCCTGAAGTACGGCCTTCACCACCACCCATTGGGTGATCTACTGGGTTCATTGCAACACCACGAACTCTTGGACGGCGACCTAACCAACGTTTGCGACCTGCTTTACCTAACACTTGGTTAGATCTTTCATGGTTCGATACTGAACCAATTGTAGCAACACAAGTCAATAAGATCATACGTGTTTCGCCTGAAGGCAATTTGATGATGGCATATTTACCATCACGAGCAGACAATTGAGCATAAGTACCAGCCGAACGAGCAATTGAACCACCTTGACCAGGATTTAATTCAATGTTGTGGATGATAGAACCCAATGGAATGTTTGCTAATGGTAATGTATTACCAACTTCTGGGGCAACTTTATCACCTGCTACTACAGTTTGACCAACTTTTAAACCAGCTGGAGCAATAATATAGCGTTTTTCACCATCTACGTAGTGCAACAAAGCAATACGAGCAGTACGGTTTGGATCGTACTCAATAGTAGCTACTTTTGCAGGGATATCTTTTTTATCGCGTTTGAAATCAATTAATCGGTATACTTTTTTATGTCCCCCACCGAGATAACGCATAGTCATTTTACCGGAGTTATTACGACCACCTGATTTCTTGTTGATTTTTACTACTAACGATTTTTCAGGAACGTTTGTAGTAACATCAGAATAATCTGCGCCTATTCTGAAACGAGTACCAGGGGTTACCGGTTTGAATCTTTTAACTGCCATCTTAAATTATATAGTACTGTAAAAGTCAATAGTTTCGCCATCTTTAATAGTAATGATAGCTTTTTTATACTTAGGAGCTCTACCAGATACGAAACCTGCTTTTGTGTAACGGCTTTTTGCTTTACCTGCTACAACTGCAGTGTTTACAGCAAGAACTGTAACACCGAACATAGCTTCAACAGCTGATTTAATCTGGATTTTGTTTGCTCTGTGATCTACTTTGAAAGCATAACGGTTTAATTTTTCCGTTAACAAAGAAGCTTTCTCAGTCAAGATAGGTTTTTTGATAATTTCCATATTACTTAGCTAATGCTTCCTCCAAAGTTTTAACAGAATCTGTCGTTAACAATAATTTTGTTGCATTTAATACATCATATGTATTTAAATCAGAAGCAACAATAACTTTTGCTTTTTTCAAGTTTCTGCTTGATAAATAAACATTTTTATCATATGCTGGCAAAACCAATAACGTTTTTTCGTCAGCAATGTTCAACGCGTTTACTAAAGCTACATAGTTTTTTGTTTTGCAAGAATCAAATTGAACTGCATCCAAAATAACTACATTGTTATCTTGAGCTTTGTAAGACAACGCTGATTTACGTGCTACTTGTTTCAATTTTTTGTTCAATTTGAACGAGTAATCACGAGGTTGAGGACCGAACACACGACCACCACCATTAAACAATGGAGATTTGATAGAACCCGCACGAGCACCACCAGTACCTTTTTGTTTGTGTAATTTACGAGTTGAACCCGCGATTTCATTACGTTGTTTAGATTTGTGAGTTCCTTGGCGTTGGTTCGCTAAGTATTGTTTCACGTCCAAATAGATCGCATGATCGTTAGGCTCTAACCCAAATACCGACTCAGGAAGTTGCACCTTGGCACCTGTTTCTTTACCTGATAAATTTAAAACTTTAACTTCCATCTCTACTATTTGTCTACGATTACATAAGAACCTTTAGCTCCTGGAATGGAACCACTAACAACGATAAGGTTTTGCTCAGCGTAAACTTTCAACACCTGTAAGTTTTGAACTTTAACTCTGTCACCACCTGTACGACCAGCCATGCGCATACCTTTAAATACGCGTGAAGGCCATGATGAAGCACCTAATGAACCTGGAGCACGTAATCTGTTGTGCTGACCGTGAGTCGCACCACCTACACCACCAAATCCATGACGTTTCATTACACCTTGGAAACCTTTACCTTTTGAAGTACCGACTACATCTACGAATTCGCCTTCCTCGAAAAGTGTAACGTCAACTACGTCACCAAGTTGTTTTGCATCTGGGAAAGTTTTAAACTCTACCAACTTACGCTTAGGCGTTGTGTTTGCTTTCGCAAAGTGCCCTTTCAAAGGAGCTGTCGTGTTTTTCTCCTTAGCTTCGTCGAAACCAAGTTGAATTGCCGAGTAGCCATCCTTTTCTTCCGTACGTATCTGCGTAACCACGCACGGCCCGGCCTGAATCACTGTACAAGGAATATTTTTCCCATCAGCGTTAAACAGGCTCGTCATTCCTACTTTTTTTCCAATAATACCTGACATGTTGTAAATTAATTAATTAAAAGTCCTTCGAAGCAGTAGGGCTTCGCTCAAGACACACTATTCCCATTAAGGGACTGCAAAGTTACAAACATTTTTATAACTGTCAAATAATTAGTGAATTATTTTTTTTATTTTCTACTTTATTCTATCTCCAGTTTTTATTCATCCAATCACACGGCTCCCTTTCCCGATCACGACAGCCCTCCCCAAAAAAATAAAAAACAATATTTCTATTTTCCTGCTGCCATACTGCTGTCATTGGTTCACCTAATTTTGAGATGTCTTAACAACGTAAGATGTTTAAAATAGACTAAAATTTTAATACTTTAAATACGACAATCATGAAAACAGAAATCATTTCTAAGAACGAACTACTTGCACATTGGTTAGGCCACAGAAACTTAACAAGACAAGCAATCGAAAAATTTCCAGAGGAAGCGCTTTTCAATTATAAAGTAGAAGGCATGCGGACATTTGCAGAAATGACCCAAGAGCTTTTGGGTATTGCTGTCCCGGGGTTACAGGAAATTGTCAATAATAAAAATGGCGAACTTAACGAGAAGTTCAACTATACGACCAAAGCTCAACTGTTACAAGCTTGGGATGAGGCTACTCCACAGATCAGTGCATTATTCGACAAGATTCCAACAGAACGTTTCTCCGAGGAATTTAACCTGTTCGGACAATACAACTCGCCAATCATCCAAAGTATATTTTATTTCATCGATAATGAGATCCACCACCGTGGTCAAGGATTTGTTTATTTACGTTTGTTGGGTATCCAACCACCATTTTTCTGGGAGCGGGATTAACTTATTAGATGAGAGATATTAGATTTGAAATGGGAGATTCTAGTATTACTAGTCGAAGACGCTCTATATAATATTGGAGACCTGCCACATTATTATCACTGACATCTTAAAATCTATATCATATATAGATACTTGTTCGGGTTCAATTCAGATACCGGACAAGTATTCTTTTTAGTAATCTCTCGACGGGGAACCCCAAGCCCCCTAACCTCAGATTACACCTGTTCGAGCGCAGCCGAAAGCAATTGCTTCACCGTTTCTTTTAGCGATTCCGGCTCGATAATCTCCCCTTTATCGGCAAACATCAAGTACCAGCGTGCGAATCCACCCTCCACGTTAATGCTTTCAAAATGCATTTCTACATAATTATCTGTCACCACCTCTTTCTGAAACCCGAAATAGTGACGATCCCATTCCATATACCGCGCCATTTCCCTATCTACCCGGATCACCACTTTCGTGGTTGGCATTTCATGGCGCTTGTTTAGAAAATAAGAAAGCTCGGGATGTTCCTTTCCAAAATTGTCAGGAAGCATTCGGATATTACTGATCCGATCCAGACGAAATTGTCTATAGTCCTTCCTGAGTTTACAAAAAGCAAGTATATACCAGAACTTACTCTCTACAAAAATACCAACTGCTTCGATCTCGCGTTTTTCTGGCACTTTATCCGAAGGCTTGGAATAATAGATCTCCACGCATTTTTTTGCAGCTATACTCTCAATAAGCGTATTGGTTCCGTGCGTCAATTTTTCATTAAACTGATGGCGGCCGCCTCGAACGAGAAAATTGTCCCCCAACAAAGCAACATGTTCCTTTTCGTTCCCTCTCAAAATAGCCTTCATCTTGAGCATAGCTGTCGTAAAATGGTGGGCGAGATTCTTGTCTGTATACTTCTCAACCAATTTTTCTGCTGCAACAAAACTCAATGCCTCTTCCCGGCTAAATTGCAGGGGCGGCATTTTATATCCTTCGACCAGTGAATAGCCATTTCCTGCTTCACCATAAATGGGAATTCCAGCTTGCATCAGAGATCGGATATCACGATAGATCGTCCGTAGGCTTACTTCATATTTTTCCGCCAACGCAGCAGCAGTTACCACAGGCTTCGCCTGCAGATGCATATAAATAGCGAGTATACGATCAAATCTTTTCTGAATGTCGGTCATAAGGATAAAGGTACAAGTTATTCCATATTTTTAAGCAAAATCATAAGGACTAATCAACTACATAACAAAGCAAAAAATCACGATCCAACACTTCGAATCGTGATTTATTTTGTTTAAAAAGCCTCAGGAGACATCATTATTATTGTTTGATCACTTTTTCTCCATTGAGCATTCGATCATATCGGATCAATGCTTCAACATAATAGTAATCCGCATAAGTCAATGGTACATCGACTTCGGTTTTATGTGGAATAGAACCGACACTATGTTTCAAAATATAACCACCCGCTTCCTTATACTCTGCTTTATATGGTTTTGACGAGAGTGACCGCAACATATGCTCTGCCTTCGAAATATACAGTTGGCTTTCACTACCACGAGTATACTGTGCCAATTCTAATAGTGCTGAAGCAGTAACCGAAGCGGTAGAAACATCACGTAGATCCTTTTGGCCATAGTACTTACTATCTGGAGTAAGCTTATTTTGATCCATATCCCAATATGGAATTAAATCTTCCGGTAGATTGGGATGATTCAAATAAAATTGGGCGATATGACGTGCTTGTTCTAGATATTTCCTGTCACCAGTCTCCCTGTACATCATTGTATAACCATAAAGTCCCCAAGACTGTCCCCTGGCCCATGCGGACTCGTCAAAAGCACCTTGCGCGGTTTTTCTCGATATAATGCTTCCATCTTTCGGGTTGTAATCCACGACATGGTAGGAACTATAATCTTTTCGATAATGATTGATCATCGTCGTATTGGCATGCTGCACGGCAATATTCTGATATCGCTTATCGCCCGTCATCTTAGAAACCTCCGTCAAAAACTCCAAATTCATCATATTATCGATAATCACAGGATAGTTCCAAGGCTGACCATCCCAGTTTTTGCCCCCGTCCCATGAACGAATAGTCTTCGGAGCCTCATGGAAACGTGTTGCCAATGAAGCTGCACCTGTACTTAAAACTTCCTTGTAGGCCACTGAATCTCCGGTCAATCGCAAGGCATTACCAAAACTGCAATACAACATAAACCCTAAATCATGGGTTCCTTTGTTATTCTTTTCTTTTTCAAGATGTTTTAATTTACGTTTTGCTTCGACCAATAACTTTTCATCCTTGCTATATTCGTATAGATATAACACTGTACCGGGATAAAATCCCGAACACCACCAGGTCGAACCCCAATTCACATATTTGCCATCCTTATAAGTCGTCGGCATATCTGATTCACTGATCGATTCAGCAAGATAGCTAATTTGTTTACGAGCATCCTCCAAATTGGAATGAACGAATTCTTTGTCAAGCTCTAACTTAACCGACCCTAAACTTTTCTGACTGGAACAGGAAATTCCTTGTATTCCCAGCCCAACCAGTAAAGCACCTGTAATATAGTATTGTATCTTCATTTTTTAGTATTGCGTATTTAGATGCACATAATGCAAACCTTCGGCTTATTTAAGTACATTTTTTTTCCAGTATTTAGATTAAGAAGAAGGGGTTCAGTGCTCTATTTAACGAACCTGCAACCTGCCATAGCCAACCCTTAATCTTTGCTCTTTTTTAATAGCTAACATAGTAATCCTTGGGAAACTGCTCTGCGTCCCAACATTTTTGCGATGTCCATTTCTGCGGAGCGCATGTCCAGAACTCGTCCGTAGCAGGTAATCCCAGCGGAAGGAATGACAGCGATGCCACATACATCGAACCCGCATTTGTATAGTAATCTGCTAGATTCGTTTGTTTGTCCCCTACCACGCCCATGCGAAGCCATCCTGAAGGGGCAAAAGTTTTATCAATATAGATATGCCTGAGTACCGCTGTTAACGCAGCCCTAACCTGACCTTTTGAGATATCTTCTGGCAATTTATCTTCTAAAGCTACTGCTGCCAACGGCTGGAAAGCTGCATTCTTATAGGTAGACGAACGCCCCACAACCACATAATGTCCCTCTGGGGATATCATCCGCTCTAGATGATGCGCATAGCGCTGCATGCGTTTATAAGCCCGTTCATACATTTCTTTATATTTCCCACCAGCTGAGATATTATGGCGCAGCGATTCGACTTGCATGCAATGGATCACATAGCCATTGTAATGATCAAAACTAAATCGAGCCCCATCACTATACCAGCCGTCACCGACATACCATTCCTGGTCAAATTTATTGACCGCATAATCTATTTTTTCACGTGCACACTCTTCTCCTATACTATACAGAAATGTCTCGGTCATTGCTGCAAAAAGCAACCAGTTACTTTCATTGGGTTTGATCTTGCGCAATAGCTTAAATTCTTCTACAACGCGTTTTTTGGTTACCTCTTCCAATGGTTCCCACAACGCTTTTGGTGCTCTCAGGAAAGCGAGAGCAAGATGTGCTGCATCTACGAGAGTTTGTGACGAAGGTCCCCGCCAGGTAAAATAATCCGGAGATTTCGGATCGACACCATATTGTATCCCGAGTAATGCCTGATCGCATAATTTTTTACGCAATTTACCTTCCGCTGTCGCATCATTCGGTAATGCTAGCCAAGGAGCCATACCAGCCAATAATCGGCCAAAAGCTTCCAAATACCCGACCCCAGGATCTCTACTATCAAAAGTTGGGCTCACCTCCATTGGCATATTTTTACGCCATTGCTGCTTACTGATATTGCTCAATATAGGCGCGGCCATCTTGTGTAGGATAGATACCCAATAGGCACGATCATTATCACTATAGTATCGGTTTGCAGAAGTACTATCTTTAGCTTTTGCTTCCACAGTCAAGGATGTTGCAAATGCACCCAGACCAGCTCCACCTAGCAGTTTTAATAAGACTCTTCTTTTCATCAAAAACGGTTTATTAGGTAGCTCTACTTAAACACTAAGTATTACACCAAACATTAAAAATCTTTATTTTAATATAAAAAAACAAACCAAAATGGATCAATCACTCTAGCAAACGATTGCACGAGCGATTGATAACAACTTCTTTACGTAACATAAATGGATCTGACTGATCTACCAACCCGTATTTTGGGTTAAGCTTGTATTTCGTTGTCTTTCCAGTTCAGGAATAGGCCAGGTATAAAGTTGATCCCCCAAGTAGGTGTATTTGTCTACGATTGCACCCCATGGTTGTTTATTTCCGGCATTACCGCCAAAGACTTGGTCCTTCCATGATTTCCATCTCAGCTCATCAAAATAAATAACACCTTCGCCAAAAAACTCTCGTCTGCGTTCATTACGAATTCGACTGGTTAAATCAGCTTTATCACTAACAGTAGTCGCAGCAGAACTATTTAGCAGTCCCACTTTAGCTCGGGCACGGACTTCGTTTACTTTATCAATTGCAGGTCCAGTCAGTCCCTTTTCATTTAGAGCTTCAGCCCACAACAACAATACATCTGCGTAACGTATTACCGGATAATCTATGTCACCTGCAACCCTGCTTGGAATAGGAGGCTTACCTCCTTCATATACAAATTTGCGTGGCAAGTAAAAATACTGGCTTTCAATATCTGTTCTTAAATCAAAAACATTGTTCAACTGTTCGATATGAGGCCATCGAGAAGTGAAAGTTTGATCGGAAGTGCCGTTCATTCCCACAAAAGTCGAGTAAGGTAAAATAACATTCGCACTTAAACGTGGATCTCGATTTTCAAAAGCTTTCTTTAAACGAGCCTCATTTCCATTTTGCAGATAAAGTCCAAAATCGAGCCCACGTTTGGGATCGACCAAATCCGTGTATTTAGCAGGTTTGTTATTGGCCTGAGCTACTTGCTGTACGTTATCGCGTATGAAATAAATTTCTCTTTTTGCTGGAGCCATAGCGTTATAGCCCGGGATAATATCATCCCAATTGAATTTACTACCATCTTTATTTTCATACAAATCAACAAAATCGGGGCTAACCAAATAACTATCCCAATTGGATCCAAACGCAGAACGGCTACCAAAGTAGAACTGCATGGTCGATCCATAATTATCCAGTGCAATGTTCTGAATAGAGAAAATCATTTCGTCAGATTTTTCATTCACAGCAGTAAATAGCGTTTTATAGTCAGGAAACAGTTGATGCCCCGCATCTTTAACGGCCTGAAAATCTGCTATCGCTTTATCCCAATCCTGCAAATACATATACACTTTACCGCGCAAAGCATAGGCCGCAGACTTTGTGATACGGCCGAACTCCTTACTTCCAGCCGGAAATTTTGTAGGTAAGTTAGTTTCGCCAATGCAATCACTAAGGTCCTTTATAATAAAATCCCAAACTTCCTTTTCTGTATTTCTAGGTTTAGTTGCCTCATTATAATTTATTGGCGCATCATATAGGGGTACTCCTTTATACAATTGATTTAATCTGTAATAATAAAATGCCCTCAAAAATTTCACTTCGGCCAATAACCGTGCTTTCTTTTCCGGTGTGGAAGGTGAAATGTTACTTATCCCATAAATCGCATCATTAGCGCGATGTACACTTTCATATAGTTCCTTCCAAACGTCCACAAAAATCCCTGAAGAAGTATTGGCGGTTGCATTTAGCAACGGATCGCCGCCCCTTGGCATTAGTGTATTAGACAGACGGTCATATTGATAAAGCTCGCGATTGTTTGTTCCTCCTGTAGCATATCCAAAACGTAAAGCCTGATACACGCCATTTACACCAAGATCAGTGTAATTATCGGTTGTCCACATTTTATCCTCAGGAACTTGCGTATTTGAGGTAATATCCAATAAATCCTTTTTGCATGATCCCATTGTACCTAAGACAATAGCCAACATGGAAATATGTCCTAAGCATTTATTATATTGTTTGTAATGCATATATAATCTACGCACACCTATCGTTAATATTTTCTTCATTTGTCTTAGTATTAAAATCCAAAATTCAAACCAAATGCATACTGTTTCATCGTCGGATACTTAGCACCCGCTCCGATTTCTGGGTCAGCTCCCGGGAATTTTGTAAACATCAATAAATTCTCTCCAGAGAAATATACGCGTAGATTGCGCACATGCAAACGTTCTGTAAGCTTATTATTGAAGGTATAACCGATCTGCAAGTTTCTCAATTTAATGAAGTCTGCATCGTAGAGGTAATAATTATTTGCTACGTTATTGATGGTTTCGCCATTATATTTTAAGCGAGCATAAGATCCAGTGATATTTGTGCGAGAATCACTAGGATTAGCAGGATCATAGAAATAATGGTCATCTGCTACCCGTTTTGAAATGCCATTTCCATCACGCACAATATTGTTGCTGTACCCCTCATCATTCCAATAATATTGTAATTTCCCTTCCCCTGACCACAGCATTTGCAGATCAAATCCCTTATAGGAAAAGCCCAAATTAAAACCATAAATATACTTCGGAATATCAGAAGTTCCTGTGAAATCAAGATCATTCTCATTTCCATAGATCTTATCTCCATTTAAATCTGCGTAAAGAAAATCACCATAATAAAGCTGTTCTTTGCCAAGCGTATTTACCGGAGAAAAACTGTACCCTGCAGTTTTCATATCCTCCGCCCATTTATAATCTGCTTCTGTTCGGATCATACCATCTCGCGGCCCCCCATTTGGATTGACTGATCCGTCACTAGAATAGTAACTGCCATCCCCCCTATATCGTTCTCTTACATAAAACTCTTTATATAGATGACCTTCCAGGTTGCGTTGGTTAGTTCCGACAGCATTTGATACTTGTCCAATATTGGTACTGTAGGTATTCGTACCGTTTAAGTCATTCCAACCTCTTAAGAGCTGACCTTTGAGTTTAGTCACTCTACTTTTGTTGTAGGCAAAATTACCGCCGATATTGTAGCTAACTTCACCAATTTTATCCTTCCAGGTCAGATTAAGTTCAATACCGCTATTACGCATTGCAGCAGAATTGACAATTGGGGCTGAAGTGTTACCAGTTGTGAGTGGCAATTGTTCAGGAACCAATATTCCAGAGGTGAGTTTGTTATAGTAATTTACCTCGACGTAAGCCTTACTCTTGAAAGTAGAAAATTCCAACCCGACCTCTTTATTTTCGCTTTCTTCCCAAGCTAATAGCCTATTCCCGAATTTGCTCCGTTCTAAACCACTAACTTGTGCCCCGCCATAAGAGTACCCCACGTTTCCATAAAAAGCAAGTGCAGGAAAATAATTCTCACTATTTGGATCCCCATTATTTCGATCATTTCCTAATTTACCCCAAGACCCACGTAATTTAACATTTTGAACATAAGGTTCTAGACCTTTCATAAACGACTCTTTGGAAAGCAACCAACCCAAACCTACAGACGGGAAATAGCCAACTTGCTTATCCTTTCCAAATTTTGACGATGCATCTCGGCGTAGATTGAATTCAACAAGGTATTTCCCATCAAAATCATAGTTCACCCGCCCAAAAAAGGAACGCATACTGGTTTCATATTCGTTACCATCAATGCTGTTCATCTCATTTGCTGTACTAATATTGGAAATCGTCGGATCAATAACTCCCCTTTTTGATGCTGAGAATATGTACCATTTTGTTTGGAATTCATTATGCCCTAATAATGCCCCAATATTGTGCTTTCCTATTGTTGTTTCATAACGGAGTACATTATCAAATGTTAACGTACGAAGATTTTCATAGCTTTGGGAGAGTGTCAAATTTGCCGCTACGCCAGCAGGAAAGACAATTGCACCAGTTGCAAAATTATATTTATCTACAGGAATACTGCTACCTGTCTGCTCTCTAAAGCGGGTCAAATAGTTAAATTTAGTCTCAAACGTTAATCCTTTGATAATTTTTACATTAGCAAAAATTGTGGAATTAAAATTCGATACTTTGTCCATCCCCTGAGGCTCGTATAGATACTGCATCAAATTGTTCAACTGAACAGACTCTTCTGCTGCTACAGCGCCGCCAAATTTTCCATCATACATCGGATAAACTCCAGGTGTCGATTGCCGTAAGAAATTATACAAGTTGTCCACATTTGCCTTTTTTCTATCTTCTGTTGAGGCAAAAGTGTTTGTTCCAATCGTTAATCGGTCTCCAATTTTGGTACTTAGGTTCGTCCTCAATTCATACTTCTTGGCACCCGTATTTTTCATAATACCTGGATTATCCAAGATCCGTCCTGAAATCATATAATTAGTAGACTCTGATCCACCTGTTGCTGAAATATTATGACTTTGAAGCCAGCTCGAGTTATAAATCCAATCTGTCCAATCAGTATTTGGGTAAGCTACATTATTTGGTAAACCGGAAGGTGCTAAAACACCATTTGGATCTGCATTTGCTTTTCGCCATTGCTCGATGCTAGATTCAGCATATTTTGCCGGTTTTCCCAAGTTAAATGTTCCCTCATTCATTAACTCCATGTGGCGCACGTAGTCTGATACAAACTCAGGTGTTCCCATAGGTTTAGTCTTCGATAGAATTCCTGAATAAGCCAATTGTGTCTTTTGATTCGCTTTACCCTTTTTCGTTGTGATCAATATAACTCCATTGGCAGCACGCGTACCATAGATTGAGGCAGATGAAGCATCTTTCAATACTGAGATTGTTTCTATATCATTAGGATTTACGGCATCCATTGTCCCCACTATTCCATCAATCACAACCAATGCTTCCGCATTATTCATCGTACCGATACCACGTACACGAATAGTTGCACCGTCCGAACCCGGACGTCCTGTACTTTGTTTCACCTGTACACCTGCAGCAGCACCGCTTAATGCTGTAGAAACATTTGTTACGGGTCTATTTTCAATTTGCTTTGCATCAATTGTACTTACAGATCCCAAAAGTTTTTCTTTTTTCTGCTTTCCATACCCCACAACAACAACTTCATCAATAACCGAACTCGTACCATCCATAGTTACATTAACGACATTTCGTCCGTTGAGGGCTATCTCTTGGTTTTGATATCCAACATAGGAGATTACTAGTGTTGCGTTGGGACTGACGGACAAGGAATAGGTTCCCGATCCATTTGTGGAGGTTGAGAGTGTTCCTCCCTTCTCTCGAATTGTAACACCTGATAATGGTGCTCCCTGACTGTCTTTGATTTGTCCTGTAACACTTACTTTCTGTTGGGCGTTAGCGACACCAACAGCAAATAATGTCATAGCGGACAATCCAATTGCGTAAAACTTAACCATACTTTAGGAAATTGGTTTTATAAATTAAAAATTGGTTGCTTAACAGTATCAAAATTGAGCAAGCGTAACTATTTAATAGGGTGATTTTTATAAATATTAAGGGGTAAAATCTTAAATTTGAACTGTAACCGCTATTTATCTATGAATTTCCTCGTAAAGCAGATCCAACACATGGTCATTATTGTATGGCTATTTTGCCCACTTATGTCCTGTTTGGCTCAGAACTTCAATTTTGAGACATTAACACAGGACAATGTATTAGATAAGCAGGCAGTTTTAACTATCGCTCAGGATAAAAAAGGGAAACTTTGGTTTGGAGGAGGGGACAATCTGTTTGTTTACGACTCACAAACTATTGTAAACCTTCGTGTTCAGGATAGCATATTCAACAAATTAGATTATATTAATAAGATTTGTATAAACGACAAAGATGATCTTTTCATTGCTACCGCAACTCAAGTATTTATTTTCAACATAGACAAACGAAAGGCTGTATTAAAAAGAGGAAAGCCTTTTATCGAAAAACTCGTTGTCTCGGATATACAAATTCTCTCCGGTCATATTTTTCTATGTACAAACAGAGGCTTATACGTAGCTGTTCCAGCTTCAGGCTCCTATGATTTTAAATTAATTTTAGATCGCCCTCATACGCAGGCTATCGTTCAAACAGGACTAGATTCGTATACGATAGCTAGCTCCGACGGTATCGAATCATTTACCTATAAAAACAAACGAATATCTCAAACCCATAACCTGGGATTTCCCCTATTACCACCAAAGGAACGAATCTTTAGTACAATGCATTTTAAAGACAACACACTTTGGGTAGGGACAAAATTACATGGGCTATTTCTGTTCAATTTTTCCAGTGGAAACTGGCGAAATCTAAGCGAAGAAAATAGTAATCTCTTGAGCAATAATGTTCGCAAAATCATTAGAAATGCAAATGGGGAACTATTAATTGGAACGTTGAAAGGTCTTTCCATTTTCAACGGGTCCCCTGTTTTCACGAATTACAAACATAATACGTCCATCAAAAACTCCCTCAGTCAGAACTCAATTTATGATATCTTTATGGATAACCAAAAAGTGATTTGGCTAGGAACATATTTTGGGGGTATCAACGCAGTTTATCCTGATTTGATCCCTATCCAAACCTATTCTACACGTTCTTTATTAAATCGACGATTGAACAGCGATATTATTGGTAGTTTTGCCGTTTCCAAAAATGCTTATTGGATTGGGACTGAAGAGGAAGGGATCAATAAAATTGATAAAATTACAGGGAATACAAGTCCGCAGCCCAAATTTACCCGATCAAACCTTATAAAAGATCTCTATATTCGGGATGAAAAATTATACGCCGCACAATATGGTGGTGGCTACTCCGTCATTGACTTAAAATCAGGCAACACCAAAAATTTCTTCCTCGAAAAGGACCTCTTAAATCTGAAAAACAATATTTACAGTATTTATGTAGATCCAGCACAACGAATCTATTTAGGTACAAATAAGGGACTTTACATTGCGGAACAGGAAAAACCACCACATTTTGATTCCTCGCTCGCAGCAAACACAATAGATGAGATACAGGCAGATGATAAACAGCAGATTTATTTACTCCAATCAGGAAAGCTATTTCGGAAAAAGAATTTTAGTGCTACTATCCACCCCATAAAGCAAGTAAGCTCACTTTACATAAATGGCTTTTACGTAGCCCCAAATGGCAATGTTTGGATTACTTCAAAAGGAGATTTATATCACTTCGATCTTAAAGATCGTTTGACCCTTACAGTGGGTTTCCCTAATAATACCCTAGGCTGGCCTATCATGATCGATGGGCATTTCTGGATTAGCAGCAAAAATGGACTGATTTTCTTTAATCCAACAACAAAATACACAACAACACTCAATCAATATGATGGCCTGCCTGTCAAAAATATGCAAGGGGCCAAGGTTTATAAAAACGAAGCCGGTATGCTATTTGTCACGACACTGAACGGACTGGTTTCCATCGATACCCGAAAAATTACCTTCAACCAGGCAAAACCCAATGTCCTGTTCCGGAATATATTTCTTGAGGACAGCCCCTTAAATTACGGACGTCTCCAAAAAGACGAGAAATCCAACAGCTATCAGCTGCAATTACGCCATGACGAAAACTTCATCACAGTTAATTTTTCAAGTTCCAATTTTATTAAACCACTGAAAAACAGGTATCGTTATAAACTCGAGGGCTTTGATAAAGATTGGATAGAAACCAGCACACCCAGCGTCAGGTATACAAATATCCCAGAGGGACAGCACACCTTAACCATATACGCAAGCAATAATGATGGAATCTGGAGCGATACTCCCCTTCAGATACACTTAGATATCAAGCCCCCTCTCTGGAGGACCTGGTGGGCCTATCTATTATATGCAGGGCTATTTGCGCTCGGAGTACACTTTATTATTAAGTTTGTCGTCGAACGGCAGATGCTGATCAATTCCGAACGCGACCATGAAAAGAAAATAAAATTTTTCACACAAATTTCTCATGAGATCCGAACACCGCTGACCTTGATAACAGCACCTTTAGATGAAATTATTTCCGAAACAGCAAACTTATCGTCTACCCAATCTAAAATAAAACGTATTAAAAAGAATGCCACTAAATTACTAGGTGTTGTTAACGAACTACTTGATTTTAAAAAATTTGATGACAAACATTTCGTATTGAAACCAAATTACATCCCTTTCAGGGAATATATAGAAGATACCTTTTACCTACTCAACGATCTCGCGCAGAATAAACACATTAACTACTATATTCGGCAACTGGATAGCGTTGGACTCCAGTTCATCGATACGGTACAATTTGATAAAGTGATGTTCAATCTTTTGTCAAATGCGATTAAATATACCCCAGAAAACGGTACCGTTTACCTAGAACTTATTGATAACAAAGACAATACCATCATTAACATCGTTGATAATGGAATCGGAATTGCTACAGAGAATCAATTCAAGATTTTTGAAGAATATTATCGGGAGGAACAAGCAAATGATACCATAGGCACCGGAATCGGATTGGCATTAACCAAACAGATTGTCCAACAGCATCAAGGCGAAGTAAACTGTTCCACAACACAAAATGAAAAAGGGAAATGGACCGTATTCAGCGTGCATTTACCTAAATCAGACAGCAAAGCAATCTCCCTGGAAGAGCCCTTCCCAAGCACGACTGAAGATCCAACCCCTGTAACGCCTTTCGTGCTCGATAACTCCTTGCGGCAGACTCTCCTTATTGTCGAAGACAATAGGGAACTATTGGATACCATTGTCCGCCTGTTTCAGGAGAGCTACACCATCATCACAGCCGTCAATGGCGAAGATGCACTATCAAAGGCACAAGCATATATACCTGATTTGATTTTATCAGATCTTATGATGCCTTATATGAATGGAGCACAATTATGTCAGGCCATAAAAACAACGATCGTAACCAGTCATATTCCAGTTATCTTACTGACAGCGGTGACAGATAGCAATTCTCAGACCCAAGCCTTGCAATACGGAGCAAACATCTACCTAACAAAACCTTTCGATAATAGACAGTTATTTCTATCTGTGCAAAACCTCCTGGCGATCAGTCACAAAAAGAGCCGTGAGTTTCATGTTAAAAAAACAGATTTCGACAATGAACTGGATGCTCAATTTATTGCGACATTGGATCAACTGATCGAAGCGAATATCCAATCAGCTGATTTTGACGTCAACTTTATTTCCCGCAATATGGGAATGAGTGCGCCGATTATTTATCGTAAGCTCCGGGCCATATCCAACTTGTCTATCAACAATTATGTCAAGATGTACCGACTTAATAAAGCCAAAACGTTGTTGAAGTCGTCAATGAATATCAGTGAGGTCGCCTATGCCGTTGGGTTTTCCGAAAGAAAATACTTCAGCAGGGAATTCAAGAAACAATTTGGACATAACCCGTCTGAAGAAATTTCACAACCAGAGCAAGACAGCTGAAACCTTATGTTAAACAGGGGCATTAAATAGAGAAGCCACATTTTAGGCTAAAAATGTGGCTTGATATTGTATGTGATGTCTATTTATTTTGCGATTTCCTTAATCATTGGCTCACCGGCCAACAATCGCTTATAACGCACTAGTGCTTCTACATAATAGTAGTCAGCATAAGTCAAAGGTACATCAATCTCCGAATTTAAAGGCAGTGCCCCCACACTGTGTTGAAGAATATAACCCCCATTTTGTCCGTAGGCAGCCAAATAAGGTGCTTGCGATAGATTTTTGATCATCGTTTCTGCTTTATCCAGATAATTTGCAGATTCCTGACCTTTTGTATATTGTGAAAGCTCCAATAACGCCGAGGCATACAGCGCTGCTGCCGATACATCTCTCAAATCTTTATTCGGATACATCTTATCAGAGGCAGCGATTTTATCCTTGTCAAAGTCCCAGTAAGGAATCAGGTCTGAGGGTAAGTTTGGATTGTCAAGGATATATTTCGCTATCTGTTGCGCTTGTTTTAAAAACTCCTTTTTCTTTGTTTCACGGTACATCATTGTGTAACCATATAAAGCCCAGCCTTGGCCACGCGACCATGCAGATTCATCAAAAGCACCCTGATGTGTTTTTTTAGATCGCACTTTACCAGTATTTTTATCATAGTCAATCACATGATACGAACTATAATCTTTTCGAAAATGATTTTTCAATGTCGTTTCAGCATGTGTGACAGCAATATCATAATATTTTTTATCGCCTGTAATTTTAGAAACCTGCGTTAAAAATTCCAGATTCATCATATTATCTATAATGACCGGATAATCCCACGATCCGTGATCCCAAGAACGAATTGCTTTTGTGTTCTGACTATAGCGCGATGCTAACGAATTTGCCCCTGTCGTCAAAACGGGTTTATATTGTTGGGTATTTCCAGTCAACCTTAACGCGTTCCCAAAACTACAGAACAACATAAAGCCCAGGTCATGTGTCCCCTTATTGTTCTTCTCCTTCTCCAGGTAGGTCAATTTATCTTCAGCGCTCTTTAATAGTTGCTGATCCTGGGTTCCTTCATACAGATAAAATAAAGTTCCGGGATAAAATCCCGAACACCACCAGCTCGACGATGAAAAAACTTCCTTGCCATGTTCAAATGTTTTTGGAAATTTATCCTTTGGCATTTCCTTATCCAAAACTTTTATCTGCTTGGCAGCGCCGTCAAGTTGCTGCTGAACAAATTCTTTCGACAGCTTCAATTTTGCTGTTTGCCCATAAACCACACTACTTGTTCCCAAAGCAGTCCATAAAATCATTAAAATTTGCTTTTTAAGTCTCATTATTTATTCCCTTTTTTACGTTATTGATTGAATGCTTTTTGCGCTAGTCGTTTTCACGGATAGCGACTGTAGAACCTTCTTTGAGTTCTAATATGATCAACCCATCCACTTGTCTCGTATACCGTCCTTTTCCATGTATTTTAACGGATGGGTTCGCCATATCAAGCTTGAGTTTTAATGATCCTCCATATTGACTTTTAACCTCAACAGCTACTGTGGCTCCATTTTGTCGTCGTGCGGAAATCAAATGGCCTCCGTCGGCCAAAAAATGACTGAACGAAACATCTTTCCATCTGCTTGGAACTGCCGGGAATACACGTAATATCCCATTCCAATATTGTAAACAGAGTTCTTGAATGCTTGCCATTGCAGCCAGCGGAGTTTCGATCACAGGCCCGCTTTCGGCATATAAGGTATTTGGTTTAATATATTTATTCAACAAAACATCCAATGAAGCTAAAGCAGAATCGCCGCGCCCCATCATCGCATACATGGAAGCAGCACCCGTAAATGAATAACCTTGGAGCCATTGCTTTTTGCTCTGCCAATGTGCGATGGACTTTTCGATCAATCCCCTATTCTCAGTCTGATCCCAATTCACGTCATAAAAGGGATAAATCATCATGAGGTGTGAATAATGACGATGTGATTCATCATATGGCACATCTTTGGCGATCATAAAACCATTACTATCCTGTGGATATTCAACCAAATGCAGTAGCACATCCTTCCATGTAGCATGGAGCGAATCCTTTCCTCCCCGTTCATTATCCAGTTCTAAAAGTGTTTTTAAACCCCACCTTAGGATGGACAGGTCGTAATTGGTATTATAAGCAAATCCTTTGGAATATTCAGGGGAATAGGTCTTTACAGTGATGTAATATTTTCCGGTTTGATCTTTTTCCAGTAAATGCAAATGATAGTTGACCGCTTCTTTCAAAAGTACAAAGAGACGATCGTACACCTCTTGCGACAGCGTTGCCCGATAATACTGATAGTAGCTATGCAGCAGCCATAACAGATTACCGAGTTCCTTCTCACCATCTGCCGCTCTTTCCAAGCTGACACCTTTCTGCAGAAGTACCGGGCTCCATAAATCAGCAGCCGAAGAACGACCTACAGCGATACTGTTGTAACGATAAGGCACCGGAACATTCGAGCGTAAGTTTCCCTTATTTCGATCAATCATTTGGATCAAAGAATGCGCAATATCCAAATGATTGGCTTTAAATGTCGGCGAATAGGCAAGTTGCATATTTAAATTAAGCCAGTAAGCAGGCCAGGGGGTTGGACTTGTCCATGGTCCTTGTAGATCCATGGCAGGCTTATCCGAGCGTGTAGCACTTGCCAGCTTATACAATTGCATATCGTAGAAAGATTGATAAACCCCATCGGGCAATTCGAGTGCAGATGCATTATAGTAGTTGGCCCACCATTGCCGATGCTCCGCCAAAGCCTTGGTTATTTTTCTTTCATCAAATTTTTGGAGATAGTCAAGTGTTTTTTTTGTAAAATCCTTTCCAGCCTGACTGTAGCCAACTGTAATCACATAGGTATCAATAGTTTTAGTTGAGCGCAGTAGGTAAGCAGTCGTATAACCGCCTCCTGCTGTCAACGGCTGCTCAAAGAAATTTATATTATCTTGTCGGCCCTTCACTCCTACTGGATTGGCAAGGTAAGTCTTCGGCTTTTGGGTATAGCTAAACTGCATGCGTGGACTAATCGCAGAATCAGCTACCCAGTTGAGCGTATATTTTCCTTTAAAGTCCTTTTTCAAGACCTCCAATAGAATGACGTCTACATTAGAAAGCGTCGTGGTCTTTACCTCGATCTGTCCTTGATCAGTCGAGAAGGTAGCCAAAGCATAAGCTTCCTTCAAATAAATATCACCTTTGGCTTGTGCTATTGAACTCTCAAGCTCCAGATTAAAATAACCTAATGACAGGCGGGCCTTCTCGAACAACTTGTCCTCCGAATTCGCACGATGGTCATATACATCCGTTCTGCCGATGTCAATACGCACTGACTTATTATCCAATAGGTAAGTCATAGTTCCCAATAAACCATTCCCCGTAAATACCCCTTCATATATGGTATTTCCAAGCGGAGCAACCTTAAATTGTCCAAATCCCTTATTATATAAGGAGATCGTATAAATAATAATCAATAATAGTATCCTTGGTCGCGTCATATCGGTTTTCCTCTATCGAAGGCCCCATAAAGATCTCGGATTCTCTAAGGATAATCAAGCTTGTTTTACGAAAACGATTGAGTGTTTTCGGTTTCATACAATCCTATCTCTATACGGACGAATTAACAGCAAAACGAACTGAACATCCAAGATAGGTATAAATATGGGGCAATAATAGTTCTTTCCCTTCAAAATCCTCATATGCTCCATAACTGTCCTCTCATAAAAAAGTAGATCGCGATACAGAAAAAGCCTCCGGTTTTCAACGATAACGCTGTACAGCATCCTTATGTAACAATTTTATATCACTGTGATGCGTGAGAACAATAAAATCGAATATTATATATGAAAGAAACGGATTTAGAATTGTTCTTTTATTATTTTTTCATAAAACCTGAGCAAACAATACGTAAAATTTTAGTTATCAGTTTATATTTATCAGTTTTTTATCTATTTTTAAGTTCAATATCCAATTGTGGTTATTTTTTAACAGCCTAAATGGATCAATTATAAAACAACTAATCCAACCAACATGAAAGAACAGAATTCATCAAGGCGTGATTTTATTAAAAAATCAGTGGTAGGTGCTGCGGCATTTTCTATTGTACCGCGCTTTGTACTTGGAGGCCAGGGCTATCTTGCCCCGAGTGATCATTTAACCAAAGGAGTAATTGGCGTCGGGAATATGGGCAGAGGTCACTTTGGTTATGCCGGAACAAAAACAGTTGCCATTTGTGACGTTGATACAAGGCATCTCGCGGCTGCACAAAGAGACTTGGGTGGTGGAATCAAAGAATACCATGATTTCAGAGAACTCATTAAATCTCCAGAAGTAGATATTGTTCATATCGCTACTCCACCGCATTGGCATGGCCTCATGTCTATTGAAGCTGCCAAAGCTGGAAAAGATATCTGGTGTGAAAAACCGATGACACGTACTATAGGCGAAGGTAAGAAAGTGAAAGAAGCTATTGCACAGCATGGAAATATGTTCCGTCTGAACACTTGGTTTCGCTTTAAAGATGATTTTTATGGAATGAATGTACCTGTTAGCAAAATTAAAAAACTAGTGGATACAGGCATGTTGGGTTGGCCATTGAAAGTGACGATAAGCAAGCATACAGGGTTTGACTGGAAATTCTATTGGGTAGGGAAAGAAAACCTTCCTGAGGAACAAGTTCCAGCTGAATTGGACTATGAATTTTGGTTGGGGCCAGCCCCCTATAAGCCATACAATAAACATCGTACGCACACTACTTTTAGAGGATATTGGGATTACGATGGCGGTGGATTGGGGGATATGGGACAACACTACATGGATCCCGTGCAATATTTCCTGGGTAAGGACAATGAAAGCCCAATAAGCGTTGATGTGGACGCACCACAGCAACATCCCGATGCGGTAGGTACTTGGAGACGTATTACCTTTACTTATGCGGATGGTTGTCAAATCATTTTAGATGGTGAAGCCAAAGATGAAAAAGCAGCATATATCGAAGGCCCTAAAGGTAAATTATACAAAGGATTTGCTTCTGATATTCCAGATTTGGAAAGAAAACTCGCACAATATCCTGAGCCGACACCACAAATCACCGATTTCTTGGAATCTGTCAGGACACGTGAAAAGTTTGCTCTAAATGAAATAAATGGACACCGTTCCTGCACTTTGGTGAATATGGGACTGGCAGCGCTGCGCCTCAACCGATCATTAAAATACGATTCTCAAAACGAGCAATTTATCGATGATGACGCAGCAAATCGTTTAATTCATCAGCCCATGAGAGGTCCTTGGTCCATCTAACAATTATAATCCGATGAAACATCATATACTTAAGAAAAACATCATAACAAAGATGGACAGAAACAAGTCATGGAGCTTCATACCGATAAAAGATAAATAATCTCAATGAAACCATCATGATTTATTCAATTACATAGGGAAATGAATAAATCTGATAGCTTCATCACAATTGAAACCGCCAAAGGCAGCATGAATGCCTTAAAGGGAAAATTGACTAATGAATAAACAGATTTAAACGGATGAAAAAGATATTTAATTCGCTGGCTGTACTGCTTCTTATCTCGAGCGCTTCATACGCCCAGCAGCCCCAAAATAGAACCACAGCTACCAAAATAGCTGATGTGCTAGCCCAACAGCCCGCAGAGGAAAAAGAGAAATTCCTACTCGCCATGCATGAGCTGGAAGGATTTAGTGCAGACGACATCGTTGCTTTCCTAAAAGGTCTAAAAGCTCCCGGAAGTAATAATGCACCAATTGAATTTGCTGCAAACAGTTATTCCTTTTATGTCAATCAGCCCGGAAAAGAGCAGCAAAAAAAAGTACTTGTTGAAGGATTGGCAAAATCCATCGCCCAACTGAGCGAACCCACAAATCAAGTCTTTGCATTGCGTTTACTTCGCCAATGCGCGGACAATTCGGCAATTCCAGCTGTTGCAAACTGTTTAACAAACGATTACCTTGCTGACGCTGCCGCCAGAACGTTAGTATCTATCCGTACCAGCGAGTCTGCTGCAGCACTGGAAAAAGCACTGACAGCTTCGACAACCGAAAAAACAGCAATCGCTATCGTTACCGCCTTAGGTGATTTAAAGGTTAAAACTGCAGAAAATGCAATTTTAAATTTAACGCAAAAATATAATTCAGACCCTTTCCAACGCACTGCACTTATTGCACTCAGTAAAATAGGCGGCACAGCCTCTGCTTCTTTATTTCAGAATAAATTGAACGATGCGGCGTACAGTTACGACAAATTCGATGCAGTCGGACTAGGCATTGACTATGCGCAATCGCTGATCGACAATAAGCATGATCAAGATGCGATCAAATTCCTGAACAAATTCTTTCAAGAATCACAAAAAGCAAAATCCATCAACGGGCAATTTGCTTCATTGAAGCTCCTGGCCGCCATAGATCCAAATAAGCAGAAAAAAAATCTAATGTCTGCTATAAAAAGTGATAATGGTGCCTATCGTAATCTTGCATTACAATTATTAGGTAAATATGGCGAAGGTTCTGATGCGAAGAGCCTTCTCGCTTTAGCGAGCAAGGGCACACCAGAAGTACAGGAAAGTGTACTTAACTACCTTGCACATAACGGATCTGCAAGTAGTTTAAAAGCAATCCAGGCATTAGTAGGTAAAGCGACATCTCCAGTCACAAAATTAGCTGGATTAAGTGCGATCAATACGCTTTCGCAAGGCAAAGAAACCAATACCTTAATTCAGGCGTTTGATGCGGATCAAGAATTCAATAATTCGGTTAAGGCACTTATCCTTTCTTCCAAGGACGCGAATGTAATCAATGATGTCAATAACGCGCTCGCAACTGTTGATGACAGCAAAAAAATTCAGTTACTGGATATCTTGAGTAAACGCTCCAATAATGCGTCATCAAAAGCCGTGTTGGCAATTAAAACAACAAATCCCGCTGTTGAGGAAGCGGTAAATAAAGCCTTGCCCAATGTCGCTCTGGAATCCGATATCGAAGAACTTTTCAATAGATTGAACCACACTACAGATCCAAAATCTGCTTCATTATTGCAAAAAGCGATTGTCAATGTAGTTCATTCAAGCCCAGATGCCGACGGCTTAACAGGAAAACTGGCTGCAAATATTTCAAGATCCGCTGCACCCAGTGCTGCAAAATACTTCCCTATTTTTGCCGGGCTCGGAGATAATCAATCGTTAAAGGCTGTCAGCAATTATGTGAACAATAGCAATCCAGAATTAAGAGCAGCAGCCATTACATCATTGGCAAACTGGTCATCCGCTAATGCTCTCCCTGAACTGATATCTTTATCAAGAACAGAAAAAGATGAGAGCCTATTCAATACCATTTACAAAGGATTAATCAAATCCATTTCCGCTTCAGCAAATACTGTTGATCAAAAAACACTGTTATTACGTGATGCATTTAGTGTTGCAAAAACGATAGAACAGAAGAAAGCCGCACTTGCAGCTTTACAACCAACAGGCACCTACCAAGCTTTTATTTTTGCTGCGGACAAAATGGCCGATCCACAATTAGGTGAAACTGCTGCGAATACCGCCATGAATATTTCCATGGATAATAAATATTATGGCAGCAAAGTACGAGAAGTATTGGAACAGGTCATCGGTAAGTTATCCGGCAGTGAAAGTGGTTACCTCAAAGAAGCTGTTGTACGTTATTTGTCCGAAATGCCAATAAAAGAGGGTTATGTATCGCTTTTCAATGGCAAAGACCTGAGTGGCTGGAAAGGATTGGTCGCTGATCCGATCAAACGGAGTAAAATGAGTACCAAAACTTTGGCAGCCGAACAAGCGAAAGCAGACGAGATCATGCGTAAGGGCTGGTCAGCATCAAATGGCGAGATTGTCTTTAGTGGAAAAGGAGATAATTTGGCTACAATCAAGCAATACGGAGATTTCGAGATGTTAGTAGACTGGAAATTGGAGAACTATGGAGGCATAGAGGGTGATGCCGGTATCTATTTAAGAGGTACCCCACAGGTTCAGATCTGGGATATTGCCAATACTCGGGTAGGTGCACAAGTCGGATCAGGTGGATTGTACAATAATCAAAAAAATGAAAGCAAACCGTTGAAAGTGGCTGACAATGCCACGGGAGAATGGAATACTTTTAAAATAAAAATGCAAGGTGAAAATGTCTCCGTTTGGTTAAATGGACAATTGGTAACTGATAATATCCCACTTGAAAATTATTGGGACAGAAATCAATCCATTTTCCCGACCGAACAAATTGAACTTCAGGCGCATGGTTCAGTTGTTTATTATAGAGATCTTTTTATTAAAGAATTTCCAAGGAGACAGGTCTTTAAACTAAGTGAACAAGAGAAAAAAGAAGGTTTCGATGTCTTATTTGACGGAACAAATCTCGACAAATGGACAGAAAACAAAGCCTATGTAATTAATGATGAGGGTTACATTTGGGTCTATCCTAATGCGAAATTTGGCGGAAACTTATATACAAAAGAAGAGTATGCTGATTTTATCTATCGTTTTGACTTCAAACTCACTCCCGGAGCTAATAACGGCGTAGGCATCCGTGCGCCATTAGAAGGTGATGCCGCTTATGAAGCAATGGAAATTCAGGTACTCGATGATGGCGCGGATGTGTATAAAGATTTAAAACCTTACCAATACCACGGTTCTATCTATGGTGTGGTAACGGCCAAAAAAGGACATTTAAAACCATTGGGCGAGTGGAATTCCGAAGAAATATATGTAAAGGGCAATCGTGTTAAAGTAACTTTAAATGGTACCGTTATTGTCGATGCAGATATCGCTGAGGCCAGTAAAAATGGAACACTGGATGGCAAAAAGCATCCCGGTTTAAAACGTGCAAGTGGCCATATTGGTTTCTTAGGACATGGAACTGAAGTATTCTTCAAAGACATTCGTGTAAAAAGGATTAAATAGTCTTTTGAAGTGCAAGAAAAAAGGGGATAAGATGTCTTATCCCCTTTTTTCCAAAAGACCGGCTTGTGTGACAAGTGAGAAAAATAACCGAATGATTCCAAAAACTTTTATTAAATTAAGGAACTAGGACTCTAATTCAAAATATGATGTTTTATGACTAAAGCCGTAAACCTACTGATTAACAAAAAATTGGATAGCAAGCCTGAGAAGAAAAATCTATTCAACAAACTTTCTATTATAAAATTAATAGCCGAATTAGGATCTGTATCAGTAAATGACATCGTAAAAAATCTCTCGCTAAGTCTTCCAACAGTCAACAGCCTAATCGCAGAACTATTGGAGGACAACATCGTACGTCAGTTTGACAAGGGAGAATCTATCGGTGGTCGCAAACCAAATCTCTATCGGCTATGCGATGGACTGTTTCAAGTACTATGCGTAGAACTCCAGCGGTTTTCCATTACATTGAGTATCATGGACAACAACCAGAATATCGTTGCTGAAACTGTTGAACTGGACAACGAACTATCCCGCAATGCCGATAATCTGCGTGATATTACTCAAATTATTGATCAGTATCTGCTAGAAAAAGCTGTAGATACTGCGAATCTAACTGGCCTGATTATTAGTATGCCGGGGTTAATTAACGCTGATGAAGGAACAAATGAGACATTTTTACATGATGCATCACAATCTATTACAGCTTACTTCGAAGACAAATACAAAAAACCGGTATATATACTCAACGATGTAAAAGGGGCTGCATATGCAGAGTTAAAATTTGGTTTAGCTAAAAACACCAAAAATAGCCTAATTATCTTAATGGACTGGGGAATAGGTCTTGGAATAGTTTCCAATGGTGAAGTTTATCTTGGACGGGATGGCTACTCCGGCGAAGTAGGACATATGCCTTTCATTGATAATGGGGAATTGTGTTACTGTGGCAAAAGAGGATGTCTCGAAACCGTCGCTTCCGGAATTGCCTTGGTCAACAATGCAAAACAGGAGATCCAAAAAGGTGAACTGACTAAACTTAATGAGTTGCAGAAAGAAGAGTTAGATCACCTAACACCAACCCATGTTATCGAAGCGGCTAATAAAGGTGATCAATTTGCAATAAACCAAATCTCCAAACTGGGCACAAACTTGGGGAAAGCATTTGCATCGCTGATCCAGCTGCTCAATCCTGAATTGATCGTATTGGGTGGCAAAATTGCAAAAGCTAATGAATTAATTACAATCCCTATACAACAAGCAATCAATTCATATACGATGGCGATCTTAAAAGAACATTGCGATATAAAAGTATCAAGTTTGACCCTAGATAGCAATACGATCGGTCTGACAAACTATTTTATCACAAAATATCTGTCAGTCGAATTGATCCAGAAATCCAAAATCTAAAACTGACCTGTACTCAATAATACAAGAGTACAGGCTCTTTCAGTTTTAATACCATTTTCCATGGCCAATTGCTCCAATTCAGCATTTTCCGCACCAGGATTAAAAATAATACGCTTTGGTCTTGTATCCAAAATATAATTATAATATTCTTTTTGATTCGGCTCGCCGAGATACATCGTTACCGTATCAATATCGCTGTGTATGTCACCTTTCTTTTCGATAGGAACACCCGCTACTTCTCCCCCGCTCAAACCGATGTTAACAATATCATGTCCGTGTTTACGCAACATATTCGCTGCTTTATTTGAATAGCGCGAAGGGTTTGTACTAGCTCCTAATATTAATGTCTTTTTCATCCTTATACTTCTTTGTTCAATAATGATTTACCTTTAAGGACAGGCATATTGTTTTCTTCAATACCGAGTATCCAATTATCAACGATTAAAGCAAAATTATCCGTTCGTTTTATTATTGATACGCATACAATTATTCATCTATAATAAAGTCACCATGGGTGCTATAAGCATTCTTGCGTAAAACGGGCATACCTAAAATTTTATAGAGTTCGTCCAATTTTACCAAGCTACCATTTGTCATATTTGAAAGTAAAACAATAACAATATTTCTTTTCAAATCCCGTACATAGATATGACGAAAACCGTGCCACCATCCGGTATGATAAACAATATGATCATTGCCATGTTCAAAAGTACGCCACCCATATCCATAGCTAAAAATACCTTTTTTTGCATCAGGGTAACCTCGGTAAGCTGAATCCAACGTCGATTGTTTTAATAAGCGGCCATCACGAAGTGCTAAATCAAAACGGTAAAGGTCTCTTACCGTACTATAAATTCCTTTGTCTCCCAACGGTCCATCCTGAAAATTCTGTACCACCGATCTTCGCCATATCTTATCGTGTCCGATGACGTTGGTCGGTATCTTTTCGTATACAGCCTTTGACAACGCAGCCGTATTAGTCATTCCCGCAACATTGAAAACACTGTCTTTCATATATGTTGCATAATCCTGTTTCGATACCTTCTCGATTATCGCTCCCAAAACCATAAAATTGGAATTATTGTAGAAAAACCGCCCACCAGGAGCCCCATATCGATTGGGTTTAAACTCAGTTAGCATTTTCATAACATCCTGATTGGTCATCCCTTTTTTGCGGTCCGGCCAATGTTTCTCCGAAAAATAAACATAGTTCGGTAAGCCTGACCGATGAGTCAATAACATTTTGATCGTAATCCCAGGATAAGGAAAATCTGGATAAAAATCATTAATTGTTTGATCCAAACGTAATTTACCTGCTTCGACCAACTTCAATGTACCAACAGCAGTCAAGGGTTTGGAGACTGATGCCAATTCAAACTTATCATCAATTTCCAAGCTATCACGTTTTAGATAGTTGGCCCAGCCGAATGTATTTTGATATAGAATTTTACCATCCTTTGCCACTAGCACATTTCCATTAAAAGCGGACTTTGCATGCAGGTTTTTCATAAAAGCATCGATCTTGGGATCTGCATGCTGCGGATTGTAAATAAGTCTTGTACTATCTATTTTTGCCTGTGCTATTGCCGCTTCTTTTTGTTTTTTCTCTTTTGAACTACAGGCAACTGTAGATGCCAACAAAAGAGCTACCATTCCCTTTAAAAAAAATAATTTCACGTATTGCGTCTCCTGGATTTCTATTTTTGTGTTATGTTTTCCCGTCTCAATAAGGGCGTCTTTACTTAATTGTCATACGATTTATTCACCGCAATTATCTCATATCTGCACGAAATGAATGTGTATTCTCTTTGATTTTCAATAAAGAACCTAGTGTAAAGATAATAATGCTAAAATGAAGATTTTAGTATAAAAAAACGAATTTTTAGCACAAAAAAAGCCACTTTATTTCTAAAGTGGCTAATATTTTATTGGTTTATAAAATCTATGCTAATAATCTAACTGGATTTTCAACCAAAGCTTTTAAAGTCTGTAAGAATGCAGCACCTGTTGCACCATCAACCACGCGGTGGTCACAGCCCAAAGTTACTTTCATTACGTTACCGGGAACTACGGCACCATTTTTCACAACAGGAACCGCCTGTATAGCTCCTACAGAAAGGATAGCTCCATCAGGAGAATTAATGATAGATGTAAATTCGTCAATTCCGAACATACCTAGGTTAGAAACCGTAAAGGTAGATCCTTCCCAATCCGCCGGTTGTAATTTCTTCGCCTTCGCTTTTTGAGCAAAATCTTTCACCTCAGCAGAAATGTGCGATAATGATTTACCATCCGCAAAACGTACTACAGGAACTAACAAGCCATCTTCAACAGCCATAGCAACACCGATGTTGGTATGTTCGTTGAAACGGATTTTATCTCCCTGCCATGAAGAATTCACAGCTGGGTGTTTTTTCAATGCTACGGCAACAGCTTTCACAACGATGTCATTGAAAGACACTTTTACTGGTGCGATCTCATTAATTTGAGCACGGGCCGCCATGGCATTATCCATATCAATAGACACTGTCAAATAGAAATGCGGCGCAGTGAACAAGGACTCAGCCAAACGACGTGCAATTGTCTTACGCATTTGGTTGACAGGTTTCTCTGTATAACGTTCTTCACCGACATAAGTAGGTAAAGTAATTGCTTTTGTTTCTGTTGTAGGCGCATCAGCAGCTTTTGTTTCAGCTGGTTTAGCTGCAGTCGGAACAAAAGATTCCACATCTTTTTTCACGATACGACCACCATCGGCTGAACCTTTTATATCACTCAAGTTGATACCCTTTTCCTTTGCAATCTTACGTGCCAAAGGCGAAGCTTTCACACGAGAGTCGTCGTTAGTAGCAGATGAAACCGGGGCAGCAGTTGCAGCCGGAGCGGAATCAGCTTTAGGAGCAGCTTCCGTAGTATCTGTTTTCGCTGGAGCAGATTTTTGATTTAATAAAGGTGTAATATCAGTGCCAGCAGGACCAACAATTGCTATAATATCATTTACTTTTGCAGCTTCTCCAGCTTCAAGACCGACATATAACAATGTACCATCAGCATAAGCTGTAACTTCCATTGTTGCTTTATCTGTTTCGACATCAGCAATAGCATCATCCGATTTAATCGTATCACCAACTTTGAAGTTCCATTGTGCGATAACACCTTCCTTCATCGTATCACTCAACAATGGCATTGTAATTACGGTACATCCTAATTCCTCAGGAGTAACCGTGCTAGCCGAAGATTCTGGACCAGAAACTTCTTCTACTTTTTTTTCTTCGGTTTTTTCCGGTGCTTTTTCAGCGGCTGGAGCGTCTCCACTCAACAAAGCCTGAAAATCTTCACCAGGTTCACCCAAAACAGCGATAACAGCATCTATAGCTACTGCTTCACCTTCTTTCGGGCCAATATATAAAAGTGTACCTTCTTGGTAAGACTCAAAGTCCATTGTAGCTTTATCCGTTTCGATTTCAGCTACCAGATCACCAGAATTTACTTTATCACCAACTTTTTTGTGCCATTTTGCGATGACCCCTTCGGTCATTGTATCGCTCATTTTCGGCATTCTTACTACTTCAGCCATTCTGTATTATATTATCAAGTTAAAGAGTATTAATCTAAAATAAATGGATAGTCTTGTTGTACATAGACATCTTTGTACAATTCATCAGCATCTGGATATGGAGATTCCTCCGCAAATTTCACTGACTCTTCAACTACTTTCTTCACGTCAGCTTCAACCTCAGCAAACCAAGCATCATCTGCATAGTTATTTTCCAAAATAGCGTGTTTAGTCGACAATACTGGATCACGGTCTTTATACGCTTCCAATTCCTCTTTTGTACGATATTTTGCAGGATCAGACATCGAGTGTCCTTTGTAACGGTAAGTACGGATTTCTAAGAATGTAGGGCCTTCGCCAGCACGGGCACGTTGAACAGCTTCGTCCATTGCGTTATGTACAGCCACAACATCCATTCCATCTACCGGAGCAGAAGGCATATCAAAACCTAAGCCCATTTTGTAAATATCTTGCATATTGGTCGTACGTTGTACAGAAGTACCCATCGCATAACCGTTGTTTTCACAAACGAAGATAACAGGGAGTTTCCATAACATCGCCATGTTAAGTGTTTCGTTGAATGCACCTTGACGTACAGCTCCATCGCCCATATAACAGATATTTACATTATCTGTACCAAGATATTTCTCAGCAAATGCAATGCCAGCACCTAAAGGAATCTGACCACCGACAATACCATGGCCACCCATGAATTTATGTTCTTTAGAAAAGAAGTGCATAGAGCCTCCTTTACCTTTTGAACAACCTGTGATCTTTCCATATAATTCAGCCATACAAGCATTTGCAGAAACGCCTTTAGCCAAAGCGTGGGCGTGATCACGATAAGCAGTGATTAAAGAATCTTCAGGTTTGATAACCGACATCGTCCCAGCGACTACTGCCTCTTGTCCTATGTACAAGTGACAGAAACCACGAATCTTTTGCTGTCCGTAAAGTTGACCTGCTTTTTCTTCAAACTTACGCATAAGTAACATAGACTTATACCACTCCAAATATGTCTCTTTTGTTATAGGTGTTGAACTCATTTCAAAGTTTTGATTTTCTTACAATTCTAGACTACAAATCTAATAATTTTGGATGAATTTCCTTGGTCAAAAATCAATTTTATTTCTACTTTAAGACACTTCTAAGACATTTGATTTAAAGTATATAGCATTTTTCAACAAATAAATGAACGGCACAATCAAATAAATCAAAAACTTATGAAATAAAAAAGCCAAAGGACTTAATAATCATTTGGCTTAATCTATTTTATACAAATTATTTACTAACGAAGTTTTTGGATAAGCTCGTTTTCCGTAACCTTCACCTGCTCCCCACTTTCCATGTCCTTGAGGGACAATTCACCCGAGGAGACCTCTTCTTCACCAACCAATAGGACATAAGGTATGCCCTTCCCATCAGCATACCCCATTTGCTTCTTCAGCTTCACTGGCGCGGGATATAATTCTACTGCAATATTTTCTTTACGAAGTTTATTGAGCAAACCCAGTGTATAGGTTTCAAGTTGTTTATCAAAATTAATGATCAAAAGCTTAGTAGAATCCGCTTTGTCCGCTGGGAATAAATTCAGTTCTTCCAATACGTCGTATATACGGTCAGCTCCAAAGGAAACACCTACACCTGTCAGCCCTTTCAGGCCAAACATGCCTGTAAGATCATCATAGCGTCCACCGCCACCGATACTTCCCATGGCAACTTCGTTTGTTTTCACCTCAAAGATACAACCTGTATAGTAATTAAGACCTCTCGCCAATGTAATATCCAGATCAATAATACGGGGCAACAGCTCCGTATCCCCGCTCAACTTGGTAATATAATCGAAAACCTCCTCTATTTCAGCAATACCTGTCAAACCAATTGAAGAGTCGGCCAAGATAGATTTTAACGACGCAAGTTTCTCCCCATTTGAACCTTCCAATAAGATGATCGGTTTCAACAGATTCAGATCAGCTTCGGTAAAACCTCTTTCCAACAGCTCTTTATTGACCCCATCCAATCCAATTTTATCCAGCTTATCAATGGCGACAGTCATATCGACAATAAGTTCTGGCTTTCCGATAATTTCCGCAATACCGGAAAGGATCTTTCGGTTATTGATTTTAATATTAAAATCCTTCAACCCAAAATGCTCAAAAGCTTCCTGATAAATCAGAATAAACTCAGCTTCATTCAATAAACTAGTTGAACCCACCACATCGACATCACATTGGTAAAATTCGCGGTAACGGCCTCTTTGCGGTTTATCAGCCCGCCAAACCGGTTGTACCTGAAAACGCTTAAATGGTAAGGAAATCTCATTCTGATGCATCACAACATAACGTGCAAAAGGCACTGTCAGATCATATCTTAAGGCTTTATTAGAAATTAAAGGGATAAGTTCATTCAAGGCCCTTTCTTGTAACAAATTATCCGGGGCTTTTGCCAAATAATCTCCAGAATTGAGGATCTTAAAGATCAATTTATCGCCTTCATCACCGTATTTACCGGTCAAGGTTGTTAAATTCTCAAATGAAGGGGTTTGTATTTCATTGTAACCATATTTTTTAAACACAGCTTTCAATGTGTCAAAAATATAATTACGTTTGATCATTTCGGAAGGCGAAAAATCTCGGGTTCCTTTCGCCAAAGAAGGTTTTACTACTGCCATATTTGGCAAAGTTAATATTTAGCGGCGTACTAAATACATTAAAGAATAAAAATCTCTTATTCTACTTCAAGAATTTTAAGAAATTCGCAGGCTTTTTCCGCAGCCAGCTTTTCAGCCGACTTTTTATTAAAATCACGGCCTAAGCCACATACCACCCCATCTACAACGGCCTCGATGCTAAACATTTTTGAAGACTCACCTTCTGGATTGTCCGTTTGCTGGAACAAGATTTCTTTTCCGGTATGCTGGCACCACTCGATCAACCGACTCTTGAAATTCGTCTCAGTTTGTTCCAATAATTGGATATCAACATGTGGTTTAATAATTCGGTTCAGCAAAAAACTTTTCGTAAATACATAACCCTTGTCAAGGTACACCGCGCCGATCAATGCCTCAAAAGCATCACCTAATAGTGATCCCTGTTTATTCGGAAAGCTAATCATTCGGGCGTCAAACTGTATCATTTCGTTGAATCCCAATTTTCTGGAAAGCTGATTCAGGTTTGCACGGCTGACAATTTTGGAACGCATTTCGGTCAGGAAACCTTCGTCCTTATACGGGTATTTCTTGAATAACAATTCGGCAACGACCGAACCTAAAACAGCATCACCCAAGAATTCCAAACGTTCATTACTGTTCTTCGCCCCTTCTTTGATCGTTACCGCAACAGACTTATGTCTGAATGCCATCTTGTACAAATGCACATTCCCGGGAATAAAACCAAGTAGGTTTTTTAGTTTCCTAACATATTCCCGATCCGGTGAAACATATAACTTGTATATCCTTGAAAAAGGCATCTCATCTAAAAATAAGGCGACAAGTTCTAATTAAAGAACCTGTCGCTAGCTCATATTACCAAACCATGTTTGAAGGATCAAACATTAAGCTTTATATTTTTTTACAATCACGGTAGCGTTATGCCCACCGAATCCAAATGTATTACTCAACGCTGCATTAACGATACGTTTTTGCGCTTTATTGAATGTAAAATTCAATTTATTATCAATTTCCGGATCGTCTGTGAAGTGATTAATTGTCGGTGGGACAATATCATTTTGCACAGCCAAGATAGAAGCAATAGTCTCTATCGCCCCTGCAGCACCCAAAAGGTGTCCCGTCATTGATTTAGTTGAACTGATATTCAATTGATATGCGTGTTCACCAAACAGGTCAACAATAGCTTTCGTTTCACTGATATCGCCGACCGGTGTCGATGTTCCATGGACATTGATGTAATCAATATCCGAGAAATCCATACCTGCATCATTGACAGCCATTGTCATTGCCAATTTAGCGCCCAACCCTTCCGGATGCGAAGCTGTGATATGATGCGCATCAGCACTCATTCCACCACCGGCAATCTCTGCATAGATTTTTGCACCACGTGCTAAGGCATGTTCTAAGCTTTCTAAGATCAAGGCACCTGAACCTTCTCCCGAAACAAAACCGTCTCTGTCTTTATCAAAAGGGCGAGAAGCTGTTTTGGGATCATCATTTCTTGTAGACAAGGCATGCATAGCATTGAATCCACCGATTCCAGCTTCGTTGACTGTCGCTTCTGATCCACCGGTAACAATAACATCTGCTTTTCCCATACGAATATAGTTGAAAGCATCAATCATTGCATTGGTAGCAGAGGCACAGGCCGACACTGCCGAAAAGTTAGGACCACGAAGGCCATGACGCATTGAAATATGTCCTGGAGCAATATCAACGAGCATCTTAGGAATAAAGAAAGGATTGAAACGTGGTGTTCCATCCCCTTTTGCAAAGTTGGCAACTTCTTCTGTAAAAGTTGTCAACCCACCAATTCCTGAGCCCCAAATCACTCCGATACGATTTGTATCTAATTTTTCAAAATCTAAGCCAGCATCTTTAATTGCCTCATCAGTAGACGCAATTGCATACTGTACAAAAGGATCGACTTTACGAGCTTCCTTACGATCCATAAAATCATGTGGATCAAACCCCTTTACCTCACACGCAAACTGAGTTTTGAATTTTGACGCATCAAAATGCGTAATAGGAGCAGCTCCGCTTACACCATTTATTAATCCCTCCCAGTAAGCTGAGACGGTATTACCAATTGGTGTAAGGGCGCCTAATCCTGTTACTACTACTCTTTTAAGCTCCATTTATTACGATTAGCCTAATTAAATTAGTTAGTTAACGTTTTTTTCTAAATAAGCGATTGCTTGACCAACAGTACCAATAGTTTCTGCTTGATCATCAGGAATAGCAACGTTGAATTCTTTTTCAAACTCCATGATCAACTCAACAGTGTCAAGTGAATCAGCACCTAAATCATTAGTGAATGAAGCTTCTGGTGTTACTTCGTTTTCGTCTACACCTAATTTTTCAACGATAATTGCTTTTACTCTTGAAGCGATATCTGACATGATTTTATAGTTTAATTGTTTAATAAATCTGTGCAAAGAAAAATAAATTTCATCAAAATTCAAACCTAAATCGATATTAAGATGAAAGTCACCATGTTAGGCGACCGAACTTATTCGCGTCTTATACTAGCTAACCCACTCTATATTAACTTAGTTCAAGTATAACAAAAATTATTTTGTATTCCAAACGCTCAGCTAATTAACTCAAATTTTACACAAAAAGTATATTCCCACCTTAAAATTATTAGTACCTTCGTTAGTATAAGAACATATATTTTAGAAAAAAAGTGGTCAATAAGTTAGTAGCAAGGTTAGATATGGACATGGATGAAGAGTTAGATTTCACCCTACTCGCCATCACCTGCCCACTGAAAGATTACCGTCTCTGCCATTTTATCAACAAAGTGACAAATTTGGATTTTTCCAGAGGCAAAGAGAGCAAATATGATCACGATGGCCGTCCAAAAAATAAATCAGAAGAAGAGCTTGAATATCATATCATCTTTGATGCTAAGAAAAAAATAAGCTACCACTTCACCGCTTTTCATTACCTTAGTCCTGATTCGGATACAGAATATTTTCTCATTAATAACAAAAGTATTGAGGGAACCTTTTTAATTCCAGAAAATCCCCATTTTGATTTCTTCGTCATCATTAAAAATTACATCTGTGAAGACGATGTCGAATATATAATCAAAAGGATCAGCAAATTACCAGAGGTGGTCATCGCAAAAGAAATATCTCCAAAAATATTGAAATCTAAAGAAAATCTCATATTTTAGCAGACTGTAGGTTAGTGTAGCAAATACACCTAACTTAAAATCTAAATTAAGTCGATTTAGTTTTTACAAAAGACAACAATACAGCTTGCTGTTTGTTGTCATAATTGAAGAACATTAAAAATACAAAATAAACAGATGGAAAAAGTTCAAAAAAGGACTAAAATTGTCGCAACATTAGGCCCTGCTTCGGCAGACAAACAAGTTTTGACCAACATGATTGCCAAAGGGGTTGATGTGTGCCGGTTGAATTTCTCTCATGGCAGCCAGGCAGATCACCTTAAGGTAATCGAAACCATAAATGCAATAAATAATGAAACCGGATTCAATGTTGCCATCTTAGCCGACTTACAAGGTCCAAAGATTCGGATCGGAAAAATGAAAGAAGGCGGTGCTGTTCTCGTCAATGGTTCAAAAGTTGAAATCACCACACATGAACTCATTGGAGATGAAAACAGAATCTACATTACATACGAAAACTTTCCAAACGATGTTGAAGCCAACGAAATCATATTACTTGATGACGGAAAACTTCAACTTCGTGTTTTAGAGACCAACCATAAAGACACTGTTACCTGTGAAGTGGTGCATGGCGGTGTTCTTACTTCACGTAAAGGCGTAAACTTACCAAACACAAAAGTATCCATTCCTTCCCTGACTGAAGAAGATTTAGATAACTTAAACTTTGCATTGGACCACGGAGCTGACTGGATTGCAATGTCATTCGTTCGTTCGGCAGAAGATATTGCACAATGTAAAGAAATCATTGCTGCAAAAGGAAGCCATGCACGTGTAATCGCGAAAGTAGAAAAACCTGAAGCAATCGAAAACATCGATGCTATCATCGAAGCTACCGATGCTGTTATGGTTGCTCGTGGTGACTTGGGTGTTGAACTTCCAATGGAAGAGGTACCGGGGCTTCAAAAGATCATTGTACAAAAATGTAGAGACCTTTCAAAACCTGTCATTATCGCTACACAAATGCTGGAAAGCATGATTACTACACCGCGCCCTACACGTGCGGAAGTAAACGATGTTGCCAATTCAGTATTGGATGGTGCAGATGCAGTGATGTTAAGTGGAGAGACTTCTGTAGGTGAATTCCCAGAGATCGTGATCGAAACAATGAGTAAGATTATTATCCACGTGGAACAAACTTCTTATCCTTATTATAATGAGAAAGTTAGTGAAATTCACGACGGAACGCTTATTCCAGACGCTATTTGTGCTTCTTCAGTTTATCTTGCTCAAAAAACTAATGCTTCGGCCATCGCTGTATTAACCTCTTCCGGAGCAACGGCATTTGAAATTACAAGTTATAGACCAAATGTAGATATTTTGGTGTTTACAGGCACGCAGACACTTCTGAAACAGTTGAGTTTGCTTTGGGGCGTAAAAACATTTATTTACGACAAATTCGAAAGTACAGATGGCTCTATCCATGATGTCAATAGATTTATCGTAAAAAACAACTACGTTACACCAGGATCAATTATCATTAACACTGCCTCTACACCGTTAATTGAAAAAGGCAAAACAAATACAATCCGCGTTTCTCAGCTATAAGAAATAGGATCATAAAAAAGAAAGGCATTCTCTTAACGCGAATGCCTTTCTTTTTTATTTTTTGGGATAGAGCGAATCTATCTTAAATTTGAAATCTTTCACTTTTAAACTATCTTCCAATAGCTTAAACCTTAATGAGTCACGCTGTGATTTTTTTCTCTTGGGTATTTTCTCTGTCCCCGGCATAGGCGCTAGACTATCCAGCTTTTTGAATTTCTGAACGGGCATATTATACTTTGCTGAGGCCGTATCTAATCCCAGAACGGGCATCTTGGAGTGTTTATCCTGTAATAAAGGACGATACTCTTTTTGCTTAATTTGACCAATGGCAATTCCCACTGTAAAAGATAATGCCAATGATAATACATAAGTTTTCATAACATAATCTATTTTAACTCCTAATTTACAATAACATAACCAAGATTTAAAGCAATTGCTGTTAAACATTGTTAAAACAGCTTCAAAACAAGTTAGCATCTTTATATTTGTAACAATTCAAGTAAACAACGATATTGGTTAAGAGAATAGCCCTGCAATTCAGTGTTTATGGGCTGATGATGCCCTTGAGAATATTCATTTGCAAAACATAACTTAAATGAAGAAAAATAGTATTGTATTAATCATTGGACTGATGTCTTTGGCGCTGATTGGGGTATTGGCCATGCAATTCTATTTTCTGCGGGATTCCTATCGTCAAAAATCCCAGCTTTTTGATGAATCAGTCAATGCTGCACTTACAGCTGTTGCGGGGAAGCTCGAGCGTCGTGAGGTCGTAGATTTCGCCAAGGTACAACAAGAACGTAATATCGAAAAGTCCAAACGCGAGCAAGCTAAACAACAGCAATTGACAGAGCAGCTCCAGCTTCAAACCCAAATTGAAAATCTTAGGGCCAAGCTGGATCAAATCTATCAAAAGTACAAACTTGAAGAAGATAGATTAAAGGCAACCTATCCAAACATTATTAACATTGAAAATTGGTTCTACGAGACTTACGTCAAAAGAACCCAATATCAGGATCTCGTTGAAATCAATATTGTTAAAACGCCAACAAACGGGCTATATTATCAAGAGGATGTTATTGTTTCAGCGACAAAAACAATTCCTCGTATCGAAGCTAAAGACGACAGCACGCGATTTTTGATCGTACATATCGATGATTTTAAGCGGTTACTTGGCAAGAGTATCGTAGCACTTCCACCAAGATCCAATCCTAAGCTCTCCAAACGAATTTTTGAACTAGAAACCAAATTAAACAAGCTTTCCAAAAAAAATGCAGGCTATGGTTTCAATGTTTATGACTCCGTCGCGATGCTTGGCGGCAAAAAAGCCGACTACATCGAAGATGTCGCCATCGGAATGGAACTCGCCAAAAGACCTCTAAAGGACCGGTTAAACGTTATTATCGTTCAAGAACTCCTGAAGGAAGAATTGGCTCAACGTGATATCAAAGTACCGTTTAATATTGAAATATGGAGCACAAGCAATATTTTGCTAAATAATATTCTCAACGAAGCGGAATTAAACACCCCCAAAAACACCACAAAATATTCCACAGCGCTATTTAAAGGCGATATTGGTGCTGCTCCGGGAAAGTTAACCATATACTTTCCAAATAAAAAAGCAATCATAGCGGACAACATGGGCTATTTGTTACTCCCTATGCTGGCGCTACTGTTCCTTTTGGTCGGATGTTTTGCCTATACACTTATTATTATCTTCAGACAAAAGAAGGTGTCTGAAATGAAAACCGATTTCATCAACAACATGACACATGAGTTTAAAACCCCAGTGGCTACGATCATGATTGCCAGTGAATCGCTCAAGGACCCTGATATCAATGCGGACCACAATCGTGTGCAGAAACTGGCCAATATCATCTACGATGAGAATGTTCGCCTTGGAAATCATATCGAACGTGTATTAGATCTAGCAAAATTGGAGAAAGAAACCCTAAAACTTGACCGTGACGATGTACATATCAATGACCTCGTTTCAGCAGTGACAGACAGTATGCAATTACGCATGCAGAATATCGGCGGGCAATTCAGTGTTGACCTTGCAGCAACAAAAGATATCGTTGTGGGGGATGAACTGCATTTTTCAAATGTGTTTTACAACCTATTGGATAATGCGATCAAGTATAGTAAAGGAGATCTACATGTGAATATTAATTCCAAAAATGTTGGCGATAATATTGTTATCACCATTGCTGACAACGGAATCGGAATGAGCCGGGATCACCTACAAAAGATATTCGATCAATTTTATCGCATTCCTACCGGAAATGTCCACAATGTTAAAGGCTTTGGCCTGGGCCTCAGTTATGTCCAGGATATATTGAGAAGACTTAATGGAAGGATCACTGTAAAAAGTGAAAAAGATAAGGGCACAACCTTCGAAGTAATTTTGCCCGTAAAAAAATAACACGTTCCTTTTTTGTATATTCAAGGAACATTAGTGAAAATTAATAGATTCATTATGCAAAAGATATTATTAGCAGAAGATGATCCCAATTTGGGGGATCTTTTAAAGGATTATCTCGAATTAAAGGGAAAATTTGACGTTACACTCTGTACAGATGGTGAAGAAGCCGTTTCCCAGTTCAAAAAAAATGATTATGACTTATGCATTTTTGATGTCATGATGCCTAAAAAAGACGGTTTTACCGTAGGCCGTGAAATCAGAAAAACAAATAGCACAGTACCGATTATCTTTGCCACTGCAAAGGGCATGATGGAAGACAAGACTGAAGCATTTGAATTAGGTGGGGATGATTATATTACTAAACCATTCCGTGTTGAGGAACTACTTCTTCGGATTAATGCCCTGCTAAAACGCAGTGTTAGAGACAAAGAAGATGAAGTTGTCGCCGACAAATTTGAAATTGGAGATTACTTTTTTGACTATACAAGCCAACAAATTTCCTATAAGGGTCAGATGCAAAAACTATCAACCAAAGAGGCCGAGTTACTTCGCCTACTATGTTTAAAAAAGAATGATGTATTGACCCGTGAAGAGGCTTTATTGAAAATATGGCATGATGACAACTATTTCACCGGCAGGAGTATGGACGTATTTCTCAGCAAACTTCGGAAATATCTAAAGGAAGATAGCAAGGTCGAAATCGTCAACGTCCATGGAAAAGGTTACAAACTCTTGGTGAGCTAAAGGCAATGGGGTGGAATACTAATTCTCGATTTCACCCTCCTTTCCAATGAAAAGAAAGAAATAAAACATTTCTATTCTTAGTAGAATATAAAAAATAAATGCACTTTTATATAAAATTTGCATATCAAAAAAAAATGTGCTAACTTAGCGTCGCTTATAGAGAAAGGCAGAGGGAATAGACCCGATGAAGCCTTAGCAACCTGTCCCTTGACAAGGTGCTAAATTCTACCCTACATGATATGGGAATGATAAGCCGAAGTCACCGAATTCTAGTGTGTCCTTCTCTCTAGCAAGAAATATAGTTGAAAAAGAAATATTAAAAACATTATTATGTTATTGACTAACAATTTAGGTTACCCTCGTGTGGGCGCGTTCCGCGAATTGAAAAAAGCCAATGAGGCCTATTGGGCTAAAAAATCTTCTGTTGAGGAATTATTGGACACAGCAAAAAAGATTCGTGAAGGCAATTGGAAAACACAAAAAGATGCTGGAATAGATTTGATCCCTTCCAATGACTTCTCTTTTTACGATCAAGTATTGGATTTAACCCTTACTGTTGGTGCTATTCCTGCTCGTTATCATTCTTTATTGAATAAAGTTGACAACAACTACAGCTTAGACTTATATTTTGCTATGGCCCGCGGTTTCCAGCAAGAAGGAATTGACGTGACTGCAATGGAAATGACCAAGTGGTTGGATACCAATTACCACTATATGGTTCCCGAATTCACAAAGGACCAAGAATTCAAATTGACTTCCGAGAAATTCTTGAATGAATACAACGAAGCGAAATCATTGGGTATTGAGACAAAACCAGTTTTACTTGGCCCGATCACTTACCTTTTGATCGGTAAAGAAAAAGAAGCTGGTTTCGACCGTATCGACCTATTGGACAAATTGGTTCCGGTATATGAGCAGATCCTGTCTAAATTGGCAGAAGCTGGTGCACAATATGTTCAGATCGACGAACCTTTCTTGGCCTTGGATCTGGATGCAAAAGTAAAAGCATTATACCAACCTACTTTTGAGAAATTAGCTGCTGCTGCAAAAAATATCAAATTAATCGCTACTACCTACTTCGAAGCTTTAAAAGACAACGAAGATATTGCGGTTAACTTACCGATCCATGCTTTGCATTTGGATTTAGTACGTGGTGAAAACCAATTGGATACAGTTTTAGCTAAAGTTCCTGCTTCATTGACATTATCTTTAGGTATTGTTGAGGGCCGTAACATCTGGAAAAATGATTACGAAAAATCATTGGTTAAAATCAAACAAGCGGTTGATGCATTAGGAAAAGACCGTGTTTGGCTTGCTCCTTCCTCATCTTTATTGCATGTTCCTTTTGATTTGGACAATGAGCACAATGAGCAATCATTACCTGCAGAAGTAAAAAACTGGTTAGCGTTCGCAAAACAAAAATTAGCAGAGGTAAAAGATCTAGCGATCTTAGCTGAAGGTGAAGTTGATGCCGAAACAGCAAAACGTTTTGAAGCAAACAAAGCTGCCGCCGAAAGCCGTCGTACTTCTCCATTGATCCACAAACCAGAAGTTAAAACACGTACAAGCAATATTACTGATGACGATGCTAAGCGTACATCGGTATTTGCTGACCGTAAAGCAGCACAACAAGCGAAGTTCAACTTGCCAGCATTCCCTACAACAACGATCGGTTCGTTCCCACAAACTAAAGATGTGCGTAAATGGAGAGCTGATTTGAAAAAAGGAGCGATCACACAAGAAGAATACGATAAAGCAATTGCTGAAGAAACTGAAAACACAATCCGTCTTCAAGAACAATTGGATATCGACGTATTGGTTCACGGTGAATTCGAACGTAATGATATGGTTGAATATTTTGGCGAGCAATTGGCAGGATATGCATTCACTCAAAACGGTTGGGTACAATCCTACGGTTCCCGTTGTGTGAAACCTCCAATTATCTACGGAGATGTATACCGTCCACAAGATATGACTGTACGCTGGTCTTCTTACGCACAATCCTTGACAAACCGCCCGGTTAAAGGGATGTTGACTGGTCCTGTAACAATCTTACAATGGTCTTTCGTACGTAACGATCAACCACGTTCGACAACAACTTACCAAATCGCATTGGCAATCCTGGATGAAGTACAAGCTTTGGAAAAAGCAGGAATCAAAATCATCCAGATTGATGAACCAGCAATCCGTGAAGGCTTACCATTACGCAAAGCTGATCAAAAAGATTACTTGAACTGGGCAGTTCGTGCTTTCCGTGTATCTTCATCCAATGTAGAGGATGACACACAGATCCACACACACATGTGTTACTCTGAGTTCAACAATGTGATCGAAGATATCGCAGCAATGGATGCAGACGTAATCACCATTGAGACTTCACGTTCTCAGATGAAATTATTAAATGCATTCGCCGGTGATTTCAAATACCCGAACGATATCGGTCCGGGTGTATATGATATTCACTCCCCACGTGTACCAAATAAAGATGAGATGGTAGACCTATTGCGCAAAGCAAAAGCAGTAGTTCCTGCGGAGCAGCTTTGGGTTAACCCAGACTGTGGCTTGAAGACACGCGCTTGGCCTGAAACTAAAGCCGCTTTAGAATCAATGGTTGATGCTGCAAAAATCTTAAGAGCAGAATAATTCTTACACTATATTGATAAAAGCCCAAGATGAAATTTCATCTTGGGCTTATTTTTTGACCTTTTAACCGAAATAAGTATATTATCATTAATTACTTCGCTTTTTACTTGTCTTACTCATTTCCTTTTTTCCCTTGATCCGATCTTCGATTGATTTTAAGGTTGAGGATAATTCGCTGCTCATATTATCCAACTTTGCCATTTTGAGAATTTTTAAAGCCTTTTTATACTTCTTTAATTTCTCAAGCAACAGTACTTTCTTAATCCAGATTACTGTCAGGGCTATCCCGGGCAATGTCAATGCATATTTTATCGTCTTCTTTGCCGCCTCATAATCACCCATGTCAATCAAGGTCTGTATAAAATAAGGGTAAACTTCCAAGGCATTCACATTGTGAGTTAAAGCTTCCTGAAAATATTTCCTTGCCTGCTCATAATCCAATAGTTGTTCCGAATAAACCCGGCCCATTAAGCACAATGCCATGGTATTGGATTCGTCGTATGACAAGGCATAAGACAGGGATTCTAACGTATCCTCCAGATAATATGGATAATTATCCAGGGCCTGAAGGACATATTTATTCACTGAATTCATAAATTTTTTTAAACATGATCTGTATTAGGCTCCTGGAGACTAACTCGAGTCACACTAGGATGCCATTTCTTTTTATCGGCTAGACCATTTCAAAATGGTCGTTGAGTTAAACATCACAATACGATGTCCTGTCCAAGCGCCAGTAAATTTTCTGGAAAAGAAGATTAGGAGAGTGCGGTATTCCGAAGAATATGCCCAAGGCTCTTCTTTGAGGACGAAGCTGGGTTTTTTATTGTTGCAAACATATTCTTCCGTTTTTTTAATTTATATTATTATTTTATTGATTACAAAGATTCAAAATATTTTTCATAATACAAAATATTTGATTATTAACAACTTACAAACCTGCTATATCATTGGCATATTATTGTCATATTGTTTTTTTTAAAATCATCAACCTTTTAACCATTTTCGTTTCATGGAAAGTCAAACAGTAAATCAACTTATCAAACAATCTAGAAAGCGCAAAGGACTGACACAACAAGATCTTGCTAATCAAGCCGGTCTATCTTTAAGAACGGTACAACGCATCGAAAAGGAGATATACTGCCCTCGTCTTTAAATTATATTTTTACAGGCTGGTTTTTTCTGCTCATCCCAATGTGCTATTATGCCGTGATTATCATCTTCACAACAGTAAACTATTTTAGAATTAAAGGATCCGATGTAAGTTAAGAATAACTAGTATTCAGTTTGCTCAAACCGAAGTTTCCCGGAATGAGCAAACTGGAAAATCCGTTACGTCAATAGCCTTTTTCCCAAAATTCAGTAGCATTCATTTCTACAAAGAATTATTGATAGGAGAAGAAAAGGCCTTCATCGAAGAAATAGGTTATTAATATGGATTAAAGCGGCTTTTTTTGAACAATCAATATCCAGTCATTTTCCAGAACAAGGTAACCCATCTCATAAATAAAACTATAGACCTGCCCCTTACTATTGGCAAATGTATGGGTATGGAATTTGAAATCAAAACCCTGTCTTTTTAGTTTCTCCCGCGGCACTTTTATCATCCCCTCGCCGTCTAATACGTCCAACAAAATGCGACGGTTTTTTCGCAGGATATTATTCACATTACGAATCAAATTGGTCTGATCGCTATTCAGTTTATTGTTATAAGCATTTCGGCAAGAATCGTCACAAAAACGCTTATCCGATCTTCCCCGTATATTTTGTCCACATTCCAAACAGACTTTTTCCATGGTGTTTAATCTAAGTTAAGCGACAACAAACGGTTACAACCGACTATAGTCGAATACAAATGGTAAACAGACGATTATAATCTCATCTCCTTTTCATCTTTGCTCAAGGTCATTCAACGCGATTAAAGGCTATGACCAATGACTAAAATAAGAATTATTAGAAACATTTAAAAATTACACAAAATGAGTACATTACGAAACAAAGTACAATTAATCGGTCATTTAGGGAATGATCCGGTCATCAAAACCACATCAACAGGAACTAGCTATTCTGTTTTACGTCTTGCTACAAATGATCTTTTCAAAAACAAGGCTGGTGAATGGGTCGAAGAAGTGCAGTGGCATACACTTGTCATTTGGGGAAACCAAAACAATACCATTGAAAAGAAATGTAGCCGCGGAACCAAGTTGATGGTCGAAGGAAAGCTCACCTATCGCAACTACGAAAGTGCTGACGGCGTGAAAAGATATATTACGGAGATTAAAGTCGAAAGCTTTTTAATTCTATCAGATCCAAGTGGATCAAAAGATCATGTCCCAGCATTACCAGAAGAGGAGGAGGACGATCTACCGTTCTGATTCAAAGATTTAAAAGAAAGTAGGACATCTCTTGTTGCCCTACTTTCTTTTAAATACCCTTATATCTAAATTATTTTGTTGCATTAGCAGTTAACTCTGCTGCCAACTTTTGAGCATACTCAGACCATAACTTGGCATCTTCCGGGGTTAATTTAGAAGCAGCTGTAGCTGTTTTTGTAGCCCATTCTTGTTGTTTTCCAACCAATTCCTGCAGTTTGGTTGCATCTCCACTTTTTGCTGCAGCCACATACTCATTTACATATTTTGTGTAATCGTCTGCCAACTGTTGCGCTTCTGGAGAACTAAATTTTGGAACTGCTGTCGTTGTTGTTGTTTCCGTAGTTGTTGTTTGCGCCACACCACCTTGTGTATCAGTCGTTGTGACTGTATCTTTTGTTTCTACTTTTTTGCTGTCCGCATTATTGCAAGAAGCAAAGAAAAGTGCAGCAATTGCCGCAGATAATGCCATTTTTTTCATCTGTATAAATTTGTTTTTTAAATTGTAATGAAGCGATCAATTTTATTCACTCCAAAAGGATTGAATAAATTATGAAGGTTTCATGAAATGAATAAGTTTATAATAAATTAAAATTATTTACCAACTTAAAATTGAATTATTTTAATTCATAATCCAAATATTTTTTTTCATAAAAAACAAGTAAATTGTGAAAATCCGCAATTTGACTGTTCCATTTGCATTTAAACGTAGGAAATCACCCCCATATAAAAATACGATTGTAACAAAAACATAGATCTGGGTAATTGCCTATATTCGTTCGAATTTACCATACAATTTCCAAAAATTCCCTTTCTCGGACAATATAAAGTCGACTTTTTTCCAGGCGTTTAACACCAGACTTATTTCCCGCTCCTCCGTCACATATTTTCCAATAAAGAATTCCTCCGCTGAAAAACACAATCCAAAGGCGTTATTTAACGTATGTAAACTTTCGATATCAATTTCTTCAAAAAACAGAATTGAGCGCGGTGCTACAATGAAATCACCTGGTGCGGGTATTGCATCCATATATTCCATCGCAATAAAACGGTTGCGGCTCTGCAACGGAAACTCAATGACTGGAAGCTCATTCAATTTTGATACATAAGTACAGGCATCGAGCAAGGCATCCCGTTCCAATAACGGAACCTGTGCCAATCGCTTGCCCTCCACCGCAGGCGTATCGGGCTGAAAATAATCGTTAAAATTGAGAATCTCATTAACGGAAAGATTTTTTTCAATCAAATGCTGCACAGGAATGCCAAAATAATTTGCAATTTTTAGAACAATCTCTATTTTTGGCTCGGCACGCATCTCTTCGTAAGATGAAATATTCCCCCTGGTAAGATTAAAAACATCTCCAAAAGCCTGCTGACTCAATCCTTTCACCTTTCTCAGCTTTTTTATATTATTCCCGACGTTACTCATTTTAAAAAAAAATTAATTTTTTCTTGCAAAATATTTTTGCAATTTACTATCTTTATGCAAAGAATATGTGCAATATATAAAAAACTTGATTATGTACTTCTCAAAAATTGAAAATTATATCGCCAACATCGGTTATAATATTACCCATAAGGATGAAAAAGAAGGTGTCTTTGTAATCGAAAACGAAGATGATGGTATTCGCAATCTCATTGTGGGTATAGCACAACCCATCGTAATTTTCGAGCAGTATCTATTTACCATAAACAACGAGAACATGGACATGTTCAGATCGTTGCTCATAAAAAATAGAGATATCATCCATGGCGGATTTGCCTTAACGGAGGATGGCAGAAAGGTCATATTCCGATACACTTTGCAGATACATAATCTAGATCAGAATGAATTTGATGCAGCCATCAATTCACTTAGTCTTTTGATCAGTGAATATTATAATCAGTTAATAAGTTTTTCAAAATTATAGAATAATGAATATTTTTAAGAGAATTTTCAGAATCGGTCAAGCAGAAATCCACGCTGTAGTGGACAAAATGGAGGACCCCATCAAAATGACGGAGCAAGGTATCCGTGAGATGAAAGAAGACCTGGAGCAATCGTTAGAGGCTTATGCAAAAGTAAAAGCGCTAGCCATACGCACGCAGAATAACTGTGAAAAGAAAAAAGAAGAAGCCAATGAATTTGAAAGCAAAGCTATTTTATTGTTGCAAAAAGCTCAAAAAGGAGAACTTTCTACCGAAAAGGCAGAAAGCTTAGCCAAAGAGGCCCTATTACTGAAAAAGCAATTGTTGATCGAAGCTACCGAACTGGAAAAACAGGCAGCAATTCATCAGAGTTCCGCAGAGGAATTACATAAAAATGTGGATATACTTAAATTCAATATAGCTAAATGGGAAAGTGAATTGTCAACTTTGAAAGCACGGGTCAAGGTTTCCAATGCAGCTAAAATGGTCAACCGGCAACTGGCCAACATTGATTCCAACAGCACAATTTCCATGTTGGAACGCATGAAAGAAAAAGTCGAAGAGGACGAAGCATTAGCAAAAGCCTATGGTGAAATCGCAACGGGCAACAAAAGCAAGGTAGATGAAATCAATGAATCCATCGGTGGTTCGGATTCCGTCAACAGTGAACTGGAAGAATTAAAACGAAAATTGAATGGCGATGCGGAAATTTGAGTATAAAACAGTCAAAATTGAACCCCAAGGCTTCTGGGGTACCAAATTAGACTCGGACAAAATCGACAAGATTCTGAACGACCTCGGTGATCAGGGCTGGGAGCTGGTCGCTATGCAGGACCTTGAAATGAATGGTAATTCCTGGTCATTTCATTATACCTTCAAAAGAGAAAAAATTTAAAAGAAAATACGATGACAGAACTAATCAATATCTTATTCAACCCATTGTCAAATGGCATCATGACTGTCCTGACAGGCCTGTCTGTGGTGTATTGGTTATTTATGTTTCTCATGGGCGATGGCGTGCATCTATTTGACGCGGATGCCGATGTGGACCTACATCCTACACCTGATGTCAGTGACGTCGATGGCTCACATGATATTGATACCGATGGACCAGATCATCCACATCATCATACAGACTCCGATACGCATACCGAACCGGGTTTCTTTGCCAAGGCAATGGATTATATCAATGTCGGAAAAGTGCCCATTATGCTTATTGTGACCCTATTTAAATTCGTTGGCTGGGTGATCACCATTGTATCTTCATTGTATATTGACGTCGCATCCTGGGGAATAAAATCGGTATTGATCCTGGTTCCTGTTTTTATCGTTACGTTCTTTTTAATGCATTTTCTGACCAAACCCTTAGCAAGAATGTTCAAAAATATTGGCTATAATGGTGAAGAGAGCCATGATTTCCTTGGCCGCATGGGTAAAATGCGTGCAAGTATTGAAGGCAAAAAAATAGGTTCTGCTGAATTTATCATCCAACAAGACCCAATTCGTCTTAATGTTGTAAGTCATAATGGCGAGAAAATCGGCTATGGCGATGATGTCATCATTGTGGATGAATCCAAGGACAAAAAATATTATTATGTCACCAAGGAAATCACCATTGACAATATTTAATCGAAAATGAAAAAGAACAAAGAGCAAGGATTAAGACTTGATCGGTAAGCCGTAGGCTTGCGCAACTAAAATCCAAATACTCATATCTAAATACTAAAATCTAAATAAATACTAATCAATATGCTATATCAACCTCTTTTATTTTTAAGCGGCTTAAACGGAATTATATTGCTGATTGTCGGTTTAGCTGTTTTTCTAATCTTTGCATTCTTTGTTGTACTGAGTGCATTCTACAAAAAGATCCCGCAGGGAAAGGCAATTGTCCGGACAGGTGTCGGCGGAACGAAAGTTGCCTTCAACAAGGGTATGTATGTCGTCCCAGTTTTCCACAAGATGGAGATCATGGACATCTCCATCAAAAAAATTGAAATCGCCCGTATGCAGAGCGAAGGGTTGATCTGTAAAGACAATATCCGTGCTGATATCAAAGTAGCCTTCTTTGTCCGTGTCAACAAAAATGTGGACGATGTGATCAACGTTGCCCAAAACTTGGGTTGTGACCGTGCTAGCGAACCCGAAACATTAAAGAGCATCTTTGAATCCAAATTTTCTGAAGCGCTAAAAACCGTAGGTAAGAAATTCGACTTTATCGAACTCTATGAAGCACGTCGTGAGTTCCGTGACGAAATCCTCAATATCATTGGTACAGACTTAAATGGGTATATTTTGGATGACTGTGCGATTGACTATCTGGAGCAGACAGATATTGAGCATCTAAACCCCAGCAATATCCTAGATAGTGAAGGGATCAAAAAAATCACAGAGCTGACAGCAAAACAAAACATCAATGCCAACTTCATCCGTCGCGATGAAGAGAAATTGATCAAAAAGCAAAACGTCGAAGCTCGCGAAGCGATTTTAGAATTGGATCGTCAGCTTGCTGAAAAAGAAGAAAAGCAAAAGCGTGAAATTGATAATATCAAAGCCCGTGAAGAAGCAGAGATCGCAAAAGTACGTGAAGAAGAGCGCTTAAAATATGAAAGCGTCCGCATTTCGACCGAAGAGCAATTGGCCGTACAAGAAGAAAATAAGCTGCGTCAGATTATCATTGCCGAGAAAAACAAACAACGTACAGATGCTGTGGAAGCCGAACGCGTAGAGAAAGACCGCGCATTGGAACAAACCGAACGTGAGCGTATTGTCACCTTGGCCCAGATTGACAAAGAGCGTTCGATCGAGACCGAAAAGAAAAGCATCCAAGGGGTCATCAAAGAGCGTGTCCAATTGGAAAAAGGCGTTATCGAAGAGCAACAAGGTGTCAGAGATATTGAAGTATTCCGTGAAGTAGAGCGGAAGAAACAGGCAGGCGTTATTGCAGCATCACAAGAAGCGGAAGAGAAATTAATTTCTACAGTTAAAGCCGCTGAAGCAGCAAAAATTGCGGCAGAACAAGAAGCAGAGAAAAAAGTAATCGATGCCGAAGCAGCGCGTAAGATTGCAGAAAAACGTGCACAGGAATTATTAATAGATGCCGAAGCGAAAAAAGAAGCATCACTCAAAGAAGCCGAAAGCCGCAAGATCATAGCGGAAGCACAAGCGAAAGAGGAAGCCGCATTAGGCTTGTCGGAAGCCGAGGTAATGGTCGCAAAAGCCGAAGCGGAAGAGAAGCAGGGTACGGTACAGGCCAACGTTATTGAGAAAAAAGCCGAAGCCATGCGCAAAGAAGGTCTGGCACAGGCCGAGGTTGTCCGTGAGAAAGCTCTTGCCGAAGCAAAAGGTATCGAAGAGAAAGCCGAAGCCATGAAAAAACTGGATGGTGTGGGCAAGGATCACGAAGAGTTCAAATTACAATTGCAAAAAGAACGTGACATCGAACTTGCGCAGATCAACATCCAAAAAGATATTGCCCAAGCGCAGGCAAGTGTATTGTCCGAAGCACTTAAAACAGCGAAAATTGATATCGTCGGTGGTGAAACCATGTTCTTCGAAAACATTGTACGCCAGGTGTCCAATTCCAAGGGTTTTGACCATTTGATCGACAATTCGAAACATGCCACTGATATCAAAAATTCACTATTGGGCCCAGACGGCAAAGGTGATCTCGCCGAAAAAGTACGTGGGCTAGCAGATAAATATGGTATCTCGTCTAATGACATCAAAAACCTAACAGTTTCTGCGGCGTTGATCAAACTGCAACAGGCAGCCACAGATGCCGAAAACGGTGAAGATGCCGGTTTTATCAATTCCTTATTTGGATTAGCAAAAAACTTAGGCATTTCCAACAAGAAGCTGTCTTAAGACATCTTAAGCTTACTATATTACCCGCAAGACCACTTCAAAACGGCCCTTGCGGGTAGTTAAAATTGATTTTGTCACAACAATCCAGTAGAGAAAGCTCATTTTATGCCAGAAGAAAACGTAATAAATCAGAACGACAGCCTTGACCAAGGTGCATATGAGATTATCCGAAAGCGACTTCTTACACAAAAAGAAGAATTAGCAACAAGGCTCCAAGGTTTGAATGAAGCCCGTAAAGAAGTCTTCAATTCCACGAGCTTTGTCCTCAAAGCCAATCAACGGATTACCACAGAAAACAACTGTGTTGCCCGTGGCATCCTGGCCTTGGATAATCAATGTATTTTTGGATATAATGTGCATTTTGGACTGCGTACCGAGATCAAGCTGGAAGATGTTTTCAGTGTTTATGCATTTGAGAATAATCAATTTATTCCGCAGTCCCTCGATCTGATCAACGATCAAAATTTCATCTCAGATTACCAAAACCTGTATAAATATTACAGAGATTCCATCTTCTCCAAATTCCGCCGTACGGAGAACTACTTGTACATGATCTTTCAGACCAGCAAAAATCCGGCTGATCTCAAAGCATTCAAATGGTTAATCAAAGACGGTAAGCTCCTGTATCAGGATGACCGCAGCATCCATGAAGTCAAATTGCCCAATCAATTTGAATTTGACTGGACGAAAACGACACTCGAAGACCGCCGTTTGGGAAAATACCCGCATATATCCATCATGGATAAGATTTTTATTGAGGCGATCAATGGCGACATCACTTTCAAGATCGAGAACAATACAGACAGCGGCAAAGGGATCTATTCCGAAAAAGTGGTCAATGCAGACCAGCAATTGGACGATGCTGATTATTACTTTGCAGATCTCGGCAATCTTATTGCGGTACGTATCAAACCTTACCAGGAAGATTTCAGGGCTTTTGTCTACAACCAGCGGACGAAAGAAGTGGTCAATCTCAAATCACTGAATGAATCAGCAATATTGTTGCCGGACAATCAGGGGATTATTTTCTCCAATGGGTACTATTTACAAAATGGCACACACAAAGTTTTTGATGCCCAGTTCGAGAAGGTATCCTTCCTACGCAGGATAGCTTCCCCCAATGGCGAAGATTTTCTGTATATCTTTTGTCAGGAAGAAACCAATACCTATATCCTACTGTCATATAACATCATTCAGCAGCATGTCGAGACCCCGATTATCTGCAACGGATTTACCCTATTCAAAGATGGTAGCTTAATTTATTTCCGCACTGAGGCAGAAGCCACCAGACATCATCAGGTTCAGATCTGGGAAACACCCTATATGGCCATGCTCAAAGAAAATGAGCAAAAGAAAGATGATCCCCTTTATAAGGTAGGCAATAAACAGATCGTGCAGGCGATGGCCGAAGCACAGGAGGTCATACAGCTCATCAACAAAGAGGACAGTTACGAGGGTTTATACGAAGATATCCTTAAAAAGTCTACGGTTTTAATCGATTCTTATTTTTGGATCAAAGATGAGGCCTTGTTAAATCTTGGGCAGCCCTTAATACAGATCAAGGAAGTCGCCAACACCGCTATTGACGAATTTGTCAAAGTACAGGCGCAGCGCAAGCATGCGGCGGAATTAAATCTGGCTGCAGAAAAGAAGATGGAAGAACTCACCTTTTCCATCAATAGCACCGTTGTGGAGAAACTCGATCAGCTCGTCCACCAATTGGCCGATGCCCGTCGACTTCAGGGTGAAATCATCGACCTTAAAAATGTAAAATATATTGATACGGTCAGCATAGATAACCTGTTGGAAAAATTACAGGGCATCACCTCCGAGCTGGCCGAAAAAACAATTGCTTTCCTCTTACGCGATGAAGCCTTGCTTCCTTACGAACAAAAGGTAGAACAGCAGAAAAAGAATGTGGAAGCCATTGTTAAAGTATACGATGCCAAAGCGATCGAGGAAGCCAATTCGGCCATTTCAAGCGAGCTGGAACTATTGATTGATATCCTCAATAGTCTAAAAATTGACGACTCCACACAGACAACCAAAATCATTGAGAAGATTTCGGTTATTTTCTCCTCCTTAAATGAAGTCCGTGCACAACTTACACGAAAACTCAATTCATTGAAGAGCACCGAAGCAATTGCCGAGTTTTCGGCACAGCTGACCCTGTTGGAGCAATCCGTTACCAACTACCTCGAACTGTCAACGACAACCGAAAAAGTAGACGAATATTACACAAAAGTCATCGTTCAGCTGGAAGAACTCGAAAGTAAGTTTTCCGAATTCGAAGATTTTGCGCTCAAGATCGCAGACAAGCGTGACGAGGTCATTAAGGCATTTAATTCCCGCAGGGAGCAAATCGTTGAACAGATCAACAAGCGGACGTCCTCGCTCGAGCAGATCGGTCTTCGTGTACTAAAGAATATTGAAAATAAATCCAAGACTTTCGCGAGCCGGGAAGAAATCCTCAGCTTCTTTGCCTCGGATCTGATGATCGACAAAATCAGACAGTTAGTACAGGAGCTGAAAACACTACAGGATGTCTCAAAAGCGGAAAACCTTGAAAATCTATTAAAGAAATCGCAGGAAGATGCCTTACGGGTGTTACGGGATAAAAATGACCTCTTTGTAGACGGGGAGAATATCATTGCTCTTGGTAAACACAAATTCGCCGTCAATAACCAATCCCTCAGTTTAACCCTGTTGCGCAGAAACGACGAGCTCTATTTCCACCTGACAGGTACAAGCTTCTATCAAAAAGTGCAGACCGAGGAGATCAACAGGTTTCAGGATATCTGGGATCAGGAGCTTGTATCCGAAAATAAGGAGGTCTATCGTGCAGAATATCTTGCATACAAAGCATTCCTGGCTTCGAAAGGACAACAAGATTTTGATGCTGCACTGTTCATCACGCAGACCGTGGAACAAAGCTATTCGGAAGGCTATGTCAAAGGGGTTCACAATGTGGATGCACTATTGATCTATGACACGGTCAAACAGTTGGACACCAAACTGGATCTTCTACGCTATGATCCTTCCTTGCGTACAATGGCTCAACTATTTTGGCAATCGCTTTCTGATGATCAGCGTACAAAACAGCTGGCGCTGATACACTCGACTTACACGATATTGAAAACGTTTCCAAATTCAAATCGTTACCAGTCCGTCATTGATGAACTCAGCAAGTTGTTCAATGCCTGGGAGACACATTTGGATCGCGCCGCCCTTCATGACCGTGACTTGGCAACTTACCTTTTCCAGACCTTTACGTGTTACAATACCTTTGTCGTCAGTGAACAGTCCGATGAACTGAAAAAGGTATTTATTCGATTGCTGGAATCCAAGAAAAGCCATAAGCTTTTTGAAGCAGATATTCAGAACGAACAATTTAGCGTGGTAGATCGCTTTTACCTGACTTTAAATTGGCTCAATGCGTTTGTGGACGAGCATACGGAATATCTGACACTACGCAAGTACATCGAGGAAACAGCGATCATGTTGCTCTATCCGACGCAAGCATATCACTTAATTATAGCCAAAGACCAAGCACATATCAGCGGATTAAAAGGCAACCATACTATCCTCAACAACGGGGAGGAGCACATCCAATATCATGAATTTTTAGCACGTCTGGCACAGTTCAGCAATCATAATGTACCTCGTTTTGTGGCTTTCTCCACATTGAAAGAACAGCTTGCGAAATCCTATGCCAAAGAATTAAAAATTGGTGAATTCGAGCCAAAAGTACTGACCTCGTTTGTGCGTAACAAGCTGATCAATGAAGTTTATTTTCCACTGATCGGAAACAACCTCGCCAAACAACTGGGAGCTGCTGGAGACAACAAACGCACCGCCCGCATGGGAATGCTTCTGTTGATCTCGCCGCCGGGGTATGGTAAGACCACCTTAATGGAATATCTGGCCAAGACCATGGGCCTACATTTCGTCAAAATCAATGGGCCGACCATTGGCCATTCGATCACCTCCATTGATCCGATCGAAGCGAAAACATCCGGAGAACGGGAAGAACTGAAAAAGATCAACCTTGCATTTGAGATGGCAGACAATGTCATGCTTTATCTGGACGACATCCAGCATTTAAATCCGGAGTTCTTACAGAAATTCATCTCCCTTGCCGATGGTCAGCGCAAGATTGATGGTATTTTTGAGGGCGAGAGTAAGACCTATGACCTCCGTGGCAAGCGCTTCTGCATCGTGATGGCAGGTAACCCCTACACAGAGAGCGGTTCTAAGTTCCAAATCCCCGACATGCTTGCCAACCGGGCCGATGTGTACAATCTCGGCGATGTGATCGGTGATACCGAAGCATTATTCAACCTCAGTCTGATTGAAAATGCGGCTATTGAAAACAGTTACCTCGAAAAAATTGCAAGTAAATCGTTCAACGACTTCTACGCCCTGGTCAATTATGCACAATCTGTTATGGATCAACTGCCCGATTTAGAAGGCAACTACCTGAAACAGGATATTGATGACTTTATCGCCGTGCTGCGCCATGTACTGAAAATCAGGAATGTGGTGATCAAGGTCAATCAGAACTATATCCAAAGCGCCGCGATGCAAGACAATTACCGCAACGAACCACCATTCAAAATGCAGGGATCATATCGGAACATGAGTAAGCTTGTAGCGCAGGTGGTACCGATGATGAATGAACAGGAAACTGACCAGATTCTTCTCGCCCATTATGAGAGCGAATCACAAACACTGACAGCGGATACCGAAAGCAACCTATTAAAACTAAAAGAGCTTGCCGGACTGCTGAACCCTGTTGAACAGGAGCGTTGGGAAACCATCAAGGAAATCTTCCGCAAGAACAATAAACATGGTGGACTAGCTAAAGATGATAAAGTCTTCGGCCAGCTACTGGACTTCAATGAAAATCTGGAAGGCATTATTCAGGCAATCCGCGAGTATAAGAATTAAGATTTTCTACTGCTATTCCAGCTGACCTTTTTGTCTGTTCGGCTGGGATAGCAGTATTTTTGATACGATTACCATCAAATATTTTTTAAGCTTTAGCTAATTTAGTCCTTATTAGATATGACAAAATTGATGCTAATAAAATTTAGGTATTTATGGAAGCAAAACTTATTAAAACTGAAGAAGATTATGCACAGGCTTTAGACCGACTTGAAGCAATATTCGATGCTAAAGCAGGTTCAAAAGAAGGGGATGAATTGGAAGTTTTGGGACTTCTCATCGATAAATATGAGACTGAACATTTTCCTATTAATCTTCCTGATCCTGTTGAGGCAATCAAATTCAGAATAGAGCAGCTAAATTTTACACAGAATGATCTTGCTAATGTTCTTGGTCAGAAGAGCCGTGCAAGTGAAATATTAAACCGAAAGCGGAAACTCTCTCTCGAGATCATTAGAAAACTTCACGAAAAGCTCAATATCCCTACAGATGTACTTATACAGGCATATTAGTAATTACTACTAGGCTTTGAGCTTTTCTCCAAAACAACTTGAAGCAACCGATGCAATAACCAAAGCATCTAAAATCAAACTTGAAACTACCACTGTGGAAGATAGCCCGTATAATCCGGATTTTGTAAAAAAGATACAAAATGGCCGAGCCGATGTTAAGAACGGCAAAGGGACTAAAATCGGAATTGATGATCTATGGGAATAATTTCTACTCCATATGCAGTAGAAAATTTAAAATTTTTGAAAAAAAATGAAACAATCTCTACATTATCATTTCAAACATGATGTAGACTATTAATTCGTTATATCTGCAATAAGAACGATTCCCTAAACCAAAACGCTTTTTTGTGATACCACAACGGCCTTATGCCTACAATAAAAACAATTTATAAAGCAAAAAAATCCTTTTGTTTTACCATTGCGCCGATATGTCTGCAATAAGGACAATTTCTTAAACCGGAAAGTCTTTGTTTTAAACAATGGTTTCCCTATGCCTGCAATAAAGTCGATTAGTAAAACCAAAACACCTTTTTGTTATACCATGACGACCTTATGTCTGCAATAAGAACAATTTGTTAAACCAAAAAGTATTTTTGTCAAACGGATTAGATCTGCATTTCTGAGCAATGGAGCGTAAAAATTGGGTATTTTGGTTAAACAGGGGGTCAAATTGCGCCAAATTCATAGCTTAAACACTATCTATTTGGCGCAATTTGCCCCCCTCCCCCACTGGCTAAAAACTTATATCTTATGAATCAGATATATACAAATTATTCACCCAATTATTTGGCTACGATTCTGCCGGCAGATCGTTCGGAAATATGCTTATCCTGCCTTTACCGAACCCGATGAAACGGTGAATATCCCATAATCGTCAATAAGCATCCGCTCCTTCACCACACCATTATAGGCCATAATCCGATCCAGTTCCTGCTGCGAACGCCGGCGCATGACCCAGTCTTTCTTCTGATGGCTGTTCAGCACATAAGCGATCATCTTTAACTGTGGATGCCATGGTTGTCCGGTATAGACCAGATGACTATTTTGTTCACAAATAGAAGTCGCCCCATGAACCGCCCTACTGGCCATTTGATTGTTGCCAAACAATTCGAAAATACCAGAGATCACGACAATATTAGGTTCAAATTCCAGTTTGCTGTATGTAGCCGGATCAAAACAATCGTAATTGGTAAACCGTATTCCTTTGAACCCCTTCTTCTTGATGACTTTCTCCCCTACCGCAATATTGGGCAATAGGAACTCGTTAATCACAATCTCCACCTCCGGATATTTTTCCTTAATGTCAAACAAATAGTTTCCGGTCCCGCCAGCGATATCAAGAATTTTGACAGGCCGACCAGTAGACTTAACCTGCTCAATATTCTCCTCCAACAGCTGCAACAGGTGTTGCTTTCGAATACGAATCCCTTTCCAGCCAATCGCATCTAGATAACCACGATCAAGGATACGGCCAAAACGGTTTTTTCCTTGTGGCTCATTGCGGTATACGTAATCCAACGAGATTCCTGAATCAAAACCAAACTGGAGACCTAAGTTCATCCCATGACTCAATGACCCTACCTTACCCAATGTCCATTTCTGGAACGCATAATTTAGCTTCTCGGCTGCAGGCATCACCTTATGGTACAGTTTCTCATATTCTTTTACTGAAAACTCGTCAGGCTCCAGTCCTTGGTCAGGCTTTCGACGTGCATAGGCCTTTGTAATAAAATCGTTTAAATAGGTATAAACTTTCTGTCTGTTGGATTCAAACAGGATACCATGATAAAAGTTGCGCAGGGTAATAAATGTCTTTAGCTTGGAAGTGATGGATACGAAGAACTGCTTTTGCACCGAGTTTTTAACCACATAGTCTTTTTCAGCGGATAGCACAATCACAGGAATATCAATCGCTGCAGCATCGTCAACGATACGCACACCAGCTTTCAATAGATCAACCAATAAGGCACCGTTAATGGATTTTGAGATCAATGGATCAGCATCATAAGCCTGCTGTTGTTCGACATCATGCGTCAATACCTTCGCCTTGACATAACTTTGGATAACAAGATCCTTTTTCAATTTTGTCCCTAGTGCAATCATCTGATTAGCCAAGGGCACATATAGTTTGATTTCAAATGCGGGCGCCAATAAGGCCATTCCTGCGATCGGAGGTGCAAAATCATGTACCCAAGCACTCACAATCACTCCTGCAATACTATTAGCAATAACGAAGACATCCTTCGTGTCAACAGAATATTCAGCGCGGATATAAGTTACAAAACAATCCAGATCGCGCACATTATCCATAAAAACCGGTGATACAGCCAGTTTTGTATAACCATGTCCACGCAAATCAAATGAAAAGATGGAATAACCAGCAAACTGCGGATCGGTAGCCATCTCCTGTAGGCGTTCCGAATGTTCATGTCCACGATGCAATACAACTAAGGCCTTTTGTCCTTTTTGATAGTTCCAAACACGATAGAGTAGTTCCCCTTGATCGAAACTCTTAAAATAACCTGATTTCATTTCTTTATAATTATTCCATCAATACAATGGCGTATGTAATTTTAGTATCTATTTAGCTATGCTATTAAAGGCAAAGACCAGGCCACCGATTACTATCCCTGTTTGCCACCGTCGATAATTTTCATCAGCCGGATCGCATGATCATGTAACCGCAAATGCCTATTGATCGACCTCACCCGATCAATAGCTTTATTTAAATCTAAAGATAATAATTCCTGTATCATCAGAACAGCAAAAATCATGCTTCGGCTATAACCCATTGTACAATGAATGATCATATTTTCCGGCTCTTCCAATGCACGGTAAGCAGACACAAGGGCGGCTACGATAACACGGGCATCTTGCACATCTATTTCAGCAATATCCAGTAAAGGAAAAGAATGATATTTTTGCATGGAACCTAGCAGTTTTACTTCTTCGAGCTCAGCTGCGAGGTCAAAAACAACTAAATTACGATCCAGTCCCAAGGCTACAAGTTCCGAAGTTTTCAATCTCGGTCCTACATAACAGCGCGGTAATAACTCCATCATCGGCGGATTGTTTCGCTTGCTAAAAAAACGCCAGATCAACCAGTACGCAAATTGGTAAGGCGCATAAAATACTTTCTTTATCAATGGTATCTTTCCCGATCTATCCTTTAAAAATAGCACATTGCCGCGCTGGTAGTTGTAACCAACAGCAAAGCAGACGAAGGCTACCCAAGCACAAACAATCACGGGCAGTACGTTTCTTTCACAGCATAATGCCACTAGTACACATAGCCATCCAATAAGGTAGTAGCTATTCGCTAGCTGCAGATTTCTTTTCGTTTCTTTACGGCCAGACATTAGCGCTGACTGCGTCTGTTTACGATTCTTACTTTCATCATCACTAGCGTTCAACGGGCCAAACTTTCCTCCCGATCCCCTTTGTTGATGATTCCCAATTTCCTCCCTATTCGGAAAGAGCATAAAACTTACCTGAACCAGTATTAGCGCCGTAAGGACATCAATAACATGGTGCTGATATACGGTCAGTGTTCCTACCCCCAACAATAGGAGCCAGACAGCTAAGGCTCTTTTCTTCCATCCGCTGAACTGTCCGCGTAACACAGACCAAAAAAGACAGGCATAAGCCACATGTAAAGATGGCGCCTGATTAAAAGGCGAATCATATTGCTTTAGGAAAGAAAAGAAAATCGCCAGCAGGTGATTTTCGACAATCGGCCTCTCGAAAGAAAACCGCAACGGAAAAAGGAGAAAACACAGCGCTGCAAACAGCGTAATAAATGCAAATCGCTTCGCATAACGCAAAAGCTGCCCCTCTTGCCGGCAGTAAAAGGGTATAATACAAAAAAACAACCCGCTGCTCATATAGGGCAGGATCATCCATGGGATAAAAGGAATGTGCTGTTCAAAATCAAACACAACGGAAGGCACTGCAGCTAAAGTGGAGGCATAGGCTGCGGTCAAGGGATAGGTAAATTGAAAAAGCAACAGGCAGTAGATAGCAACAAGGAGCTTCCTACCCACCCCTTTTAATCGTTTTTCATCCATTTGGCTTTCCTAAACATGATTTTACTTAACAATACATGGGGAAGCATGCCCAAAAATCCCATCAGCCATTTCATACGCTTCGGAAAAATCACGATTTCTTTCTTTTGCTGTATCGCTTTTAAGATTCGCTGTGCTGCCTCATCCACACTGATCAAAAAAGGTTTTTTCGAAAGATCCTGCTGATTAAGTTCACGCAATTTGGTTGTATCCACATAACCCGGCGCAATGACTGTCACGGCAATCCCGTATGGAAGTAATGCCCTCCGATAGGCATCAGCCACCTGGATTGCCGCCCGCTTTGTTTTGCTGTACAAACTTGAATTCGGAAAATCTAAAGTCCCGGAGACGGATGCTATTGTCGCAATCTGCCCTGCAGATTGCCCACGCATGATCTCGCGGGCTACTTCAAAACAATTTAGGGTACCCAGCATATTTGTCCGGAGCATGGCACTTGCCCGTTCATAACTGACCGGCTGGGCCACATCATCGGCATAGCTTCCTGTACAATTGATAAAAAGATCCAGAGCCAGATGATGACAGAAAGATCCAACGGCGTCAGCCAAAGCATCCTGATCACATACATCTACTTCAAACTTGATGAGCCCATTATATTCTGGCTGATTGGTCAACTTTGAAAGATCACGGCCACATACAGCAACTTCAGCACCCTGCCGGAGGTAGCATTGCGCTAATGCTAGACCTATTCCGCTTGTTCCACCTGCAATAAATACTTTCATCTATAAAAAAATAAAGCGATTATGTTATCCGCCGATCGGGTTATCTTATCCAACAAATAAAACTTCAATTTCTCCCACTTCACTCTCCAATAAAACCTGAATAAACCATATATACGGTTCCAAACTCTTCTAAACTTCATCATATAGGTGTCCCATATATGATCTATTAGCCAGCGCTAGGCCTCTTAACGACCATTATCCCAATACATCGTGTATTATCTCATACTGACCTCCAATGTCTTCCAATATCCATAATTCCACTGTGCTTCCATAGCGGTCGCAAATTCATCAAGACTTGCCGGAAGGGACAATGTTATTTCAAATCTACGCCAATCGATGTCTTTTTTGCAATAGTTTCCTTTTAACTGTTCAGCAGCATCAGTCGTATCGATCCATCGAATCCCCTGATATTGCTGATCAATATCCCGCAGGCGTTGATTTCCACTAAAGCCCAATACGGCTCTGACCAAGCTCTCTTCCTGCGGTTTATACGTCTGCTTCCGCTCACAGATAACTTCCGCCGCCAAAGACTGCGCTAGCTCCACAGGTACCAGGTCGATGGCCCCACCAGCATAATATTCCCCATTCCGCTGTATTGGCTCAATATAAAACATATCGGACATGGAAATGCGGACGGCGTCCAATAAGGTTATCTCCGGGTTTATCCCGATAGTTTGGGCAACCGCACTTTGTTTATAATTTTCACCTTGAATCTGGATAGCATCCAGATCTACTTTCGATAGTGCAGTTGCACTTCCCATCAGTACTTTTTGATAGAGCTTTCTCTCGCCTCGTCGCTCTCCAGCTGCCGAGCGTTCAAATAGTATTCTCGACCCAATGATGATCGACGGGATTTCCTCCGAAAACGGGCGATTCAAAGCCGGTAACAAGGATGACAGATCATGTTCCATATGAACCAGATAACGATCAAAAACATCTTCGAGAAAGGGAGCCGGTCTTTTGTCCCATTGCTTTTTTAGCACATACCATCCCAATTTATTCAAGTGACGTTGCCCGGTCAGCTGATGCCTACAGAAGAAGCGATAAAACTCTTCGGATTGAAGATAAGATTTCCGTTCCGCGTCCGTTGCAAAAGCCTGAATAATTGCTGTCGCCAACGATCCGCCACAGGTAGCAATCAGCAGATCGGGTTTTAATCCCAGTTCGTCCAAAGCAGCAAACATGCCCAAATACAGACCAAAACGTGTCCCCCCTCCTGAAAACAATGCTGCCCGTTGATAATTCATTTAATGAGATTTGAGATAAGAGATTTGAGCCATGAGATGCTGGTTTTGCGACACCAGGCAGATCACTCCATAGAAAACAGGTGCATTGAACAGCAAGCTATCTATGCGGTCCAGTAATCCACCATGCCCTGGAATTAATGTACCTGTATCCTTGACCCCTGTCTTGCGTTTTAGAAAGGAGAATAGCACATCACCACAGAAGCCCAAAATACCAAAGAGCAGACCAAGGGCCGAAAAGCAGATAAAATCCCCGAATGGCAAGAACAAATACCCCAAGATATTGCTCAGCATTACCGTCAGCCCAATACCGCCCACACATCCAGCCACAGTTTTGTTTGGACTGATGCGGGGAACGATCTTCCGCTTACCAAAAAATTTACCCATCAGGTATTGAAATACATCATTTAGCTCCGTTAAAACAACAATATAAGCCACAAGCTCCAGCCCCATCAGCGCCCCGTTATTAATTTCTACCGCCCTGATAAAAGCAAGCTGGCTGAAAGCAAGCAGGCAGGCTGCTGCTCCAAAAGTCATTCCGATCGTAGCTACTTTCGCTGTTCTCTGTATCAACCCAAAAAAAAGCCCAATTCCAATGCACAGCAGTCCGGCTAACGATAAATAAGCGCCATATGAACAGCTGTATAAAAGAAAAAGCTGCACGAGGCTAACAACGACGGCAAAAGACAGCGCCTCATTAAATTTAGGGACAAACATCTTCATAAATTCGCGCATCCCCTGAAATGTAAGCCAGGACACAAATAGCAAAGATGTTGTCTGAGGGACAAAAGCAAACGCCAGCACAAGTACAATGTACCCCCAGCTTCTGACGCGGACAGGCACATCGGCAAACTTACCATTTGGATTACTGACTTCATTCATATACCACCAATGCCTTTCTCAATCGCGTTATTGAACTCAACACCAATAATAAACATAACACAGCAAACAGATAGACCGAAATCGCCGTTATCGAAATATGTAATAAGCTCAAAATCCCATATACACCAAGCAGCAGCGCGCGGTCACTTTTCCCCATCGGCCCATCATAACGGCGATCATTGGCGACAACCTTTCCAATCAGCCCACAGAATTCATTGATCACACTCAAAACAATAAAGCCGACCACCAGATATAAACTCTCAGAATGAAATTTCAGCAATGGGAAAAAGATCATGACATCTGACAGGATATCGCCGACTTCATTCAGGACTTCCCCTTTTTTGCTCATTTGATTAAAAAGACGCGCCATCATGCCATCCAGCGCATTGAAAGCCATTCGCATGAATAAACCGATCGGTAGTGCCAAAAATAAAATTGGCATCCGGTCCGCATACCAAAACATCACCGCGATCAGCAAAGACAAGACCACCGAGCCCATGGTAATCTGAGTGGCCGTTATCTTCCTCCGATGTAAGAAGGTCAGAATCGGCATCAATAACTGCTGAAACTTTGGTTTTAATTTATAAACAGAAATCATATATGCACTATGTAACTTATTTTTTTGATTTTTTTTAAAAAAAATTTGCATAGTGTAATAAATACACTATATTTGTGTCATCATAATTTAGGTTTATAATTGGTTATTTAAGGTTTTCATTCTCCCCGTTTGAAAACCTTTTTTTTTGCTCCTAAATCACATATTACCATCTTCCGCCAGCACCACCACCACCTGAAGATCCGCCGCCAAAGCTGCCGCCGCCACTACTGCTTGACCCGCCACCCCCAGAGCTGCTCGATGAGGATCGTACCTTAACAGGTATAGTATGCTCACCATGGGATACACGGTGTCCACAATTTTTACATTTGTCAAACCGTTCCTCCAGCCCTTGCGAACTGTATGTTGCAGAGCGGATCGTCCGCGAAAGCCCTATTTCAAAAGTCCGGTAATGACATTGGGGACAGTCAACATAGCCCACATTTTCATCCCAGGGGATCAGCTTGGTTTCACTGCTGCTTTGATCTACCCAAATTTCATATGACCGGCTGCCAATTTTTTCCTCCAACAGTTGCCCCTTATCCAGATAAGCGCTCTCCCGGGTGGACATCTCATCTTTGTTGATCCGCAACCAGCGACCTGAAGTATCTGGAGGAGTCAACCGGAGCGCATTTTTCCGAATCCGTTTATTTAATCCAAAAAGGTCAAATAATGCCAATGGGCTAAACAATAAAGGAATAAGACCCCAAACACGAAATTTACGCAAAGCTTGCTGGATATTCTCCTCATCCCGATAGGAATTGACAATCTGCGTACGACTCGCATTATATTTCATCGCCAATGTGATACTGCCAAATATAAAAATAAAGTAAGGAAGGTTTTTCCATTGATAAACGACTTCGAAGTTGTTCAATGCAAAAGCACATATAAATACACTCGCAAACATCAACAATCCCATACAACCACAGCCGCTGACCAGTGGCGGAAAATATTTACTTTTTTTGGTAAGCTTTCCCTTGATCGCCCGAGTTACCTCATTCAGCCAGATATAACAGATGGTAAATAACGCCAACACCAATAGAGAATTTCGCATGATAGGACTCCGAAAGCTCCAGATAGGTGTTGCTTCAGGCATTAAGCGTTCCAGCTCAGCCCTGCTGTCGGGCGACATTAGAATGGTTTTTATAAACTGTGAAGCCTCAAGGACTCCTTGGTCATAGTTCCCATCTCTGAAATTAGGCACCAGATACTTCTCACCGATCCGCTTTAAATAGGCATCTGGTAAGGTACTTTCCATCCCATACCCCGTAATAAAACGATATTCCCGCCGGTCTTTGGCAATAAATAACAACAAACCATTATTGCTCTCCTTCTTCCCAATACCCCAGGTATTAAACAGCTTTAGGGCAAATTCGAAGTCGCTGTCACCCACATAGTCATTGACAACAACGATAGCAAATTCACTTTTAGTGGCTGCCTCAATCTGCGTTGACAAGCCATCCAGTTCAGCAACCGTACCTGAAGACAGAATTCCATCGGGATTGGACACAAAATAGTCCTGCCCCCTCTGCTTCGGGCTGGGAATATTATCAACGGTATACTGGGCCAACACCGGAACAGCATTTAAACAGCAGCTTAGCCAAAGTAAAATAAAGATATAGAGTTGATGTGATCTATGCATATTTTAGACAACTAGAACAATAAAATTCGGTTCATTGTCACGATATTAAGAAAAAAAAATCAAACAAAGGTTTCCGTCAAAGAAAAGCCCATAATTGGTTGATTATGGGCCTGTATAATTCAATATTCGTTTGAGCTATTAATGTTATATCCTTGCGGTTACTTCATATAATCGTTTTGTTGAGCTACAGCAACAGTGCGCGGTCCTGTTTTATGTTGTTTGGGGGCCGTTTTATCATGGTACAAAAGCCGATTTAAATGTGGCTGACTTATTCCTTTCCGGTGGTGAATCTAAAACCAAGCAGCCCTCAAAATAAACCATATTTATTTTACAGCAATGGTTAATGGAACGGGTCTTGCGGCAACTTTAAAAATTATCGGAGAAGCAAGTGACTGAGTGAACCCAAGTCCGGAAGATCTTTAAATCTTTCGGGATGATCAAGCAACAAAGGCGAGATTATTAACTCAAGCTGTATGGCAATATGAAACTTTCTCATTTGCTGTCAATGACCAAGCCAGTGTAAAATCAGGACGCCGATCAATCCAATAACAGAAACGAGCGTTTCCATCACCGTCCATGAGCGAAACGTATCCTTCATGCTCATTCCAAAATAAGATTTAAACATCCAAAACCCCGGATCGTTGACGTGTGAGAACATGAGACTGCCTGCTCCCGTCGCTAGCACCATTAATTCAGGAGTAACATTTCCCGCTTGCACAATGGGAAGCATAATGCCCGCTGCCGTGAGTCCAGCAACACTAGCCGAACCGATAACTAGACGAATGATACCGGCTATTAACCATGCCAGCACAAGAGGCGACAAGCTCAAGTCTGCGGTTAGGTCAGCGATGTAGTTCGCTACACCACTATCTACCAAAATTTGCTTGAAGACGCCTGACGCTGCAATGATAAAAAGGATCATCATTATCCCGCGGATTGCTTCTTCCACACTTTCTGACTGCTCCCGCAAACTTTTACCTTGGCGGATACCCATCGTGTACATCGCCACTAGCGATGCAATCATTAAAGCCACCACCGGGTCACCCAAGAAACGTAGTGTCGTCAACCAAGAGGAGCCATCTGGAAATATTAGATGTGCAAATGAACCAAAAGCAATTAAAATTATTGGAAACAACCCCGTAAATATACTAATTGCAAATCCGGGAAGCTCTTTCCTATCTGTTTGATTGTGTTCAGGAAAAAACTCGGCCGGTGGGTTGGTCGGAATACGCTTAAGGGTCCTGCCAAAGAGTGGTCCACCGATAATTATGGCAGGAATTGCCACAACAATGCCATAGGCCATTGTCAAACCTATATCCGCATTGTAGGTAACCGCTATGGCCGTAGCTCCCGGATGCGGTGGCAAATAACCGTGCGTCACGGATAGCGCTGCCAGCAGCGGAATGGCTACGTAAAGCAAAGGCATTTTATTGGAAGCACATACCATAAAAACGAACGGTACTAAGACGATAAAACCGACATTGTAAAATAAGGGAATTCCTACTAAAAAGCCCGTGAGAACCATTGCCCAAGGTAAGTTCTTTCTGCCAAATACAGCCGTTAGTTTCGTTGTAATCTTTTCTGCAGCCCCCCCCTCCGCCATCAATTTACCCAGTAAAGATCCGAAAGCCAACAAAAGTGCCAATTGGCCCATGGTACTGCTCACTCCGGTTTCAACAGATTTAAGGATATCGGCGGCATTCATATTCATTGCAAAACCGACCGCAACAGAGGTTATCAGTAACGAAAAGATCGTGTTTAACCTGACGACAGTGACTAAAAGAAGTAGTAAAGCTACTCCCAAAATAACGATGATTAGAGGCATTAGTAATTTATATCTAGTTAAAACTCACCTTCCAATATGTGGTACAGGCGCTCAAATTTCTGGAAGTTTTTAATATATACAGCGTGATTCTCCGCACTCGGTTTGTAATAGTGCTCCGTATCTTGCGTTCCCTCCGTTTGCATGTTTTTTACGGTAGGCTCTCCCCTCTGTATACCCAATGCTTCCAAGCCTATCAATGCTGCTCCCCATGCAGAGCTTTCTACCGTGTTTTTGGTGAATACAGGTTTATTGAAAATGTCTGCAAGCATTTGCACCAACAACGATGAACGCGCTAAGCCGCCGCTTGCAAAGATCGTATGAATGGGGCCGGTGTTCTCCTCTAATGCGATTCCTACACTGTAAATTGCAAACAACATCCCTTCCATCATGGCCCGTGCAAAGTGCGCCCTGCCATGATGTAGCTGTATTCCAAAATAAACGCCTTTTGCATTGGAATTCCAATGTGGTGCCCGTTCACCGGTTAGATAGGGCAAGAATATCAAACCCTCTGCCCCGGGAACGACGGAGTCGACCAAAGTATTTAATGAGGCAGAAGAATCTCCATCCGTTTCCATTTGGGTAAATTCATGCAAAAAGTTATCTCGAAACCAGTTGCGTAATACACCGCCATTGTTAACCGCGCCGCCAATTATATATTCATTGGGTCTCAGTAGGTAGGTAAATAGCCTTTGTTTTTTTTCTTGATTTGCCTGCGAACTTGCTACGCGAATAGCTCCACTGGTACCGACAGTTACCGAAGCCACCCCAGGACGTATAGCCCCTACCCCGAGATTAGCCAAACAGCCATCGCTACCACCTATAACAAAAGGGGTATCTTCAGGGATGTGCATCAAAGCCGCAATTTCTCGGCTAGGCATATTTAAAATATAATCGACCGGAACTGGCGATGCTAGTTGCCCTTCCGATATGCCCGCCAATCTTAACGCCTGATCAGACCATGTTAGTTGATGTATGTCGAAAAGCCCTGTTGCAGATGCAATGGAATGATCGACCACATAAACTCCAAAGAGCCGGTAAAAAAGAAATTCTTTGATACCGATAAACTTGTGCGACTGAGCAAATAATTTCTGATCGTTAGACTTTATCCACATTAATTTGCAAAGCAAAGACATGGGATGTATTGGTGTACCCGTCTGCTGATAAAGCAGCCTGCCTGCCTCACTTGCCTCCAAAGCAACTGCAATATCCTCGCTTCTGCGATCTGCCCATATCATGCAGTTGCTAAGTGGCATGCCCGCCGAGTCAACAGCGATCAGTCCGTGCATAGCACTGCTCACCGAAATACATACGGGTTTCTGTATCTCGGCACTAGATTGCTTTAAGCTGATCATTACATGCATAATAGACTCAATACATGCCTCATAAACAATCTCCGGATCTTGCTCATACCAGCCTTCCGACGGGTTTAATATGGGATAAGGTATACTATGCTGCGACAAGATGTTACCTTCGTAGTCAAATGCAACAGCTTTCGCAGATGATGTCCCAATGTCTAATCCAATGATCATAAAAAAAATTGATGTTTAGGAGAGTTCAATATACGGATTATCTGTTGGTTTACAACAAAAGATTCAATACCAACGAAGTAATGGGGGCAATAAAAGCGCCTCATAACGATCTGCCGATAATTGTCTTTCATAGTATCAACAAAAATGGTAAATTTCAACTTAGAAAAACGGTATTAAACGATGAGTATAGATAAAATGAATAACTACGATTTTGGAATTGTTGGACTCGGCGTAATGGGACGTAATTTATTGCTGAACATCGCCGACAACGGTTTCGCGGTAGCAGGATTAGACCTTGATCCACAAAAAGCTGAGTCATTGGAAGCTGAAGCAAGTGAAGGACATCGCATCAAAGTGACGACCCAAGTAAAAGAGTTTATAGGGGCTTTGCAACAACCCAGAGCAATTATGCTGTTGGTGCCGGCCGGAAAGCCGGTTGATATGGCGATTGCCAGTCTTGTTCCGCTTTTGGATAAAGGAGATATAATCATCGATGGCGGAAACACGTACTTCGCGGATACAGACAGAAGATTTAATGAGCTTTCCGTGATGGGTATACATTTCTTCGGAATGGGCATATCTGGAGGAGAAAGTGGCGCTCGTCGCGGGCCGAGCTTGATGCCCGGTGGCGACAGAAAGGCATACGAAAGGTTAAGGCCAATATTTGAGGCGGTTTCGGCCAAGGTAGCCGACGAGCCCTGTGTGGAATTTTTAGGCAACGGGTCGGCCGGAAATTATGTAAAGATGGTGCATAACGGTATCGAATATGGTATCATGCAGTTAATTGCAGAGACCTATGACCTGATGAAAAGATTATACGGTTTTGACACCCGAACCATACAACAGACCTTCGAAGAATGGAACAAGGGCGAACTAAACTCGTTCTTGCTTGAGATTACCGCTCAGATTCTGAAGAAAAAAGAAGGTGACCAGTATTTGGTGGACCTGATTTCAGATTGGGCAAAATCAAAAGGAACGGGTAAATGGACTTCGCAAAATGCGATGGATCTACAGGTGCCGGTGCCGGTGATTGATGCAGCGGTCAATATGCGCGATATGTCCAAATACAAACCCGAACGTTTGGAGGCTGCAAAATTACTTCATTGGGATGGACAAGCTGTTGATCTCCCCGCAACAACGCTCATCGCTCGCTTAAAAGATGCATTGTACTTTGTGATCATCACGGCCTATGCGCAAGGTTTGGCACAACTTACTGTTGCATCGGAAAGCTACGGCTACGAGCTAGATTTACAGGTGGTAACCAAAGTTTGGCGAGGCGGCTGCATTATTCGTGCGGCTTTGCTCGAGGATTTTAGAAAAGCCTATGCGGCTAATCCGGACTTGCGCAATATCCTACTCGATAACACCATTGCCCAAAAGTTGCTGAACACGCAGGCCAGCCTTCGCGAGGTATTGAAAGATGCTATCGCAAACGGGATACCCGTACTCGGATACCTAAACGCACTCTCTTATTTTGATGCCTACCGATCGGAAAAATTACCTACAAATATTATCCAAGCACAACGAGACTATTTTGGCGCACATACCTATGAACGTATTGATCAGGAAGGTATCTTTTACACTCTTTGGGATTAAGGGACGAAAGCTTGAAGATTCGATTTTAATCTTCGTTTAAAACATAAAAAAGCCGCTTTTTTATAACTGAGCCTCCTATCGGGTTTACACTCCATTGATTTAGATGCTATCGCTCAATATCCTTCAAACTGCTCATTTTCTTATATTCCAGGAATCCTTTGATATCCTCAAAATGCTCACGGACACGTTTATTTCCAAACTCGAATACTTTCTCCGCTAAGCCGTCCAAGAAGTCACGGTCATGTGAAACAAGGATCAATGTACCATCAAAATCCTTTAAGGCATCTTTGATAATATCCTTGGTCTTCATGTCCAAATGGTTGGTAGGCTCATCGAGGATCAATACATTCACCGGTTCCAAAAGAAGTTTTATCATGGCCAGACGAGTTCGCTCTCCACCGGATAATACCTTAACCTTTTTGGTCGTGTCATCACCGCTGAACATAAAAGCCCCCAAAAGATCTTTCATTTTTACCCGTACATCGCCCACCGCAATCTGGTCGATGGTATCAAAAACAGTCAGTTCACCGTCAAGCAATGCCGCCTGATTTTGGGCAAAGTACCCGATCTTGGCATTATGACCTACCTTTAGCGTTCCTTCAAAATCTATTTCACCCATAATCGCTTTGATCATGGTTGATTTACCCTCTCCATTTTTACCGACAAAGGCAACTTTTTCGCCACGTTCAATGACCATATTGGCTTTTTGGAATACGACATGTTCATCATAGGCTTTGGTAAGATCCTCCACAATCACAGGATATTGACCCGAGCGAGGTGAAGGTGGAAATTTCAGGCGCAAGGCCGAAGTATCCACTTCGTCAATTTCGATAACCTCTAATTTCTCCAACATCTTTACGCGCGATTGTACCTGTAAGGTCTTGGAATAAGTACCTCTGAAGCGATCAATGAATTCCTGATTGTCAGCAATAAAACGCTGCTGTTCCTCATAAGCCTTCAATTGATGCTGACGTCTTTCCTGACGCAGTTCCAAATAGTGGCTATACTTAGCTCGATAGTCATAAATACGACCCATCGTCACCTCAATGGTACGGTTGGTGATATTATCGACAAATGCCCTATCGTGTGAAATAACAATAACTGCTTTGGCCGAATTGACCAAGAAATCCTCCAGCCATTGGATACTCTCGATATCCATGTGGTTGGTAGGCTCATCCAGCAAAATCAGATCCGGCTTTTTCAATAATATCTTGGCCAGCTCGATACGCATGCGCCATCCTCCGGAAAACTCTGAGGTCTGTCTGGTAAAATCAGAACGCTCGAAGCCGAGCCCCTTCAATACCTTTTCTACTTCCGCGTCGTAATTGACCTCCTCGATCGAATAAAACTTCTCGCTCAATTCAGACACGCGTTCGATCAATTGCATGTAATCGTCCGATTCGTAATCCGTACGGATATTCAACTGCTCGTTCAGACGCTCCAATTCATCCCGCATCCCATAAACCTCCTCAAAAGCTTTGGATGTCTCCTCAAAAACCGTTACATGGTCCTGTGTCAGCAAATGTTGTGGTAGGTATGCAATGACCGCATCTTTAGGGCCAGCGACATTCCCCGTCGTAGGCTTACCCACCCCGGCTATAATTTTCAGCAAGGTAGATTTACCCGCACCGTTCTTACCCATCAATGCAATCTTATCATTCTCATTGATGGAGAATGATACATCCGAAAAAAGAGTTGTTCCCCCAAAGGAAACAGAAATATTATTTACGTCAATCACTGTATGTACACTTAAATTTGCCACAAAGATAAGCGAATCAATCTTATAAATAGACAATGGAGCATTTTTGTGTATCTTTGTGCCATGCGTTTTGATATTATTACGGTCTTACCAGACCTTTTGGAAAGTCCATTTGCACACTCTATTTTGCAACGTGCAAAAAATAAAGGCCTCGCGGAGATATATGTACACAATTTAAGAGATTACTCAACTAATAAGCACAAAAGTGTAGACGATTACCCCTATGGCGGTGGCTCCGGTATGGTGCTCCAGATCGAACCCTTCGCCAAGTGCATCGAACAATTGCAGGCTGAACGGGTATACGATGAAATCATCTATATGACTCCCGATGGTGAAACTTTTAATCAGGATATCGCAAACGGGCTCTCGACAAAGGGTAACATGATGATTCTCTGCGGTCACTACAAAGGCATAGACCAGCGCATCAGGGATATCTACGTGACAAAGGAAATCTCGGTAGGTGATTATGTGTTATCTGGCGGTGAACTTCCAGCAGCAATTGTTACAGACGCAATCATCCGCCTGATCCCCGGAGTTTTATCCGATGAGACCTCTGCACTTTCGGATTCTTTTCAAGATGGTTTATTGGATGCACCGATCTATACGCGCCCCGCAGACTGGAAAGGGCACAAAGTACCCGATATTCTGCTCAGCGGACACGAAGCAAATATCGCTACCTGGAAGCATGAACAACAGTTGAAAAGAACGCAGGAAAGACGCCCAGATTTATTAAATGATTAAGAAATATGGGGAATTTTTGTTTTTTTATCACAAAAAGTTTGCTTATTTATTTTTTTTTATAAATTTGTGTAATAATGACACGAAGATATACAAATACAAATTGGTGGTGGCCTGAAGCAATAAGCATCGGGAACTAATTGGTATTGTCAAAATATTTCATAATCAACCAAAACCATTTATGGAAATTCCAAACCCGATGCTAGACAGTATCGGGTTTTTTTATGTATAAAATTAGCACAGCGAAGAAAAGAATAAAATGAAGTATAAATTCAAAACACAGAGCAGAAAGTTGCTCGCCGACACAACAACACCGGTGAGTATTTATCTTCGGTTACGGGATATCTTTCCAAATTCACTGCTATTGGAAAGTTCGGACTACCACAGTCGTGACAATAACATCAGTTATATCTGTTGCCAGCCTATTGCAGGTATTCAGCTCGATGAGCGGGAACTAACCTTAACCTATCCCGGAAAAGAACGGATTGTCAAAAATGCACATGAAATTGACTTGCGCCAGGAGGTTTCAGATTTTCGGAATTCTTTTGAAGATTCAACGATCGCCGAACTGAATTTAACCTCCAATGGTCTATTCGGTTACTTTACATTTGACTGCATTGAGCATTTTGAGGATATCAAGCTGACCACAGCTGCCGATCCGGCGCGGAAAATTCCATTTATGCAATATCACGTCTATAAGTACGTGATTGCCATTGACCATTTTCGTAACCAGCTTTATATCTTTGAACACCTTTTGGAAGATGAAGAGTCGGAACTGGAACGTATGCAATTCCTGATCCAGAACAAAAACTTTCCGGAGTATACATTTAAATTAGCCGGTGAAGAACGTTCCAATCGGACGGATGAGGAGCACCGTCAATTGGTAAAAAAAATGAAGGAACATATTCAACGTGGTGACGTCTTTCAGATTGTTCCTTCCCGCGGATTCAGAACACCTTTCTCGGGAGACGAATTTAATGTCTATCGTGCATTGCGCTCCATCAACCCTTCGCCTTACCTATTCTATTTTGATTATGGTGATTTTAAATTATTCGGATCATCGCCCGAGGCGCAGTTGCGCATCCACGGCAAACAGGCGACTATCTTCCCGATCGCCGGAACCTTCAAAAGAACCGGAAACATGGAAGAAGACCAAAAAATTGCCTCAAAATTGAAGCAAGATCCAAAAGAGACATCCGAACATGTGATGTTGGTAGACCTTGCCCGGAATGATCTGAGCAGACACTGTACCCAGGTTAAAGTGGAATCGTATATGGAACCACAATATTATTCCCATATCATCCACCTGGTATCGAAAGTAACTGGCGTCCTGAAGGACAATATCAACCCCTTCGACATTGTAGGGGATACTTACCCTGCCGGAACATTGTCCGGAGCACCAAAACATATGGCCCTGACGCTCATTGATCGTTATGAGGGATTGCAACGTTCTTTCTACTCTGGAGCAATCGGTTTTATGGGTTTCAATGGCGATTTCAATCATGCCATCATGATCCGCTCATTCCTGAGCAAACAAAATACCCTGCATTATCAGGCGGGCGGCGGAATTGTACTGGATTCCGATCCGGAAATGGAACTTCAGGAAGTCAATAATAAAATAGCTGCTTTGCGAAAAGCGTTACAATTAGCAGAAACGTTATGATAAGACCATTAGAATACTGTGTCAATACCCAACATATCAATGTTTCGATCGACACCATTGACAACCGCATCGTTGAACTGTTAGCCTTACGGAAAACATATCTCAATAAGGCGAAAACATTGCGTGATCATACAGATGCTGAGCAACATATTGTTAAAAATATCGGCAGCAATCAGGCAACACTGGCCAAGAAATTCGATCTGCCGGTTGAGTTTGTGCAAGCTATATTTCAGGAAATAGATAATTACTTTAATCAGGACTATACAACAAGAGGTTATGAGCAACAATAAAATCGTTGTCATCGACAATTACGATTCATTCACCTATAATTTGGTTCATTTGCTCCAGGAGTTGGGACAAGACTACGTGGTGTTGAGAAATGATAAATTCAAACTGGAAGAGCTGGAAGCTTTTGATAAGATCCTTCTTTCCCCTGGCCCCGGGATTCCTGAGGAGGCTGGTTTATTGCTTGATGTGATCCGTACCTATGCTCCGCACAAAAGTATATTGGGGATTTGTTTAGGCCAGCAGGCGATCGCCGAAGTATTTGGCGGTACCTTATTTAATATGGAAAAGCCCTTGCATGGTGTCGCAACAAGTATTATTGTAACGGATGAATCCGAAAAGTTATTTCGGGATTTCCCAAAAGACTCCAAAATAGGTCGCTACCATTCATGGGCGGTGAATAAAGATACATTGCCAAATACACTTAAAGTTACGGCTGTGGATGAAAATGGCATCATCATGGCACTGACGCATAGGGAGTATGATGTGCGTGGAATGCAGTTCCATCCGGAATCAGTACTCACAACAAATGGAAAAAAATTAATTGAAAACTGGTTATCCTAACATCTCAATACTCAAAAATGACTATACTCGATAAAATCATTGAACGAAAAAGAATAGAGGTTGAAAAGGCCAAAGCTTTGGTTCCTTCCGAAGATCTGTTGAACTACCCCTATTTTAGCGTAGCCTGTCTCTCCTTGCGCGAATCGATATTAGATCCTGAAAAGACAGGAATTATTGCTGAATATAAACGTGCATCACCATCAAAAGGAGATATCAACAGTACCGCAAAAGTCGAAGATGTCGTCAGGGCCTATGAAGAAGCTGGTGCTTCAGCAGTCTCTGTTCTAACGGACGCTGATTTCTTCAAGGGCAATCTTGAAGATCTTTCCAAAGCAAGGGAAGCAATTAATATCCCTATTCTGCGCAAAGAATTTATTGTTGACAAATATCAGATAACGGAGGCTAAAGCCTATGGTGCAGATGTTATTCTCTTGATAGCGGCTTGCCTCACAAGGGAAGAAGTTCAGGAATTTGCGGCATATGCCCATCAGATCGGACTCAATGTATTACTTGAAGTACATAATGAACAAGAACTTTTGGATAATCTTTTTGACGACATTGATGCCATTGGTGTCAATAACAGAAACCTAAAAGATTTCACTGTAGATCTACAACATTCCTATGATCTCTTGGGTAAGATTCCATCCGAATATATTAAAGTCTCCGAAAGTGGCATCTCGGACCCCAAAACCATTAAGGCGCTAAAAGCTGCAGGTTTTCAAAGCTTTTTAATCGGTGAAAACTTTATGAAAACTGCTGATCCGGGTAAAGCAATCAAAGATTTTGTTAGAGCATTATAAATTCAATTAGCGGAATAAGTTGATATAGAGAGCTGTTACAACAATATTTGTTTTAATATCAATTTTGTACCTTTGTAAAAAAAATTGAGATGTCGGTCAAGATTGGTGAAAATATTGATTTGGGTGAATTCCCTTTGCTACTTGCTCCGATGGAGGACGTCAGCGATCCTCCATTTCGGTATGTTTGCAAACAAAATGGTGTTGATTTAATGTATACTGAATTTATTTCTTCGGAAGGATTGATTCGTGATGCGGCCAAATCTGTTCAAAAACTTGATATTTTTGAATATGAACGCCCCATTGGTATCCAGATCTTTGGTGGAGATATTGAAAGTATGCGTCAATCAGCTGAAATCTGTACGAAAGCGAATCCGAATCTGATTGATATCAATTATGGCTGTCCGGTTAAGAAAGTGGTATGTAAGGGTGCTGGTTCCTCTTTGTTGCAGGACATTGATAAAATGGTTGCAATGACTAAAGCTGTTGTCGAAGCAACACATCTACCTGTGACGGTAAAAACACGTCTTGGCTGGGATGACAATACCAAAAATGTTTACGAGGTAGCGGAGCGACTGCAAGATGTCGGTATCAAAGCATTGGCGATTCACGGACGTACCCGTGCACAACTGTACAAAGGCGAGGCAGACTGGTCTATGATCCGTGATATCAAACGCAATCCACGCATTCAGATTCCAATTTTTGGTAACGGTGATGTGGATTCTGTCGAAAAAGCAGCGGCCTGGAGACAAGAATATGAGGTGGATGGCATTATGATCGGCCGTGCCGCGATTGGCTACCCTTGGATCTTTCGAGAAATCAAGCATTTCTTCCATACTGGGGAGCGCTTGGAAGGACCTACTATTGCCGAACGTGTGGAAGTATGCCGGACACACTTAAATAAATCCATTGAATGGAAAGGGGATAAATTGGGAATCTTTGAAATGCGTAGACATTATGCGAACTATTTCAAAGGAATTCCAAACTTCAAAGAATATAGAATGAAACTGGTAAGCCTTCAAAATCAAGCAGAGATACTTGAAGTTCTCCATGAGATTGAACATTCGTTCATGCCTGAATTCATCTAAAACAAAGGCGATAACTTAACAGTTACCGCCTTTGTTTTAATATGAAATTATCTTCTTCGTATTAATTTCATCACCCCATTCTTTTCAAGAAAAAAGGTAACACCAAGCAGGATCAGCAACATCACATTTCCGATCCAGATGTTGCTATGAAAGACTTGAAAACTCAACCAGGAAATCAAAAGTCCTACTCCAAGATAAGCAGTAATTTTTACCGTCTTATAAGGTATAGGATAGTACTTCTGCCCCCAATAAAGTGAAAAACCGATCATTACAAGATATACTGCGGTCGTCGATAAAACAGCCCCCACATATGAGTACGCCGGAATAAGCCAGACATTGAGCATGATCGTAATTAAGGCTCCTATTCCAGAAATATAGAGTGCATAGCGCGTTTGGTCCGTCAATTTATACCAAATCGATAAATTCATATATATGCCGAGGAGTACATAATTGAAAAGGAGGATTGGAACAATTTTAAGTCCCGTCCAGTAGATTGCGATCTCTTTTTCATTTCCTTTTATAAAGTACTTAAGCCAATCGAGATTAACTGTCAGTCCAACCATTGCAATTACCATCAAAATAACAAAATACTCCATGATTAGTGCATAGGTCTTCGATGCATTCTGATTTTTTGAATATGAAAAGAAGAACGGTTCGGCACCCAATCTAAAAGCTGTAACAAATAAGCTTAGGAATACAGCTAATTTAGCTACAGCACCATATATGCCAAGATCGCGAATTCCCACTTCACCAGGGAGAAGTTTAGGAAAAAACATCTTATCTAAATTCTCATTAATAATAAATGAAATATTGGCTATTAATATAGGGAAACTATACTTCAGCATTTGATCCATTAACTTTCGATCTAATTTCAAGCGAAATGTCAACAATTCAGGCAACAGCAAAATCAATGTAACCACACTGGCAAACAGGTTTGAAATAAAGACATAACCAATCCAGCCTTCTTTAAACCATGTTCCGGCAAAATCCGTCCAAAAGCTGTACTGATGAACCCAATCAGGCAAGAAATAGATGAAAAACAGGTTTGAAATCACGGTAATACCGATATTAACGAATTTCAATGCACTGTACTTATAAGGTCTGCCCTCTGCGCGCAGCTTTGTAAACGGCACAACAGCTAGGGCGTCCGCAACAAGGATAAAAGCAAAATATTTAATGTACTGTTCATATAGATCCACGTCACCACCATCGGCAAACCATGCAGCAATAGGCCGTGTAAAAACAAAAACAGATAACAGTAGAATGCCTGAGCTTGCTAAAGTAACAAAGAAACTATTGTTGTAGACCTTATTTTTATCTTGTGGTTCGACTTTTTGCAGATAGCGGAAATAGGTGGTTTCCATACCAAATGCCAACACGGCATTCAACATAGACATCCACGCATAAAAATTGGAATAGATACCGTAGACTGCAGCATCTTTAAATTTGCGGAGATAAAGTGGCGTCATCAAAAACCCTATCATTCTTGAAACAATAGTGGTTACGCCATAGATCACAGTATCAGAGAGAAATTTCTTAATTGTCGACACTAGGCTTAGGATTGAATTCTTTTAATCACTTCAAAATTAGAAAAGCCTTTCAACTCGCCTTCCTTAACTTCAACAGCTTCAACATTTGCCTCATCTGGGCCTTCCTGGCAGAAGTCCAGCAGTGAATCAAGTGCAAAATCGTCCCCTTCGGCCTCAATATAGACAGACCCATCCTTTTGATTGAGCACAAAGCCCTTTACACCAACCTGATCCGCAACGGCTTTGGCCGTCAATCGAAAAAAAACTCCTTGTACTTTACCTCTTATTGAAATATTCAAATGTTTCATCTGTATTTTATTTTTTCTTCCATCAGTCAGATGGAGCTTACCCTGACTATAGTTTCATTACTATAGTCAGGGTAGGTTCATAAGAGCAAAAGTACAGAAGTTTTTGTGGAATTAAATACTATGCTAAACGTTTGATTTTAACTTTATCTGTTAGACGCATATGTTCCATTCCTTCTAGCAGAATAATCCCCGGTTTTTTACCGATTTCCAAAGATCCATATTCGTCCTGGATATTCAATGCAATAGCTCCGTTGATCGTTGCCCATTGAATTGTTTGCAAAAAGTCTAAATCTTCAAAATGCTCATGCAATACCTTCAACTCTTCCAATACGGAAAGTGTATCATTCGACGCGAGACTATCCGTTCCGATAACTAAACGTTGTCCAGCGTTTATAAAATTATGAACCTTAGGTAAGGTACCTTCGATATATAAATTTGCTTTTGGACACAAACACCACACAACATCCCGATCCATACGCTCCACAAAATCCAAATCTTTTAATGAAGTATAAGTATTGTGAACTAACAACAACTTATTGGGATAAGGTAAATAAGGTAAATAAGACTGGATAGAATTCCGGGCTTGGGCTTTAATAGAATCTGCATTTTTCCCAATACTCGCATAGAAATCCAGGAAAGCTCCTATTTTATATCTGAATAACTTATTCTCCTCGTCACTCTCTTGATTATGAATACTAATGATATTAGATTCGGGTACTGATTTTTTAAATTTCTTAAAAAGAACTTTCGAACAGGAATAAGGGGCATGTGGCGTAATAGACACATGTCCATTTCTAAATTCTTGTGTTAAAGATTTGGCTTCTTTTAATTTAAAATCAGCTTCTTCAGGTTCGACACCCATCACCTCCACAAACGTATGATAAAGTATCTTAGAGTCCTCCTTCAGTTTAGAAGAATTATCCGTATTCGCATGGTCCCCCACGGCTACGATACCATTTTCATACATCTCTCTATCCGCTTTTGCCATTGCATCATCCATTTTTTTCATCGATGCCCCACGTGAGGTCATCACTTGGCTCAAGAAGTTTGGAAGACCCGTGCCTTTGGGCACTACTCCTTTCATATGTGACAATTCAATATGGCAATGGGCATTGATAAAACCTGGTATAATCACTCCTTCATACCTTTCGATTTTGGTTTTATCAGTTTGTGTAAACGTAGCAGGGTCATAGACTCCTTGAATTATCCCCTCCTCATCGATCGCTACAATGCCATCTTTTATTGGCATTGAAGTCATCGGTAGAACATAGTTTGCGCTTAAATACTTTAACATTTTATCTCCTCACTCTCAAATTAGTAACTAAAAAATTTTTGACCAATATGAATACATACTAACAGTAGAAAATTCTATGCCAAGGTACCTAAAAAGAACAATAAATACCAAAAACAACCTTAAACGCAATATTTTAAATCAAAAAGAAATTTTAACGTATTTTTCACTAAGCTTGTCTTTTGTCAAAAATAACATCACTATAGATCATTCCGATTTTAATTTATATATTAGCGCCATCGATTAGGGGTGCCTTGTTTTGTCAGAAACACAAATAAAGGCTGAGATCATACCCAACAGATTAAGTTCTGTGCACCTGATCCAGGTAATGCTGGCGGAGGGAAAGGTTAGTTAAATAGAACGATCATAGTTACCCCTTTCTATGATTTGTTTAACTTAAACAAAATACATCAACATGATCAAATTTTTGATTTGTAGCGTTTTAGCTACTACTTCTGTACAAATTGCTGTTGCCCAGCACAATTTGACAATAAAAACTGTAGACAGGGATACACAAAGCCCCCTACAAAATGCATCCGTATCCATTGACGGCCAAACTTCTTTTACAACTAAATCGGACAAAGATGGTCTGATCAAATTATATAATATCGCGGATGGAAAACATACCGTCCAGGTTTCATTTGTGGGATATCAAACCTCGACTCAAAATCTAAACATTCAGCGGGATATGGAATTGACCGTTCAACTTGATCCAAAAACAATTCGTACGGAAGAGGTGCTTGTGGTATCTACCAGAGCAAAAAAGAATGCACCAACTACATTCAAGAACGTTTCAAAAGATGAGATCACCCGGAATAATTTAGGACAAGATATCCCCTACCTCCTGAATCAGACTCCTTCTGTACAGATAAGCTCCGATGCAGGAGCCGGCATAGGATATACAAATATGACGATCCGGGGTTCGGATAATCAGCGCATCAATGTGACGCTAAACGGCATCCCGCTAAATGATGCTGAAAGCATGGGCTCATTCTTTGTCAATCTCCCAGATTTTGCGTCATCCACAGAAAGCATCCAAGTGCAACGTGGGATTGGAACATCCACAAATGGAGCTGGATCCTTCGGTGCTTCTTTGAATATTCAATCAAATACACTGGCCGAAAAACCCTATGCCGAGCTCAATAATTCATTCGGATCTTATAATACATGGAAGAATACCGTAAAGTTCGGCTCGGGATTGATCAACGATAAATTTGCTTTCAATGCCCGATTATCCCGGATCAGTAGTGATGGTTATATCGAAAGAGGTGCTTCTGACTTGCAGTCTTTTTATATCGACGGGGGCTACTATGGTAAGAAGCACACTTTAAAAGGAATCGTATTCTGGGGAAAAGAAAAGACCTACCAAGCTTGGAATGGGGTGCCTGAACCACTGATCACAGGTGATAGATCTCGTATGGATGACTATGCGGATTATGGACTCGCTGTATCCGGAACAGAGAAAGACCGCTTTATGAATGCAGGAAGGAACTACAATCTATATACCTACAAAAACCAAACGGACAACTACACGCAAAAACATCACCAGATTCATTACACCAATATCCTCAGTGATAAACTGACGTTGAACACTGCCTTACATTATACAAGAGGTTACGGCTACTATGAAGAATTTAGGCAGGCTGACAAATTGAGTAAATACGGACTTCCAAATGTGACGATAGGAAAAGATACCATAAAGACAACAGACTTAGTCAGACGGAGATGGCTTGATAATTATTTTTATGGAATGACTTATTCATTAAACTACAAACCCAATGATCAACTTGAACTTATATGGGGTGGTGCGTACAACCAATATAGCGGAAAGCATTATGGCGAAGTAATCTGGGCACAATACGCATCAACGGGCTTTCTGGATGACAAATATTACTTTGGAAAATCCCAGAAAAATGACTTCAGCAATTTCCTAAAGGTAGATTACAAATTGGACAAATGGATCTTGATGGCCGATATACAATACCGAAATGTAGACTACCATATGTATGGTGATGATGATAAAGTTAAAAACTACAACTACCATCCAAAATTCAATTTCCTGAATCCCAAAGTTGGTGCAACCTTTCTGCTAAATGATTATGCAAATATCTATGCTTCCTACGCCTTTGCACAAAAAGAACCTGTACGGAAAGATTTTATAGAGAAAAATAGCAAGCTGCCAGATCCAACGCCAGAAAAAATGCAGGACATTGAACTTGGCTATAGATTCACCGATACGAAGTTCACTATCGGATTGAATGGATATGGGATGTTTTATAGAGATCAATTGATTCCAACAGGTGAAATCAGCGATACTGGCGCTCCTATCCGACAAAATGTGAAAGACAGCTATCGAATCGGGGTGGAATTTGATGGGGCATGGAATATCAATAAGCAATTGAACTGGAAGGCTACCGCTACTTTCAGCCAGAATAAGATCAAAAATTTTGAGGAAGTTATTGGCGATCTCAGAATTTCATATCCAAAGACCGATATTGCCCTGTCTCCAAATACAATTATATCCAGCAATTTCTCCTATAGCCCTATTGAGCCGCTCACATTTTCATTGCTGTCAAAGTATGTCGGTCGACAATATCTCGATAATTCCTCTGCCAAGGAAAGAAGCATCTCTTCCTACTTTGTTAACAATCTATTAGCGAATTATAATTTTTCAGCACTCGGCGTCAAAGACATTAACCTAAGTTTACAGGTTAATAACTTACTGAATGAAAAATATGAAACCAACGGCTATACCTTTGGCTGGATGGAAGGTGATGCCAGAAAATATTACAATTTTTACTTTCCACAGGCACCTACAAACTTTATGTTGGGCTTAAATATCAAATTTTAACAGTTAACAAAATATTCATATGAAAGCCTCCTTTTCTACTTAAGATAAGGAGGCTTTTTATTTGGTATAGGTAAATGCTACATTGGATCGTGATTCACGATTGGAATTTTTAACTTTGGTTTTATAAATTTCATTATGCGCGCAGTAATACAACGGGTAAAACATGCATCCTGCACAGTTGACGAACAGATCACTGGACAAATTGAAAAAGGTTTAATGATACTATTGGGAATAGAAGAAGCCGATACAATGGAAGACCTAAAATGGTTGGGACAAAAATTTGTTAACCTCCGGATTTTTGAAGATGAGCAAGGACTAATGAATAAATCCATACAGGATATCGACGGCAATATTTTATTAATTTCTCAGTTCACCTTATTTGCTCAGACAAAAAAAGGAAATAGACCTTCATTCATTCGGGCAGCCAAACCGGACACTGCCAAGCCGCTTTATGAGGAAATGGCCAAACTGCTTGCCCAGCTGATCAATAAGCCTGTTCAGCTCGGCGTATTTGGAGCCGATATGAAAATCAATTTATTGAACGATGGTCCCGTCACCATAATGATGGATACAAAAGATAAGGACAATTTTTAAACTACTTAATCCAAAAAAATGACAATCAAAGAAGCACAGGAAGTAATTGATAAATGGATCAATACAACAGGCATACGCTATTTTAACGAGCTGACAAATACGGCGATGCTTATGGAGGAGGTTGGCGAAGTTGCACGGATCATGGCCAGACAATACGGTGAGCAATCATTCAAAAAATCAGATAAAGAAGTTAATCTGGCTGACGAAATGGCCGATGTATTGTTTGTCTTAATGTGCCTCGCGAATCAAACCGGTATAGACCTTACCGAAGCATTGGAAAAGAACCTTCAAAAAAAATCCATCCGGGATGCAGAGCGTCATAAAAACAACGAAAAGCTAAAATAATACCATTATATTTTATTTGCGTTAACGGTTTAATCAGCAGTACGCACCATTTTAAAGTAGACATTATGAATAAACTATTTATTTATTCGCTAATAACAGGTTTCCTATTCACCTCTTGTTCCACTACACGTAGGCAATTGGGGGCCCATAAGACCAATCCGGATACATTTAACAAAGCAGCTGTGGTTACTGCCCATCCCTTGGCTTCCGAAGTCGGGGCAATGATCTTGAAAAAGGGCGGAAATGCTATTGATGCCGCTGTTGCAGTACAATTTGCCCTTGCTGTTGTCTATCCCAATGCAGGCAATATTGGTGGTGGTGGATTTATGCTATATCGCAATAACCAAGGTCAATACGATGCATTGGACTTTCGGGAGACTGCCCCCAAAAGGGCTCATCGGGACATGTATCTGGACGCACAAAAGAATGTTATTCCCGATCTGAGCTTATACAGCCGGTTGGCATCAGGTATTCCAGGTTCTGTCGCCGGAATGTGGGAAGCACATCAGAAATATGGAAAGCTGGCCTGGAAAGATCTGCTGACCCCAGCAATTGACCTTGCAAGAAAAGGTTTTGAAATCAGCGAAAGGCAAGCTAAGGAATTTGAGAGTCACAAAGAAAGATTTATAAGGTTAAACCCCTCCGGCGCAGCAATTATAAAAAATACAACATGGAAAACAGGCGATCTATTTATCCAGATAGATCTTGCCAACACCATCGAAAGAATCGCCAATGAAGGCCGGGATGGTTTTTATAAAGGAAAAACTGCTGATTTTCTCGTTGCCGAAATGAATAAGGACAAAGGCATTATTACACATGAGGATCTAACGAGCTATCGGGCACTCTGGCGTGCCCCGATTACATCAAGCTATAGAGGACACAAAGTCGTTTCGATGCCCCCGCCATCCAGTGGTGGAACATCTTTAATCGCTTTGTTAAAGTCAGTCGAACAGTTCCCCCTGCAGCGTTGGGGATTCCAGACAGACTCCACAATACGTGTTATCGTAGAAGCAGAACGTCATGTGTATGCAAATAGGGCAAAGTATTTAGGGGATCCTGATTTTATCAATGTCCCTGTACAGCAACTAGTGGATTCCACTACAAATGCGGCTAAACTTAAACCTTTTAATTTCCGTCAGGCGACATTAAGTAAAAATGTCAATGCTGATGTCATTCCGGGCTATGAAAGCGAACAAACAACACATTTCAACATTGTTGATGAGGAAGGAAATGCTGTATCTATTACCACGACACTAAATGACTCTTATGGATCGGGTGTCTTTGTGAATGGGGCAGGATTTCTCCTGAATAATGAAATGGACGATTTTTCGATAAAAACTGGTGTTCCTAATATGTATGGGCTGACAGGGGAAAGGGCTAATGAAATCCAACCAGGGAAAAGAATGTTAAGTTCCATGACTCCAACTATTCTGGAAAAGAATGGTAAACTATTTATGGTTGTGGGGACTCCGGGAGGTTCGACTATTATTACCTCTGTTTTCCAGACAATACTGAATGTGATCGACTTTGGTCAAAATGCACAAGCCGCTGTGAGTTCACCCCGGTTTCACCATCAGTGGCTCCCGGACCATATTGATGTTGAAAAGGATGCAATTGATATGACGCTTCGGGACAAATTAATAAAGGATGGCTATATAATAAACCCAAGAGGAAATATCGGACGTGTAGAAAACATTCTTGTCCTTCCAAACGGCAAATTGCAGACCGGCGCCGATCCACGTGGAGATGATACGGCAAAAGGATATTAGACCTCAAATAAAAAGCTCATCTGGTATTCCAGATGAGCTTTTTATATCAGATAGTTTGGATGATCTTACATCATTCCGCCCATACCGCCACCCATTGGAGGAGCACCAGCACCTACAGGGTTTTCTTCAGCTTCGTCAGCTAATACACATTCTGTTGTCAATAACATAGAAGCAACTGAAGCTGCATTTTCCAAAGCAACACGGGATACTTTAGTTGGATCGATTACACCTGCTGCAATTAAGTTCTCGTAACGGTCAGTACGAGCGTTGTAACCAAAGTCACCTGTACCTTCTTTTACTTTTTGAACGATAACTGCCCCCTCAATACCTGCGTTATTACAGATCTGACGTAAAGGCTCTTCGATTGCACGTTTGATAATATCGATACCGATTTGCTCATCTTCGTTTTCACCTTTAAGATTTAACAAAGCTTCTGTAGCACGGATGAAAGCAACACCACCACCAGCAACGATACCTTCTTCAACTGCAGCACGAGTTGCATGTAAAGCATCATCAACACGGTCTTTTTTCTCTTTCATTTCTACCTCGGTAGTCGCACCTACGTACAATACAGCAACACCACCTGACAATTTTGCCAAACGCTCTTGCAATTTCTCACGATCGTAATCTGAAGTAGTTGTCTCGATTTGTGAACGGATTTGAGCAACGCGAGCTTTGATGTCCTCTACATTACCACCACCGTTGATGATCGTTGTATTATCTTTGTCAACTTGAACTTTTTCAGCTTGACCTAAGTAAGATAATTCAGCATTCTCTAATTTGAAACCTCTTTCTTCAGAGATTACAGTACCACCAGTTAAGATAGCGATATCTTCTAACATCGCTTTACGACGGTCACCAAAACCTGGCGCTTTTACCGCTGCTACTTTCAGTGAACCACGGATTTTATTAACAACTAATGTTGCAAGCGCTTCGCCATCTAAGTCTTCTGCAATGATCAATAATGGTTTGCCAGTTTGAACTTGTTTTTCCAAGATAGGCAACAACTCTTTCATGTTGCTGATTTTCTTGTCGTAGATCAAAATGTAAGGGCTATCCAATTCCGCTTCCATCTTGTCAGAATTTGTAACAAAGTATGGAGATAAGTACCCACGGTCAAATTGCATACCCTCTACAGTTTTTACTTCTGTTTCAGTACCTTTTGCTTCTTCAACAGTGATAACACCATCATTACCAACTTTTTCCATCGCTTGCGCGATCAATGAACCGATTACTTCATCGTTATTCGCAGAGATTGATGCGACCTGTTTGATTTTGTTATTGTCTTGACCAACTTCTTGAGATTGAGATTTCAAGTTCGCAACGACAGCTGCAACAGCCTTGTCAATACCACGCTTTAAGTCCATTGGGTTAGCACCAGCAGCTACAGATTTGATACCTGGAGCAACGATTGCTTGTGCCAATACAGTAGCAGTAGTTGTACCGTCACCTGCTTGATCAGCAGTTTTGGAAGCAACTTCTTTCACCATTTGAGCACCCATATTTTCTAAGGCGTCTTTCAAATCAATTTCTTTCGCAACTGAAACACCATCTTTAGTAATTACTGGTGCACCGAATTTCTTTTCAATAATTACGTTACGTCCTTTTGGACCCAATGTTACCTTAACCGCGTTTGCTAACGTGTCTACACCTTTTTTAAGGGCCTCACGAGCCTCAACGTTATATTTTACTTGTTTTGCCATTTTATTTTAGTGTTTAGTATCGAGCTTAAATAACATTACCAACTCAATAATACAATAACTTGTTGATTTTTGATTCGAGCTACAATGAGCTCATTTGAAATTCCTGACCTTTAATTAGATAACAGCGTAAATATCAGACTCACGCATAATTAAGTACTCTTTTCCTTCATAAGTAATTTCAGTACCTGCATATTTTCCGTATAATACTTTGTCACCTACTTTTACAGTCAACGGCTCGTCAACTTTACCAGTACCTACAGCAACCACTGTACCTTGAGATGGTTTCTCTTTTGCTGTATCAGGAATATATAACCCTGAAGCTGTTTTTTCTTCTGCTGGAGCAGCTTCTACGACTACTCTGTCTCCGATAGGTTTGATACTTAATGCCATAATTAATTTTACTTTTTATCTGTTATTGAATTTATTTTTATGTTATAATCGTTATAGACACATCATCTTTTATGCCAATTGTAAATAAGCAGAAGTATAAGACAATTTTTCACCAAAAACTTAATATTTCAATAAATAAAATCACATTTTGCTGTCACACTGTCATTGTTGTCTGACAACCTTACAATCCCTCGCCCCTCATTCCAATCCTACCTTGTAAAAAGCAAACTGACAAACTGCGCATAACAAAAAAGAGGCCTCGTCTAATACATAGACGAGGCCTCTTGAATTTCTTTGTTGGCTACTATTTTTTAGCCTCTTCAGCTGGCTTAGTTACTGGCGCTGTAGCAGGAGTTTTTTGCTCGGATTGCGCTGGAGTAGCTTGTTCTTGCCCTGCTGGAGTACCAGAAGGTTGCTGAGCCGGTGTACCTAAGTTCAAGGGACCCTGTGGTTGTGCAGGTGCTTCAATTTGACCTCCCAGTCCACCTTTTGATGTACTTGGCGATGTCCCCATAATATTAACACCTAAACTAAAAATCATAATGGCGATAACCATGATCCATGTACCTTTTTCCAAAAAGTCTCCGGTGCGTTTGACCCCCATAAGGTTTGTTCCTCCGGAAAAACCAGATGATAAACCGCCGCCTTTCGGATTTTGGATTAAAACCAAAAATGCTAAAATAATACTAGCTAATATGATAAGACCAATTAATAATCCTTGCATCTCTTTATATAATTAATTTAATTTCTTTTCTAATTCTGTTATGCGTGCCGCAAAGTAAGCATTTTTTTCTGGATATTTCAAAACTAATTTTTTGTAAACGTCTATTGCTTTAGGATATAAACCTTGTTCGGTATATATTTTTGCAAGGGTTTCCGTAACCAGTGAGTATTGATCTTCCGAGCTTTTTCGCGCCTTATTTTCCAAATCTAATTTTTCAGCCTGCAAAGGCTGGATCACAGGTTCCTCGCGGATAAATTTTTCAATCACCTCATCTGTCTTACGCGGAATCTGGAAAGAAATTGTTGTTTTTACTTCATCGCTGAGCTTCGCTTCCGGTGATTGCAAATGGAAAATATTTTCCCGGATTTGTTGATCCAATAGCTGACTATCCAGTTTTTCGTGAATCTTTGCGATATCATCGTTTGATGGCGCCATTGGCCCTAACGGGGATTTAACGTAAGGCTGGTATGTTTCAGCATACTCAAGTCTCGTCTTGTGTAGCCACCATAAGAAGCTATAGGGCATTGTATCGTCATCATAGACCGTAACACGCTCATGTCCGTCCTTTAGGGGTTGAATAGCAATTTCAGCGGAAAGAGGCTCCTCTATTTCGGATTCCTCAATAAGGGTTACCTGTGGCTGCGCTTCATTTGAACGAAAATAATCCTGGGCTACCCCTGCCTGAATCAAACGATCCAATTCATCCGTCTTCCCGACTTCTTCAACTTCAGATTCTGTCGCTACAGTTACCTCAGTTGCCTCCTCACTCACCAATATATCATCCAATTCTATCTCGTTTACGGCCACTGTCTCCTTGCTATGCATAAATTCATATAACCAGTTTGGAGAGGGTGCATAAAGTAATGTCGCCGATAGATTCTGAACAGGCTTGCTTTCGCCAAAGATTTTACGTTCGTATATAAATCGTAAACTTTGCGCATATGGATACTTTTCGATCAAAGCCAAAATCATATCTTCATCGACAGATTCTGAATGATTGATTGCTTGAAAAAAAAGCTCGCTATTCGATAATGGCATAGTAATATTCATTTTGGAATAGGATTACCAATTGGCAAATGCCTTATTATAAATGTCCTCTGTCAACATCTGAATAATCTCCTTACCCAAGGTCTCTTCCTGTACACTCTGAAGATTCCCAGCAAATTCTTTGAAGCGCGTAAAAGGCTGTTCAAAGTCGTCTTTTGGATTAATCTTATTATGATATGACACTTTAATGGTAATGGTCATTCTATTCATCGCCGCGCGATCTGTTCCCGCCTCAACAGCGGCTGGACTGATTGTATAATCTGTAATAAACCCTTCAAAAGTAGCATCACCATCCTGGTTGACCTGACTTAATCGGGATTGATTTCGAATACGTTCCTTTAAAGCCTCTGTAAAGTTTTGGCTTAAAGTCGGATAAACTAAAGGGGCTATATTTTCAAAATATTGAATATTAACTGTTTTCATCCCCTCTGGAATGGACCCTCCTGTAAATCCATATTTCACGCCACAACTATTCATGATGAATAGAAAAGCGGTTGTGAGCAAGGTATATAAAATTCTTCTTGACAACATGTGCAAAACCTTAGTCTAAATTTAAGTCTTTAATTTTCCTATACAAAGTTCTTTCGGAAATCCCCAGTTCTTGCGCCGCAGCCTTACGTTTACCACGATGTTTTTTTAAGGCTTTCTTGATCAGATCTGATTCCTTATCTACCAAAGATAAGGATTCTTCTACTTCCTGTGCATCTTGTAAATAATCATCCTCTTTAACAGGATTCTTCAAAACATTTGCTGTATTGTTAGGAGAATGTATTGTCAATGTCGGTGCAACACCGTAGCCCTCGGACTCCGATTTCATTTGTGGTTCAATCTCCTGATAGAGTTGATTGATATAAGGAGAGTTTTGATCAAATGTAGAAGAGTCTACACCTTTCTGGATCAGCTCCACGACAAGCTTTTTCAGATCCACCATATCCTTCTTCATATCAAACAAAACCTTGTAAAGCAGGTCTCTTTCAGAAAAATCTTCTTTTGCACTACTAGTCGATGAAACAATGGCCGGTAAACTGGTCCGTGATTCATTTGGCAAATAGTTTTGTAACGTATGTGCGTTCACAACACGCTCTTTTTCTAAAACAGCAATTTGCTCAGCAACATTTTTTAACTGGCGTACATTTCCTGGCCAGCTGTAATTACGCAGCATATTCTGCGCATCCTCTGTCAATTGGACACCAGGAGAGCGATATTTTTCTGAAAAATCTACAATAAACTTCCGAAATAATAAATTAATATCTTCAGGTCGTTCTCTAAGTGAGGGAACCCGTAAAGGAACAGTGTTCAAACGATAATACAGATCTTCGCGAAATTTACTCTTTTGGACTGCTTCAAACATATTGACATTTGTCGCGGCCACCACGCGTACATTAGTTTTTTGGACCTTTGATGACCCTACACGAATGTACTCTCCAGATTCCAAAACACGTAATAATCTGGCTTGCGTACCTAAAGGCAATTCTCCTACTTCATCCAAAAAAATTGTTCCACCATCAACCACTTCAAAATAGCCCTTACGCGCTTCGTGAGCACCGGTAAAGGAACCTTTCTCATGCCCAAATAATTCAGAATCTATTGTCCCCTCTGGTATTGCGCCACAATTGACCGCTATAAATGGCCCATGCTTGCGGGAACTCAATTGATGGATAATATGCGAAAAAACTTCTTTACCACTACCGCTCTCACCTTGTATTAATACAGAAATATCAGTTGGAGCCACCTGCCGGGCAATATCAATCGCCCGATTTAGCAACGGTGAGTTACCGATGATTCCAAACCTATTTTTTATATCTTGATTATCCATAAATTTCCAGTTGGAAATAAATTTATATTAAGTTTTCTTAATCGACAATTTTACCTAACAAGGTTGCTGATGTACATGATTCGACACGTACATTGACATAATCTCCCTGTTTATAACGAGGGTCTATCGGAAATACAACCAAGGCATTTTGATCATTACGACCGCAAAAATCAAACTCAGATCTTTTTGAAAAACCTTCTATAAGTACCTTACATACCTTTCCAACAAAATGCTGGTAACGATATAAGCTATGGTCACGTTGTTTATTGATTACTTCCGTCAAACGGCGTTTTTTAACATCCTCTGGGATATCATCTTCATAGCGCTTTGCGGCCAATGTGCCCGGTCTTTCAGAATAAGCAAACATATAAGCAAAATCATATTTCACGTAATCCATCATCGATAATGTTTCCTGATGTTCTGCTTCGGTTTCTGTACAGAATCCTGTGATAACATCAGTAGAAATCGCACAATCCGGAATAATTTTACGGATAGCGTCTACACGCTCCATATACCACTCCCGATCATAAGTACGATTCATGAGCTCTAATACTCTAGAGTTACCAGATTGCACTGGGAGATGGATATAATTACAAATATTTTCATATGACGCGATCGTATGTAAGACCTCATCCGTAATATCTTTGGGATGTGATGTGGAGAAACGAACCCGTAAAAGCGGGCTGACTTCCGCCACCATAGCCAACAATTTAGCAAAAGTTACCGTCTCAGCAGGAGCTTCACCTTCTGCAACCGTTGCTGAATGCTTGTAGGAATCCACATTTTGCCCTAGCAATGTTACTTCTTTGTAACCCGCGTTGAATAGATCTTGCGCTTCTTTGACAATAGAATGTGGATCGCGGCTACGTTCACGTCCCCGGGTAAATGGTACCACACAAAACGAACACATATTGTCACAACCACGCATGATCGAAATAAAAGCCGTTACGCCATTTGAATTTAATCGGACCGGGTTAATGTCTGCATAAGTTTCCTCACGTGACAGCAGTACATTCACTGCTTTTGCACCGTCATCTACCTTATCAATTAAATTAGGAAGATCACGATACGCATCCGGACCTACCACAACATCAACTAATTTTTCTTCCTCAAGAAATTTGGACTTCAAACGCTCAGCCATACAGCCTAGCACTCCGACGATCATTCCAGGATTTTTGGACTTCGCTGCCTCAAATTCTTTCAGTCGATTGCGAACACGCTGCTCTGCATTTTCACGAATTGAACAAGTATTAATAAAGACAACATCCGCTTCCTGATAATTCTTTGTCGTCTCAAAACCTTTATCCAACAAAATCGAAGCAACAATCTCACTATCCGAGAAGTTCATTTGGCAACCATAACTTTCAATATACAGTTTGCGTCCATTACTGATCTTTGGATCCTGTTCCAATAACAATGCCTCACCCTGACGAGATTCGTCGTGTTCCTTAGTTGTATGTGTTAAATCTAGCATAGCTCAATTTTCAAAGACTACAAAGTTAGAAATTAAAATCCATATAATGACAGTTTGTCAGCCAGAAATATGGTTTATACTTTGTCAAATTTTATAAGCAATTAACCTACCGTTGATGTGTGTTCGCAATAAGATTTATGATGCTTAAACATTTTGTCTTTTAAAAGTCCCAAGGAATTCCCAGTTTATTTGGTCCGCTTGTCATTGTTGATTTATAGTTGCTGCTAGATGCTTAGCAAGCATTCGCATTCCCTTATCACGGATATTAAAAAGGCACGGATAAGTTTCCGTGCCTATATTATTTTGAAATTCAACAAAACTTTCTACCAAGCGTTAAACAGCATAGCATCCCAAAGGAACAAACTGTTCAGCTCCTTATTGACCAGCTTGTTGTTTTGCTTCTTTCTTCATTTGATCACCAGCAACAATAACGATCTCCACACGACGGTTTTGTGCACGTCCAGCTTCAGTATCATTACTTGCAATTGGTTCAGAGAAGTTTCTTCCTTCAGTCTTAATACGTGAAGAAGCTAAGCCTTTAGATACAGCAAATGCGCGTACCGAATTGGCACGGTCCAACGAAACTTTGTCATTCGCAGCTAAAGTACCTACGTTATCCGTGTGTCCAATGACCAAAATTTCAGTTCCTTGTTCCTTGTTTAAGGTTGTCACCAAGTTGGCAATATTATCTTTTGCAGTGGCTTTCAAATCAGATTTATTGAAATCAAATAAAATACCTGAATCAAATTTCACAACGATACCTTCTGCAGATTGTGTTACTTCAGCACCTTCCACAGTTTTAGAAATCTCAGCAGCTTGTTTATCCATTTTCTTACCAATCAATACACCCGCTGCGCCACCAATTGCCGCGCCTGCTAATGTACCAATAGCTGTATTACCAGCTTTACCTCCAATTAAAGCTCCCAAGGCACCGCCGGCAACACCACCGATTACGCCGCCTTTGGTCGTATTATTTGTATTTTGGATTGTAGAACAACTTCCAAATAACATAGCTGAGGTCGCAACAGTCAAACCAAATACAGCTAATTTTCTATTCATTTTCATATCTATCTAAGACTTTTAAAATTCAAACTAAATACTGTTCATGTTAAAATCAAACAAAGTGCCAAAAGCATTCTTTTTCAACTTTTTTGTTACGATACTCAAAAAAAAGCATTACGCCCTGTAGAAATGAGGACGATCTACTACAAATAATATCGATAGTCACTGTTCACAAGAAGTAACAGCAAGGAAAGGAAATTGTTTTATTTCTCTTGGGTCTTCACCTCAATATCTGGCAACAATGAACCTTTTGGGCGCCCCTTTGCCTCAAAATCCTCCAACGACTGTTGCACATAGTGCATTAAATCATATTGACCCCAATGTTCAGCTAAATCAAATGAGGGACGATAACGTACCATAAAGGCATCTAGATCTGCACTATCTAATTTTGTTAACTTCTGGACAGCCGCGCGTGAGAAAATACGATCTACCTGCAATTCTTCCTTCTCCCGATCCATAAAACGTCCAAAACGTTTCGCATTTTTTGCTTCCCGTCCAAATAGATTATAAAGTGCAGTAGCAGGACTCCCTAAATAGGTTCCAAATTTATTTTTCCCGCCGTTATAAACTCCTTTCTTGGAATAATTTCCCATCGCCTCATTCAGTTCAGCCTCTTTCGATTTCCGCTCTACGATCACTGTTTCGAGCTTAATGCCTTCCTGCATCTCAATGTAAAACTCGTTCAGGTTTGTCAATACAGTCTTTACAGGTGAAAAACCCACCTTAGTGAACGAAAGAGAATCTCCTACAGAAGCATCGATTGTAAAGACACCAAAAGAATTTGTCAACGCCGATCTACTCGTACGCAAATTCAGTACCACAACATCTCCAATTCTATTGGCAGTCCCCTTCTGCATCACCATACCTGACACTTTCTGTATATGTTGCGCCTTTGCTCCGAATGCTGTCAAAAGCAACATCAATATGCCTAATAGCCCTGCTATATGTATGTGTATTCTCTCCATTGGAATATATTCTTATTGTCACGCCAATTTATTGGACATCTAGTATTGCCATTAGCGTTTGTGAAAGCGATAAACTAAATCAGCTCCTTTGAATCCATCACGCCTCCAGCCCATTTCGCTAAAAATAGTAATAGTTTGACAATTGTATTGTTAAAAAAGTTTAAATATTCCTTGTCTATTTATAAGGATAAAAAACAAAATTGGCCCCTTCAGCAACAACGACAAACAAACACATATATTCCTTAGCGGATTTATAATTTTGAATAAAAGTAGCTTTACGATCCTCCTGAATGATATCCATTTCTATAAACTCTTCCACGGTGGATGCATTGATTGTCCAATTGGTTTCCAGCTCTACACGGTCCAAGATCACTTCTCCCACGGAAACCTCATGTTGATGTGCCACAAAAATCGGGTAGGAAGAATAACCTTCCTCGATGATCTCCATCGCAACTTCACGGATCGACTCACTATAAAAATCAAGATCAATCTGCAAACTTTTCAATGGACTCGGTCCAGTAGATTGCGCTGATTCCTCTCTTGCACTGCCCGAAAATAAATCCTCTACTTCCATAATATTATGATTTTTTTAGTTCTAATAGAACAACATTTTCAACGTGTTGCGTATGCGGGAACATATCCACCGGTTTAATACGCTTCACATCATACTTTTCTGCCAATAGGACTAAATCTCTCGCCTGCGTCGCAGCATTACAACTGACGTAAACAATTCTTGGAGACTCCATCTCCAATAAACGAGCCACAACATCTGCATGCATACCTGCCCTTGGAGGATCAGTAATCACCACATCTGGTTTACCATGTTCCGCAATAAATGAGGGTGTCAACACATCTTTCATATCCCCAGCGTAGAATTTCGTATTGTGAATATCATTGATCGCTGAATTGACCTTCGCGTCTTCAATGGCAGTAGGCACATACTCCACCCCAATTACTTCTTTTGCTTTCTTAGCAACAAAATTTGCAATTGTACCTGCACCCGTATATAAATCGTACACCAGCTCGTCTCCTTTTAGATCCGCAAAATCACGTGTAATCTTATAAAGCTCATATGCCTGCGCTGAATTGGTCTGATAAAATGACTTTGGTCCAACCTTGTATCGAAGACCTTCCATCTCCTCATAAATAAAATCACGACCTGCATACACGTGAATATCCTGATCAAAGATGGTATCATTACGCTTTTGATTCACGATATACAGGAGCGAAGCAATTTGAGGAAACTTTTCATTAATGAAATTCATCAATAATTCCACCTGGCCTTCCTCTGGATAGGCAAACACCACAATCACCATCATTTCACCAGTAGACGAAATACGGATGATCAGATTGCGTAATACTCCGGTATGCTCGCGCAGATCATAAAAGCTCATTCCATTACTTAATGCAAAGTCCCGTATGGTATTCCGAACTTCATTGGAAGGGTCTTCCTGAAGAAAACAATGGTCTACGTCCAAAATTTTATCAAAACGTCCCGGCACATGAAAACCCAATGCATTCATCTCCAATTGCGATGCATCCTCATCAACAGAAGTTAACCATTTCTTATTCGAAAAGGTATACTCTAGTTTGTTTCTATAATATTCCGTTTGTACTGACCCCAAAATATCTTCCATCGAAGATGTATCTACTTTCCCAATACGCGATAAGGCGTTATCAACAGATTGTTGTTTGAATTTTAACTGAGCCTCATAGCTCATATGTTGCCATTTACAGCCCCCACAGACGCCAAAATGCGCACAAAAAGGATCTACGCGATATGTAGAAGCTTCTTTTAAACTCGTCACCCGAGCTTCAGCAAAATTCTTCTTCTTACGCATTAACTCTACATCTACAACATCACCAGGGACAGCTTTTTCTACAAACAAAACCAAATCATCGGTCTTCCCTACACCTCTACCTTCTTCGGCAATATCAATGATTGCGATATCTTTCAAGAACTTCTTTTCTTGCGGAATTCTTCTACTCATAGTTCGCAAAAATACAATTTTTTATAATCATTTCTCACTGGGCTAGATTGTCTTAGAAAAATCAAAAATTATTCAGGTATATAGAACTACTACTGGGGCACTATGGATTATGCTGCTGCACAATCTCCTTAATTAAGGAAGAGACCATAAATAACCACCAAAAAATAAAAGTTTATTTAAAAATCGGGCAGGTAATAACAAATAAAATGTATAGTTATCTATAACATCGTTGCTTGCACGAGATACGGAAGAATCTCTTTTTGAAAAGAAATAAAGTTTTTACGAACGTCAGCATCCGAAACTGCAGTAAAAGCAAATGAAAACACTATGCTCTTACTTGATTTGATCAAAAATGTCAGTTTTTCCTCACTGATCGCCTCATTAATTTTTTCATTCTGAATAAATGTACTCAGGAGCAGAAACTCAAGATCTTCAGAAAGAGTTTTTAGATACTCCTGCGCATTTGCAGACTCACGAATAAACTCCCAGCCAATCAGCTCATTGCAAGCTGTATAAGTCAACCGGCTGACACGAAGAATGGTGGATGCCAAAAAAGAAGCCATATCATCCTCATATTTTGCCGTCGTTAAAATATCTTGCAAACTTGCCCGAAGATAATCCATCAAGATGGCGTGCAAGATCATCTCCTTACTATCAAAATATTTATAAACAGTTGCTTTGGCAAGTTTGGCTTTTTTAGCTAATGTGTTTACACTGGTTTTATGATAACCATTTTGACGAAAGAGTTCCCGTGCTGTTCTTTTTATGGATTCAATGATATGATCTGGTTCCATATTCTTCAGATAAGACTACCACACATCACATTACCGTCATTCGCCATGCAAAATTTATCTTGCCTGGCGAATGACGGTAATGCGATGGTTTTAACAGTCTTTATTCGCATAGATTTATATTAATTCAGTCTCAAATTGAGACAAGAAACGCGTATCATTTTCGGAAAACAGGCGCAAATCCTTAATCACATATTTAAGGTTTGTGATCCGTTCGATACCCATACCGAAAGCAAAACCCGAATATTTTTTACTATCAATGCCACAATTTTCAAGTACATTCGGATCCACCATACCACAACCCAAAATCTCTACCCAACCCGAATATTTACAAAGATTACAGCCAGCGCCTTTACAGATCGTACAAGAAATATCCATCTCTGCAGAAGGTTCAGTAAATGGGAAATAAGAAGGACGGAAACGTACCTTAGTACCCTCGCCATACATTTCTTGAACAAAATGATATAAGGTCTGCTTTAAATCAGCAAATGACACATTTTCATCAACATATAACCCCTCCACCTGATGGAAGAAACAATGTGCACGTGCAGAGATTGCTTCATTCCGGTACACGCGCCCAGGCATGATCGCCCGGAAAGGTGGTTTGCCAGCTTCCATAAGCCGAACCTGAACAGATGATGTATGTGTCCGCAGCGTAATATCGTTACCTTCTTGCTTTTTAATAAAAAATGTATCTTGCATATCACGCGCCGGATGCTCAGGAGGAAAATTCAACGCGGAGAAATTGTGCCAGTCGTTTTCAATCTCCGGTCCTTCCGAAACGACAAATCCCAATTTCTTAAAGATCTCAACGATTTCTTTACGGACTAATGAGATTGGATGTCTGGACCCTAATTGAAACCCGTTACCTGGCAATGTTAAATCACCTTCAATTTGTTGGGATTTCTGCTTCTCACCAGCACCAAATTTCTCTTGAAATTCTTTGAATGTATGCTCTGCCAATTGCTTAAATTCATTCAATACTTTTCCTAAAGTCCGCTTTTCTTCAGGAGTAACTGTTTTGAATTCATCAAAAAGGTTTTTTACGATTCCCTTGGAAACCAAAAACTTCAATCTGAAATTTTCTACATCGGCTGAAGAAGATGGCACAAACGCCTTAATTTCTTCAGTATACTGCGTAATTTTATCTTGCAACATAATTACGACAAACATAGCCAAAATTTCCGCTAAAAAGAAATTTTAGCGATCTCTCAAACGGTGTCGAAAGCGCTCCTATTAATAAAATTTCAACAGAAATGAGGCGGAAAGCTGTTTTTAGTTAACTCTTTACGTTGGTAGTAATGATTTTGGTATCCGTGTCAAAGGAAAGCAAGAATATACCCAAAAACAAAAAGAGCAGAATTTCATCTGCTCTTTGCCCATAACTATATTCTTGTAAAATAATATCTGCCCAATATTCAAAATTATTTTAAGTTCAATTAAAATGGAAGCGGATTATCTTCTTGGTCGTTTTCGGTAAAATCAACTTCGATTTCTTTATCCTCGGCTTTCTGCGCTTGGGTATTTGCAGCATTTCCTGCATTAGTAGCTCCAGTTGGTTCAAAGTCTGATTTTCGTCCTAAAAGAGTAAATGTCTCAGCAACCACTTCAGTAGCATAACGTCTGATACCCTCTTTGTCTTCGTACGTGCGTGTACGTAATCGACCTTCTATATAGACCAATTTGCCTTTAGTAAGATATTTTACCGCCACATCCGCCAAACCGCGCCACATGACAATATTGTGCCACTCGGTTTGTTCGACTCGTTTTCCGTCCTTGTTATACGTTTCTGAAGTTGCCAATGGGAAACTGGCAACGGAAACATTACCTTCTAAATAGCGAATTTCGGGATCTTTTCCAAGGTGCCCCACTAAAATAACTTTGTTAACTCCTGACATAATTTAAAAGCATAAATGGTTAAAAATTTGATCTTTCCAAAAAGGTAAAGATCAACTTGTGTTTAGCTAATTTATCTAAATCTTTTAAAAATACATAATCCCAATTGGATTTTTTTTGATTTAGATTGCCCTTTAACCGCACTTCAAAGAATGTCGCATAGATATTCTGATGGCTGAGAATATGTTTTGTCTGCTTCTGCAAGATCTTCACCTCAGCGTTTTCTCCAAAATATTGAACAAATTGCGCATTTATGAGAATCTCTGGAATATTTAAGGATCGATCGGATTCAATTAAAGGAAACTCGTATAAATTCTGCCAGACATCTCCTTCCCCACGCTTTGACATCAAAATTTGTGTATCGTCCCTAACGATAAAATAATTAAAATACCGCTCCTTACTTGCTTTACCTTTAAGCTTAACCGGTAGCCGATCCACGTCGCCTTGAAGAACAGCGTAACAGGACGTATTAAATACGCATGTGATACACAGCGGTTGTTTTGGCTTACAATGAATCGCACCAAAGTCCATAATGGCCTGATTATACAATGCGGGATGATCCTGATCCAAATTTTCTTGGGCAAGTGCCGAAAAAATTTTCTTCCCTTCGCTGGAATTAATTGGCGTATCTATTCCATAGTATCTCGACAGCACACGGAATACATTTCCGTCCAATACGGCCTGTGCTTCGTTATTGGCAAAAGATGATATTGCAGCAGCGGTATATTCTCCAACTCCAGGAAGCCTTAGAAGAGTTTTATAATCTACTGGAAAAACACCATTATATTCGTCGCGGACGATTCGTGCAGCCTTATGCATATTTCGTCCCCTTGAGTAATAACCCAGCCCCTGCCAAAGGTGTAAAATATCATCCTCCTCGGCATTAGCAAAGTCAACGACCGTTTCAAACCGCTCCACAAACCGCAAATAGTAAGGTAAACCTTGCTCTACACGAGTCTGTTGCAAGATAATCTCAGAAAGCCAAATCTTATAGGCATCTTTTGTTTCCCGCCATGGTAAATCACGCTTATGTTGTTGATACCACGCCTGCAATTCCGCACCAAATGTCATAGCAACAAAAATGCACAATTTTTCAGCATTTTCAAGCAGCCTAAAAATAAAGACAGGCGGCCAGGATTAAATTTGAAGAAGCATCCTCTGTACTCATCGTAAGTTTTATTTTTTTGCGTTGCGAATAGAAGTAATCTGTTCGTCCGGTTCCAGAATGGCATTCTCCAAACTAATAGAACCATTATATTTTTCTTTTAACGCCTGATATAGCCGCCCGTCATAGGATACCGCAAAGCGCCCATCCGATTTCAGATACACAGGTAAGTGCCGATTGCCGACATCAAAACAAAATTCCCCGACCACCGAAAGATCCTGACTGTCGAGCAATACACATAGACAGGGCAAGATATTCACTTGGATAAATAGATCCTCGCTGTGATAAATGCATTGTCCCGATTGCAGTGAGGTGCTGTCATCCCGTTGTATTTTTACGGTATTACCCTTTCGCGTTTTTCGATGGATGACCCGCTTGTTCACTTCAAAATAGGAAAGATCCAAGATGTCCGATTCTCGATTGAATTTGACCTGCTCAAAATTGTGAATGGATTCAATGAGGATTTCGGTAGGTTCTTTCAATTTACGCATACTTCAGTTCTTCCTCCAGTTTGTTTTTACCTACCTTTCTTTTACTTGCATTATTTGTGCTTTTCTTAGCTGAGCTAACAGACTCCACCACAATTGGTAAAGATAGATTTATTTCATTTTCAATGACTTCAGCTTCTTCTGATTCGGACAGTTTATGCATGGTAAAATCCCAGCACAATTGGCCAAGCATCTGTAAGAAATCATAGAGCAATTCACCGTCTGATCCCAGTGCACGCAGGATAACAACATCTGATGAAGCCTGTGTAAAGCCATAAGAGATATCATTATACTCCAAGGTCAATATTTCATCTAGTTCGCTCTTTAGTTCCTGAGCAAAAGGAGCCGAGAATAAAAAAGTAGCTTGATGCGTATAGCCTTCAAAAAATAGCATTTTCTGTATCGGCTGTATTTTAGGACTCAATAGTTGATTATCTATAAAGGCTAGTTTTCCGGCCCTGAAAATCTTAGTCTGTGTATGCAAACGGTCAAACTCAAATGCCTCTTTCATATAGATTCGGCCGACACTGATAATATCACCCCACATCAGAACCGCATCAGCCGCTAAATGAATGTGGTTAGTTGCTTTGAATATAGAATCTTTAAAAGGTGTTACCGGGTGCGGGATATAATGAAATATCCCTCCAGATGCGACCTGTACATCGGTATGCTGGCTCGCACCGCTTTTCATCGGATGCAATTTATTGAAAGATTGTGTAAACAGCTTTAACTGTGCATTTTCCTTTACATGAACGTTAATATGAAGATGATCTGTATCCATGATACCAGGTGATGCGCTCATGATAATCATTTCCAGATGGTCAGTTAGATTTGCTGCTCCGTAATGGGTGAGTTTATAAGGTGCATTATGGTAACTCTCCTTCAGCCGGCTTCTACCGTCTTCTTTGGCTACATTTAATATTATCTTGCTATCCATATCCTATTGCTTAACCTACTTGTTCCAATAAAGCATATTCTCTAATCCATTTCTTTACATCTTCCAGACCTTCTAATGTCATCAGATTCGTAAAAATAAAGGGGCGTTCTCCGCGCATACGCAATGTATCCCGGCGCATGACGTCCAAATCAGCATGTACATAGGGTGCCAAATCAATTTTATTGATCAGCAACAAATCTGAGCGCGTGATACCGGGACCACCTTTACGCGGCATTTTTTCCCCTTCTGCCACATCAAGAACAAAAATGGTCAAATCTGCCAGATCCGGGCTGAACGTTGCTGTCAGGTTATCTCCTCCACTTTCAACAAAAATAAGCTCAACATCTTCAAACCGGTTGGCCAACTCTTCCACCGCTTCAATATTCATAGATGCATCTTCACGGATTGCTGTATGCGGACATCCACCCGTCTCCACGCCAATGATGCGTTCGGCAGGCAGGGCTGAATTTTGTTGCAAATACATGGCATCTTCACGGGTATAAATATCATTTGTAACGACACAGATACTATAATCTGCGGACATCGAGCGTGTCAATCGTTCGATCAGAGCAGTCTTGCCCGATCCAACAGGTCCGGCAACACCAATTTTTACGTAATTTCTTTTTGAAGTCTTTTTCATCCGTATAAATTTGCTTTTCAATGGTGATGAAGCTATCAGATTTATTCATTAGGTGTCTGTTTTAAGCGGCATTCATGAGCTCGCCCTACTCAGTTTGAATAAATCATGATGGTTTCATCTTTATTTTTTTCTAGCAATCGAAGGACGTTATCATCCTTAAAATTTGCTTCCTTCAAACGGTTCAAATAAATTTTAATCACGGGCCATATAGCTCGTTTTTATGATATATAGATCCGCGTATATAACTTTTCGTGCTGCATACAGCGAATATCTTGCGCGATGCAACAATTGCCCATCAAATCCTCTTCCAACGCAGGTTGTGCAGCAACCAGCTTGTTGATCAATGGCTGCAGTTTAAACAGAATCTGCTGTGCGTCCATTTGACTGATGGGAACCAGTTTTGCACAATTGGTCATAATACCATTGAGTGAGTTATAATAAAAAGCACTCAGTGCATCGGTATAACTGATCCCTTGTGCATGTGCAAACATGGCGAATGCCATCGCGTAATGCCCATGCAGTTCCTGGCTATTTATCGCTTTTAAATAAGCAGAACAACGTTTAACTGGCTGCAATTTTTCGGTCAGCTTCAAGAAACGTATTCCCAGTTTTTTACTCGCGTCCCGAATTTCATAGGGTGCCTTAAAGGCTGTGATCAATGCGTCTAATTCAGCCACCCTCTTCTTCGTTGCCTTTGTTTCGCACAATTGCCAGGTCTTATGAAAAAAAGCAGCATCGTTGTAATAGAAGCTATGCTCCAACAGCGTCTGTGCATATTCCTTGGCTGTTTTTGAGTCATGTACCAACCCTTTGGTTATATAGGTCTCCAATCCGTAGGAGTGTGTGAATCCTCCAATCGGAAAAACAGAATCATTGATCTGCATCAATGTCAACAATGGATTCATATCTAAATTATTATGGTGTTTGTTTTCATTAATCTCAATGAACTTGTTACACTCGATTTGTTTTTTATGACTGGCACGCGGCATATCGTTCTTCGCAATCATGCCGTTAGAAAAAAACACACATTACGTCTCTTTTGCCAGGCTGATCTTATTCTGCACCACAGCATACTGATGAATGCGCAATGTATGCGTACGTTCAATTACCCTTGATTCTTTGACTGGGGCAAACCCCGCCCGCTGCAATTGTTCCCACAGCGGATTTTCATAAGCCGCTATGATTTCATGGTCTTTATTGATAAAGACAGGGATATGCTTATTGCCGATTTCCAGGCATATTCTTGCCATATCCAATACATTTTTTGGTCGTACGACCAAACAAGGACAGGGCAATATTCGGACAACGATGCGGAGCTCTTCGGTTTCAAAGAGGATATCGCCATCAAACAAAGGATCTTCACTTAGGTTTTTAAATCCGATTTCCCGGCCTTGAACGGTAAATCCGCGGATGATACGTCTTTCGGTATCGAACCATTCAAGTTCTAAAAAATCAAGCTCAGCACGCTGTTCCTTGATGTTTGTCCCAATATTGCCTTTAATGTCTCTTGCTAAAATCATAGATGCTGAATTAAAACAGGAAGTAACGCTGTGCCATCGGAAGTTCGCTCAATGGCTCACAAGTCGCTAACACACCATCCACCGTTACCTCATATGTCTCGGGATTGACCACGATATTTGGGGTAGCATGGTTATGTACCATATCTTTTTTCATCACTGTACGACAGCCTTCTACAGGCAAGCATTTACGTGATAAATTCAATTTCTGGATATTTCCATTCTCCAGCGATATTTTTGAAACGAAGTTGAAACACAGTCTTGACACTGCCTTCCCGTAGTTTCCGAACATCGGCCGGTAGATAATTGGCTGTGGTGTAGGAATAGAAGCATTTGCATCTCCCATTTTCGCACCCAAGATCATACCGCCTTTGATAATCATTTCTGGCTTCACACCGAATAACTCAGGTTTCCATAAGATCAAATCAGCATATTTACCTGTTTCAATAGATCCGATATATTTATCAATTCCGTGCGCTTTCGCAGGGTTGATCGTGAATTTGGAAATATAACGTTTTACACGGAAGTTGTCATTTCCATGTGCTTTATCTTCTGCTAGAGGCCCACGTTGTATCTTCATTTTATGCGCAGTCTGGAATGTACGTGAGATCACCTCACCCACACGTCCCATCGCCTGACTATCCGAACTCATGATGGAGAATACCCCCATATCTTGAAGAATATCCTCAGCAGCAATCGTCTGCGGACGGATACGTGAATCAGCAAAAGCAACGTCTTCCTTCACATTTCTATCCAGGTGATGACAGACCATCAACATGTCCAGGTGTTCCTCTGCAGTGTTCACTGTAAACGGTTTTGTCGGGTTGGTAGATGCGGGAAGGATATTTGGATACATCGCTATTTTGATGATATCAGGTGCGTGACCACCACCAGCTCCTTCGGTATGGAAGGTATGAATAACGCGACCGTCGATGGCAGCAACAGTATCTTCTAAGAAACCCGCCTCATTCAATGTATCTGTGTGTATTGCCACCTGCACGTCATACTTATCAGCAACCTTTAATGCGGCATCGATCGTTGCAGGTGTAGCACCCCAATCTTCGTGGATTTTGACTCCTAACGCCCCAGCCTCAATCTGTTCTTCAATTGGTTTGGTTGTCGAAACATTACCTTTACCGAAAAACCCGACATTGATCGGCAGATTTTCAAAAGCTTCAAACATACGTTCGATATACCATTTACCTGATGTAACAGTCGTCGCAAGGGTACCATCTGCCGGACCAGCACCACCACCGATAAACGTGGTTACCCCGGAATACAATGCGGTCTCGATCTGCTGTGGTGATATAAAGTGAATGTGCGTATCAATACCACCAGCAGTAAGGATATAACCTGCACCACCATGTACTTCGGTAGATGCGCCGATAATCATTCCTTTGGTGACACCATCCTGTACGTCAGGATTACCTGCTTTTCCGATACCAACAATTTTACCGTCTTTGATTCCAATATCACCCTTCACTATACCCCAATGGTCAATAATGATCACATTGGTAATACAAAAATCCAAAACGCCTTCATCGCGTAATGCACGGGCAGACTGTCCCATACCATCACGGATCGTTTTTCCTCCACCGAATTTATTCTCTTCGCCATATACGTTGAAATCTTTCTCGATTTCAATAAAGAGTTCGGTGTCAGCCAAACGTACCTTATCGCCAGTTGTTGGACCAAAAAGAGCAGCATACTTGTCCCTGGGGATATAAAGCTCCCCATCAATATATTTAACAGATGATTTATCTAAACCTAGTTTATCTAAACCAAGCGCATGTAGACCAACGGTAGAACCCAATGCAGTGAGTCCTACAACCTTGATCCATTCGCGTCTATTCCATCCTCCCATTCGATATTATTTAGATTGTCTGAATTTTAATTTTTTCATTTTCTCAACGGCTTTAGTTTTGACATGCTGGTCGGTATACTTTCCATTTGTCAATCCATTAAATCCGTGAATTTCTTTACTTCCGCCAAATTCAACTAGAATAATGGACTTCTGTTCACCTGGTTCAAACCGTACTGCTGTACTTGCAGGAATATTCAGGCGCATGCCAAATGCTTTTTCCCGGTCAAAGGACAGCAATTTATTCACCTCGAAAAAATGATAGTGCGACCCCACCTGAATCGGTCTATCGCCTTCATTTTTGACAACAACGCTAGCGGTCCTTCGTCCCACATTTGCCTTGATTTCTTCTTTCTTTAAAATGTATTCTCCAGGAATCATATTATTATAGTTTTTATTAACGGATAGGATCATGAACAGTGACCAACTTGGTACCGTCCGGAAAAGTAACCTCAATCTGTACATCATGAATCATTTCGGGAACTCCTTCCATGACCTGACTTCTTTTTAGTAAAGTCGTGCCATACGACATCAAGTCTGCAACGGATCTTGCATCTCTTGCTTCCTCCATAATCTGAGCGCTGATATAGGCAATACATTCAGGGTAATTCAGTTTTACCCCACGCTTTAGTCGCTTTGCAGCCAATTCTCCTGCTAAATGCAATAGCAGCTTTTCGGTTTCTCTCGGTGTTAAACGCATAAAAAATATTTGTTTGTTATTTTTGTTAAAGGATTATTACAAAACTGGGATCGTAAAATATGCTCCAAAAGCAACACGGTTATATTGGCTCTTGTCGATTTTCATGTATCCTTTGTAGTTTACGGTATTACCTACGTAACCAAGGTAAAATCGCAGATCCTGATTGTGAAAAGGCTTATGTTGCAGGGCTGCAAAGTATGTCCAGTTCTGGCGGAAATTTTTGCCAACTTCATCATCATCTTTTGCTCCCGCCGTCTCATAACCACCTTTCAGCGCCATCTCCCATTTTTTACTCAAAAATTGATCATACCGCAGGATTGCGGAGGTATAGCTGACATCCTTTGCCAAAACTCGTCCCGTACCCGTACGTCCGTAAAAGTCATTGATGGCGGATGAAGCGATCAAAGCATGGTCAACACCCAGATAGGAGTACTGCAAGTCTAAATAGAGCATCTGTTTCGGAGTTTTAAGCTTGTTTGCCAAGGAAATGGAATGATTGGTATGTCCTTTTGCAAACTGAGAGATATTATAAGACCATTTTGTGTTTATTTTTTTATCCATAAAGGCACCTATCCAAGTAAAATAAGCCCCCATTGGTACGTCAGAACGCTCCAGATCACCTACTGCAAAACCATTTTTGCTATGCACGTCCATAAAACTGTCATTTGTGGTATTATACACTTGCGCATGTAAGGAATGATTGGGATTAACTTCGTAGGACAATGTTCCACCGACTACAAATAAATTCAGGATGCGATCAACATAATCCGTGAATTTATACTCGTAAATTGGATTGTTTTCAAACTCGTAGCTTCCCACAATAGCACTCTGCTTACCTGCTGTGATCGACCATTTGAGATCTTTACCGAACTTATATTTGATGTAGGCCATATCCAATGCCCTTGAACCATTGTCCTGACTGGTCGGTGCAAATGATCTATTCAGCCGAAAGCGTACTTTATAGGAAAGCTGCTCGTTGTAGTCACCGCTCATCAAAATACGGGAATCATCCAAATTAGCCTTTGCCTGGCCGGAGCCATCCCCATTATCAGATTGCAGACCAGCGCGCAACATAACATCCAATTGGAATGATTTTGCCCTAGCAGGTTCTTTTGACAATAAACTACTTCTGGATAATAAGCTATTTCTTTCTGCGGGAATAGAATCCACTGGAGCCTGAGTCTGTGCATTTAATGTCACAACGCCCAAACCCAAGGTTGTAATAAGTGAAAGTGTTTTTTTCATCCGTTTAAATCGCTTTTTATTCGTGATGAAGCGATCAGATTTATTCGTTTATATGTTTGAATAAATCATGATGGTTTCATCTGATATACCTAATTCGTGTACAAGTATATCACAGCAAATTAAAAATGGAATAAGGATGAGATTAAAATCAGATTAGAACACAATTTTTGGCAATTTGACAAGCACTTGGGTACCTTGTCCTTCGGCTGAGATTAGGGTTAGCTCCGCACCATGTAGATCAAAGATATTTTTTGCTAAAACAAGTCCAAGGCCATTTCCATAGATATCCCCAACATTGGAAGCACGATAAAAAGAAGTAAAAATATGGGGTTGATCTTTCTGAGGAATTCCGATGCCTTTGTCAAATATTTTAACTGTAATATTTTGGTCATCACAGCTGATGGCAATCTGTATCTGCTCGCCATTACCATATTTATATGCATTGGAGATGATATTGCTAAAAGCAATATAAAATAAATCAGGATTAGCAAAGACAGTTAACTCATCACTATCCTCGGGGATCTGGGTAAGATCAAAAGATAGCCTAAAATCCTTATAGATGCTCCGTTCCGCCTTATAAATTTCATAGAGCAATTCATCAATACGGATGACTACTTTATTATCTACCTCCCCTTTAAAGCCCATGCGGGACAATTGGAGTAAGTTATTGATAATAAGCTCCATTTTATCGGCATATTTTGCAATCGTCTCTAACGAGTAATATGCTTCATGTTCTTTGGGAATAAGGTTCCGCGCCAGCTCTGCCTCACCGCCAATGATTGTCAAAGGGGTTTTTAGCGAATGGGACGCATTGCCGATAAAACTCTGTTGGGACTGCACCGAAATATCCAGGCGACTAAGCATGGAATTCAGGTTTGCGATCAGTACCCCCAGTTCATCTTTGGCGTTACTGAATTTACTAAAAAGTCTATAGTCCAGATTTGAAATATCCACCTTCCCCAGATCACGGTTGATATCCTTTATTGGTTTGAGCAGTCGGTCCGCAAAATAAAATGACATCAGGATAATCAGTAAAATGGCTAAAAGCCCACCTGTAATCAGGGTACGATCTAAATGACGCTGCTCGTCATGTCCATACTCATCTATGCCTTCGGACACGACGATAAGATTGCCCTGATGGAGATTGTCTTTAAAGAATACCGCAACAAAGGCCGTTTCATTGTGCATATACCTACCTTTGCCATTCTTAATAACATCCTTATAGAAGCTCATGGGCATGGGCAAGTTAGGTTTAAACCGAATACTGTCGCTGCCTTTCACCACCCGCAGCAAATGGTCTGTCCCTTCGGACAGCTGCTTGAGGTATTTGCGTTTTACCTGAATATATAATTCTTTGTTTTCTTCCTTTTGATGGACAATATGATCACCGACGATAACTGCATTTTCTTCTAATCGGTGAAAAAACTTAGTCTGCAAACTATCGTAGGTAAAATAAGAGACATATAAGGCAAAGACAACAAGCAAAAGCGTGCTGATGATTGAAAATAAGAGTACAATCTTGGTCCTAATTTTCATGACGGATGACATAGCCCATACCGATAACCGTATGGATTAATTTACGTGCAAACTGTTTGTCAATTTTTTTGCGGAGATAATTGACATACACATCCACGACATTCGTACTTAGATCAACGTCCATCCCCCATACTTCCTCCAGGATATCTATCCGTGTCAATACCTTATTGCGATTGAGCATCAAAAATTCCAACAAACGGAATTCTGTAGCTGTGAGTATGATGGGCGTATTTCCTCGTTGTACCGATTTACTGTCCCGATCCAGTTGCAGATCATCAAATGTCAGCACATTCTTTTGTTCGCTAACGGTTTTGGACTTACGGCTGTAGCGATTGATCCTGGCCTTTAGTTCTTCCAGACGAAACGGCTTGGTGAGATAATCGTCAGCATCACGTTCAAAAGCAGCAACAATATCTTCTGTTTGGTTTAATGCCGTTAGAATAATTATCGGAATTTCATTATTGGACATACGTATGTTTTTGCAAACATCAAGACCATTCATCCCAGGCAGCATTACATCGAGCAAAATGAGATCATAATGATTTAATCCGGCCATTTTCAACCCAGTATAGCCATCCATTGCAATGCTAATGTTATAGCCTTCTTCCTTTAGCCCTCTTTCTATTAATGATATGACCGACGGTTCGTCTTCTATAAGCAATAGTTCCACAGATATTGTTTTAAAAAGTAAATTTAAGGTTTGTAAAATACAAAAATATCAGCATAGGTCTTAGATAAACAGCTGTCTATCATGAAATTCGACTTTTCTTGACTTTTATATGATACTTTTTACGATGATATAAGCCGCAGAGTTACCTCCGATGTCATTTTTAATCATCTATTTTACAAAATGGCATTTGCGTACAATATTATCAAAATTTTTGCATGATTTTTCTCAAATGACAAAAGATTATTTCACAAACCAGTCAAATTTCAATACATTCGTATTTTAATTTGTATTCCTAATGAAACATTTTTTCCTTTGCATAGCGTTTTTCACATTAATTTTTGTTAAAACCAGTTCGGCGCAACAAAAACTATTCAAAATCACCTATCAGTTTTCAGATCCCGAAACAGGTACAGACACATCCAGTTCTGAATTTATCAAAATATTGGCTGGCAACGGTGAGGCATTGATGCATGCCTATATCTGCAACGATCAGATGCGCGTAGAAACACTACTTTTTGGAAAATCAGTACAGATTAGCAATATAAAAGAAGAGACTTCCTATCTAATAGATGAAAACAGCAAAACCTATACAGTGACCGATCTAGCGTCCGGCAAGCTTATTGAAACATCAGAAGGTGCGGATTATGCTTATTCCAGTGATTTTGAAATCAGTCTAGTCCCGAATGAGAAGAAAATTATCGCAGGCTTGCCCTGCAAAAAGGCGATATTCAACCTGGCCGGCAGTAAAGATAAAACAACTGAAATCACGGTCTGGTATGCAGAACAATTGCCCAAATTATACTGGGGGACTTACGACTATCTCGAAAAGGTGCCTGGAGCAGCTCTTTATATTGGCGCAGAAGGGTTAGGCATTCAGGCGACAACAGTTGAAGAAGTCCCTTACGATACGGCATTATTCGAAATTCCAGAAGGTTATGAAGAAGGGGAAGCCGAAGAAGCCGCAGCTGACTCTGCATTAAATGACCATTTATCTTGGTATCAGGACCCCACTACTGAATATTTTGGCGTACAGGATAGCTTAGGCAATAAACTCACTCCTGCAAAATATGCATCCATTTACGCCTACGTGGGTGATTACGCAATCGTCACCGATGCAGCCCAGATGTTTGGCCTGATCGACCTGCATTGTAGAGAAGTTATCCCATGTCAATATGAATCGTTAAGTTTAGATACTGAAGGTGCACCGTTAGTCTTTATGAAAGACCAGAAGTATGGCCTATTGGATAATACAGGAAAACTACTGCTCGCTGCAAAATATGATTTTATCTCCATTCCCAGCTTAAGCCACGCGCTATACACCGAAGGGGATTATACCGGCGTGCTCGATCTGAGAGGCAATGTATTGATCCCCGCAAAATATGAAACGGTAGCTGAATACAGTGACAACCTGGCACTGATTATTGAAGACCAAGCCTATCAGCTTATTGACAAATCGGGCAAAAAGTTACTTCCTGCGAATCAGGAGTTCTTATCATTTGCTGGCGAAAAATTACTATTGGCTTTTAAAGACAACCTATATGGATATATCGACTACAATGGAAAAGTCGTCATTCCATTTAAATTCCAGAATGCACAGGCCTTTGAAAATGGTTTAGCGCTGGTCAGCGAAGACCTCGAGAATTTTTATTATATTAATGCAAAAGGAAAGTTTATAAAAAAGTATGCAGAGTAGTCCACAAACATTTTATCTTTCAACATTGCATCGTGGGAAATACATGTTTATTCTATTAACCTCGATCTTACTGATAGGGATAGGGATGTCTAAAGTCCCGATTCAGGAAATATATAAAATCATTATAGCTCTTCTGATGGTTCCCTTGGCGCTTTATCTGGCTATCAAGTGTTCCACGCTCGAATCAACATGGCGATTGGAGGCGGATGCACTCCATATCAGCAATTCAAAGAAAACTATTGAATTCCCCCTGAGCAACATTTCACATATCCGAAATCTCAGACGCTCTGGCGGGAATCTGATTATTATAAACCAAAATAAAGGTTCCGCTTTTCGCACTTGGCGCAATAAATTATTCCAAAAAGAAGATGACCTACCATTATTAGTCGAGGCTCTCAAGGACGCCAACATTGAGTATTACGATATGTAATGGCTTACATCCTACGGTAACATTTGTTACAGGCTTTTGCAAGAACAGTATGTACCTTTGTTTTATAACTTAAGGATAATAAGCTATGATATTGGAATACATCAAACAACCATGGCCTTGGTATGTTTCAGGGCCTTTAATTGCGCTAGTCATGTACTTATTGCTAAAACAGGGAAAAGATTTTGGCATGTCCAACAACCTGCGGACGATGTGCACGATATTAGGAGCGGGCAAGTCATCCTCTTTTTTCCGCTTCGACTGGAAGACACAATCCTGGAATCTCCTTGTCGTACTTGGAACGGCCATCGGAGGATTTATTGCCCATAATTTTCTAAGTGACGGTTCTGCTGCTCAGATCAACGCGGAGAGTATTGCCGATCTAAAGCAACTTGGGATAGTTGATCAGCTACAGGGCTACCTTCCCGAATCTATTTTCATTTTTAATGGATCCTGGTTTCAGTTTTTAATACTGAGCATCGGTGGATTATTGATAGGTTTTGGGACAAGATATGCCGGAGGCTGCTCCTCCGGACATGCTATCTCAGGGCTCAGTAATTTCCAGCTCCCCTCTTTAATCGCTGTCATTGGCTTTTTCCTCGGGGGTATCATCATGGTTCATTTCTTATTTCCTTTAATCTTCGCATAAATGAAAGCAATAAAATTTATATTGATCGGCATCTTATTTGGGATTATTTTATACAAATCAGAAGCGGCTTCCTGGTATCGGATTTATGAAATGTTTCAGTTCCGCTCCTTTCATATGTATGGTATGATCGGCACGGCACTCGCAACAGCGATTATCCTTGTACAAATTATAAAGCGCAAACAGGTCAAAGACAGCAATGGCATGCCGATTGCCTTTCTGGACAAGAACAAAAGTGTCACACGCTATTTGGCAGGGGGGACCATCTTCGGACTGGGCTGGGCATTGACTGGAGCCTGCCCGGGCCCTATGTTTGCGTTGATAGGTTCTGGCTATTGGACATTGGGCATTGTATTGCTCTTTGCCATCTTGGGAACATGGATCTATGGTGTGCTGAGAAACAAATTGCCCCATTGAGTTTTGATTTACCACTAACAGCGCTGTGCTTAGATCGGGAAAAGCGGATAATCCACTTCAAAGGTTAATTTTAAAGAAAGCATTTGATTTAGAGCGAATGGAATTATTATTTATAACTGGCTTTCTATTGGCCATTTTGGTCGGGCTATCCATGGGTTTGATGGGCAGTGGCGGAAGTATTTTGACTCTACCGATCTTTGTCTATCTATTTCATATTGAACCACAATATGCGCTTGACTATTCCCTGTTCTCCATTGGCGTACTGGCCCTGATAGGCTCGGTCAAGTCAGTGACTAAAGGTGAGGTAGATCTAAAAACCACAGCAATCTTCCTGATCCCTTCCTTAGTGTCAGTCTACCTGACCAAGCGCCACCTTTTGACCGCCATACCAGCTCAATTCCATATTGCGGAGCTATCAATTTCAAGGAACCACGTCATTATGCTGTTGTTTTCGTTTGTTATCCTCGTTTCCGCTTTAGCAATGATTCGCAGAAGGAAACAGCTTGAAGTATCGGCGGTCACGCTGCATATCGGCCAAATCCTCAAAATAATTACTGCAGGCTTACTGGTTGGTATTATGACAGGACTGGTCGGCGCCGGTGGTGGTTTTATTATTGTACCATCCTTGGTGCTCCTGTTGGGGATTCCATTAAAACAGGCCATTGCAACATCCTTATTCATCATCGGGTTAAATGCCTCCTTTGGTTTAGCCACAAATTGCCAACTATTGGACCACATGAATTGGCCTATATTGCTTATCTTTACGTTAATCACGTTAATAGGTCTCCAGATCGGTTCAAAATGGAAAGATGGATTGGAGGTAGTCCGACTACAGGGACTTTTTGGTTACTTCCTGATGAGTATAGGCATCCTAATTCTTACTTTCGAAGTCATTCAGTTTGTAAATCACTAAAAATCATCTATTATGTTTTTTCAACACATTTTCGAGTCATCTTTAGCACATTCAAGTTATTTAATTGGCTGTCAGGCCAAAGGTGTTGCCCTAGTAATTGACCCAAAAAGAGATGTCGACACGTACTTAGCGATTGCAGCAGAAAACAATTTAAAAATCACACATATCGCCGAAACGCATATCCATGCGGATTATCTTTCCGGGACATTGGAATTGGCAGAACTAACAGGAGCTCAATGTTATCTTTCCGACGAAGGAGGCAAAGATTGGCAGTATGAGTTTCCTCATATCGGGTTGAAAGATGGCGATCAGATCCCACTTGGGAACCTTATTTTTAAGGTACTCCACACACCTGGACATACACCTGAGAGTCTTAGTTTTATTTTAATTGATACGCCTGCCACATTAGATCCGGTGATGATATTTACGGGCGATTTTGTCTTTGTTGGAGACATTGGCCGTCCAGATCTTTTAGAAAATGCCGCTGGACTCATCGGTACCAAAGAAATTGGCGCACAGCAGATGTTTAAGTCTTTACAGCATTTTTTGACCCTGCCGGATTACATCCAGGTGTGGCCTGCCCATGGCGCCGGTTCAGCCTGCGGTAAAGCCTTGGGTGCAGTACCTAATTCAACCGTTGGCTACGAACGGATTCGCAATTGGGCACTTCAATATCAAGATAATGAAAGTGGTTTTATCACTGAACTTCTGGATGGACAGCCTGAACCACCGCGTTATTTTGCCATGATGAAGAAACTCAACAAAATCATGCGTCCGTTACAGACAAGCGTGCCTCAATACCCCAAACTATCCCCAGAAGAATTCACCAAATTTTACAAGGCAAGTACGATAGTTATTGATACACGGCATAAATTTGATTTTGCAAAAGGTTTTCTCCCGGGCAGCATCAACATTCAGCATAATCGAACATTCAATACCTGGGCTGGCTGGATATTGGATTACAAGCAACCTTTTGTGCTTATCATGGACGAAAAGGATAAGGATGAAATTGCACGTAAGTTAATGCGCATTGGTCTTGATCATGTTGTGGGTTATATTTCAGTGGAAACCATTCCTCAACTCAGAATTCCTCTGGAACAACAGCAGCTCATTGGATTCCAGGAAATGAATAAGGCACTTAAAAATCCCAACGTTCAAATCTTAGATGTAAGGAACACTACAGAATTCACCGAAGGACACTTGCCCAATGCAACACATCTCTTCGTAGGAACAATTGAAAACAATTTGGACAAGATTGATCAAAAGAAAGAATTATACCTGCATTGCCAATCTGGGGACCGGGCGACAATTGCAGCTTCGATCTTAGCTAAACATGGGATTAAAGACGTTAAAATATACAGCGCATCCATCAATGACTGGAAAGCAAAAGGTGGCATATTGGTTAAATAGACTGCTGAACAAAATAGCTCCAGAATTTATCGCTGGAGCTATTTTGTCTTTATGTTATCGTCGTTATTAAGGAGCTTTTATAGGCTGTTTCTGTTAATTCGCAGGAATTCAATAACCTCATCCTTTTTCTCTTCCATTTTCCCTTTCTTCTCGACAAATTGATGATTATAGATGGTCAGGTATTGATGGTCATCGGTATCCGACTCGTACACTTCCGCAGTCGCAAACGAGAAATGTTCCTCCTCATCGGAGAGGTGATCATAAACGTACGCGAAATCATGATTTGCCAGTGTATTCGCCATGGTATCTTTGTCCTCAATAAATTTTAATCTTCCAGGCAAAATTCGCTTGTTCATCCAAACTTCGTCTTTCTCCGAAAAAGGATAAATGGTAATACCGCGAAAAGCCATGATAATGGGTGTAATAAGTATGATTGCCATTTCAATAGCCCATACGGCCCAGAGCATTGCTCCGGAAACAGGCGATTTCTTCAATGTAAACGTACCGACCTCATTTAAGCCCTGCAGCGCCTCCCAGATAAAAGATGGGTGCATAAAAAATGCTTTAAAACCTTCCAGGCTAAAAGAAGATTTGACCCAGGTATCACCGCCCATGGTACCCTCAGCATTATACATCAGTGAAACGAACAGCGCCCATTGTGCATAAAAACCAACGATGGCAACGATCAGCGTAATGATAATAGCAACGCCTTTATTTCTCAATTTCCATTGTTTAAAACAAAAATTAAGCAGATAAAACAGTCCCGCTCCAAAGCCTAGCGTAATAAATACATTGAAATAGACGATTGGAATAAACCATTGTAAGGCGATGTAGATAATGGCCAGGACAACTGCTCCGACAATACCTAACACAAGTGAACCGATTAATGCTAAAGCAGGCACCTTCCCCGAAGGCTTATAATACAGATTTTCCATAAATTTACGTGTAAATATTTGTTAACTTAACAGATAAATTTTCCTAGCCAAAACCACGCCAATTATCACCTATCAAATTACTTTTCGTCAAGATTTGATGACAATTAGTACGATTGGAGCGATTAATCGCCATTTCTTGGGACAATTTTGTAAGTTTGGAACATGAAAATCAAAATATTATCCTTTTTTGCACTTTTATGTGTAATAAATATTTGGGGACAAGAGCTAAAGGCCCAGAAAAAAGGATTCTGGCAGCAGAAAGTTGACTATACAATGGACGTCAACGTGGATGAAAAGGCTTATCAATATGATGGGAAAATGGCCTTGAAGTATAGCAACAATTCAGGCCAATCCTTAAAAAAAGTTTATTTTCATTTGTATTTTAATGCATTTCAGCCAGGATCTATGATGGATTACAGGTTGAAAAATATCAGTGACCCAGATAAACGAATGGTGTCAAACATTGGCACCAAAGAAAAACCAATATTGCAGAGCCGTATCGAAACCCTGCAACCCAATCAAATCGGTTACCAAAAAATCAAAAGCCTCAGCATGAATGGGGTCAATACAAGCTATAAGATTGATGGTACGATCTTAGAAGTTACCCTACCCACCGCGATTGCAGATGGCGAAACAGCAAATTTTAATATGGAATGGACGGCGCAGGTGCCCGAACAGATCCGGAGATCAGGCCGCAATTCGGCAGAAGGTGTAGCCCTTTCCATGGCTCAATGGTATCCGAAGATGGCACAGTTCGATGAATTCGGCTGGCATCTCGATGAATATATTGGCCGCGAGTTTATCGCGCCTTTCGGCAACTTTGACGTTACTATACACCTCAACAAAAACTATATGGTCGGTGCTTCGGGTGTTCTTCAAAATCCGAATGAAGTAAAAGGATATCAAGCAAAAGCCAAAATAAAAACCAATAAGGACAAAGCAACCTGGCATTACAAGGCCCAAAATATCCATGATTTTGTCTGGGCAGCTGACCCGAAATTTGTCGTTGACTCCGCTTCCAGCAAAAATGGAATAAAAGTTTATACGGTTTACCTTCCAACAGACAAAGAAGTTATTTCAAACTGGAAGACGGCCCTGGGCTTATCAACCGAATTCTTCGATTTCTGCAGCACTAAGTTCGGCACCTATCCTTGGCCTACGTATACCATTATCCAAGGCGGTGACGGCGGTATGGAATATGGAACTGCAACCCTGATTACTGGAGGCCGTAATCTCAAAAGCCTTGTTGGTGTCATCTTCCACGAATCTGCCCATTCTTGGTATCAACATTTGTTCGGAATCAATGAAACCGTAGACGAATGGTTTGATGAAGGATTTACGTCCTATGTGGAAGAACTCGCAATGCAGCATCTCTTCGAAAAAAGGGGAGCCATTGCATCAAACCCACTGATAGATGCTTATCGGGCTTATTATAAACTCGCACTTTCGGGTAAAGAAGAACCGATGAGCCTACTTGCCGACTATTACAATACGAATTATGGCTATAGTAATGAAGCTTATAACAAAGGCGCTGTGCTGGCCGAACAATTAGGTTACATTATCGGCCAGGAAAATCTGGAGAAAACCTTTTTGAAATTCTATGACATCTGGAAATTCAAACACCCGACGCCAAATGATTTCAAACGTGTTGCAGAAGATGTCTCCGGAATAAACCTGAAGTGGTATTTCAATTTATTTATCAATACAACACGGCAAATTGACTATGCGATTGGCAATGTTACTGATACAGAAATACAACTGCTCAATAAATCAAACTTTGCCATGCCACTTGATATCCTTGTTGAATATAAAGATGGTAGCAAAGAACTATTTTACATCCCTTTACGTGAAATGCGCGGTGAAAAACCCGAGGAGTATTTTGATATTTATAAGAATATAAAACGTACCGTACTAAAAGATTGGTTCTGGACCAACCCTGAATATAAATTTTCGGTCAGTAAAGCTCCGAAAACAATAACAATAGATCCATCCCTGCGGCTTGCGGATGTAGAATCAGCAAACAATAGCCTAACACGCTAATTCAACCATGAATACATAGGAATCACCGCAGATTGATATAAAATGCTGTGTTTTTAATGAACTCATAAGCCCCAATAAATTGGAATTTATTGGGGCTTATTTTGCTATCCTACTTGGCTAAAATATATTCAAAAATCTAAATTTAAGAGACTTTCAATGGAATAACCATATTCCAGGTACGTTCAAACTGATAAGGCTGGTCCCCATCTCCTGTCGCTGCAAAAAGGTGTGTGGGTTTTCCGTTTTCAAATAGTAGAAACGGTCGTTCAAAATTGGCCTGATTACTAACGCTGCCATCATTCCAACGAATAACTTTGGAATAGGCTTTTACGGCCTTCGACAAATGCCAATCAATGCCATCATGAGAATATGCATGGATGCCGCCGCCCTCCTCGCCACAGATCTTTCCATAGCGATCTTTCATAATTAATTCAAAATGCCGACCATTATGCCATACAAAAGGATCTTCCACATCGTTTTCGTGATTTTGGTCGGTATGAAAAGAAAAAATAGGCTTATCGGATAAACGCAGATACGGCCCCAGAAACGATTCCGCTTGCGCTGCCCCTAACAACAACGGAGGATTATAATTCACCGGTGATGATTTATAAATCAGATAGACCTTTCCATTCGGTAGGACTACTGGCGAAGGATTGGAGGTAATAGAGGCATCCCATTCTCCTTGCCTCGGATTTAAAATTGGCTGGTCCACCCGTTTCCAGGGGCCTGAGATTGACTTGGAGTAGGCCATCCCGATACGTTTGTGCATCCAGGCTTTCTGTCCCAGGCCTGATTCCCATACATTTTCAGAATAGTTGGGATTGGGTTCCTCATAATTATTCCCAAAATAATAAAGCACATAATAGTCTCCATTTTTAACAATGCGGGGATTATGTGTTGTGCAACCATCAAAGTATTTTTTTCCACGGGCAGGCAAAACAACTTCAACAAATTCATAAGGCCCGGCCGCAGTATCAGAAATTGCCCGCACAACTTCAGAATTGGTTACCCAGTTGCCAAAACCATATTTTTTGGACCAGCGTGACGCAAACATGTGATATTTGCCATCCTCCCCTTTAATAACAGAAGGATCCCAGATCCAAAAATCTGCCATAGCAAATCCTCCGCCTCTTGGTGCTGGAAGTAGTTTATCAATAAATGCTTCTTCATGACGGTTGCTTATCGCAAACCCCTGTTGTGAAAGGAGTAAAATGCTGGAAGCACCGATAACATTTTTCAGAAAATCGCGACGGGATGAATCTTTCATTGGTTTAAGTTTTTGATCATTACTATACTTAATTGGTTTAACGGACTGCCACAACAGCTGCTTAGGTCTTTACTAAATAAATTCCCTTCTTCTTCCCTATTCAATATCCCCAACTATTAATTTGCGCGATATCGTATTTTTGAAATAGATTTTTCGATCATTTTTCCTCCGTGGGCTTTCGATTTATATTTGGTCCTTTTCTAAGCAAATTCCGACCTGACAACAAGATAAAAAATAACCACCTTGTTATCAACTTCTTTGAACCTTATTTCACGACCATTTCTAATAAAATCTCAAAAACGCCCTTTTTCAACGTAAGGATAATTTCTTCAAGCTAAATTTGAGTGCATTAACGCCCTGATCTAGAAGAAAGTCCATCGAATAAACTCAGGAGTGATTCTTAGCATGTTATTAATTCAAGCAAGAAGACAGCTAGAAGGGAGCCCAATAAACCTTGTTGAAATGAGATCCTATCAATAGGCGGAAAGAAGAAAAATGCGAATAAACTCCGAAGTTGGACAGAAGTTGGTCCCGTCTTGGTATATTTGTGGACATGATTTACATCCATATCCCATTCTGCAAACAGGCTTGTCATTATTGTGATTTCCATTTCAGTACTTCACTGCAATATAAGACTGAAATGGTAAATACTCTGATACGGGAAATCGAATTGAGGTCTCCCTATTTGGAAGATAAAAGAATCGAATCCATCTATTTTGGCGGTGGAACCCCTTCATTATTGGATGCCGACGAAATCTCAAGGATCATTGATGCCATTGCGCAACGTTTTGAAATCAGCAATAGTGCCGAGATAACATTGGAGGCTAACCCTGATGACCTCAATGCCACAAAAGTGAATGCATTAAGATCGACTCCGGTGAATAGATTTAGTATAGGCATACAATCTTTTTTTGAGGAAGACCTCAAATGGATGAACAGGGCCCATACCAGACAAGAAGCATCCGCAGCAATCATGCGTGTTCAGGATGCAGGATTTGAAAATATCACTTGCGATCTAATTTATGGCTATCCATTACTGACAGATGAAAAATGGCGCTACAATATGCAACAGTTGATCGATTTTGCAATCCCCCATATTTCTTCTTATTCGATGACGGTAGAAACAAAAACGGCATTAGACCATTTCATCAAAAAGGGACTAAGTCCGGCCATTGATTCGGATCAAGCCGCAGATCAAATGAATCTTCTGATCGAAACATTGAAGGATGCAGGCTATGAACAATATGAAATTTCCAATTTTGCAAAAAACCATCTATATGCAAGGCACAATACAAATTATTGGAAAGGAAAGCATTATCTCGGCATTGGTCCTTCAGCCCATTCATTCAATGGAAACTCAAGATCCTGGAATATCGCCAATAACGCAAAGTACATCGGCTCGATACAAATGAATCAGCTTCCCTTGGAAATTGAACATCTCTCTGAACGCGACCAGATTAACGAGTGTATCATGACTTCACTCCGCACCATGTGGGGACTTGATCTTGATCTTCTAGAAAAGAATTTTGGCTATTCTGTCAAAAATAAAATTGTGGAAGATGCCGCTGTATTTGTCGAGAAGCAGCAAGTAAGTTTAGACAACAATAAATTAAGATTAACCGAGACGGGGAAATTGATGGCGGATCATATTATGTCCGAATTATTTATAATTGAAAATTATTAACAAAATAGCCTTAAAAATTATAAAAATAACAATAATAAACCTACAATTATTTGAATAATTGCCAAAATGAAAATTGAATCGTTTTTATAGTTCCGTTTATACTATGTTTGTACCATAATCTATTATAAAATATTATGTTACATAGTCCTTCTTTTGATGTAGAAATCAAAAGGTACAAAGAACAGCAGAATGCTGCCGTAGAACTCGTTCAAATTGTTAGTAGCCTTTGGTATAATCAAGCTGTTGAACTCGTTTTATTTAGAGAGCAGCTCGTTGATGAAAAGGTCAGTGTGATTCTCAACCACATTCGGGAAACTAGAATCCTTACCAACCATACACTGAGCATATCTGACGTTTTAAACACTGCCCGGGTATTAGCAAATTCAAACCTTCCTCCCGCTCGAATTGATATTGGCAAACTTACTGCAAAAAGCATCAATCACGGTGTCAATGGACTGGAATTATCTGCTTTTATTTTTAATGAATTAAAAGGAATTCATGATTATCAGGAACTAAAGCCCCGGGATGTTGTGCTTTATGGCTTCGGTCGAATTGGCCGCCTGCTGGCACGTGAACTCATTAACAAATCGGGCTCTGGCCAGCAACTTCGTTTGCGGGCTATTGTTACAAGGGATGCGAATGATACCAAATCCTTGTTAAAACGGGCCGCACTTCTAAAAAGCGATTCCATACATGGAGAATTTGAAGGGGAAGTCTACACGGACCCCGAAAATAACGCGCTAATTATTAATGGTATCACGGTCAACGTTATCTCCGCAAAACAACCTGAAGATATTGATTATACAGCATACGACATCAATAATGCATTGGTTATTGATAATACAGGTGCCTTTCGCGATGAAAAAGAACTTGCCCGTCATTTAGCTTCTAAAGGCGCTTCGCAAGTACTGTTGACGGCACCCGGCAAAGGTGTACCCAATATCGTCTACGGTGTAAATGAGAACACTATTGACTTGGAAAAACAGGCTATTTTTTCAGCGGCTTCCTGTACGACGAATGCAATTGCCCCCGTTTTGTCTGTTATCGAAGAAAAAATAGGCGTCATCAAAGGTCATATAGAAACCATACACTCGTATACGAACGATCAAAATCTGGTTGATAATATGCACAAAAAATCCAGAAGAGGCCGTGCTGCGGCGTTGAATATGGTCATTACTGAGACCGGTGCTGGAAGTGCTGTTTCAAAAGTCCTTCCAACATTAACCGATAAATTGACGTCCAACGCCATCCGGGTTCCGGTACCTAATGGATCACTGGCCATATTAAATTTAGAACTTAATTCGCCTACATCTGTTGAGCAAATAAACATGTTTCTTAAAGATCGATCTTTAGAAGGCAATCTGGTTGAACAAATTGCCTTCTCCAATAACAATGAACTCGTATCTACCGATATTATCGGAACCACAGCAGCTTCGGTCATTGATGGACCAGCTACGATTGTTTCCGCTGACGGTAAAAACATTGTACTCTATGTATGGTACGACAATGAATATGGATATTCGCATCAAGTCATGCGCTTATCGCGGCATATTGCGGGTGTAAGGAGATATACCTACTATTAAAATCCAATTTTCACAATAACAAGGGGCGGTCAGGTTAGATTGGTCGCCCTTTTTCTTTATAAATTGGCATTTTTCAAATATTTCATGATTATGGGGGTCGCTCCGGCTTTTTGTTGTACGTATTGACGGGCAGCTTTACCTGCTTCCATCCGCTTTGATTGATCTTGCAAATCTTGATAGCGATCCATCAGCCCCTTTATATCCGTGAACGAAAAGCCACCACCTTGCTCAATAAGATCTTTCGCTTCCTGAAATTTCTTAAAATTGGGTCCAAATAATACCGGAACACCATAGGTTGCCGCCTCCAGCGTATTATGGATGCCCACTCCAAATCCTCCCCCGATATAAGCGAATTGACCATAACCATACAAAGAAGATAATAGTCCAATATTGTCTATGATCAATACCTTGCCCTCCGTTAGCGCGATGCTATCATAGGTAGCGATCTTCGAAAAACGGAGTGCTGCCGGCCAAAGGGTTAGTATGCTGGAGATGCGAGCATCATTGATCTCATGTGGGGCGATGATCAACTTATGTTCCTGATATCGCTGGAACAATTCTCTTAATAATTTTTCATCTTCGGGCCAAGTGCTGCCGGCCACGACAACCGGTGCAGTGCGAACGAAATCTGTTATAGCTGGAATTTCCTTACGGGATTTGGGAAGATCAATCACACGATCAAAACGGGTATCACCTGCCAGTCCCGCATTTCGAATACCATATTCTTTTAATAAACGTAGGCTTTCTTCATTCTGGACAAAGAAATACGTCACAAAGCTCAAAATCTTTAGAAAAAAGGAACCATAAGCTTGAAAGAAAATTTGCTCAGGCCTAAAAATTGCAGAGACAAGATATAGGGGAATCGACCGACTATGCAAACCTTCAAAATAATAATACCAATATTCATATTTTGTAAAAACTGTAAATGTTGGTTTGATCAGATCCAAAAATAGCTGTGCATTCCTGGAGGTATCATAAGGTAAATAAAAAACATGGTCGGCCAAGTTCGTATTTTTCCTTATCTCATAGCCCGAAGGGGAATAAAATGTTACAATTATTTTATGGTCCAAATAATTATTTTTTACGGCCTCCAAAACCGGTCTTCCCTGTTCAAATTCGCCCAGCGAAGCGAAATGAAACCAGATATGTTTTTGGGTAGAGTCAACCGATTGTTTCATCCGTAAATACCAATCTTTTCGTCCAGTTACCATGAGGCGTGCTTTGGCGTGAAAAGGGGCCAAAATACGCAATAAGAGTCCATAAAGAAAGATTCCAATTGAATAAAGCAAACGCATGTTGTTAAAATAATGTTTATCTTAGTCAAAGATATCAAACCCATTTCATTAATAAGGAACCATTGAGTGGAAAATAAGCATCGCAAACGGATTTTGATCACAGGAGCAGCCGGCTTCCTTGGTTCCCATCTTTGCGATCGGTTTATTGCCGAAGGTTACGCTGTTATCGGGATGGATAATCTGATCACCGGAGACTTACAGAATATCGCGCATTTGTTCAAACTCGAAAATTTTGACTTTTACCATCACGATGTTTCAAAATTCGTCTATGTGCCGGGACACCTGGATTACATTTTACATTTTGCCTCTCCGGCCAGTCCCGTTGACTATCTCAAAATCCCTATCCAAACACTCAAAGTTGGTTCGTTAGGCACTCATAATCTCCTAGGCCTGGCAAGGGCAAAGCAAGCCCGCATATTAGTAGCATCTACCTCAGAAGTGTATGGTGACCCCTTGATTTCGCCACAGTCTGAAGATTATTGGGGCAATGTCAATCCTGTTGGCCCAAGAGGGGTTTATGATGAAGCCAAACGATTTCAGGAAGCGATTACCATGGCCTATCACAATGCGCATGGGCTTGATACACGTATTGTAAGGATATTTAACACTTTTGGTTCAAGAATGCGCCTCAATGACGGACGTGCTATTCCCACTTTTATAGCCCAGGCTATTCGTGGTGAAGACATTACCATTTTTGGCGATGGCACTCAAACACGATCATTCTGTTATATCGATGATCAAATCGAGGGCATTTATCGGTTGTTGCATTCCAATTGTATACAACCGATAAACATAGGCAACCCCGACGAAATATCGTTATTACAGCTTGCTCAGGAGATCGTACATTTAACAGGCAGCTCAAGCAAGATCAGCCACAGACCATTACCTATAGACGACCCGAAACAACGTAAACCAGATATTGGTATGGCAAAGGCAAAGTTAAATTGGCAGCCTCAAATAGACCGGAAACTCGGTTTAGAAAAAACCATAGATTTTTACAGGGAGGTTCCATTGGAAACCCTATCACATAAAGATTTTACTTACTATAATAAAAAATAATGAACAAAAAAATATTAGTCACAGGCGGAACAGGCTATATTGGTTCTCACACAGTTGTCGAACTACATCAGGCAGGATATATTCCCGTAATCATTGATGATCTTTCCAATTCGAATATCAAGATTTTGGATCAAATCGAAAAGATCATCGGGATTAAACCTGAATTTCACCAATTCGATCTTTGTGACACGGATAAAGTAAATGAATTTGTAAAAAATAACGGCGATATTTCTGGTATTATTCATTTTGCGGCATCGAAAGCCGTAGGGGAATCGGTTCAAAATCCTTTAAAATACTACCACAATAATTTTTTCTCCTTGATTAATATCTTGGAATCATACCGTGAGAAGCCAATCAATTTTGTTTTCTCTTCGAGCTGTACGGTTTACGGCGAGCCAGACTCACTTCCTGTTAATGAAAGTGCTCCGGTTAAAAAAGCGGCTTCACCTTATGGCAATACAAAACAAATTGCAGAAGAGATTTTGGAAGAAACAGCTATTGCATACGATAACTATAACATTATCGCATTACGCTACTTCAATCCAGTGGGTGCTCATGAATCTGCACTAATAGGCGAGTTGCCAAATGGTGTACCACAAAACCTGCTGCCATTCATTACGCAGACCGCTATCGGTAAAAGAGAAAAACTAACAGTGTTTGGAGACGATTATGATACAACTGATGGCTCTTGTGTCCGGGACTATATTCATGTGGTTGATTTGGCTAAAGCACACGTCGCTGCAATCAAATTATTGGAAAAAGGTAACCCTAACGGTAAATATGATGTATTCAATGTGGGTACCGGCAATGGCTACTCCGTACTTGAAGCCATCAAAGCTTTTGAAAAAGCTTCCGGCCAAAAATTGAATTATGAAATTGGCCCACGTCGGGATGGTGATATCATCAAGGTTTACGGTGATGTGACCAAATCCGCTGAACAGTTGCATTGGAAAGCTGAATTGGGCATCGATGAAATGATGGCTTCGGCTTGGGCATGGGAAAAAAATCTGAAAGAAAATCCGTTGGATTAGATAGCTACTCTTTGAGTTTTTAAGAAAGCACTATAAAGTCTTTATGTCATATGACCGTCTCCTGAGACGGTCATATTTTTAGCTAAGATGAGTTGCTTTCATCTTGTTCCTTTTCGCAAACTTCTCTTAGACGGGAGCAAAATCGAATGGCCCTCATATGTCTTTGATCAGCATCATTTCGGTGGTTCTACTTACACTTCATCAGCCTTATTCTTGAATATATTGGTCAGCTTTCTTCCCAATTTTCATCTGTCCATCAATAAAAATCTTTCAAAAGAAATATATTAGCCAAATGAAATGCCTTATAAAAAATCTTAAGAGACAGAAAAGCTGATTTTAATTGCTACTCCGTCCCTAGAAAAAACGAAAATCTATATGCCATGAATTCACTTGTTTGAATGATGTATGTAGGACGATCAAGAAATCCCCCTTTAGACAAGCTCTTTATCAGAAATATAGTCCATCAACATTTCGGCCTGCCCACCCAATTTCTTTTTCAAGCGTTGCATTGACTTTTTGATCGCATCAGGAGTAACACCCAAAACATTAGCGACTTCTCTATTATTCAGGCCCATTTTCATCAGCACAATCACCCGCAGATTAGATTCGGTAATATCAGGAAACTTAGTCTGAATATCTTGCAGCACGTTGGGAAATTCCTTTGCTAGCAAAAATTTGAATTCCTGCCACTTCTCGTCCGTTATAAGATGGGAATGCAAAAGTGTTTTCAGTTCATCTCTGTCTTTCGCACTTGTCTCACCCATTTCGTCGAGCATAGAAGAAAGAAGATTAATCTGTTCATTATTACGCTTCAGATATACCATATACTCTTCTATCTGGCTTTTGGAGCTCGTTAATTCCTTATCCAATTCAGCTTTTGTATACTTGAGATTCAACAACTGGTATTCGTACTCCCGTATACGTTTCTTCGCACGGTATCGAAAAGTATTATAAATAAAAAAAGATAATATCAATACAAATACACTTAGTGTCACCCACAATCTGGTCTCTGCCTGTTTCTTCTTAATTAATGCTTGCGCCAATGAGAGCTTATCAGCATATTTTTGCTTGTCAGCCATAAATTTTAATTGCGACAAAACAGGATCCCCATCTAAGAATCGTAATGAATCTTGGAGCTGCTCAATTCGCCGCCGTGCATTTAGCTCTTGCTTCAAATCATGATTTTGAACGGCGAGATTCAACTTATGCCCCTCTAACTCAAGTATAGTTTTCTTATCGTCGGCACCTTCCAATAAGTGTTCGGTTTCCCGGATCATTTGATGTACCGCTCGATTTGATCCCATGGTAATACTTAAGCGAATCCGCAGCATTAAAGCAAAAATGGTATTTTTATTATTCCCAAGCGATTTTGAAATTTCTAGATCTTTATCTAAAAGCGACAGTGCCTTTTGATAATCTTTCCTTCCTTCGTGAATCAGCGCTTGATTGCCTAACGTCTTCGCATAGCGGAGGGAATCTTTTTCGGAAAGTGCCAATTTCTGAGCAAGTTCAAAATTTTGCATTGCCTGCGCAGTATCCCCACCACTTTTTAAAGTTAATAAGCCCAAATTATCTAAGATCTCTGCTTTCAATTTTGGAGAAATCCCCTGCTGCTGCTTGCCGAGTTCCAAATATTTGATTCCCGATCGATAGTCCCCTAAAGATCCAAAGAAATAGCCTAGCTTTTTGTACGTCTGCGTCAGCTCCAAAACGAGTTCCTTTGGTATATCTTCTAAACCTTTTTCCCCCTCCAATAGTAAAGGAAGTGCCTCCGATGCCTTTAAACATCTATACAGATAAAACCCGTACATCACTTTTACCCAAGATTTGACATTCTGGTAATTATATTCTTTTTCAAGATCGAGCGCCTTTAAATAATATTTGTCACTAAAGCTATTTCTTCCACCTTCGGTATCAAAAGATTGATCCGCTAGCAAGCAATAATAAATTGCAAGCAGTGCATTGTCGTTTTTTCGGATTGCCTGATTGAAATATGGTGTTAGGTATCTGCTCAGCGCTGAACTAGATGTCTGATGCTTATGCGACTCCCGGATAAATGTCTCGTAAAAATTCTTTTCTTCTTCAGAGGAATTCGAATCCATCAGATCCATTCCAAAAGCAGCACGACCGGATATTATGATGGCAAAAAAAAGTATAAGAAAAAGTCTCAGCATAATGGCATGGAAGTCGAATTTTAGCCTAAAAATAAAAAATAATTTTAAATACACCTTGAATCTATAAAATAAACATCGTGCTGATTTCACCAAACACCATGTGAGCTATTGCTTTCATCAGAATCAAAACAATAAATATGAGATGGAGTAATTGCTTTAGTCAGTATTACGTCGTATTCATTCCTATCAGATATTTTTTCAATCGGGTCAAAAAAAGATAGTCCCACACGTTGTACTTTCGTAGCACACTGTGCAAAAAAACGATCATAAAATCCTTTTCCATAACCAACTCTATAACCCTCGGTATCAAATACAAGCAAAGGGACCACAATAAAATCAATAAGCGATGGCAATACTGCAGTTCCCGAAACAGGCTCCGGAATTCCCCATTCATTCTTCTCAAATACCGTTTGATGATTAAGAATATAATGCTGCATGGAATAGTCCACAAAGTTTGAACGGGAAACAACTAAGGTGATTTTCGGAAAAAATTCCTTCACATAATTTATGATGGAATAGGTGTCTGGCTCATGATATTTTTCAATGGGTAGAAAAACATGCATATATTGGACGCTCGCTAGTTCAATTTTCTGAAATTGCGACAGTAATTTACGATTAAGACTTTCCTCCTCTGCCTTGGAAAGCTGGCATCTTTTCACTTTAAATTCCTGTCTTAATTCCTTTTTAGATTTCATGCCTAAATATATATCTTTTATTTCATCAATAAGGCGAGCAATAAATGAATTGACTTTTTCCTTATTGTTTATAATAATGTAGATAATTGAAACTAGCAAAAAAAACGGCCTTGTAGCGAGCGCTATCAAGACCGAATAATCAACCTAAACCTAAAATCTTATATTACTTTACGCGCTCGATATAATTTCCTGTTTGCGTATCGACTCTTACTTTCTCTCCCTGGTTAATGAATAAAGGCACCATAATCTCTACTCCTGTTTCTACAGTAGCTTTTTTCAAGGCATTTGTAGATGTATCACCCTTCACGGCAGGCTCAGTATATGTAATTTCCAATTCAACACTTTTGGGTGCCTCCGCCATAATAGGCTCATCACTTTCAAAAGCAATAATGACAGTCATTCCTTCTTTCAAGAAACGTGCTGAATCACCAAATAAAAATTTGGGAATATTGAATTGCTCATATGTACTATTGTCCATGACAACAAAGAATTCGCCATCTTCGTAAAGGTATTGATAATCATTCGTTTCAACACGTGCTATCTCTACGCTCTCATCAACTCTAAAACGATATTCAACTAATTTTCCAGTCTTCACATTACGCATTCGTGCTTGATAGAAAGCGCGCAAGTTACCTGGTGTACGGTGTATATATTCTTCTACAGAGACTAGCTCTCCATTAAATCTTAAAATATTTCCTGATTTTACCTCTGATGCCTTAGCCATTTTTTGAATTGAACTTTAAACGGTTATCTCATTATTGAGTCGTCAAAAATACAAAAACTAATTGTGTTATAAAAATTTCATTCGTTACTTTTTGAAGTCGGCAATTGAAATAGTTTCGTCACAGAATTCGTATTCTTTTTTTTGATTTGAGCAAATAATAAACAATCTAAAATCGAGCTTGGTACGATCTATTAAATCCAGATACCATTCCTCTCCTTCACTGTCTAGGTTGCTTGTGGGTTCATCCAATAAGACTAACTTTGAATCGGAACAGCAGGCTAAAACTAATTTAACCCGTTGACGCATACCCGATGAAAAATGTTTTATTTCTTTATCTAAGGCGCTTGCTAATCCTAGCAAATTCAAAACACGTTCTTTATCAAAACCTTGGAGGTAACTTTTAAACCGAAAATGAAAATCGATCAATTCACGTAAGGTAAATTCTTCAATCAACTCGATATATGGTGCTGCAATGGACAGCTCTTGATAAACCGCATCTATACCAATGGTATTCGTCTCCATGGTATAAAGCAATTCACCTTGCGAAGGTGATAAGCTGCCAGAAAGAACCTTCAACAAGGTCGATTTTCCAGAACCATTTTGACCGAGGACAGCATAGCTTTTCCCGGACTCAAAACGATAATTAATATGCCTGAAAATCCATTCGCTGTTATATCTTCGACCTATATCCTTTAAAGTTATTTCCAAAGCTATACGATTCGGTAATGCAATTACATTGCTCTATTATTGAATCCCTTCATGATACCTCTACCCGAATTACGGATGAAATCTAAAATTTCATCACGGATTTCCGTTGCCTGATATTCAGCTTCAATAATTTCTATTGCCTTAGCTAGATTTCGATTCTGAACAAATAGAATGCGGTAAAGATTTTGAATTTCGGCAATCTGTTCTTCAGAAAAGCCTCTTCTACGCAATCCTACGGAATTAATTCCGGCATATGAAATCGGCTCACGAGCTGCTTTCACAAAAGGAGGGATATCTTTACGTACTAAGGATCCACCAGTAACAAATGCATGTGAACCAATTTTCACAAATTGATGCACAGCCACCATTCCGGCTAAAACAACATAATCTCCAACGGTAATATGCCCAGCTAGTGTACTATTATTGGAAAAAACACAATTATCACCCACTTCACAATCGTGTGCAACGTGGCTATAAGCTTGAATCAAACAATTTTTACCAATGACAGTTTTATATCGATCCTTTGTACCTCGATTGATTGTTACGCATTCCCGAATAGTAGTATTATCACCAATTTCTGCAGTTGTAACCTCACCATCAAATTTCAAGTCTTGCGGTTCACCAGAAATTACGGCACCGGGATATATCTTACAGTTCTTTCCAATCCGAGCTCCATCCATAATGGTCACGTTTGAGCCAATCCAAGTACCTTCTCCAATGACAACGTCTTTGTAAATGGTTACAAATGGTTCAATGACCACATTTTTAGCAATCTTTGCTTCTGGATGAATATAAGCTAATGGCTGTATCATCTATACTTCTTTAGTTGTTATTTACTCTTACGATCTGTGCCATAAGCTCTGCTTCGCAGACAATTTTTTCTCCCACCATGGCCACACCCTTCATTTTAGCAATGCCTCTCCGGATCGGTTCCATTAAATCACATCTAAAAATAACGGAATCCCCTGGAGTGACTTGTGCTTTAAAACGCGCATTCTCGATTTTGAGAAATAACGTCAACCAGTTTTCTGGATCTGGGACAGTCTTTAATACGAGGATACCACCAGTCTGTGCCATCGCTTCTATTTGCAGTACACCAGGAAATAAAGGTGCTCCAGGAAAATGTCCCATAAATAAGTCTTCATTCATGGTCACATTCTTTAATCCCACAACATGTGTCTCAGTTAATTCTAGGATTTTATCGACCATGAGCATTGGTTGACGATGAGGAAGGATTTTCATAATCTCCACCGTATCATACAATGCTGGCATATTCGGATCGTAAACTTTAATTTTTTTACGTGTTTTATCTTTCTTGATCTGCTCTTTTATTTTCTTTGCAAACGCAACGTTTGCAGCATGTCCCGGACGGGCAGCCATAATATGGCCCTTCAAAGGTCTTCCAACTAAAGCCAGATCACCCACCATGTCCAACAATTTATGTCGAGCAGGTTCATTCTGATGACGCAGTTGATTATTATTCAGGATACCTTCTTTTGCAACGGCAACAGTCTCCTTATGAAAAAGATGGGCCAGTTTTTGCAGTTCCTCGGGAGAAGTTTCTTTATCAACAATGACAATTGCATTACTAAGATCCCCCCCTTTGATGAGCCCGTGATCCACAAGCATCTCCAATTCATGTAGAAAACAAAACGTACGTGACGAAGCAATTTCTGCTTTGAAATCTTCAATAGATGTAATCGCAGCGTGTTGACTACCCAAAACAGGTGAGTTAAAATCTATCATACAAGTCAAACGGTAACCATCCATAGGCATTCCTAAGATCTCGACTTTACGTTCTGGCTCTGCATAATGAATATTATTAGAAATTTCATAATAATCTCTATCTGCATCCTGCTCTTCAAACCCCGCTTCCTCCAACAATTTTACAAAAATTGCCGCACTTCCATCCAATATTGGAATTTCAGGACCATCGATATCAATTAGAACGTTGTCGATTTGCAGACCAATTAATGATGCCATTAAATGTTCAATTGTACTAACACTTGCTCCATTTTGAGAAATAGTGGTTCCTCTGGAAGTGTCTGTGACATTATCTGCATCAACCAAAATCTCAGGCTGACCTTCTAAATCTACACGTCTGAACTTAAACCAGTGATTTTCCGGGGCTGGTTTGATCGTCATCGATACAATCTTTCCTGTATGAAGACCTACCCCTGAAATTTCAACCTCGTTTTTGATGGTTCTCTGTTTCACATTCATTTCTAATAACATATTTTTAAATCAAAACTTCTTTTGACAAAACCATCATGAGATTATAATAATATATCGAAATAGTAGCAATCTAAGACTGCTCATGATAGCTTCATTACAATTAAATAACAGTTTATTTCAATGAAAAAAGATTATTTTAACTTCGATTCTACTAATTTCTCCAACTCCTGGATCCTTTTCTCCAATTCTGGAAGACGTGCAAATATTACATTGGAGCGCAACTGAGGCTGATAGGGCATTACCGGTGTTCCGCCCCATTTCTTTCCTTCTTCTTTAATTGACCTATTAACCCCCGATTGAGCCTGGATCTGGGAGCCCTTAGCGACAACAATATGTCCTACGACACCAACCTGTCCACCTAAAACCACATGTTCTCCAATTTTTGAACTTCCCGAAATTCCTGTCTGTGCGGCAATGACGGTGTTTTTACCAATATCTACGTTGTGTGCTATCTGAATTAAGTTATCCAATTTGACACCGTCACGCACAATAGTAGCTCCCATTGTAGCTCTATCAATCACCGTATTAGCACCAATCTCGACATTGTCTTCTATCTGAACATAACCTATTTGTGGAACCTTCTTATAAGTACCATCTTCTTGCGGGGCAAAACCAAAACCATCCGATCCAATCACAACGCCGGAATGAACAACCACATTCTTACCCACTTTACAATCATGATAGACCTTCACTCCTGGATAAAGCGTAGTATTGTCATCTATGGTGACTTTGTCCCCTATAAATACTTGTGGATAGATCTTCACATTATCTCCGATCTTTGCGCCTCTACCTATATAAGCAAATGCGCCAATATAGCCTCCGGCCCCTATTGTTGCTTCGGGATGTATAAAGCAAGGCTCTTCACGTCCGCTTTTGTCAAGACGAAATTCATTATACATATTCAATATCGTAGAGAAAGCCGCATAAGCATTCTTTACACGAATAATGGTCAATGTAGGCTTGGGTGCTTGCGCCAATTGCAAATCTTCATTCACAATGACAATAGAAGCATCTGTTGTGTAAATAAAATGCTCATATTTTGGATTTGACAAAAAAGAAAGATCGCCTTTTTTACCTTCCTCAATTTTGGCAAGGTTACCTACGGTAACTTCTGGATTCCCCTCAATCCGTCCTTCTAATAATGTCCCTATTTGTTGAGCAGTAAATTGCATGGTACAAATCTATGTTTTTTTATTAAAAAATAACTATCCGATAGAAGGAATTGCAATATATCCTACCTCTTTTGGATAACATAATGCATATTTGGATACATTTTTAGACAATGCTTCTAAATTTCCAAGATCGGATGCTTCGGTAATATCAATAAGCTCGCCCGACTTCAATAATATCTTGATCTGATCGTTTGAGGGATTATATGCGCGATTTTGAATTTCTTGCGTAAATACATAATAATGGATATCTTCCCTTCTTATACCCAAAGACTCTTGGACTGTATTTTTTACTAGATCAAGATAGTCTGCTGAAAAAGGTTTATTACTCATAATTGAGCGATATAGGTCCCTTTTCATAATTCGCTGGCACATTTTACTCAAAATCTCATCTTCATGTTGTTCCCATGTTTTTATTGCTGACATAATATCCGTATCATCTAAACGAGTAAACCAGTCTAAATGCAACGGGTCATCCAAAAAATTTGTCCGATCAATCTGCTGGCTCAAAAACCAATGGAACGCTGGAGTAGAAAAAAGTTTTACGCCAGTCGCTGTCAAATATTTCGCCCTTTGTAAAATCTTAATCAATAATTGCTCCGCTCCGATAACTGTTTTATGTAAATACACTTGCCAATACATCAGCCTCCGTGCGATAAGAAATTTTTCCACGGAATAAAGGCCTTTATATTCAACGACGATTTCGTCACCAACAACATTTAACATCTTGATAATCCGGTCAAATGAAATGACTCCCTCAGAAACGCCTGTAAAAAAACTATCTCTGTTCAAATAATCCATTCGGTCAACGTCTAATTGGCTAGACACAAGTTGATGGAGGAATTTCCGCTCATATTGATTATTAAAAATAGCAATGGCGAGGCTCAATCTTCCGTCTAGATCTCGATTCATGCGATCCATCAGTAACGAAGAAAGCAATTCATGGGAAACGCCAGCAATCAAACTATGCTCTAAAGAATGAGAAAAAGGGCCATGCCCTATATCATGCAACAAAATAGCCGCCAAGACTGCCTCTTCCTCAAGCGCTGAAATTTCTATTCCCTTACTACGAAGTGTTTCCAATGCCATTGCCATTAGATGCATCGCTCCAATCGCATGCTGAAAGCGTGTATGTAGTGCTCCTGGATAAACTAAGTGAGTCATACTCACTTGTTTAATATAACGAAGTCGCTGAAAATAGGGATGCTGTACAAGGTCAAAGACCAACCCTGTAGGAATGGCAACAAACCCATATACAGGATCATTGATGATTTTATTCTTGTTCAATGCGGCGATAAATTAATGCTACTTTTCAACATATTAAATTGAAAACCTAGTTTTTAAAACACAAACTTATGGTTATCACTAATATAAACTTAAAACAAAGATAGTTAGTTCATCGTTAAGAAATGTTAAAAATAAATCTGAAGCACGATATTTGCTTATGTTAGCAATATTGAAATCCATTCAATAACCGAGGTATTTTCTTTTGTTACAATTTAATCTGAGTAACACTATCAACCTCTCTTAAATAATAGACATATATAACAAGATGCAAAAAACACATATTCTCTGGGCTGATGACGAAATTGACTTTTTAAAACCTCATATTTTATTTCTAGAAAGTAAGGGGTATAAAGTCGATACCGTCAATAATGGAAATGATGCGGTAGAAGCCTTTAAAAATGGTTTTTTTCATTTAATATTTCTAGATGAAAACATGCCCGGGCTAACTGGCCTTGAAACCCTTGCTATCATCAAATCCATCAATCCCACTGTTCCGATCGTACTTGTAACCAAAAACGAAGAGGAACATGTCATGGAAGATGCCATTGGTTCTAAAATAGATGATTATCTAATCAAACCGGTAAATCCCAAGCAGATTTTGATGACAATAAAAAAACTTACTGAGAATAAACGTATTGTCAATGAAAAAACTTCCATGGCCTATCAGCAAGATTTTCGCAATCTAGGCATGATATTAAACGACAACTTAGATTTCAAGCAATGGTCAGAAGTTTATAAAAAACTAGTTTATTGGGAACTGTCGCTCGAAAAACTCGAAGACAATAATATGCATGAAATATTGACGATGCAAAAGTCCGAGGCAAATATGCAGTTCTCGAAATTTGTTGAAAACAACTATATCAATTGGATCAACCATCCCGAGAATGCACCTATTCTATCCCATCAGCTGTTTAAAAAGAAAGTATTTCCAGTACTCGACGAGGATGTTGCTACTTTTTTTGTCTTGATAGACAATTTACGTTTTGATCAATGGAAAATCATCAACGAGGTAATCACGGATTATTTTAGACTGGAAGAGGAGATAAATTATTTCTCGATTTTGCCCACTGCAACTCAATATGCAAGAAATGCGATTTTCAGCGGCTTAACACCGTTGGAAATGGAAAAACGATTCCCTAAATTATGGCAGAATGACGAAGATGAAGGGGGAAAGAACTTGTATGAAGACAAGTTTCTGGATGATCAGATCAAACGATTATACCGTAAACCGATAAAACATTCCTACACAAAAGTTTTAACCCTCGAACAAGGAAAGGACGTTTTAGATAATCTGGGAAATATGATGCATAACCAGCTCAATATCCTAGTTTACAATTTTGTAGACATGTTGTCCCATGCGCGAACAGATAGCTCCATGATCCGTGAGCTGGCTAATGATGAAGCGGCGTATCGTTCGCTTACATTATCTTGGTTTGAGCATTCTCCTCTTTTAGAAGCTTTAAAATGGCTTTCACAGAAAAAAGTACGTGTAATTATCACAACTGACCACGGGACTATTCGGGTCAAAAAACCAAGTAAAATCGTTGGAGATAGAAACACAAATACAAACCTTAGATATAAACAAGGAAAAAATTTAAACTACATTGAAAAAGATGTGTTTACAATCAAGAATCCCCATGATGCGCAACTGCCCAAACTCCATGTTAGCTCTACGTATGTATTCGCGAAAGAAGATTCTTACTTTGTTTATCCCAACAATTACAATCAATTTGTTAATTATTTTAACGGAACATTCCAACATGGAGGAATTTCATTGGAAGAAATGATCATCCCCTTTGCGACATACCTCCCGAAATAGTAATTTTGCAACATGGAAATTATCGTAAATACAACGGCAGATCTTTCTGTTGCGGCCCATACTCTCTTGAATAGGTTTCCAAAGGATCGTATTTTTCTACTATATGGCCCAATGGGCGCAGGAAAAACAACTTTTATAAAATACTTATGTGAACAACTGGGCGTAAAAGATAGTACGTCAAGTCCTACCTTTTCCATTGTCAATGAATATGACTCCGACAATGGAACACTCTATCATTTTGATTTTTACCGCATTAAAGATGAACAGGAAGCATTCGATTTTGGCTACGAGGAATATTTCTATTCAGGAGCATATTGCTTCATCGAATGGCCCGAGAAAATTCCAAATTTATTGCCTGAAGAAGCAAAGGAAATACAGATCAGCATCATAGATGCGCATACTCGTAAAATATCTATCCATTAATCTACCCATATCACAGTCCATTATGGCTAATCCATCGTCTTGTCAATATATTCCATCCGATACTCATGTACCAGGGCTAGCAGCGATCCACGCTGAACATTTAAGTTTTTCCTTTCATGAAAACAATGTACAGTTTGCCGTTGAAAACGCTTCCTTTGATATCGAAAATGGAAGGATAACCGCTATTATTGGCGAGTCAGGAAGTGGTAAAAGTACGCTACTCAGATTAATCTATGGACTTTTGGAACCTACAGCTGGCGCAGTGCGGTACAAAGGTTGGCGGGTTCCCACACGTAAAGACAAATTAATACCTGGGCACGATGCCATGAAACTTGTTTCTCAAGGATTCGATGATCTAAACACCTATGCTAATGTATGGGATAACGTGGCTTCACAATTACCGAATACGGATATTAAACGTAAACAGGATAAAACAGCAGAGATTTTACAACGCTTGCGGATAGACCATTTGGCAAAAAAAAGAGTCGCTGATATTAGTGGCGGCGAAAAACAACGCGTAGCTATCTGCCGTGCATTGATCAATGAACCTGAAGTATTGTTAATGGATGAACCTTTTAACCAAGTTGACGCATCTTTCCGAGATACACTACAACAAGATATAAAAGACATTGTCAAAGAAACAGGTCTTACGATAATTCTGGTGTCACATGATCCCACCGAAGTACTCGCCCTGGCCGATAATCTTATTGTCATGAAGTCGGGCAAAATATTGGATCAAAACAACCCCCATTTGCTATATAGCCGACCATCACATCCTTATACGGCCCAACTACTGGCAAAAAGTAATATTTTACGTCCCGAGCAAGCACAAAATTTAGGCATAACAAGTGACAAATCTATTGCTATCCATCAAGAATGGATTTCTATTACGTCCGCGGAAAAATCACCTTTTTTTGTAAAGGACACTAAATTCAGAGGTTTTTATTATGAGATCGTTATTTCCAATAATGAGATTGACCTGCATTGCACGACCATCTCACAGTTAATCCCCCAAAAAAATCAAGCTGTTGATTTAACAATTTCCAATTGGATCCCTTTCGATTGATTAATTTAAAGTAGACATCCAGGATAGAAAGGCATCAAACCACTTTTTGTCCGAAGTCTTATTAATTAACCCAAAACCATGTCCTCCTTTCTCAAAGACATACAGCGTATTGAGGACTTTGACTTTATCCAGTGCAGCCATCATTCTGTAACTATTTTCAATTGGGACAGCCGTATCATCTTTGGCATGTACAAAGAAAACAGGACATACCTCAGGTGATACCTGTTGCTCTGAAGAAAATAATTGAACGAGCTCATCTGATGGACTTTCTCCAATAAGATTATTTTTTGATCCTTTATGCGTCACATCATTCTGCATAGATATGACCGGATATATCAATCCTGCAAAGTCTGGTCTCAGGGATATGTGAGTGGGATTTGGGATATAATCCTTCTTAAATTTGGTAATTAAGGTTGATGCCAGGTGACCGCCCGCGGAAAAACCGATAACACCTACTTTCTTAATCTGAGGATTAAGCGTTCGTATCAGTTGAACTGCCTGTTGGGCGTCTTGAAGCGGTCCGATGCTCTTATCCCGCATAATATTAGGCGAGGGCAATCTATATTGCAATACATAAGCCGAATATCCATTGCTCACCAGTTCCTTAGCAACTGCATGCCCCTCATGATCCATTGCAATATGTGAGTATCCGCCACCCGGAATAACCAGCACGCCAATATTTTTAGCTATATTTTCGTCCGGAGTATAAACAAATAATTTGGGCATATTCTTTTCCAAGAAAGCCCGGCTTTTGTCAGTGGCATTTGGAATAGTATCTTGGTAAAGATTGATAACTTCTTGCGCCTTTACAAGCGAAATCAAAGAACATAAGATCATAAGAATTTTTTTCATCTGTATTTATAGTTATTTAGGTTTCCATCTTTTCTGCCGCCTTTGTTGCCCACCACCATTTTCTATGATCAACCCCTCTAAAACGGCATTAGCTACTTTTTCATCTTGTTCAAGTCTCCGTTACCTTGCCTTATAACGAAGATACGACCAAGAGATCCAAGTCCTTAGCGGTCATATTAAATCGAGAAGCCATATCGGCATTGGTTAGGTTGCCCTGGTATAGGTAGATTGAACTTCGTATGCCTGGGCTTTTCCAAATTGCATTTTTCAATCCACCCAATTCCGCAAAATCCAAGAGGATAGATGTAAAAATATTACTCATCGCATACGTGGCAGTACGCGCGACTCGGGAGGCAATATTAGGAACACAATAGTGAATAACATCAAATTTACGAAAAACAGGTTTATCATGCGAAGTTACTTCCGACGTTTCAAAATTCCCTCCTTGATCTATGCTGACATCAATAACGACTGAATTAGGTTTCATCTTCGACACTGTTTCTTCGGAAATCACACAGGCAGAGCGGCCATTTCTCGCTCTCAGAGCACCTATAACAACATCTGAACTTATCACAGCTTTGTTGAGAATAATAGGTTGAATTACAGAAGTGAACACGCGACTACCGAGATTGTTTTGCAAACGTCTCAGTTTATAAATTGAATTATCAAAAACCTTTACCTGTGCACCAAGGGCTAATGCCGTTCGCGCCGCTTGTTCACCCACCGTTCCAGCACCGATGATCACTACTTCTGTCGAAGCCACGCCGGTAACTCCACCTAGCATAAGCCCTTTACCACCGAATGCATTACTTAAGTATTCACCCGCGATCAAAGTCGCTGTGGCTCCTACGATTTCGCTCATCGCACGCACGACGGCCAAGCAACCGCCTTCATCTCTTAAGTATTCGTAAGAAATAGCTGTCACCTTTTTATTCATCAATGCCTTTAATACATCTGCATTCATTAAAGAAGGTTGTTGAGATGACAATAACACCTGCCTTTCCTTCATTAATTTAACTTCTGACACGGTAGGACTACCAACTTTAATAATCAAATCAGCTTGATATATTTCTTCTCGTGACGCTACAATGCGGGCACCTTGTTCACTATAATGATGATCTAAGAAATTAGCGCCGGCGCCAGCGCCAGCCTCAATCAGCACTTCATGTCCATTTTCAACCAATAAGGCTACGGCCAAGGGTGTTAAACATATACGCTTCTCCTGAAGTGAAATCTCTTTTGGAATTCCAATAAAAAGACTTTTCGCACTCTTTTTCTTCTCAAACAACATCTCTTTCGTAGAAATCATAGCCTGATTAGCAAGCTTCCCTAACTCATTCATTTTATTAAATTGACTTTAGCTAAAATTACAACAAATAATCAATCTAATCAAACTCAGATAAATTTGCTTCAGCAATCGTAATGAAGTGTTAAAAAATACCGGTATCCACTGCTGCGGTCATCCATTGAGAAATGCTTTTCAATGGAAAGATTATCCAGGTGAAGACGATGGGAATGAAACAAAATTATCTACATTTGTCTAAATTAATTTAGATATACCATGCTTAGTAAAATCAGTATCGTACCCAGATGGATTATTTTTTTATTGGATATTTTCAGTGTTTCAATTGCCTATCTCCTCGCAAACGTTATTTATTACGATTTTAACTTTGGCTTTTTACTAGATATTGATTTCAGCATAAGGTTTATTTTATTTATTAGCGTTTGCTCCCTATCATTTTACTTGTTTAAAATGTACACTGGGATAATTCGTTACACAAGCGCCATTGACTCCATCCGAATATTATCAACTATAATTTTTAGCGTATTCGTGCTTTTGGTCATTAAATTGATTATTCAAGCCAATGAAATTGAACGAAATATTCCAACAGCATTAATCATCTTCTTTGCCCTCTTCTCATTTTTGATATTAACGGTATATCGAACAATTATCAAGATTTTCTTCTTATACACAAAAAAGGTCAACGGTACCAGAAAGAAAACATTGATCTACGGTGCTGGCGACCTCGGTATTGCTGTAAAAAGAACATTAGATCATGATGTACGATCGAAAAATGCGATTATTGGTTTTTTGGATGATAACGACCAAAAGATTAACAAAGTAATTGATGGAACAAAAATTTATTCATCCAAGAAGTTTAATCATCTCATCAATACCCTGAATATTGAGGAAGTCATTATTGCATCACACAATATACCTTCAGAGCGCAAAAATGAAATCACAGATATTGCATTAGAACGTAATGTGAGCATTTTGACACTCCCACCAGTCAAAAAAATCATGAACGGGGATCTCAACCCTAATCAGATCCAGAAAATAAAAATTGAAGATCTATTAGAACGGGATCCAATCAAAATCAATGACGACCATATTCTAAATCAAACAAAAGGTAAAAGAATTCTTGTTACAGGCGCAGCAGGATCAATCGGAAGCGAAATTGCCTCCCAGTTGGGAAAATATGAGCCTCAAATGATTATACTCTGTGATCAGGCGGAATCCCCATTGCACAATTTACAGTTGGATTTGCAGGATGAATTTCCTAATCAAGTATACCATACTTATATCGCTGATATCAGGAGCACCAAAAGAATGCAGTTACTCTTTGAAACATTCAAACCACACTATGTCTATCATGCGGCAGCATATAAACATGTTCCAATGATGGAAAACCATCCATTAGAGGCCGTGCAAACCAATGTCCTGGGCACTAAAAATCTTGCGGATCTAGCGGTGGAATTTCAGGTCGAAAAATTTGTTTTCGTTTCAACGGACAAGGCTGTCAATCCAACAAATATTATGGGCGCTACAAAGCGAATTGCGGAAATCTATGTTCAGTCCCTAAATAATCATTTGGATAGCATCTCGAATGGAAAGGTTAATACAAAATTTATTACCACGCGCTTCGGAAATGTTCTTGGATCTAATGGCTCTGTTATTCCTAGATTTAGAGATCAAATTCAAAAAGGCGGCCCTGTTACAGTAACTCACCCCGAAATTACACGGTATTTTATGACAATTCCCGAAGCTTGTCGGCTTGTTCTTGAGGCAGGAGCCATGGGACAAGGTGGTGAGATATTTGTCTTTGATATGGGTAAATCGGTAAAAATAGTTGAGCTCGCCAAGAAGATGATACGTCTTTCTGGTTTTAAACCAAATGAAGATATAGAAATAAAGTTCACAGGTTTACGACCTGGAGAAAAGCTGTATGAAGAGTTATTAAATGACCTGGAAAACACCCTCCCGACACATCACGAAAAAATTATGATTGCCAAAGTGCGGGAAAATAATTTTAACGTCGTAAGCCTCAAACTAGCGGAATTAAAAGAACGGTTAGCCACTCAAAATAAAAATGAGGTCGTCTACCAGATGAAGCTTATTGTTCCGGAATTTAAAAGTAAAAATTCAATTTACGAACAATTGGACAAGGAAATCGAATTATCAAATACGGCGGAGAAGAAAAGTTAATTCACTTTAAAATTTGCAAAACACTTGCAAATTTGCTCGAAAAGTGTATTTTTGCAATCCATATTTTACTGATTAGTAATGTCTAAAAATACAAATAATACAAATCAAGGTTTGAAACCTTCAAAAGGATCTTTTTTTCAAGATAACCAAAAAAGCGTTGCGTTTATTTTAGGTGGTATCGTTGTATTGATTTTGCTGTACTTTGGATACGAGAAGCTTTACTTGCAACCAAGGGCAGAAGAAGCATCAAATCGCATGTATAAAGCCGAACAGCTTGTTACAATTGACTCTTTACAAAATAAAGCAATTATGGGCGATGGAGCATTCCTTGGTTTTAAACAGATCGCAGACGAATATTCGAATACCAAATCTGCAAACATTGCAAATGCATACCTAGGAGGCCTTTACCTACGTCAGGGTAAATATGATGACGCCGTAAAAGCATTGGAAAAATACTCACCTACAGGAAGCCAGATTTTAGACCCATTGGTTATTGGTTTGACCGGTGATGCCTATTCAGAGCTAAAAGATTACAAAAAAGCTGCTGATTATTACAAACAAGCTTCTGAGAAATCAAGCAATTCATATACAACTCCGCTATTCCTAAAAAAATTAGGCCTTGTTTATGAAGCACAAAACGACTATAAGAGTGCTGAAACAGCATATAAAAAAATCAAGACTGATTTTCCTGAAAGCCAAGAGGCATCTACTATCGATGGCCTATTGGGTAGGGTGCAAGCACATTTATAAGAGCTATAGCTCTTATAAAGACAAAAAAAGAGGTTATTTTATAGCCTCTTTTTTTGTGACCATCTAAAATCACTATCTTTACAGCCATTATGGCAAGTAGCATTAAAAATTTATCAGACTTTTCGCATATCCAAGTTGCGGATGCGAGTCCATTCAAATTTGCAATTGTAGTAGCGCAGTGGAATGCAGAAATTACTGGTGCGTTATTGAATGGTGCATTATCAGGTTTAGAAAAGCATGGTGCAAGTGAGAACAATATCGAAGTCATTGAGGTCCCTGGGAGCTTCGAGTTGACTTCTGGAGCAGATCTGGCATTGAGAAATCAAAGCTTTGATGCTGTCATCTGTTTAGGCTGTGTCATTCAAGGGGAGACCCGACATTTTGATTTTATTTGTCATGCGGTTGCGAATGGCGTGTCAAATGTAGGGCTAAAATATAATAAGCCCGTTATTTTCGGCGTATTGACAACAGACAACCTCCAACAAGCCTTGGATCGCGCAGGTGGTAAACATGGTAATAAAGGAGAAGAAGCTGCTATCACGGCAATACAAATGGCTGCTATTGCTAAAAAATTCTAGTTTGGTATCAATTTTGTCTAGTATTTAATCATGAAAAAGTATTCTGGGCCAAAACATAAAAAAGCACAAGTACTTTTATTTTAAATAAATCGATTAATAAAGTATGGTAATATCTTATTAATCGATTTTTTATTTTTTAGATATGATTATGAAAAAGTTATCGAGTATACTCTTAGTACTTATATTATCGCTACTTAATCATGGGCGCATATTTGCCCAAGATGATAGCTTAAACAAAGAAATCTGGCGTAGTATTGGTGGCCAAGACAAATGGAACTCTTTGCAATATCTAGCTTTTTCTGCAAAGGGAAATAATGTATCAGAGGAATTGTCGAACGAGGAACGTAAATTCCTTTTTAACCGTAGCACAGGAGAATGTAGATTCGATGGTTATAGTGAAACCGATCAAGTGACTTATTTATTCAATTTTAAAGGGAATGGTACAGATAAGCTCTTTATCGGGGGTAAGGTTGCAACTGATGGTCAAGAAATAAAGAAATCTATAAAAACCCAACTTTTTGTCGATCTCAATCTGCTTCTGTTACCAACGCTCATTGAGCAGAAAAGTATCCAACTTAAAAACCAGGACGAACAGTTTATTGGTGGACAAAAATTAACGGTAGCAAGCATAACCTCTTCAGGTCCAGTCCTTGGCACAAAGCTAGATGGTTTACTTTATATTGATCAGAATACAGGCGAGATCATACGTTACGATTACACTGACAAAACAGAAAAAATCAGTTACGAGGTAAGCAAATACAAGGAGATCGGTGACGGAATACGGTTGCCTAGTGTGTTTAACTCAACAAATAACGCTAAGAAATCCTGTGTATTCTCTTCCATCTCGTCTTTTGTGCAAGTGGAGCAAAAAAAATTTAAAGAATTATAGTTATGATCAATTGGATAGAATTAAATACGGAAGAACAATTACAGGAACTTTATCAATCGGATAAGGTCGCAGCTATATTCAAACACAGTACAACCTGTGGTATCAGCAACATGGCCAAACGCAGCTTAGAACGTATGGCTAACACATCCGATCAGGACTATTCAATTTATCTTTTAGACCTGTTGCGCTACCGGGCGCTTTCTAATGAAATCGCACAACGGTGGAATATCGAACATCAGTCACCCCAGATCCTTATTATTGAAGGTAAAAATAGCCTTTATGACGCGTCACATGGAGATATTCAATTTGACGAAATCGAAAAATACCTATAATTATTTGATTTTAAATATTTTATATTTACCATAAGTACTCAATAAGATTATCCCAAGTGATCATTCCATTGGATTTTTTCTTTAATCCGTTCGGATTTTTAGCAATGATGACTTGGGATTCTCCAACTACTTTTACAGTATTCTGCCGAGTTATATGCTTCTTGACTTAGTCATCATCTTTGTCCCACCAGTCGGAAGCCTGTAAATCATCTATTTCACGGCGATCTTTCTTCGTAGGACGTCCTGTTCCGCGGTCACGCTTAAGTACGGGTGCCTGAAATACCGATTTGTAGCCCACAGTCTCTTCTACTGGGGTTTGATCTTCATAAAACTGAACAGCAGTTTTTGCATCAACCCGACGTTCGAGAAGAGCGATTACTTTAACGACTTTCTTTTCTATTCCTTTTTGGATATGATAGACGTCACCGACCTTAACTTCATAAGAAGGTTTAATATTTTGACCATTCAACTTGACCCGCCCCGCCTTACACGCTTCGGTTGCCAAAGTTCGCGTCTTAAACAATCTTATCGACCATAAATATTTATCAATTCTTAATTTTTCTGATGCTGCAGCCATAATGCAAAAATAGTTATATTAGCAAATTATCGTGGTATTCCCATCGAAAATTAACATATTTCCCTTATGAATATTTTCTTCATGGGGGAGAGATCGATAAAGTTGCTTTTAAAAGCAACTTTATCTAAGTTTGTACATCAAAATAAACAAATTCAAATAAGCAAACAAATAATATGGTAGAGCCGCTTAAAAAATTGATTGAGGAAGCTTGGGAAGATAGACAATTATTGGAGTATAAAGAATATACAGAAGCAATTCGTACAGTGATCATGAAGCTAGACAGTGGGGAAATCCGCGTAGCAGAAATGATCGGAACGAGATGGCATGTAAATGATTGGATCAAGAAAGCTGTGATCTTGTATTTCCCGATCAATGATATGCGTGAAATGACAGCTGGTCCTTTTGTATTCCACGATAAAATGAAATTAAAAACGGATTACAAACACACGGGAGTACGTGTTGTTCCTGGCGCTTCCGCCCGTCTGGGTGCGTATTTGGCCAAAGGAGTAATCATGATGCCATCTTACGTCAATATCGGCGCTTATGTCGATGAAGGTACAATGGTAGATACTTGGGCTACAGTTGGATCTTGTGCTCAAATCGGCAAACATGTACACTTAAGTGGCGGTGTAGGCATCGGTGGTGTACTTGAGCCTGTTCAAGCAGCTCCTGTTATCATCGAGGACAATGTATTTATTGGATCAAGAGCAATCGTCGTTGAAGGAATCCGTGTAGAAAAAGAAGCTGTATTAGGTGCCAATGTCGTATTGACCGCATCTACAAAAATTATTGATGTCACTGGACCTGAGCCGGTAGAATACAAAGGTTATGTACCTGCCCGTTCGGTTGTCATCCCTGGATCTTATACCAAAAAATTTGCAGCGGGTGAATATCAAGTTCCTTGCGCATTGATCATTGGCCAACGTAAAGAATCTACTGATAAGAAAACTTCACTAAATGATGCTTTGCGTGAGCATAATGTAGCTGTCTAAATTCAAGTCAGAACTAAAGAAATTAAAAATGAGCGCATTCGTGGATCGTGAAGATTTGAACAAGGCGTTGGAAACGCTGAAAGCAGGTGGATTAATCTTATACCCGACAGATACGATCTGGGGGATAGGCTGTGATGCCACTAATCCAGAAGCTGTAGAGAAAGTCTTTCAATTGAAGGGAAGAGATAAGTCCAAGAGTCTGATCGTCCTTTTACATAATGACAACCAATTGGCAAGTTATGTGAACGAAATCCCGGACGTTGCTTATCAGCTTATTGAATATACGGACAATCCGCTGACAATTGTCTATTCGAATGCCAAAAATCTGGCCCCCAATGCCATCGCAGAGGACGGTTCGATTGGCATTCGAATTGTCAAACATCCTTTTTGCGAACAACTTCTACAACGCTTCCGTAAGCCTATTATCTCCACTTCAGCAAATATCAGTGGTGGGCCAACAGCGAAAGATTTTGACGAAATCGCTGAAGAGATCAAGGCAGGTGTAGACTATATTGTCGCTTACGATAGACATGTAACAACCGATGGTAAATCGTCTACCATCATGAAACTAGATCCGAGCGGTAAATTTGAATTTATTCGAAAGTAATATGAAAAAGGTTATTTTATTTTTTGCACTGGCTTTTGCCGTAAGTGCCCAATTATATGCCCAGAAAAAGGAAATTGCTTCCGCAAAACCAGGTGTAGGGTATGGAAAGGAAATTCAGGCAAATAAGGCGATTTCTGTTGCTAAACTGGAAAAAGAGCTAAGTAACAAAAATACTTTCACTGGCAAAATTGAGGGTAAGGTTGTTGAAGTTTGTAAGAAGAAAGGCTGTTTCATGACCTTAGCGCGCGATGGGGAAGAGCCTATTATGGTACGTTTTAAAGATTACGGATTCTTTATGCCTGCTGATATCATCGGTAAAACAGTCGTTGTCGAAGGTGTAGCCAAGAAGAAAGAAACCTCAGTGGCAACACTGCAACATGCCGCAAAAGATCTCGGTAAATCTCCATCCGAAATAAATCAGATTACTCAGCCAAAAAACGACATTAATATTGTTGCTGACGGCGTACTTGTGGTCAGATGAAAAAATTTCAGACAGCAACTGCCCCATCCATCAATGTAGGTGGCAAACTAATAACATTTGAGAAACCTATTGTAATGGGTATACTCAATGTTACCCCTGACTCCTTCTATGACGGAGGGGATAATACCACTGTGGAGAAAGCCCGGGAAAAAGCACGAAATCTGATACAGGCCGGCGCTCAAATACTCGATATAGGAGCCTATTCTTCACGTCCGGGAGCTCCATTAATCTCTTCTCAGGAAGAAATGGACAGAGCACTTCCACCTATCCTGGCAATCAGAGAAGCCTTTCCAGAAGCCATCTTATCCATAGACACTTTTCGGGCAGATGTCGCTGCCGAAGCTATTGACGCTGGTGTACATATCATCAATGATGTCTCGGGAGGTACACTTGATGAGGAAATGTTTGCTACAGTAGCCAAATACCAAGTACCCTATATCCTCATGCACATGCGTGGTACTCCCGAAAATATGCAGAAGCAAACGGAGTATACCGATATTGTGACCGATGTTGCTACCTTTCTAGGGGAAAGTGTAGCAAAGTTAAGGGATTTGGGGGTAAAGGACATTATCCTAGATCCCGGGTTCGGCTTTGCGAAAACGATCGACCAAAATTATGAATTACTATACCGCGTCAATGAGCTCCACTATTTTGGTCTTCCAATTTTAGGCGGCATATCACGTAAATCCATGATTTATAAAAAATTGGGTATTACAGCACAGGATGCCCTCAATGGTACAACGGCATTAAACACCTTACTTTTGGAAAGAGGTGTACAGATACTTCGTGTCCATGATGTCGCAGCAGCTAAACAGCTTGTTGATCTTTTCTATTAGAGAAGTGTGCATACTATTTGTATAAACATCGTTCCGGGTATGTCGTATTTACTTGCCAATAAATGTTGGATCACTTAATGTTTCTATAAAAGCAATAATAGCTAATTTTTCCTGTTCCGCTAATGGAATGCGATTGCCATTTTCCTTTAGGATAGGATCAAGATTTTCTGCATCAAGTACGCCTTTATCGAAATAATCCAAAACGGATCTCAAGGTTGGGAATTGACCAAAACTTCCGTAAGGCGCTGTATAGACCGCATTTCTTAGGGAGGGAACACGAAAAGCCATTTGATCAGCTTGCCGTCCGGTGACCCGGCCCCGTCCTGCTTCTTCAGGATTTGGATTCATTGGGAAGCCCACATTTCTAAAGCTCTGATCAGTAAAAAGCTCCGTACCATGACAACTTGCACACTTTAGCTTAAACAGCGTATACCCCCGTTCTTCGGTCTCTGTAAACTTGCCCCCCTCGTTTCTTCTTACTTTGTCATACTTGCTATTCGCCGACACCAATGTGTATTCATATTGTACAAGACTTTTATAAATTCGATCAGGTGTTATGCCACCCTCACCGAATGCTTTTTGAAATAAATCTTTGTAATCGGAATCGTCGCCAATCTTACGGATAACCTCTAATATAGAAGAATTCATTTCTTCATGCGTGATGATGGGAACCAATGGTTGCTTTTCCAGCTCAAGAATATTACCGTCCCAATTATAGAATTTCATAAAAGCCAAATTCTGTAAAGGGGGTGTATTCCGCAGTCCAACCTGCCCCTCAATACCTATTGCCTGCATCTTTCCATCAGAAAAAGCCAGGGAAGGATTATGACAACTTGCACATGAAATCGTGTTATTACCACTGAATCTTTTTTCATTGAATAGTTTCTCACCTAATTCCACACCATATTTCGTAGGTCTATTATCTTTTACAGTAGTATTCAGTGCGGGAAAATCTGTAGGTATAAAAAAAGGAATTTCGGGATTGCTATCGTTATCCAACACAAAACTATCCTCTTTGCTACAGGATAAGATAATCAACAAGGTAAACAAAATCCCAATTACGGTTTTCATCTGCATGTCTATTTATTGTAAAATCATCATGGATAGGCTATGTCGTCATGTATACGCTTGCCCTCCATGATGATCAATTGTATAATTTATTTTAGTTTTCGACCTTTTCAATAGAGAACATTCCTGCTCTATCTCCGTTATCTTCTCCGCCAAGATTATTGACATATTCTACCATGACCTCCATACCTTCATGTTGTTGTGGTGCTGTCGCATATTTTGCATTGATGCTGATCTTATTTTTCCCACTAAATAACTTATCAAAATCTGCCTTAATCGTAATTTCGGGTTTGTTACCACCGACAACAAGCCTTGTATCTAAATCCAATGTAATATCACGATAAGCATCTACTCCCTGCACGTAGGTATCTGGCTGTCCAGACTTTCCATTTAAAGTACTGCCGGTATGAATCGTGAATTTTTTATGATCGTTTTCATAAAAACCCTCCATTTTAGCAAAACGATAACCAGTCGCCCATTGCCACATCATCTCCGTATCATTGGCTTCAGCAGTCGCATAAAATACAGGAAATCTAAACTGATCCAATGTGTTTAATCCCGGCTTTATACCAAGTCCAAATTTTATCTGCTTGTATTCCCCTACGGGTATGTCTGCCAACATGTAATCCAAACTTGAAAGTTTTGCCTGATTAACCACTGTAGCTCCCTTGTCCAAATCATTTACATTATAAGGAATTTCAGACCCATCGGCTTTCACAAGTCTGATATTGCTAATCACGTACTTTAACTCCGAAAATTGATGCACTTGGCCGTCAGCCGATGTATTCGTCGTCGCTACTGGGGAATCTAAGCCCCCCAGCACGATTGTCGTATTTTTAAAAGTATTGTTGAAATGTAAATTAACACTGTTTGCGACATCTTCATTTTTACTACAAGAGATCATGACCAAAGAAATCATTAGGAGTTTAATTGCATTTTTTTTCATGTTATTCTAAGTTTTAAGTTATTTAAAAATTGACTTTTAAGGATGTAAAAATATTCCGTCCCATCCGGGGTATATTTCCCCAATCCGCATAGGTACTATAATATTCATTCAACAGGTTCTCCGCACCAATCTGAAAGACAGATTTGAGCTTACCAAGATTGAAACTGTAATCGGCCGATAGATTCCATATTTTGTATGCGCCAGTTAGATCTTCACCGTACATGGGGCTGTAGTTGGTCTGTGCAAAATCTCCGTTTAAGGAGGTCCGCAAGCCGAGTTTTTTATACCCATAATGCAGCGAAGTCTGATAACTCAACGGACGTATAAAAGGTAGATTCCCGCCTTCATCATCCTTTCCTCTTGCATAGGTAAGCACGACTTTCCAATGCAGGTTATCCAGGATTTTATAATCTACATTAATAGCTGTATTAAACAGTGTAGCCTTATTTAAAGAAGTATAACCTTTTACACCGACGGATTGATAATTCATAGGGCTTCCTAAACTCAAAATCTGCCCGATGATATAATTGTTGATGTAGAAATAGTTAACTTTTGCAGCAATACTTAGCTTCTCAGTCTTGAATCCAACGCTGGCGTTGCCTTCATAAGAAATCTCATTCTTTAGATCGGGGTTCCCGATATAATCATAACGATCAAAGCTATTGTAGATATAATAGCCATAGGCTTCGGAAACAGAAGGCGCGCGATGGCCAAAACCTGTTCCTAACGAAATATCAAACTGATTTAAGTTTAACTCGTAGCTGGCATGTAGACTCGGAAGCCATCTATTCTTTTTTTGTGGTGCTCCGGGATGAAAAATCCAGTTAAATTCCACGTATTTGGAGTAGTTATAGTTCCAGCCTAACGAACCACCAAGATTCACTTTACTTCTTTCTGAAATTTCCCAGGAATTATTCATTGCCATACTTGCAAAACGGGTTGTTACCCAAGGCCAGCTATAAGCAAACATGGTCTGTTTGGAACGATCTTGGGGGTACATTCGCATTTCCGCTATCGAAAGATTATCGTAGGCATTGAATTGTACCTCCGAAGAATATCGGTCTTTCTTTAAATTTATTTTTGACACCAATCCATACGTCGTACTCCATCCGGGCATATCCATGTGTACCAAATTCTCCGGTCGTGTCGTATCATCCATATAGTGCTCCACAGCGTTGAAATAAACTTTGGTATCCCATACTTTAACCAGCCCTTGCTCAAACAATTGTTTATAGGATGCAGATGTGATAATCGCCCGCGATAACCAAAGATCCATGGGCAAAGCTGGGAAACCCACATCTTTTGCACGGTCAAATATTGCATCTACCCTGATCGCAGAAAGTGGACTTGTCTTATAGGCCAGGCCCAATGATGCATTCAGTTTATTATATTGTGAGTGCAGTACTTCCTTGTTGTTTCCGTCATAATAATTACCTGCTTTACGAAAGGCAATGCTACCGTCAGCCACAAAGTTGTCTGTCGAATAGAACAGATTTCCAAGATTAAATGCTTGCTTATTGTTAAACTCGAAACCCGTCTGATACGCACCACCTACTTTTTGCTGCAGACCAAAGGGAGTACTTCTCCTTTTTAGATCTATACTTCCAGCCACTGTGGCTCCATGCATACTCCCCTCCTGTCCTGACTTAATATCAACCGAAGACAGGTTATTGCTCTCCACATACGAAGTAATGGGATCCATCTTATCCGTACAAGCGCCAAAAATATGCATACCTTCGATTGTGATTGTAGAACGCTCTGTACTCATGTTGTTCAGTAACGGTTCCCATGCATAGGCTCCACGCTTAATAAAACTGATATTGTCTGATGAAGCCAAAAACTCATCGACTGAGACAGCCATTTTCATATCGCTTTCGACCTTTCGTTTGATCGTAGCGTCAACCTTGACTTCCCCCAAACGTCTCGTTGTATCTCTTTTTACCGGAGCAATTTGTCCATTAACATCCAATCCAAGCGCAAGAACAAAGAGTACAATACTTAATTTCTTCATAACGCTTAGAATAGAATGTCGAGGTGTAGCTCACTTTTTACACCTTCCACTCCTGGTGTAAAATCCTTGGGCACTTCTGTACCGCGAATCACTTTTCCAGCAGGATTCAACAGGACGAAATTCAATGTCCAGTTGCCCGTCATGGTATAATTAACAATACCATGATATAAGCCATCCGGTTCCTGCACTAAATCTTTATTGTTAGGAGATGAGTGATTGCCCATGGAAGGTTCGGGCATGCGCGGGTCTAACTTCAACGTATAACGCTCAACCTGCGAATAGGAAAACTGCAGTTGATCAGCGGGGCCTTCCGCTGAAGGATCAAGCGCCCTATTCAATTTATAGATGCCGGCGACCAATTTATTTTCGGCAACATTTGGCTTCTGCGGAGCAATCAATGCGATGACATACTGCTCATCATCCAACCCTGTGAACGTCGTCATATTCAGATTTTTATTTGGCTGTTGTCTAACCGACACCTCTTTTATCAGGGAAAAGGTTTGATTGCCGACGGTAAAATTGATATAGAGTGCCCAACTACCCCCTGTTCCGCTTTCACTGGTGAAAACACTATAACCGGAGAAATATTTATCGTCTGCTTTATACGCCAGCTCATACTGGTGTGGACAAGAAGTTTTCTCTCCTGTAATCGCAGTTTGCACGGGCAGAAATGTTATTGTGGAGCCGTCCACTGGAGCATTCGTTTGTATATTTTTAATCCGCAGACGGATATCGTTGTATCCACGATAAAATGCACCATTCAATGCCTCTATGCTGATTGTATAGCCAGCTGTTGCAACATTTGCGACCTCTTTAAATTCAGTCCCTTCCTCCACTACTGCACCGCGTTCGGCTTCATAATTTGTTTTTCCTTTGGTACATGCTCCAAGAAACACGCCTATTATTGCGCTGTAAAAACCTAGTGTTTTTATCAATATACTTACCTTCATAAAAATACCATCTTAGCTTAGTTAACAGGCAGGGGTATAGCACAGGGAAAAGGATGGTTAGAAAGGGACAAAACATAGACTGCATGCTTATCGGAAAGGTGGCCGCAGTACATATTCTGTTAAAGAAATTTTCTAAATTACCTGAAACCTGCGATCTAAAGAACCGACAGCCTGTTCAAATAAAATTTTTCATCTGCTTAATTTTTTTATGCTGTGGTGATGAAGCTATCAGATTTATTCATCGCGTGTACGTTAAGCGGCATTCATGAGCTTGCTTCGCTCGGTGATTCGTCCTCTTATAGCGTTGAATAAATCATGACAGTTTCAGTCGACATAAATGGTCTTTATAGCCGATGAAGCGATCATGAGCAGCTACATATCACTACCCGTTAGCAACATGCATGTCATGATGATTTCTAAAAAGGAATTAAACTAATGGGGGGTGAAATATGGTAAAGATGGGTCCGTAAGAATAGTTTTCGTTGTATTCGGGGAACGAGCGTTCCACGACAATTCCTTGAAACAAGGAAGATAGCTGAAAGTCAAAATGCTGGGAATTGTTGATAAAAACAACATCAATAATACGAGATTCAAGGTTCTTTTGTTCCTTTTCTTCGTGTTCGCGCATTTTTTTCATCAGGATACATTGTCCTCGACATGACAGGGCTTTTTCGTTGAAACGATTCACACATTCATAACGGGCAATGTAATCTCTATTGAGCTCAAAAACTGTCCATAGCCATACTGTTGAGAAGCTCTGGAGAAGCATCAATGGCAATAAAATCCATATGAACAGTCTAGTTTTCATCTTGTGAGTTCGGCAAATATATAAATGAATCCCGGATTACACAAATTCAATCGGAAACAATACAGTCCCCAGGTAAGGTCTTACCTAGGGACTTAAACATCAACATATATTATTTTGGAACAACAGTTAGCACAGCTTTCTTGTTACCGGCTGTCAAATCCAGGGTAAATACATACGTTTTACCAGCTTCAAGCATTTTACCTGTTGTGATACCCAAATTCCCTGAATCACGGCCATTTTTGCCATCACCAACAAATACAATATCACTTGAAGTGGTCACATCCGTACCGCCAAACTCTCCGCCCCAGCCTTTTTGGTGAAAGAACTTAAAGTTTATATTATCAGTATTGATTGATTCGCCTGCTTTCAATGTAATTTGGTACTTTTTATTACCCAGTGGAACTAAACAGAGTGCTTTATCTGTATTCCAGCCCACCTGATTATTGGATACTTTTGGTTTTCCAACTCCTTCTCCAATAATCCACACCGCTCCAGTACCATCTTCCTGCAATTTAGCAAGGTCATTTCCGGCCATTGCCTCAACGACGAAGTACTTGAGTGCGAAGTCGGCAGTAATGCGATACTTTCCGCTAGTTCCATTGAACGTAATGGTGCCATCGGCTGCTTGGCTGAAGAAATCCGAATCAATCCACCAATCTTTCAAGTCTTCGATACCATCTATCGTAACCGGATTCCCTTTGGTCATGTTCAATTCGGCTTTGAAATGCGTATCGTCAAGACGCGTAAATACTGTTCCATTGATCGCATAAGCGATAATAAAAGGTGAGGCCTGATAATTTAGGGTATTAAATGCGATACTATATACTCCCGAGGTCGAATTTGAGAAAGGAATGTCCAAGGTGGATCCGAGCGCTACAGCATTATTGACCCAACCAAAATTCATGCTATTTCCCTGGGTACCGACTTTTGGCGCCTGAATATATCCTTTCACTGCGAAGGGAAAGTTTTCTTTGGCGGCATATTTGTTTCGGCCTATTTTTTCCATTCGGTAGGACTTCGAGCCGGTGACCAACGTGAGGTAAGGAAAGTCCGGACGGCTCAAGTCTATATCAAAAGATTGTTCGGTTGTCTTCTGGCTAATATTTTGTAGGACAAACTTGATCGTCGCTTTTCCATCCGGAATATCTTTCAAAAACGGGACATAAATCTTTCCACTATAGTCTCCGTAATCTTTGGTACGGATAGTCGTTTCGGCAACCTTGTCGTCTGTAAAGTATAACTGCGCCTTCAACGTAGACAACGCGATCTCAGTATCTGATACATGTACGCTAAAGGCCAGGCTATCGCCAAAGTGAGCCGCTGAAACGTCTGATTTCAATTCAATTTTGGGGTCACCGATCTGATAGGTATATTTTTCGTCCTTTTTACAGGAACTAACTACCGCAAAAGTGCCCAATACTATATTGATGAGATATCTTTTCATAACCCTTGTCATTAATTTTTCCAACGATAAGAGACGACAGATTTTGCTGGCACCTCGTAACTAAAATGATGTTTACCATCTGCGAGGGTGATTTTGCGATTGTCATTGGATTCATTCAACAAAACCAACGCATAGCTACCATCTGTATTCTGAAAAGCACTATAGACCAACCCCTCGGCTGTATATCCCGATGCAGCAATCCGTACCGCTCCGGTCTTGACGACCGAAGACAGATGTCCTACGATATAGTAATGGGAGTTGCGCGTAATACTTTTATAATTCGCCTTGTTAATATCAACCGCGCCATAACAGGTCTGGCAGCCACCTTCCCGATTCGGCCCTTTATCTGTATCCAGCATCAGGTTCCAAACAATAACACCTTTGCTCCAGTTATTGACTGTTCCCAATGCTACCTCGCGCATATCTTCGATCAGGCGTTTGTCAAGATTACGTCCATCATTCCATTCTCCGATGGAGGTCTCAGTAAAGATCAGTTCTTTGTCCGGGCGCTGGTTATGAATATCCAACAGTTCGGCTTTATCGCCCCCGTAATTGTGATAAGCTGCTCCGGCAATAAAAGAAGCTGCTCCGGCGTCATTATAGATTTTAACCGGATAATCTTCTTGGTCAGCTATATTATCGTAGTTGTAGTTATGGTCAAACGCATAGATTTTCGTCGCTATATTTGCGGCTTTTAACTGTGGGCCGAGCGATTGTTTGATAAATGCCTGCTGTTCCTGCCATGACATGTACATGGAGGCGGAATTTTTGCGATTCAACGGCTCATTTTGAACAGTGATGGAATACACCGGTATACCTTCTTTCTTCAATGCCTGTAGCCATTGCACGAAATACCAGCCATAGTCTTGGTAATATTTAGGGTTTAACTGTCCACTAGTCCAGGAATCAAAGGGCTTTAAATCGGTCAGGTTATTCACTTTCATCCATTTTGGCGGCGTCCAGGGTGAGCCCATAATTTTGACATTCGGGTTGATGGCCAGTATTTCTTTCAGCACGGGGATGATATATTGCGTTTCCTCCGACTGTAAACCAAAGTTCTCCTTACCTTCTTTATCCCAACAGGTATACTCACTCAACGAAAAATCCGAACATCCGATAGCGATACGGATATAGCTCATACCCATTCCTTCTTTGTCTGAAAACGTCTCAGTGAGGAATTTCGTACGATCTTCTTTATTCATTTTCATGAGGTTATAACAGGTAGAACCTGTGATCGCAGCACCAAACCCATCCATCGTTTGAAACTTTTGAGCTGGATCCAACGTAATTGTATTCGGAGACATATTGGATTTTGAGCTGAAATCAACGAATCGCTTTCCAAAATCCAACGATCTATTGCCCGTTGTCGTATAGATGGTAACGTCACCACTTTTTTTTATGTCTTCGTCTTGAGAAGGTGTATAGCTGTCGCGGTTACAAGATGTTGCCGTAATCAAACAGGACAACAAGAATGTATATATCATAGTGTTATTATTACGTTTCATAAACAGTTAAAATAATTAGTATCCGGGATTCTGAACTAAGTTTGGATTCTGGTCTATTTTAGGTTGCGGAATCGGCAGGCGATAGGAATTCTTTGTGAAGGGATATACCTGTGCCTTTCTTCCAGAATCCTTTGCATACACGGCATTCATTACTGATTCCACTTTATCCAACCGAACCAGATCAAACCAGCGCTGCCCTTCAAAAGCCAATTCGAGACGACGCTCTTTCAAATATGCTTCGAACAGTGCGTCTTTATTCGCACGCACTGCCGCAGTTAACTTTGGCAATTTAACACGTGTGCGGATTTTGTCAATAATATCAGCCGCAGCAGTAAGATTCGAGCCTTGCTGAATCAGTGCTTCCGCTTTTAGCAATAAAATATCAGCGTACCGTAGCTTAACGATACTGTTCATGCCCGATCGCAATTTAAACATGAACGGATAGTGGCTTGAAGGATAATAGTTACTCCAAGTTGTTGTGTAATAAACGATGGATTGCTCCATACGGATTTTATCGCCTTCATTCGTATAGGTTTGTATCAAGTCACGGGAGGGGGTTACCCATTTTGCCCATGTAAATGCATTATCATAATTGGACAAGTCGCGACCAAACATCCAGGTTGCCCAATTTCCAGATCCAGGCATAAATTGTGCTTCCAAGATTGATTCTTTCGTATTCCGCTGTGCTAGGTCGGTCCTAGCTGCATTTAACTCATACAAATCTCCGTAATTCGTATTCAGGTCAAAGCCGTCTCCAGCCAGTGCATCTGCATACTGAATGACTTTATTGTAATCCCGGAGTGGTTTCTCAGCATAAAGTTTTGCCAGCATGGCCCGGGCGACAGACTTCGTAAACAAAGCTTTATTCGCGTTATTATTGGCCGGGGCATCAACAAGAGCCTCTAAAAGATCTTTTTCTATCTGTTTGTGCGCTTCCGCCTCTGTTGCCTGTTTAGGGAAATATTCTGGATATACCTCTTCGATATTATCTTCCGTAATGTCCTTTCCCTGTGTCGTGATTACGGGAATAGAGCCAAATATGCGTACCATGTCAAACATGGCCAGTGCACGAAATATCTTACCTTGTGCCTTATATATTTTGATGTCAGCATCACTGATGGATTTATCGGCAACGCTATCTATATTAATAATTAATCGGTTGGCCCGGGCAATATCTTCCAGATATCGCGCCCAGTCCCTATCAACAACAGAATTGGATCCTTCAATGGAATTATTTTCAAATGGTACGACCTCTGCACCTGTAGTGCCCGCATATGCATTATCGGCATGAGAATCGCCAATCAGCAATAAATCAAGATACCAATGTTCTTGTCTATCGCGCATCTGCTGATAAATTCCCGAAAGAAAATTATCAACCTCACTTCTATTTTTAAATACAATCTGCGTTCCATTCTCCGTTTTACCCTGGCTCACATCTGTATAACTGTCCAGAGGATCGCGATTTAGCGAGCACGAAGCCAGCAATAAGCCTGTCATGAACAACGATAAAACGTATTTAATATTTGTTTTTTTCATCACAATTCAATTAAAATTCTACATTTACACCAAGTACAAAAGATCTATTTTGCGGATATGTTCCCCAATCGAGCCCTTGTACTCTTCCCGAATTTCCCCACTGGTTTACCTCCGGGTCCATGCCTGAATATTTAGTCAGCGTAAATAGGTTGCTTGCCGAAAAATAAGGCTGAATCTTTTGAATTCCAATCTTTTTCAAACGTTCAGGTGCGATAGAATAACCCAATGAAATATTTTTTACGCGCAAATAGCTTCCATCTTCTACAAAATAAGATGAGTTTTTAATATCAAAGCCTGCTTTGGGCACATGTGTAATCTGTCCCGGAACGCGCCAGCGATCGAGTACAACTGTTGTTTGGTTACGACCATCATACATTCCTTCTGTTTCCATTCGGCTCGCATTGAAAATGTCATTCCCATAAGTACCCTGAAGAAATATACTTAAGTCAAAATTTTTCCAGGAAAAGCTATTTGTCAATCCATATACAAATTTTGGATTGGGATCTCCAATATAAGTCAGGTCGGAAGGGGATGTTTTGCCATCACCATTCAGATCTCTATACATTAATTCACCTGTCTCCGGATTTACACCATCAGAGATATAACCATAAAATCCACCTAAAGGCCTTCCGGGTTCATTTCTAACGACAGTTGCGTTAACTAGATTATTTGTAACCGCATCATTGTAGATTTTTGTAAAGACGAGCTTATCCAGACGGTTCTTGTTAAAAGAAATATTAAAATCCGTATTCCATGTAAAATCTCCTGTTAAATTCTTGGAGTTTATTCCGACCTCAAATCCCTTATTAGTCATCTCGCCCTCGTTTCGTTTAATTGTACTTGCCGTAGAAGAGCCCGTAGGCAAACTTACCTCCATCAACATATCTGTTGTTTTTTTATGGTAGTAATCCAAGTTCACAGTCAGTCGGTTATTCAATGTTGAAAGATCAATCCCTACGTTCGCCTGGGTGGTCGTTTCCCATTTTAAATCTGTTGCTCGCAACGTAGTCGAATTCCCAATATTCGGTGGAGAGTATTGATATTTTTCTTCAAACCAAGGTAGTCGTTGGATGACATTAAATGACAGATAGGAGTAGTCTCCCAACCCTGACTGGTTGCCCGTCTGACCCCAGCCACCACGGATCTTCAGGTCATTGATCCAATCTACGTCTTTCATAAAATCCTCAGCAGATAAACGCCATGCTGCCGATACGGATGGGAAATATCCCCAGCGCCCGGAAGGACTTAATTTGGACGAGCCATCAGCGCGCATGTTTGCTGTCAGCAGATATTTTCCGTCATAATTATACATCGCACGGGCGAAGTAGGATAAGATCGCCCAATTTGAAGCTCCGGATCCTGTACCGTTCCACGAAATCTTGTTTGCCGCGTTGAGCGTCTGTATAATACCGTTGGCATAGTTGGAACCATAAATATAACTGTTTGAATATTTGGAATCTGTCCAGGAAGATCCCGCCATTGTTTCCAAGCTATGCTTTCCGAAGCTCTTGTTATAAGTCAACACATTGTCCCAGGTCAATACCGTGTTTGTGTTGCGCGCATCAGAGGCCTCTCCAAACTGATTCCTGCCCTGTTGAGTAACCCATGGATCTAAAAATGTTGTTAAAACACCCGATCGTCTGTCCATTGAGAAAGAAGACTTCCAAGTTAAATTGGGCATGAAAGATATCAATACACTTCCTGTTGCCAACAACCTATTTTCCCGATTATTGTTATTCTTGGTGCGTTCTAGATTTTCCAGTGGACTGTTGATATTCAACCCATTAAAATTTGTGTTATAACGATCAGGAAATAATGGATCCCATATGGGCGCATAAGTCGGGGTATTGATTATCGAAGTCACTACGCCGCCACGATTGGATCCATTGCCCGAGATAATTCCATTGGTATTATAGTCCGCGTAAGAAATATTGGCATTGACCTTCATCCATTTTTTCACCTGATTATCTATATTCGCTTTAAAGTTATAGCGTCTAAAAAATGAACCCTGAAGTGTACCTTTTTCTGTCAGATAGCCCCCGCCCAGATAATAACGTAATTTTTCATTACCATCGGAGATAGACAACTGATAATTTTGCTGAACTCCCGTTTGATACGTTTCCTTAAACCAATCTGTTTGATCACTCAGACCATCTGGGAGGTTAATGTAACCTGTTTCATCCATCAACTCTTTGTATTGCGCCGTGTTCAAAACTTTCACCGTATTATTAACCACATTTGCTGTAACCTGTGCTCCAAGTGTAATTTTAGCCTCCCCGGATTTTCCGGATTTTGTGGTTACGAGAATAACACCATTTGCCCCACGCGATCCATAAATAGCCGCAGAAGAGGCGTCTTTTAAAATCTGGATATCAGCAATATCACTTGGTGATAAAAATTTGATATCTTCAACGGGTAATCCATCGACAACATACAGTGGATCATTAGAGCCATTAAAGGAGGTTGTACCCCGGACTTTTATGGACATTTCACCGCCTGGTGCTCCGTTGGGCTGGATCACGGACACACCTGCTGCTTTCCCTTGTATTGCCTGGCCCAAACTTACGACAGGCCTTTTTTCCAAGTCTTTTGTTGACACCGAAGAAATTGCTGTAGTGACATCCTTACGTTTGACAGCGCCGTAGCCAATCACAATAACATCTTCAAGCACGTTTGTGGCTGCGCTCAATTGGACGGTCATTGTCCCATTGGCCGGCAATTCTTTGTTATCATAGCCGATAAAACTAAATTGAAGTATACTGCCTTGGACAGCTGAAATTTGAAAACGCCCGTCTCCATTACTGGAGGCCGCATTACTGGTACCCTTCTGTGTAATTGTGACTCCAGCAAGTGGTCTCTGATCTTGCGCATCCAGCACCCGACCGCTAACCTGAATCCGATCTTGTGCAAATACCGAGTTCAAACACATACACAAGAAAACCAGCCCCATTGAAAAGGTTACTTTTCGAGTAAAGTAAATCATATGAAATAAAAAATTGGTTATTGTTTTATCTTTTGGTTATTCCAAATTGGCGATGAAGTTTCCCCTGCTCTATCGCTCAAAACAAAACTACTAGGAGCCATACAAGAAAAAAAGACCAAGTACTCAAAAAGTACCGGTTAAAAAACATAACAATCTAACATTCAGTATTTTGTAAAAATAAAAACGGACTAAAAAGTACTTAAAAAAGACCTATAAGTGCATAAGGGGCAGTACATCTGCTCATTGGCGACGGTTAGGAACGATCAATAGTTGCAATTTGACATACCGAAGCTTCAAAGTCATCGCGGTTCCCAGCAGCTTTATTCCGTACTTTGGTTCTGTAGTTATAAACTGTACGCAGGGAATACCTAAGGAAACTGGCAATTTTAACCGAATCATCTATCCCCAATCGAATCAAAGCGAAAATACGCAGTTCGGTATTGAGCAACTCCGTCTTCTTCGGATAGATCTTCTCATCTTCCTGAAGAAGCGCATTAAATTCATCAACAAATGTCGGATAAAGGTTCAAAAATATTCGGTCAAAATTGATATACAGTTGCTGTATCTCCCTTTCCTCCATTTGTGTGGATTTGAGTTGCTCCCGCAGTGCTTCCCACTGCTGGTTAGATGCCTTTTTCAACAATGCTTTTCGTATATCCTCCATTTTGTCGATATAGCTCGAACACATATCAAAAAACTGGGCTATATATTCTTCTTTAATGTGATTGGATTCTGATAGTTTTAGATTGGTTTGATTGATTTCATTATTTAAAGACCGTAATTGTTGATTCGTTGCCGACAGCTGTGACCGAATCTTTCGTAAATGCTGGACTTGACGATAAATCACAATCAAGCCAATAATCCCTCCGATCAACAAAATACTGACCACGATAACGAGTGCAATCAACTGCTTGTTCTGACTATTGATTTTCTGTTGATAGGCGGCATTAATAATCGGATAGGAAGAGGTACCCTCAATAATCCGATAGCGCACTTTACATAACATGGCGTCATCAATGGCCTTTTCTATATAGCGAAAAGCGCGATCAAAATCTTGTTTGTCATAGTATGCTAAGGCTAAATCATGAAAGGAGGCGTTGTCGCGATTTGCCATCTCGATATCCGCACTTGCTGAGACAGCTAGATAATAAAGCTGGCCAGCAGTATTTTTTTCATATTTATAGATCAAGCTTATAAAGTAGGACAATAATGCCCGTTGCTCCAAATCCTTCTGGTTTTCATTCCAAAGGTTTAGAAATTGTTTTTTCGCGTCTTCCCGACTACCGTTAAACAAAGTCTTGGTCGCGATGGTTGTCCGGTACTCCAAGGAAGATTTGGGTAAAACCTTCAATAACGAATCCCGATAATGTTCACTTGCCTGATAATATTCCTGACGATTATTACTTTGTCCATAATGGCTATAGAATGAGCTATAGGTATCGTAATATTTTGCTAAAAGATCGGTACCAAGACCTGTGGCACTAATTTGGTTCAACAATGCTGAGGCTTCAATATATCGTCCAACCGTGGAATAGACCCAGGCTAAATCCAAATGAATAACGGTCTGAAGTGAATCATTGTCCCTGGGAGCCAGTTTTTGACAAAGGGTAATATAACTGAGTGCAGCATCAGAATCGAACTTCTTATAATTCTCAAAGATTTCATAATTCTTCTGAAAAAACAGCTGTTGGTTATTTTCGAGGGCTTTTGCCTCCTGTTTTAGTTTATCCAGTTTGTCTTCTCGATTCTTAACGTAAATTTTCTGATTTTCCATGAGATATTCCAATCGCTGAAAAACCTTAGTGCTATCCGAGTAATCTTGGGCGGATAGTGAAAAACATACATGAAATAAACAAATGAAAACTAAAATGCGCTGCAACATAATAACCCCGGTTCAACATAGTCATAGCTAAACTACATAAAAATAACAACAAAAAAGAGGACATCTCACGACGGCCTCTTTCCCTAACCCATATAAGGGTATAAGAATTAACAAGTTAATTCTTTATCGCATGAAAAATAGTTTTCTTATCATCCAAAGGTGGTTTTATTTCCAGCCACCACCCAAAGCTTTATAGAGCAGAATCTGATTCAATGTGTTCTCCTTTTCGAGTTCTACTTTTCCAACTTGTGCTTCCAGGGCTTCCTTCTGTGCGGTGACAACATCCAGTGATGTCACTCTTCCGGCAATAAACAATTCCTGTGCAGCTTCAATGGAAAGATCCAGCGCCTTTACATGTTCATCCACAAATGTCCGACGCCGGCTGATTGCCTCTTGCGTCATAATGACATTGGAAACCTCGTTATAAGCATTCAAAACGGATTTTTCATAGTCCAAAAAAGCAATTCCATAATCGGCTTTCGCAATTTCGTATTGTGTCCTTAATTGCCTTTGATTCAATATGGGGAGTGTAATACCCCCAAATAAATTATAGGCAATGGATTTGTCCAGATTAAATAGCTTGTTAAAACTGAAACTCTGTAAACCGACAAAAGGACTAATGGCCACCGATGGCAGAAAAGCTAGCCTTGATGCTTCCTGACTATTTGATGAGGCCATCATCTTCAGGTAAGCAGCTTTAATGTCCGGACGTTGATTGACCAGATCATCTGGAGTACCGAAAGTCATTGCATGATATAAGTTTGTGTTCTCAACATACGTACTACGTTTGATCGGCTGGTAATAGCGTCCTAGTAATCCATTGATATGATGCTCCCAAAGCGCAATTTCCTGGCTCAATTTTTCTTTGGCGGATTTAGAGTTTGCCAATAGCGCCTTGAACTGCTGAACCGACAATTCCGTCGCATAACCCGCATCTTTTTTTATCTCCACGACCTCAAGTGCATTGGTATGCAGTTCAATATTACGGTCATAGACCTTGATTTTTTGATCTAAGGCCATCAACTCATAATAGGCCGTCGCAATATTGGATACCAGTTCCGTTTCTAACAGACGCTTCCCTTCTTGCTCGGCCAAAAAGCCAAAGTAGGCCGCTTGCCTTTGGCTTTTTAATTTACCCCATAGATCGATTTCCCAGGAAGAACGAAGCCCAATAAAATAATCTGGAATAAAGGGTTCAGGCAGTTTTTCGTCACTTTTCAAATTGTCCGAAAAATTGGAATCATAATTACCGATCCCCGATTCGGTGTAGTGGCCATACTTACGTATTCCGCCCTCAACCGCTGCCTCTACCGTCGGACCCAATGCTGCTTTACGTTGTTTAAAGTAGGCTTGCGCAGACTCTAACCGTAAGATGGATTGACGGATATCTATATTAGCATGTAAAGCCGAATCAATCAGTGCGACTAAAAGTGGATCCTTAAAAATCTCCCGCCAGGAGCGATTGCCAACATTCATACTATCAATTGCCGTCCTTTCTGAAAATGCTGTGGGCAGGGCAATTTTTTCAGGTTGTACTGCTTTTTTGGGAACAGCACAACTGCCAAAGAGAATGAGTGCAGCGATTACTAATGAGGTCTGTTTAATGACCTGTTTTTTATTCTCTTTTTTGGAAAACAAGATCACGAGACCTGGAATAACAATAACTCCCAATATCGTTCCGATGAGCATCCCTCCGACCGCAGCTGTACCAATACTTCGATTCCCCAACGCTCCGGCGCCACTTGCCATCATCAATGGGATCAGTCCGGCAATAAATGCAAAAGAAGTCATCAAAATAGGGCGTAAGCGCGCGACAGCCCCCTCAATGGACGCCGTGACAATATCCATTCCCTGCTTATATTTCAAATTGGCATATTCCACGATGAGGATCGCGTTTTTACCCAAAAGCCCGATCAGCATGACCAAAGCGACCTGTGCATAGATATTGTTTTCCAAACCAAAGACTTTCAGGAAGATAAAGGCTCCAAAAATTCCTGCTGGCAGACAGAGTAAGACTGGTAATGGCAACAAAAAGCTTTCATATTGCGCACACAACAAAAGGTAGACAAACAATAGACAGAGCGCGAAAATATACAGGGCCTGATTTCCTGATATCTTTTGCTCTCGGGTCATCCCTGACCATTCAATGCTATAGCCTTGTGGCAAGGAAGACGCAATCTTTTCCACTTCTTCGATTGCCTGTCCCGAACTGAAACCCGGTGAAGACTGTCCTGTCACCATCGCCGAACTAAACATATTGTACCGCGTAATCTGCTCCGGCCCGTAAATACGCTCCATGGAAATAAAGGCGTTATAGGGCACCATTTCCCCCGTTTCATTCTTCACATACAGCCGAAGTACGTCTTCGGGCCGCTGACGGTACTCTGGTCCTGCCTGTACCATCACCTTGTACATTTGTCCATAACGGATAAAATTCGTTGCATAAAGACTTCCCATCAAGGTCTGCAAGGTGTTCATCGCATTTTCTACTGATATTCCTTTCTTTGCGGCCATATCATAGTCTACTTTCAGCATATACTGCGGAAAGTTAACATCAAAACTGGAACTGACATCCTGGAGCACTTCACTTTTCTCCATGTCATCCATAAATTTCTGTAATACTTCCGCTGTTTTATTCAGATCCTCATTACCGCTACGGTCCAATAGGCGCAATTCAAATCCCGAAGAGTTACCAAAACCCGGTACCGTCGGCGGTGGGAAGAAATCAATCTGTCCATCGACAAAATCTTTTGTTTTCTCGCGTAGTTCTTTGATCACATCATCGACCGTTTGATCACGTTCCTTCCATGGCTTAAGGTTGATCATTCCCATACCATAAGACGCACCTGATACTTCAGTCACAATACTATATCCCGATAAAGTTGAAACCGTTTCAACAATATCCAGTTTGCGTGCTACAGAATCAACCTTATCCAATACGCGCTCAGTACGGTCTACTGTTGCACCGGGAGGGGTCGTTACGGAGACATAAATCATCCCTTGATCCTCTGTCGGAATAAATCCAGAAGGCAGTATGGCACTGCTCCCCCAAGTTGCCAAAAAGAAACCACCTAGTAATAATAGCGTAAGTCCACGTCTCGCACTTGTTTTCACCAATATTCCCTTGTAGCCGAAAGCTGTGCGGTCATAAATCTTATTAAATTGTTTAAAGAATCGGTCTAACCAATTATTGGATGGCTTGCGGTCATGTGGTGATTTAAGGAAAAGTGCACACAAGGCTGGTGTCAATGTCAATGCGTTAATACCCGAAATCACGATTGCCGCAGCCAGCGTCAAAGAAAATTGTCTGTAAAATATTCCTACAGGGCCGGATAGAAAGGCTACCGGAACAAACACTGCTGACATCACCAAGGTGATTGCCACGACGGCGCCCCCAACTTCCTTCATCGCTTCCAAGGTCGCTTCCATGGGTTGTAGATGCTCTTCTTCCATTTTGGCGTACACGGCCTCTACGACTACAATCCCATTGTCCACCACAATTCCGATGGCCAGTACCAGCGCAAACAAGGTCAACAAATTGATTGAAAAGCCCAGCATTTGCATGAAAAATAAGGCTCCGATCAGACAGACCGGCACCGCTAGGATCGGGATAACCGTAGCCCTGAAATCCTGTAAAAAGATAAACACGACAATAAAGACCAACAGAAATGCTTCCAACAAAGTCTTGATCACCGATGAAATAGAGGCATCCAAGAAACGGGATACATCATACCCCATGGTATAGGTCATCCCAGCAGGAAATGAGTTCTGCTTCAATTCTGCCATGCGATCTTTTACCCGCTGAATAACTTCTTGCGCATTTGATCCAGGAAGCTGTTTCAGCATGATGGATGCCGATGGACGACCATCAGTCTTGGAGACCATTTCATAATCCAGGGAACCAAATTCTACGTCGGCTACGTCTTTAATCCGAATAATTGAACCATTGGAATTGGCACGGATAGGCACATTGGCATATTCATCAATTTCCGTAAACTTGCCCGGATAACGCAATACGTATTGCTGCATATTGCGCATTTTATCTGAGCTAATACCAGTTTGCCCAGGTGCAGCTTCGATATTCTGCTTGCGCAAAGCAGCGACCACATCCTCAGCAGATATATTATAGGCTGCCATACGGTCCGGCTTCACCCATACGCGCATGGCATAGTCACGCATACCCATAATCTGGGCTAGCCCGACACCCTCGATACGTTTGAGTTCCTTCAGGATATTAATATCGGCAAAGTTATAAATAAAACGTTCGTCAGCAGTTTGGTCTTCAGTAAAGACGTTCAGATACATTAACATCGAATTGACCTCTTTCTCTGTTGTTACCCCGGCTTTGATAACCTCTTCCGGCAATTCATCCAATACTGTTGTTACCCTATTCTGTACGTTGACCGCGGCGATATCCGGATCGGTACCCACTTCAAAGAAGATCTGGATCACTGTACTTCCATTATTGGTTGACACGGAGTTCATATAGGTCATCCCTGCAACACCATTGATAGCTTTTTCCAGTGGGATAGCCACCGCATTGGTACTTACCTCCGCATTTGCTCCTGTATAATTGGCATTCACCACCACAGAAGGAGGAACAATATCTGGGAACTGTGTAATAGGTAATGTAAATAAAGCCAGCAAACCCAAGAGGGTAATAAAGACCGATATGACCAGCGATAATATGGGTCTTTTTATAAATGTTTCAAACATAATTTATCCTCCGCTACAGCTTCCTCAATTTTGGGTTAATCTTCATTCCATTACGCAGGTTTTGCACACCTTCATACACCACTTTAACATTCGGATCAAGACCAGCCTCTACGATATAATAATGTCCTACACGGGGCCCCGCAACAAAAGGCGTCATCTTCACTGTGCTGTCTGCCTGCATGGCATACACATATGTTTTATCCTGGATCTCAAATACAGATTTTTGATGTACGAATGCGTGCTCTCCAGTCTCCATAGGTACGGCAATCTTACCGGATGCACCGTGTTTCAGGATATGCTCCGCATTGGGAAATTGGACCCGGAGTGCAATAGATCCCGTATTGGCTTCAAATTCACTTTCTACAATATGGGCAATCCCCTCATGTGGATATAACGCCCCGTTTGCCAAGATCAACTTCACGGTCTTACGGATTTCCTTCCCATCCAGTTTATCTTGCATCATCGTTAAATACTCCCGTTCCGAAATATCAAAATAAACATTGACCTGACTTAGATCAGAAATCGTGGTAATCAGACTGCCTTCGGTCAACAATGATCCTTCCTTTAATAAGATTCGATCTATCCGGCCATCAAATGGTGCTTGGATAACGGTATAGTCGAGTCTCGTCTGGGCTTGGTTGACCAAAGCACGGGCTTCTTCAATTTTGGAATTTGCCGCTTTTAACTGGATCTTCAATAGGTTATACTCGGATGGACTCACGATATTTTTGTCGACCAATTTTTGGGTTCTTTCCATTTCGAGTTTGATCTTTTGTGCTTCAGCAATGGAATTATCATATTGCGCTTTGGCTTTGGCCAACTCCGAACGATACTCTTCATTATTGTATTTGAACAATACTTGGCCTTTCTTTACCCAGGCTCCTTCGTCTACATAGATTTTATCTAAAAAGCCGTTCAGCTTGGACCTAAGCTCCACATTTTTTAAAGCCTGGATATCGGCTATATATTCCTGATATACCGTTGTGTCCATTACAATCAATGGTGTAACCGGTATATTCTTAATTTCTGCTTTTTGCTCGGCATTCGCATTAGAGGAGCGGCAGGAAGCCAGCATCCCTACCGTACCCAATAATAGGCACAGCGCAAGTAATTTCTTCATAAAAACGATAAAAAATAAAATGTTAAATTAGATGGGAGCTATAATAATACAATATGGAAATGCAGGGAAAGTACAATCCCAACATCATTAGAAAAAGATAGTATTATTTTTTACTCCGAAAGAAAAGTGAAATAAGGCACTTAGAAAGGCCGGAATCTATATAAGAATTGATAATAACCGGGGCGACAAAGGGTTTTCGACCGATAAAACGGATGTACCTTATCCTTGGAGAAGCATAAGGCTGTAAATACGATTCCAAAGACAAATATAAAGATTGACAGGACCTGACTATTGACAGCAAATATACGATAGTCGTCCTGCAACAATACTTTCTCTTCTTGAGAAGAATGAATAGGTTCTAAATCTAAGACATCATCCAAAAAATATTCCACGATAGTTTCCCCCGCATGCAGCACCTGTCCTGTCGTTGATGAGAAGGACTCATACGTCAAGAGGTTGAGGTACGCAAAGAGTGTTATAAGATGAAATAACTTACCTAACATATCGAATTTTCGAATCACAAAGGTATGATTTTAAATAACCAAGATTATTTTATTCGTGTAAAAAAACCATGACAGCAACTGGGTTTGTCATCATGGTTTTAATATTTTACATTTTATAAATCAAACTGTACAAATCATTTGATCTTTAAAAGGTATTTAATGAAGCTTCATCTTAACGTTTTTCCTTACTAAAAGAATAGGGTGCATCGTCTTCTTTTGTTCCTCTATTTTTATTCGGCTCTGCACTCATCTTAAACTCTAGATTTGCGCCACCTAGCAGGTCTGAATAACGGATATAGTTTTTATCATAAGCTTTTCCATTCCAGGAAATTTGATTTACATAGACCTGATCTACACCTTGTTGCTTTGCATGGATACGAACCTCTTTGCCATTTTCGAGTTTCAAGGTCACTTTCTCAAACTGAGGAGAGCCAATAACGTACTCTCCAGACCCTGGTGAAACCGGATAAAATCCCATCGAAGAAAAAACATACCAAGCCGATGTCTGCCCATTATCTTCATCGCCACAGTAACCATCTGGCGTAGGAAGATACAATTTATCCATTATCTTACGAACCCAATATTGTGCTTTCCATGGTTCTGCCGCATAATTATAGAGATAAGGCATATGTTGAATAGGCTGATTACCATGTGCATATTGGCCCATATTCATCACTTGCATTTCGCGCATCTCGTGGATCATACTGCGGCTTTTCATTCCCTCATAACTCGGAATAACAAACACTGTATCCAACATAGCGACAAAAGATTTATTTCCACCCATCAAATCAATTAGCCCTTGCGGATCATGGAATACACAAAAGCTCCAATGCCAAGCATTACCTTCAGTATACTCACGAGACCAAGCACTTGGATCAAAACTGTCAACAAAAGATCCATTCAATTTTTTGCCCCGCATCAACTTTGTTGTTGGGTCAAAAAGATTTTTGTAATTCATCGCACGTTGCGCATAAATAGCCGTTTCGGATTTTGATATACCCAAAGCTTTTCCAAATTCATAAATACACCAGTCATTATATGCGTATTCTAGTGAACGCGCCACATTCTGGTCTACCTTTACATCTGCAGGAATATAGCCTAATTTGTTGTAATATTCATGGCCAAACCGTCCGGTAGAGGAATGTTTTGGGTATGCATTGTTAGCGCCATGTTTTAGCGCTTCCCAAAGGAGTTCTTTGTCATAACCGGTCCTGTTGGTGACTAAAGCATCAGCGACTATAGATGCCGAATTATTGCCTATCATAGAGGCGCGATGCCCTGGTGATGCCCATTCAGGCAAATAGCCACTTTCCTTGTAAGCATTCACCAAGCCAGCCTGCATACGGTCGTTCATCGACGGGTACAATAAATTCAAAAGTGGGAACAAGCTTCTGAACGTGTCCCAAAAACCTGTATCCGTAAACATCTCACCAGGCAAAACCTGTCCATTGTAGGGACTATAATGGATTCTTTTTCCAGAAGCATCAATTTCCGAGAAATCCCGTGGAAATAATGTCGAACGATAAAGGCAGGAATAAAAGGTACGCAGGCGATCTATATTGTCATCTTCAACTTGGACACGGCCTAATACTTCATTCCATTGCTCCTTACCTTCATTGGCCACCTGCTCAAATGTTTTAGACTTTACTTCATTCAGGTTAAGCTCTGCCTGTTCAAAACTAATGAAGGAAGAAGCAACTTTTGCAATAACCTTCTCTCCCCTTTTTAAAGAAGGGAAACCAACAATAGCACCTGCATGATCCTCTTTAATTTCCAGTTGATCATTGCTGACCACACCGTTCTTTACCCCGGCTTTGGACGAAAAAGGGCGATCGAAGGTAATGACAAAATAATTTTTAAAATTGTCTGGAACGCCACCACTATTTTTTGTTGAATAACCAATAATTTTATTTTCCTGCGGGATAATCTTTACGTAAGATCCTTTGTCAAAAGCATCAATAATCACATAAGCCTCGTCTGTTTTTGGGAAAGTAAACTGAAAAACCGCCGCACGCTGTGAAGGTGCAAGCTCTGTAGTCACATCATGGTCTGCTAGATAAACACTATAATAATAAGGTTTTACAACCTCTGCTTTATGCGAGAACCAACTGGCCCGTTTTTCCTGATCAAACTGCGGCTTACCCGTTATCGGCATCAAAGAAAACTGTCCATAATCGTTATTCCATGGACTAGGCTGATGTGTTTGCTTAAATCCCTTGATCTTATCCGCTGTGTAGGTATACACCCATCCATCGCCCATATTACCTGTCTGGGGAGTCCAAAAATTCATTCCCCAAGGACGTGCGATGGCCGGATAGGTATTTCCATTCGACAATTCATATTTAGATTCTGTACCAATCAATGGATTTACATAATCTACCGGCGAGGATTGTTGTGCTGAACTCACATGAGTCGCAAAAAGAAAAAGGATGCCGCCTGTTAATTTTTTAATGTTAAACATAAATGTGGGTTTGGTTCATACTGTTTTAAAACAGCCCAAAAAGCTAAAACGTATTAGTAAATATAAATAAGAATTTTAAATATAGGGGATAAAGTACCATTTTTCACAAGATGGTTACAAAAAAATCCCACATTCAATGGATTGTTGAATGTGGGATTTTTGTATGCAAATACTACCATCCTGGATTTTGCCCTAGCGCGGGTGACTTTTGAAGTTCAGAATTCAAAATCGGAAATAAATAATGAGTAGGTGCATTGAAAACTCTGCTCTCGACAAAAAAACGTTCCATTCGATACTTTTTATCACCAATCTGAATTTTACCATTTACATCTTCAACCGGTCGCATCCCATTGATCATATTTTGAAGCTTAGGGTAAGAATTATTGTTATTCTTCCAATAATTGATACTTCGCTCACTGTTGGTAGTTCCAGCAGCTGTGAACGTTTGATACTTAGTTTTTTCTATTGCACTACTAGGTTCCAAGTATAATCTGCTATCGAAAGCCCTTTTATTTTCATAGAAAAACTCTACTCTCCGCTCACGATAGATATATTCGCGCATTAAATTTTTATTCGAAAGTGTACTCATTGGCATTGGAGCCATGAATGATCGTGTTCTGACCTGATTTATCAAATTATAAATTTCTTGTGTTGGCCCATCTATTTCATTGACTGCTTCGGCATAAATGTAAATAAAGTCCGGTAACCTCCACACTGGTGGAGCACTCAGAATAACGCTACCGTTTCTATTCCAGGCTTCCTGCAGGAATTTTCTCAGATAATAGCCTGTACGAGTTGCATTATTAGCTCCAATTTGATCTGCTCCGCTTGCTACATTGGTTTGAGAAGGGTTATTATTGCCCCCCCTAAAAGCTGCGCCATGAAATATAATATCTCGATAGAATCGTGGATCTCTCTTGACGGATGTATAAGGACTTCCGTCGTCATATCCATCTTGTTTTGCCTGCGCACTATACACGGGATAGCCAAAGCCATCAGGAGAAATGTATTCATATTCATCAACTTGCTCCTGAACAGGCATTTGACGCGCACCTCCGCCCCTGCTTGGTGGATAAACATCACCAAACCAGCCTTCTCCTTTATACCTTGTAAAAAACAAGACATACTCGTTTTTAAACGCTTCCATATCGTAAAACATCTGCCAGAGCCGGGTATAAACGGTCGAATTACTTGTATTCTGTCCACCACTATCCCCAAAGTCCGTGTTTGAATATTTTTGGTAAAGACTGTAACGTTTTCCTCCGGCGACCGTAAAATCCAGCACCGCCTTTGCGGCTTCTTTGGCCTTGATCCAACGCTGTGGATTACTGCTCGCATATTCGGATTCAAACTTGCGACTGCCCGTATATCCTTTTTCAGCAGCTCCATTCCAAAGTGGAGTGGCAGCCAACCACCTCGCTTCTGCTATTAATCCCAAACATGCGCCTTTATCAATTCGACCAAAATTCTGTCCTTCCCATTTTTCCGGAACAGCATTGTATGCGGTGGTAGCATCTGCGACGATTTTATCAATTACTGTATGAACCGATTCTCGTTCAAAATTCATATTTTCTGTCGCGGTAATAACATGATTGATATAAGGTATCTCCCCATAAATTCGGACCGCCATTAAATGGAAATATGCTCTCAAAAAATAGGCCTCTCCTACACGCATGGGTAATGATCCTGGTTCGAGAATATCATCCGGTGTATTGTATTTTTTTATTCCCTCCAAAATCACATTTGTCCGTCTGATACCGTCATACATACTATTCCAGAACTGCCCGTTATCTCCCGGTAGTTCGTTAATATTCCAGTCTCCGGTATTATATCTATTCGTAATATTTCCTTCTACGGTAGAGCCCTCCGCTTCATCCGTGATGGCAGCACTTGAAAAATGATAAAACCATGAAATTGGTTGGTTCACGTTCTTAGCTTTGTTATAAACATCTGTGACAAGCTGATTGACTTTTTCATAACGCGTAAATACCTCATCTTCTCTCAATTGATCATCTGGTAATTTGTCCAAATATTTGTTGCAGCCCGTCATCGCCAATACAGCCGTGCCCGCTATAGAAAAAATTATATTTCTTATTTTAAACATATTCATAACGATTAAAAATTAAGGTTTATCCCAAAATTGTAGACTTTCAAAATCGGGTACCAGTATCCACTTGCATTTCCCATCTCAGGATCGATACTCAGATCTTTGAGGCCTGACCAAGTAAACAGATTCATTCCTTGCGCATAAATACGCAACTGATTTAAACCGATTCTTTTGATCAGGTCTTTCGGCAAGTTGTACCCGATTTCAATATTTTTAAGTCTTAAATATTTTGCGTCATATAGGAATAAACTACTGTTGCTGTTTTTATTATTTTCCGAATTACCGATATGTAGTGCTGGATAAGTTGCCGTTTCAGCTGTTTCTGGGGTCCAACGCCCCATGTGTATCGGTCTTACAGCCCCCAGTTTATCCTGATCAAAAGTTGGGAAATCCCATACAGCAGCATCTTTCAGCAAGATAGAAGAATTCAGTGCCCCTTGAAATAAAAGACTAAAATCAAAACCTTTGTACTGTAATGTAATAGGCAAACCAAATTGAATCTCTGGACTTCGTGGGTTTCCCATAGCAGTACGATCCCCCAAGTCGGTAATTTTACCATCCCCATTCAAATCTTTGTAAACAACATCTCCGGCCCCAACATTACCCCAGGGTTGAAATTGACCTTGGTTTAATTTATCTGCTTCCGCCTGATCTTTAACAAAATGGTCAAAAACATATACAAAATTCTCATACAACCGCTTACCTGTCGCTTGTCTATAGTCATACTGACGCGGAACTTCCTGTCTATAAATTAGCTTATTACGCGAAAAGGTGAAATTCGGTTTGACGAAAAATCTAAAGTTATCACCAATCATATCCGAATAACTCATTTCAATATCGATACCCCGATTACGTACCTTTCCAATATTGATAAGTGGTGACCCTTTACCCACTACACTCGGAAAACCAATATCGTCAGGCCCCAGTTCGGTAATGATATCGTAACGATAATCTTCAAATACGTCAATACTAAAATTCATCTTATTTTTTAAAAAACCCATATCGAGACCAATATTGGTTTTACGGGATTTTTCCCAGGTGGTATTTTCATTTGCCAGGCGCCCTTCACGTAGCCCGCTTTGGCCATTGTTAAAATTTTGCTCACCAAAACTATAGCCGTCACCGCCTTGGTAAAAAGCCAAATACCCGAATCTAGCATCGCCAGGCATTTTATCGTTCCCGACAAGCCCCATCGATGCCCTTAGTTTCAGAAAACTAAGCCAGTCTTTAGTTTGGTCCATAAATTTTTCCTTACTCACAACCCAACCCACTGCACCAGCTGGGAAAAAACCGTAACGCTTTCCCTCGATAAAATTTTCTGAGCCGTTATATCCAAAATTGAATTCCGCTAAATACTTCTCTAGATAATTATAGGTAAACTGTCCTGTTAAACCTTGATAACGAATATCTACACTCGCTTTATCGTTTGCTGCGTCGTACACAGACTGACTTGAACGATTGAATAATAACATCCCCGTCACATTATGTTTGTCATTAAATAAACGATTGTAATTAATTTTCCCCTGAATAAAGGTTCTATTAAATGGACTATTTTGATCAAATTTATTTCCAATAGTCTGATCTACGGTATACTTATTACCATTGGTATAAGTCCCGTTATAATGTTCAGGATGCATAAACATATCTATCCCGCCACTGGGTTGAAAAGTCGCATAATTCGGATAAACCCGATAACCTTCGCTATATGTCCCTAATTCTCTTCTAACCCACTGTTGTTCTTTGGCATCATAAGAAAATACCCCGTCAACAGAAAGTCCCTTGGTGATAAAGTCCATGTTCCAGCCCACAGCAAAGCTTCCTTCCAGATAGGTGTTTTTTTCAGTATGGTAACCAGATCTGGTCAACTCGCCTAATACATTAAAACGATAGATCTGATTACCGAACAATAAACCTGATGGATTATTCAATAAATAATTCTGTGTTGACGACTGACTATTAGGCTCCAGTACTATTGGTAAGTAAGGCGGCTGTGTCATTGCCAATGTCATTAATCGCGACGCAGAAGTTCCTGGCGAGGTACGATTGGTGATACGTGCCCCTAAATTCAACTTTACCCACAGGTTTTTTGTGATATTGACATCGATATTTGATCTAAAATTGTATCGTTGGAACTTGGGCGCTACATTATATTTTGACAAATCGACATGATCATAATTATTGTCCTGCCCCATATATCCGCCCATCACAAAGTACTTCGCGATCTCATTTCCTCCACGGATCGATAGGTTATATTCGTGTTGTGGCGCTGTCCTAAAAATGTAGTCAAAATAATCCCAATTATATCCCAGACCATCAGAGTTATCGCCCTTTGCCCTTCTAAATTTATCTATAGCATCTTGACTAAAGAGTTTCAGGTTATCAATATTGCCACCGGATAACTTTGCGTCATTAACCAAAGCTTCGTTATAGAGTGTCGCATAATCCGCAGATCCTAGAAGCTCGGGCAACTGTGCGGGTGCATTCAAACCATAAGACGCCTTAAAATCTACGGTGGCTTTATCTGCCGCCTGCCCTCGTTTTGTTGTGACGACAATGACCCCATTTGCCCCACGGATACCATACGGAGCTGTAGCTGCAGCATCTTTCAGAATAGAAACAGTTTCAATTTCGTCAGGAGCTAAATAGCTCATGTCGCGTTCAATACCGTCAACAATAATGATAGGGGACTGATTTCCATAGGTAGACTTGCCTCGAATAAACAATTCAGACCGATCCACGCCAGGTTCACCTCCAGCATATTGATTGACAACCAGTCCGGGCAGCCTTCCAGCGAGCATATTATTGATATTTGCAGCTGGACTCTGCACGAGGTCCTTTGTCGTAATTGTAGCTACGGCCCCTACGACATTCCGTTTTTTTTGCGTCGTATAGCCTACAACAACAACATCTTCAAGTGCTTTAACATCTTCGACCAGACTGACTTGTATGACGGATCGTCCCCCAAGTGCAATTTGTTGTGGCTGAAATCCGATATACGAAAATGTCAACGTAGCTTCTTTATAAGGCACATCGATACGGTATTTACCAGTAGCATCTGTTTTCGTAGACTTACCGCTTCCCTTTACGACAATACTCACCCCTTGCATGACCTTTCCAGTTGAACTATTTACAACTGTCCCTTCAATGACAATACCGTCTTGTCGGAAATAAATTGGGTTGGATTCGGTCTTTAATTCAGCTTGAAGATACGATGTGCTGCACACTGACAGCGTGAGAAATAATGGAATTACCTTTCTTTTCATAAATTTATTCCTGGTTTACTAATACAACAATTGGTTGACGGACTACTGTACACCAAATATGCTGGCTATCATAACAAGAAACACCTGCATCAGCACACTAATTCGTTTTAGTAAAAGTAAGCAGAAAGGAAAAGGAAAGTTGTTAATCGATTGTTAATGACAATTCTCGTTATTCACTTCTAGAATAAAACCGACCTTATAGACCGTTTTTATCGCGACATAGCGCGATCTTTTTAACATTTTTCTAATCTTACAGATAAATACATCTAAGCTTCGTCCCAAGAAGTAATCATTTTCTCCCCATAGCGCCATTAGGATTTCTTCCCGCCGTAAAACCATGTTTGGTTTATTCGCCAGGAAAGTCCAGAGTTCAAATTCCCGAGGAGAGACAACTTGTTTTGATTTATCTCCAAATTCTATGGTATAGAGCTGATCATTGAGCTTAATATCACCTACATTCATTGAGCGTTGGGTGATGAGATTATGCTTAACCATATAATTCTGAAGCTTGAGAGCGAGTTCTTCCACATCAAAAGGTTTCGTTATATAGTCATTTCCGCCCAGGTGCAAGCCCCGTAATTTGTCTGTTTTCGATAATCTTGCTGTCAGGAAGAGTACAAATTGATTTTTATTTAGTTTTGAAACATATTCCACAAACTGAAAGCCATCCCATTTCGGTAGTTGGATATCCACAATAAGAATATCAAATTTATCCGTACGGTAACAGGCTATACCTCGTTCTGCCGATACGGCGTGGACCACATCAAAACCACAGCCCGATAGATAGTCAAATAGCATAGCTGCCAAATCAAGATCGTCTTCAATCAATAATATATGGCCATATCTTTGCATAATTTATATATTCACAGTGTTGGTATATAAATAATAAATTTTGTTCCCTGTTCAACAGACGACTTTGTAGCAATCTTCCATCCATGTGTACGGATTACCTCCTGAACAAAAAATAATCCGAGCCCAAGCCCATTGGTCGAAGCATGAAGTTTCCCTTGATATCCTTTTGTAAAAATATGTGGCAGCTGATTTTCAGCAATACCTATCCCATTATCCTGAACAGTCAACGCAAGCAACCCAGGAGCTGAATAACCCAACTGAACGTGAACGCGCTTCAATTTTTCATTATTATACTTCAAGCCATTTTCCACCAGGTTGTTCACCATGGTGACAAACATAAAAGGATGAACAAGTACTTTATCCTGTGAGACCTTCTCATCCACTTCAATTTGTATTGTGGCATATTCTGACGCTAAAACAGCAATATCCTTTCCAATTTGATTCAATAACTCAGAAAGATATCGTTCCTCCAAAATAATTGTTCCCCGATTAAAGACACTCAGATCTATAGCTTTATTCACAAGCCTGTCCAAACGCTTGATCTGACGCCCCATAGTCTGAAGTGTTTCTGCAATTTTAACTTTTTCTTCATCGGATACCTTTGCCGCTATATTGGAGAGGGCAATGCGAATTGTTGTCAGCGGTGTATTGAATTCATGTGTGACATTATTGATAAAGTCTGAAGCCATCTCCGCCATACGTTTCTGTTTCATCCAGTTCGTATAGGTTACCCAGTAAAGTCCAATAATTCCAATAATACAACAGCCTGACAGTAATAGTAAAGGAAGAATGGACTTAATAACAGAGATTTTCGTGTTTATATTTCCGACATACAAAGTAAATGCGACACGATTTGACATTTTGCTATTTGCAGCGATTGCCATCGCTGAAACAAGATTGTCCTTTTCAATGAAACTTGGTTCACCACCTATCGGAATAGCGTGGTCCTGAGAAAAATCAATTATTGGAATAAAATCTTTGGCATCGAAGGTAACAGACACATCCCGCAACACAAGTGCGTAACCAAACTCTTTATCTAAATGGATCTCCGATCGAATAACTTCAAATAAGCTATCTATCGAGGGATTGTCCTGCAACTTAGAAAGCAGTTGGCCAGCAATACTATCTCTTAATTCATCAAAAGCGATTCGATTCTCCTGATGATAATATTTCAGGCGATTCAAATGAGGCATTAAGGTCGAGTCGACAAGTTTTTGTCCTCCGGGGAACATCTTGTCATTCAAGATATGCCTGTCATAAACGACCTTAATATCCCGCTTCTCTTTTTGAAATAGTTGACTTCGTTTTATCTCATATGATCGCACGATCATGAGATACTGCAATACCAAAAATAAAAACAAGCAACAGATAGCTATCCATTTATATACACCTGATCGCCCCATTCTTTATTCGTATACCTAAGCCCCCTATCTGTTTGGTTTGTTACTCATCGTATAGATCAATTCGCCGCCATTCATTAAGTTTGTGTAAGATAATTTTAGATTATCCAGTGGCTTACCGTTCCATGTTACGGATTTTACGTATACATTCTTTTCAGACTGATTACGCACAACTATAGAAATGCTGCTACCATTTTCTAAATTGATTTTCGCAGATTTCACCAACGGGCTGCCAATCCAATATGCATCGTCTCCGGGCGCAACAGGATAAAATCCGAGCGCAGTAAAAAGATACCAGGCAGACATTTGTCCACAGTCATCGTTTCCACCTAAACCAGCGTGCCCATTGTGATATTGATTCCGGATAATCTGACGCAATCTCGCCTGCGTCTTCCAAGGGCTTTGGGTAATATTATACAGATAAGCCACATGATGAGAAGGTTCATTTCCATGTACATAATTGCCAATAATACCATCTCTTGTTATATCCTCCGTATGCTCAAAATATTTATCCGGCAGTTCCATTGTGAATAAAGAATCCAGATAAGTCTCCAATTTCTTTTGTCCGCCCATAACTTGCATCATTTCTTTGGGTTGATGCGGTACATACAGGCTATAGTTCCAAGAGTTTCCTTCTATAAATCCCTGCCCATGTGTATCTAAGACATCAAATTTTTCTTTAAACTTTCCTTGGGAGCTTTTTGGACGCATAAAACCAATTGCTGGGTCATAAAGCGCCCGCCAACTCTCCGCTCGCTTTGAAAAGATTTGATAAATATCTTCTTTCCCTAGCTTTTTTGCCAATTGGGCAATACACCAATCATCATAAGCATATTCCAGGGTATTGGAGACAGAGGTACTTGACACATCATCCGGAACATACCCTTTATCTATATAGGCACCTATTCCTTCATAATTACGCGTATTTGCTGTTTGCACACAAGCTCGTAACGCAGCCTCTGGATCTCCCTTATACACACCTTTCAATATGGCATCAACAATGACTGATACAGAATGGTAACCACTCATACACCAATTGTCGTTTGCATAATGTGACCAAATAGGCAGCATTTTCAATACACTCTGATCGTAATGGGCCATCATGGATGAAACAATATCTGCGTTGCGTGAGGGGTTAATCAGGTTCAACAGTGGGTGGAACGCCCTAAATGTATCCCAGAGGGAAAACGATGTGTAATTCGTAAAGCCCTTAGCCTGATGAATCTCCTGATCCAATCCTCTATATTCGCCATTCTGATCCATATAAATCGTCGGCATTAAACTGGCGTGATACATAGCCGTGTAGAAATTGACAAGGTCCTCCTTGTTCAACATATCCACTTCAATCTTTTGAAGTTCCTTTTCCCAAGCCAATTGCCCTTTACGCACATAGCTGTCAAAATCCCAATTTGGCGTTTCTGTTTCCATATTGCTAAGCGCATTCTTCATACTTACAGGGCTTAGCGCAACTTTCATCTGGATGGACTCTTGTGCTTTGGTATCAAAATCCAAATGCAATTTGATATTATGGGCAGCTAGATCTGGAAAATTATGCTGCTGATCAAACTTGCGCCAAAAACCATTATACACCAATTTGCCATCTTCGTATTTTGCGCCATAGTTTTTGAAAGGTTTGGAAGTCTTTATCGCGAAATATACAGTTCGTGTACGGGACCATCCATTGGTTTGGCGATAACCCACCAAAGTAGAATCATTCAGCACCTTGACAACCGTCCAGACATTTTTACCATCGTAGTTATAAATTCCAGCAGTCAAATCTACGACAAGATGCGATGCATCTGATTGCGGAAAGGTATAACGATGGATCCCGACACGAGTTGTTGTGGTTAACTCGGCCTTAATCTGATGTTTGTCAAGCAAAACACTATAATAGTTTGGCTCCGCACGCTCATTGGCATGCGAATAGGGCGATCTATATCCATCCTGAGGTTTATTCGAAGTCCCCGGATTGAGCTGTACCTTACCCTGGGTTGGCATAACTAAAATATCGCCCAGGTCAGAATGGCCGGTACCGCTAAAGTGCGTATGGCTAAACCCTACAATCGTTGGATCTTCATACTGATAACCGGCACAGTATTTATACACATCGCCGTTATATTGTCCATTTACAGCATACGATAAGGTATCTGTATCCGGGCTGAGCTGCACTGCCCCAAAAGGAACTGTCGCACCAGGGAAAGTATGCCCCATTCGTGCGGTTCCTATAAGTGGTTTGACGTATTGAATCAATTTGGTTTCCTGCGCCTTTAATAAATAAGGGACACATAGTAAACCGACATAAACTAAACTTCTTATGTTCATCACTTCAGGATTAGATCTTGGGATTTTGACTATAAACACTCCATAATTCGTCAATCGTCTTGCCGGTCTGTGCTTTCCAAAAATCATCAGTATATGTTTTACTGCGCATTGCCCCATCCAATTTTTTAACAAAATCTTTTTTTACATTTTTGTTAATCCAATAAAGAAAACGCGCTGTAGTACGATAAGAATCCGTATACTTTTGTTTCTCTGTATACTCTGGTAATTTCCAATTTGCGCCGGCGTTATCTATTCCGTCGTCAAACCGAACGAAATCTGCAATTCCTTCGGTAATCCACCAAGGACCAGCTCCATTCGGATAAGCCTGAACAATGTGCATGACTTCATGTGTAACGACATCTATGTCGCCCGGATTTTTGGCAAACCATTCCGGACTATAGCGTACAATGCCTCCAGCCGTAGCGGCAACACCCTTATAATCCGGATCAATGACAAAAGACACTTTTTTTATGGTCTTGTTATTATATTTTTTTGCCAGCTTAGGATAATTGGTAAAATACGCCGCTACCAATCTCTCCTTAAGGGCTGGACTAAAATTTTTGTCCTTATTAATCCAGACCAATGTATATCCACCTCTGGTAATGCTATCAACATCCACCGCTACCTTACGATCATTTTCGATATGTTGCCAATTGTCCTGTGCCGGAACTGAAAAAGAATACAGTAGGCCTACAATAGCCAATGTTTGTTTCAAAAAATTAAAGTTCATAATCAGAGTTATAATTTGCTTATTTTTTCTTCTTTGATTTTGTTGAATTTACACCCACCTTCAAGTCATTTGTCATCGAATATGGAGCGGCACTTAAAGTAGCTCCTCTATCATAGTTCGGGTTAGCGGCCATATCAAAATTAAGATTTCCACCTTCATGGAGCACCTTGTGGCTCAACCAGTTTTTACCATAATTTGTTCCGTTCAACTGCAAAGCATTGACATAAACATTTTCATCAGAATTCTTAGGAGCATCTATTGTCAATGTTTTACCATTTTCAAAAGTCAAGGTAGCTTTCTTAAATAATGGAGCTCCAAGCACATATTCATCTGTCGCCGGACAAACAGGATAAAAACCTAGAGCCGAAAACACATACCACGCTGATGTTTGACCATTATCCTCGTCACCACAATAACCATCAGGAGTCGGTTTGTACATCCTGTCCATTACCTGACGAACCCAATATTGCGTTTTCCAGGGTTGCCCTGCATAATTATACAAGTATGGCATATGCTGTATGGGTTGATTTCCATGGGCATATTGCCCCATATTGGCCACCTGCATCTCCCGAATTTCGTGGATAATACCGCCATAATAGCTATCATCAAAATCTGGAGCCTGAACGAATACAGAATCCAACATATTGACAAAGGTTTTTTCACCACCCATTAAGTCAATCAGCCCCTGTACATCGTGGAAAACACTCCAGGAGTAATGCCAACTATTACCTTCAGTGAACGCATCCCCCCATTTCAATGGATTGAAAGGCGCTTGGAATTTACCATCCTTATTTTTACCACGCATCAGATTCGTGGAAGGATCAAATAAGTTCTTATAATTTTGGGCACGCTTTGCATATAGGTCAATCTCAGCCTTAGGACGATTTAATGCCTTTGCCAATTGATATATAGTAAAATCATCGTAAGCATACTCTAAGGTACGGGCAGCATTCTCATTGATTTTAACATCATAAGGGACATATCCTAAACTGTTGTAGTATTCAACACCTTTTCTTCCAACAGCACTCATAGGTCCTTCATTATTGGCACCATGCTGCAAGGCTTCGTATAACTTATTGATATCATAACCACGCAATCCTTTCATATAAGCATCCGAAACGACCGAAGCGGAGTTGTTACCCACCATGATATCAGCATAACCCGGGCTGCTCCATTCAGGTAGAAATCCACCTTCTAGATAAGCATTGAGCAAACCCTCCTGCATTTCTTTATTGATAGAAGGGTACATGAAATTTAAGAAAGGATACAGGGCTCTAAATGTGTCCCAAAAACCTGTTCCTCCGAATAAATACCCAGGAAGTGTCTTACCATTGTAAGGACTGTAATGAACGGCCTTACCCGCGGCATCGATCTCGTATAATTTATTCGGAAAAAATAACGTACGGTACATTGTCGAGTAAAATGTACGCAACTGATCGATATCATCTCCTTCTACCTTAATTTTACCTAGAGTTGTATTCCAAATTTGGCGACCATCTTCTTTAATTTGATCAAAAGACTTGTTGCCAAGTTCGTTTAAGTTTAACAAGGCTTGTTCAGCACTGATAAAAGAGGATGCAACCTTCACCTGAACAGGTTTTGATTTATCCTTCACTTTAAAACCGACGATCGCACCAGTATGGTCACCTTTGATTTGAAGCTGCCCATCTTTCTTTTCCTTTCCTTCCCAAGTAGCAACGCTAGCAAAAGGCTGATCGAAAACAAGTACAAAATAATTCTTAAAATTTTCGGGCAGCGGTCCACGCGCGTATTTCGACGAGTAACCAATAATCATATTTTTTTCAGGGATGATCTGAACTTCTGAACCTTTCTCATAAGCATCCAAAACGATATAGGCATCATCCGTTTTATTGAAAGAGATACGAAACATCGCCGCGCGTTCAGTTGGCGTCATCTCAGCAGTCACGTCATGATCGGCTAAATACACGGAATAATAATAGGGTTTAACAATTTCCGCTTTATGCGAAAACCAACTCGCACGTTCATCCTGATCAAAAACAGGTTTTCCCGTCACGGGCATAATCGAAAAAACACCGTAATCATTCATCCAAGGGGAAGGCTGATGGGTCTGCTTCAAGCCACGGATCTTATCAGCGGTATATTGATACTGCCAGCCATCACCATTTTTACCTGTTTGCGGTGTCCACATATTCATCCCCCATGGCCTCGCAATCGAAGGATAAGTATTACCGTTGGAAAGCTCAAATTTGGATTCAGTACCCATCAAAGGGTTTACCAGATCCACAGCCTCCATTTGCTGTCCTCTAAACTTCTGAGCCAAAACCGGTTTTGCGTAAAACAAACCCAAGGACAATAATGACCCTAGAAAAACACTTAATGATTTCTTCATTATTTAGGATATATATAAATATTTCTACTAAAACGTATTAGTAAAGATATAAAAAAGAATATGAATTCAAAAAAACTCGATACTTTCGAAGGTGAGGTCTTATGATTTTTACAATTAGGCTTACATTCATATGGACAATCCGAAGCGGATAAAGGCTCCAAGCGGCATATTATCTTTTAATCAAGTCTGTTGAAATCACATATTCTCTGGGACTTGAAATGCCACGGTCTATTTCTTTTAGCAAGACCTTTACACATGTTTTTGCTAACGATTCCAGTGGCTGGCGGATACAGGAGATCTTAGGATTCAAAAGATCAAACAATTCATGATCGTCAAAAGAAAACAATGGGAAATCAAAATTCTTCCCTTCCTCGGTCCGGAGCGATTTCAAACCAAGGATACACAGATAATTGGTCGTAAAGAATAATCCATCCAATTCGGTATTTTTAGACACCCAATTCCGCAAAGTAACCATCCCCTTCTGCCGCAAGTTTTGATAGGACAAATGTAATATTCTTGCTGGCATACCTGTTTCTTCACAAAATTGCAAATAGGCATTTTTACGTGCCAGCATCTGAGGCTGATCCGAATCAATGGTGATCAATCCAAAGTTCTTACACCCGATTGATTGCAAATGTAAACAGGCTTTTCTGCCGCTATCACCGTTGTCAATATGAACATAATGTGTCGCTACTTCTGGTGAATTTCGGTCAAAAACAACCAAAGGGACTTTATGTTCTAGGATTTTTCGTTGATGTTCGTCCAAATTTACGGTAGGTGCCAGGAGTATACCCTCAACTTTCTTTTCAAGCATAAAATCAATGATATCTCGCGCATTTTGAGGGTCTCCTAAAGTACTGCTATAGAGTACATGATAATTTTTCTTGCGCAAAAGCTCTTCCACATATAACGCAAAAGGACCGAAAAAGGAATCGCCAATATTTTCTACGATCAAGCCAATGGTATTCGAGCGTCCTGTCGCCAAACTTTTTGCTAGCGAATTGGGTTTGTACCCGACTTTCTTGACATAATCCAATACACGCCTCTCAAGATCTTTACTGATACGAGCCTGCTCCGCTTTATGATTGATCACCAGCGAAACGGTAGATTTGGAAACATTAAGTTCCTGTGCAATTTCTTTAATAGATTTGGCCATGAGCGCATTTCATAAAATTAAGTGAAATTAGAAAATAAAATGAAGATTACACTTTATATAGAGGTAAATCAACATTAAGACTATCGTTTGCGCATCATTATTAGGATTCTTTTTCAAGTCGTTGTGCTTGATATTTAACACCAAATAGAAATACGAACGCCATACTTCATGAATACTAGATCAATACTTAACACTGAAAGTCCGTTTAAAATATTTATTATCCATATGCAAGACTGCCTAGTTTACTTTCTAAAAAAATTTGATTTTATTGTTTTTTAATAAATACTCAAAAATTAAACATAAATCCCCGTCACTTTGCACACTTACATAATGAAAATATTAATTTTTTACTAAATTTACTGGCGACTAACACCTTATGAAAAACACGAGATCATACCAATACCAAGAACTCCTACCCCTTATTCAACAGGGAGATCAGCGTGCTTTTTCGGTGTTATATGATTTATTCGCCCCCGATTTAACTTCTTTTATTGCAAAAAAGATCAGCAGCCGTGAAGCAGCTGAAGACATTCTTCATGACCTCTTTATCTCCGTATGGAAAAATAGAGCATTAATTCAGGAAATTGAGTCTCTTCCGGCTTACCTGTTTAGTTCCTGTCGCTATTTGGTATTTGCACATTACCGCAAAGAAATGAAAATACAGGCCTACCAAGACTTCGAACATCTGGAATTTGAAGATCAATCCATACCTATTGAAGATCGGCTTTATTACCGTTACATCATTGACGTTGTCAGCAAGGAGGTAGAAAATCTTCCTCAAAAATGTCAGGAAGTATTCAAATTGAGCCGGGAATATTATTTGAGCAATAAAGAGATAGCACAAAAATTAAGTATTAGTGAGTCGACGGTTGAAAAGCATATCAACAAGGCTATTCGCCAATTACGTACAGCAACCGGTCATCTATTTCATTTTGTATTATTTTTCTAATCTATTAATCAGCCACTTATCGACTAATAGATTAAAAAAATATTTTTTTTTGTTTTTTGAGTAGAAGCTCTTCTTCTTTTACATCACTTGTATTATAACCAACCAGTATAACGCTGCGATTTATGAAGCAAGTGAAAGAATTATATAGATTAATTACCCAATTTCTGAGCCGATTCGAAAGTATTGAGGAGCGTAAAAAGCTTTTTGACTGGTTTGATCTGCAATCAGCCGATCAAATCCCAAAAGAGCAGTTTTCGTCTATCCAAAAAAATGTCAAAAATCGCTTGTTGAATGAAATTGGCTTAATAGAAAAAAAATCCAATACTATAAGATACTTACAGATTGTCAGCACAGCTGCTGCTGTATTGCTAATCGGTTTTTTCGCCTTTAGATACTGGCCCGCGGCAGAGCATATAGCATCCAATAAATTATTGGCTTCCATTCCTCCCGGAAGCGAAAAAGCTATTATCACCCTAGCAGATGGCAAACGGATTAATCTGGATGAATTAGCACTTAATCAAACGGTTCAAATCGGAGAGACAATATTAACAAAAGATGCGCAGGGAAAGGTTCGTTATCGAAATGCCAAAACTGGAAAAATTGTTAGCCAGCAAAACATATTAAAAACTCCCAAAGGCGCTACCTATGAGCTCGTGTTAGCGGACGGCACCTTGGTTAGCCTCAATGCTGATTCGAAGCTAACTTATCCTTCCTCATTTGAATCCGGAAAACGTATTGTTGAATTGGAAGGAGAAGCCTATTTCCAAGTTCAGAAAACGAAGGATCACAGGGAGTTCATTGTAAAAACTGGAAATCAACAGATAAAAGTATTGGGGACAAAATTCAACATCAATGCTTACTCGGGAGATGCAGGAATTCGTACAAGTCTAGAAGAAGGGGCTGTTATTGTCTCCAAACAGAATAGCGCTGTACGCCTAAAACCAAATGAACAAGCATTTTCCGAACAGGGTAAACTTAGATCAAAGTCAATAAACATTGATCAGGTGCTTAGTTGGAAAAGTGGCCAATTTTACTTTGATGGAACCAATACAGTAGAGGTATTTAACGAGATCGCCCGATGGTATGATATCGAC
>NZ_DKST01000007.1:13598-442507 GCF_002472835.1 Sphingobacterium sp. UBA7249 | reverse complement strand
CCAAGCCTTTTGTTCTTATTTATTTCAATATATCCTTAACTACCTGTGAACTTGACCGATTCTTTTTGCAGGACAGCTCCAACAGACCTTTAACCACAGGAACGAGCAGCAGAAAAAGGCTATCGGATGCCGTTTTATAGAATTTACAATGGAACATTGCAGGGAAAAATGATTCCATCCGCTATCGCTATGATATAACGGCAGGAAAAGTCGCGGCCCGTGGCGAATAGGAATCCCGATGTAAAAGAGCTCCGAAAGTAACCCGACCATAAAGAACGAATGCAGGGAGATGAACGGAGCATGTTTAGGTATTTCGAGATTACATCTTCAGGAAAACGAATTCTGAATGGTTTTTCGGAACGGTATATAACCGATAGTGCGGTATATTAGGATCGAGAAAGACAAACTTCGACCATGCAGGCACAGGGAAAAACGCGTCAGATCGTATGAGTAGGAGCCGACCTGCGTCGGGGCTTCAAAAAAGCAGTTGAACAAGGGCTGGGAACAAATGGAATCGAGAATGATCACAAGTATGGAGACCGTGAACTGAAAAGAATGGTACAAGGGGCGACAAAAGAGCCTCACCGGAAGGGACTATCACATAAAAACGGATGAGCGTTGGAAGGCAGCAACAAAGGACTGTGGGCTATACAAGTTATGGCCATACGCTACGCAGAGCAGATCGGAGCAGCTAGCGCAATTAGAGGTGGATAGCACTGTGCGGGTGAGTGCAACAATAAACTTGAACTAGATCAAAAAATTACGAAAAGAGGGCAAATGTATATAAGATGTTAAAGATATTGAATACTTTTATTCTAAATAAACATCATATTGGTCATGATAGATTATAACGAGCTTTTAAAACAGATAGAGCACTATTCTAATACTTATATTGTGGAAAACATATCTTCTTGCCATTGTTTTCACAACAGCCTACACACACATTCAGTAGTAAAGGCGGCAGAAGAAATTTCATCGTTTTATAAGTTAAACAATGAAGATCATTTTATCGTGATCAGCGCTGCTTATTTTCATGATCTAGGTTATGTAAAATCTGACAACGCGATTGGCCATGAGAAAATAAGCGTGGAAATCGCTTTGGACTTTCTGAAAGATAAAGGCATATCCGAAGATGTTAAAGAAAAAATCAAAGGCTGCATCCTAGCTACACGAATGCCTCAGGACCCAAACAACCTACTGGAACAAATTCTCTGTGATGCTGACTTGTTCCATTTTGGTAATGATGACTTTGAAAACAGGAACAAGCTTATGAAAGCCGAAGCCGAAGCTGTATTGGGAAAAGAAATTGACAAAGATGTCTGGCGTGCAGGCACGATAAAACTCTTGTCCAGCCATCATTACCATACGGATTACGCGCAACAAAAGCTCAACGCTAAAAAAGAACAGAACTTAAAAGAACTCGAACGAAAACAGGAAAAATCTAAGGCCAAGAAAAAAGAAGACAAAAAAGAAACAAAAAAAGAGAAAGACAAAAGCGCCAAACCCGAACGTGGTATAGAGACGATGTTTCGGATAACATCGTCCAACAACCAGCGCCTGAGCGACATGGCTGACAATAAAGCCAACATATTATTAACTGTCAATTCTATTATTCTATCCGTTGTTATTGCAGTACTATTTAGAAAATTAGATAGTAACGAGCATCTAATCTTCCCAACGATTATCCTCACTGTCATCGTTGTGGCAACTATGGTTATGGCCATATTATCGACTATCCCCAAAATACCTGCTGGAAAATTTTCAAAACAAGAGATCGAGAATAAAACCGTCAATCTATTATTTTTCGGGAACTTCTACAAAATGAAACTCGACGACTATAATGATGGGATGCAAAAAGTAATGATCGACTCGGAGTTTTTATACGGTATGCTTACAAAAGACGTTTATTCCCAGGGTGTCGTTCTGGGCAGAAAATACAAGTTATTACGTTATGCTTATGGCATCTTTATGTTTGGCCTGGTCATCTCTGTTATTTCATTTGTTATTGCAACACTCTTATAAGATAGATACAGCTCTTTTAACCGCATTATTCCTTAGATTATTTTTCGAATGAAAAAAAAAGACCTATATATCAATAGAGATATCAGTTGGCTTTCCTTTAATGACAGGGTACTTACCGAAGCTGGGCGCCCGGCAGTACCATTGTTGGAGAAATTACAGTTCCTCGCCATTTTTTCGTCAAACTTAGATGAGTTCTACCGTGTACGGATGCCTGTATTGATGGCATGGAAGAAAATTAAAAAAAAGACAACTGACCAAGTCGTCCCGAATCTCGATATTGGAACGTATAAAAAAGCATCCAAAATTATCGATAAACAACAGGAAAAATTTGGACTCTTTTTAACTGATATTATTCAGCAGTTAGCTGCCGAAAATATTATCCTAATCTATAACCAAGAGATTCCATTAGCTGTAAAATCGCTTGCAGCCAAATATTTTTTTAGCACGATTGCTTCTTATCTGCAAATCATTCCAGTTAACGAAGAATTCACTTTTTTCCCGATCAACAACCGCCTGTACTTTGCACTGACAGACAATAATACGGCTGATCTGTTCATCGTCAATATACCCGCAGATCGCATTAATCGGTTCTTCACCTGTCAGGCCAATTCCAAAACATATGTTGTATTCATCGACGATATCATTAAACTATTTTTACCCAACGTAATAAAAGGCAAGAGTTTAAATTTTTACTCCTTTAAAATCACGCGGGATGCTGAGCTTAATTTGCAAGATGAATTTGATGGTGATATCGCTCAGAAAATAGAGGCAGAAGTCAATAAAAGAGATCTTGGTTACGCAACCCGATTCTTACATCAGCCGGGTTTTCCAGACCAGCTCGTCGAAAGACTTGCAGTTCTTTTTGACCTACGAAAAAGTAGTGTTGTCGCGGGAGGATATTACCATAATCTGAAGGACTTTTTCTCCTTCCCAATAAAACGGGAAGCATTGTCCTTCCCGAAACAGCAACAGATAGAAGAACATCAGGATTTCGAACATTCCTTTTTTGACCAGCTCGATCAGAAGGATATATTGATCTGTACTCCTTATGAATCATTTGATCCCATTCTTCGATTTTTTAATGAAGCGGCTATCGATCCCGAGGTTGTGGAAATCCACACTACACTCTATCGAATTGCTGGTGATTCGCGTATCGCCCAGGCGCTGGCTACTGCAGCAAAGAATGGCAAGAAAGTGAATGTGTTTGTTGAATTAAAAGCACGTTTCGACGAAGCCAATAATATACATTGGTCCAGAATTATGAAGGAACAGGGGGTGAGAATCAGCTATAGTATCCCCAATCTCAAAGTGCATGCTAAAATTGCACTTGTCAAACGAAAAGATGGAAAAGAAAGCGCTCTATTCGGGACTGGCAACTTAAATGAGAAGACCGCCACCGTGTATACCGATTATTTTTTGATGACATCCAATAATCTGCTGACAGCGGAACTAGGCCAGCTTTTTGAGTTTTTACCCAATAGAAAAAAACCAAGCAGTCCAACAGATATTTTATTTCAGCACCTATTGGTAGCACAATTCAATCTAAAGCAGACTTTCATCGGGCTGATCGACGAAGCAATTGCTCAACTCAAGCTAGGCATAGCTACTTCGATAAAAATTAAGTTAAACAATTTAGAGGAAGAATCGTTAATCAATAAATTGTATGAAGCTAGCCAAGCCGGTGTAAAGGTACAATTGTTAGTCAGAGGAATCTGCCGGCTTAAACCTCAAGTAAAAGGTTTAAGTGAACATATCAAAGTTAAACGGATCGTAGGTCGCTATTTAGAGCATGGGAGAATCTTTATATTTCACTATGGCGATGATACAAAGGTGTATCTAGGCTCTTCAGATTGGATGGATCGCAATATTTACCGTCGGATAGAAACCTGTTTCCCGATACTGGAAACAGTATTATCCAAAAAGATACAGCAGCTCTTCGAAATCCAGTTCGCTGACGATATCGAAGCTACTTTTATTGATGACCTGGGACAAAACATCCCTATAGCACATCCGATTGGCAATAAATCGCAACAACAAATTGTTGATTACTTAAACAACTAAATTGATGAAAAACTCAACACGACTATCAGCTTTTGCATTGGGAATAATTTCCACGGTATTACTAGCTTGCAACCCAAGTAATGCAAACAAAGAAGGCACAGCTAATTTTACGGACACAACAGCAGACAAAAAACCGCAACAGGCAATTCCTTATAAATTGCAGTCCGGCGAAAAGATAAGTTTACCCAATGAGCTGCTCGAAATATCAGGGATCGCATTTCTAGAGGGGCAGGATGAAAAGATTTATGCCATTCAAGATGAACAAGGATTACTTTTTAAATATCATTTGCCTACACAGAAGCTCACATTCAGCCAATTCGGAAAAGATGGTGATTACGAAGACATTGGTATTAGCAAAACACATTTCTTTGTTTTAAAGAGCAATGGCAGTGTCTATTCCTTTCCAAGGACAGATAAAGATAACATACAGGCGGTCGCTGAGCAAAAAGACATTCTTCCCAAGGGCGAATATGAAGGACTTTATGTAGATAAAGCAGCTAACCTCGCCTATGTTCTCTGCAAAGAATGCCGGGTCGACAAAAAACAATCACAAACAACTGGATATATTTTTTCCATTGGAACTGATGGCAAATTCAGTCCAAAAGGCGAATTTTCGATCCAAGTCGATGAGCTAAAGAAACTTAATCCCGAGATTAAAAAGACCTTCAAACCTTCAGCACTTGCAAAGAAAACCGATAGCAATGAATGGTATATTTTATCCTCCATTGACAAGGCGCTCGTTGTAACGGACGAAAACTTCAAAGTCAAATCCTTAACGCCGCTGGATCCAAAACTATTTCCTCAACCAGAAGGGATCAACTTTGATTCAAAATCCAATCTTTATATCAGTAGTGAAGCCGGTGATCAGGACAAAGGAATCATTTATAAATTTGAAAAATAATAAGCATGCAACGGGTCTTACCATTCCTTTTACTTTTTTTCACCGCACAAGCTTATTCCCAGCAGAAGAACAAGTCGACCTTGGCAGCTGAGGCACACAAAGACAAACCTTTGACACAAGCCGTGATAAAAGACAGTACTACTGTCGTAGCAAATGCAAAGTATGGACAGGCGGGCAAATTTAAAAAATCATTTCTGGGAGAAAACTACCGCAAAGAATGGGCTGCCGAGACCTCATTACCGATACTTCAGCTATCTAAATTATTTGGAGGTCTAACGCCTATCAAACAGGGAGGGGGTATGCAATCCGTGTCACTTCGATTGACAGATACAACAGGAAGAGAATGGGCCCTTCGATCAGTAAATAAACGAACAGAATCTTTGATTCCAGAAGAATTGCACGGAACCTTTGTACAGGATGTCTTGGATGATGCGACAAGTGCGCAACACCCTTATTCCGCGCTGATGATCCCGGCACTGGCTAATGCTGTCAATGTCCCACATGCACATCCTATTATAGGATTCGTCGCACCAGATCCAATCCTTGGCGAATACGCAGCACTATTCGAAAATACTGTTGCCCTATTGGAAGAACGGGAACCGCTGGGCGACTCTGATAATAGTGCTAAAGCGGTGCGCAAACTCCAGGAAGACAATGACGATAATTTTAAACCCAAGGCATACCTCAGAGCACGCATGTTGGACGTGATGGTAAGCGATTGGGATCGTCATGAGGACCAATGGCGCTGGTATAATGAAAATCAGGATACGAACGATAAAGACAAAGACTATATTCCCATTCCCCGTGACCGCGATCAGGCCTTACGTGTTACACAGGGATTCTTGATGAAAGATATTTACCAACGATTTGTAAATCCTGTTATGCAAGGATTTACAATGGGCATTCCAAATATCAGATACTCCCTTTTTAAATCCAGGTTTTTAAATGCCCACCCCAGCAACCAGCTCTCCCACAAAGAATGGACAAAAGAAGTAGATCAGTTTGTCGCCCGATTGACCGATTCAGTACTCCGGCAGTCTGTCAACAGCTTACCCCAGTCATCCATAGCCATTCGGGGCGAACAGATTTTCCGCACCCTTCAGAGCAGACGTGATGCCCTTCCCACGGCAATGGAACAATATTATCGCTTTATCAATAATATTGTAGATATCCATTTCAGCGATAAGAACGAAAAGGTAGAGATCGTCAGCACCAAAGACAAGGGTTTAAAAATCAAGGTATCCAAAATCAACAAAAATGGACAGGTGACTAAAACTTTTATGGACAAAGTTTACGAGAAAAATTTGACGAAAGAGATCCGATTATATCTTTCTGAGGGTCAGGACTCGTTGTCAATAAATAATACCAATTCTCCGATAAAACTGCGAATTATTGGTGATAGTCTGCCAAAGACCTATGTAATCGACAATAGCAAATCAAAGATAAAGCTCTATGAGAATACATCCAATTCAACGTTTTTGGGAGAAAAAAACCGAATCAAGTTACATCGCGGTAAAGATAGCGTGAATACAGCGTTTGTTCCCGTGAATTTATACAATTCCTGGTTACCATTGTTAACAGCTGGTTACAATGCTGATGATGGTTTTTCTTTGGGGGTTGGCGCAGCATATACCCATCAGCGGGGATTTAGGAAAGTGCCCTTTACCTATAAACAACAGATTACAGTCGCTACGGCATTCCGGACAGGTGCCTATAAAATTCATTATCGCGGTGAATGGGAAGATGTCATAGGCAATGCCGACTTCGTCATTGACGCACTAGCAAAAGCGCCCGACAATACGCAAAACTTTTTTGGCGTGGGCAACAATTCCTTGTTTTTAAAAGATCAGTATGGGGCAAAGTATTACCGTAGCCGATTCAATATTTTCAATATCAATCCGCTACTGAGATGGCACCCATCATCTACGCTAAATTACGCTATTGGCCCCCATATCCAGTTCTATCATCTGGATCCCATTGAAAATCAAGATCGTTTTATCTTAAATCCGCAGGCACTGCATTCCTATGACAGTCTCTCCATTACCAATGACAAGGCCTTCGCCGGATTAAATGCTTTTCTAACACAAGATACTCGTAATCGTAAAGTCAATCCCAGTAAAGGAGTATTTATTAAGGCTGCGCTGCAATCCTATTTAGGCTTAAATAAATATTCGCGGCATTCAGCACAGTTAAGTGCAGAAATGACAGGTTATTTTAGTGCAATTAATGAAGGTATTATATTTGCCAACAGGGTAGGAGGAGGAACGGTCGTGGGTAACCCTACATTCTATCAATATCTTTTTCTTGGTGGTCATGAGAATCTACGTGGCTATCGCCAATACAGATTTGCTGGGGAACAAATGGTCTACAATAACCTGGAGGCCCGTGTTAAGATCCATGATATTAAAAGCTACGTTCTGCCTGGGGAGCTGGGCCTCATGGGCATGTATGATATCGGAAAAGTCTGGGCAAAAGACCATAACAGCTCCTCTATCCACCAAGGATTCGGCGGCGGACTTTATTATATCGTGGCAAATGCCTTGCCCCTTCACTTCGTGATGGCCAAATCCAATGAAGGCTGGTATCCTTATTTTAGTACAGGCTTCCGCTTTTAAACGTATTTAATAAATGGAAATAAGGAAAGTACAACTAACAAAAAACAAAAACACATTATATAAGCTCGAAAAAAAACTTCATTTTGAACCTTTTTTTCGATACCTAGAATCCTTTACCGAAAGTGGCGTATCTTCTGATGACGTGATTCCATTATTTGCGCTGGAGCGGATAAAAGAAATTGAACATGTCAGCGGGAAACTATCGAAACACAACTTAAGTGCCTATAAAGATATTTTACAGCTCATCTATAGCCTTTCAGTATCGCTTATAGATACAGATCCTAAACGATATTGGGCGCTCGCTACGCCACTTGCAGAAGAAACGTTTTATGGGACTGATGCTTTTTTTGACCTCTGGAAAAATAAATTGGAGGAACAGGATATTCAGGATCAAATGCAAGATGGAGATAACCTGAACAACCAGGAAAAATTGATATATACGCTTATTTTCGAACGATTATACGGGCTGCCTACTAAAGAAAATAATACAATTGTTTATCATCATTTAAATGAAAAGGGCGAAATCATCGATTATTATGATCTAAATATAGATTTCAAATTTGTTGATATTAAACCAAAAAAAGAACTTCCTAAATTCGATTTGGGAAATCTGACCAAAAACACCAATGATGCTTCTTTGTTCGACTGGAATCATGTCGTTAATGCAATTAAGATAGAAGATTTTGAATTATCCGGGTTCACCATTCTCACTGTCAAAAAAAGTAGCCTCGAACATACTATTAAGAGAATACAGTCTATTTTATTGGATCTTGCAACATACAACTACCATCTCTTTTTATCAGATCTGGAGAAAATTATCGCTCCGATCCTAAAGGGCAGGGGTACAATTTTTAACCTATTCCCATTGTTTCAGTTAAATGGCCTACCTTTTTTTGATTATTCCATTACAAATAAAAGTATTTTAATTTCCGAAGCATACGCCAGCAACAGTTATACCAACATCAATCCGCAAGTTGCAAACTACTTAAAACATCCGCATCTTATTTTTTACAATACCATGGATGCCATTAAAAATACAACATCCTTTTTTGATGAACGAATCAAGGCGTCCGGCGTCAAGACCTATCGGTGTATTCCATTGATACATAACCATACTTTGTCCGGGATTATGGAAGTTTACAGTCATCAATTGGATCAACTGGATAATGAAACCATTCAATCCCTTCGCGCGCTTGTGCCGCTATTGTCTCAGCTATCATATGACGTCACGACAGAGTTCAAGAAACGCATAGACGAGATTATTATTAACCGGTTTACAACGATCCAGCCGGCCGTACAATGGAAGTTTAATCATGTTGCAGCTCAATATATTCAGGAACTGGAAAATGATGAACAGAATGCACATATCACACCTGTTATCTTCGAAGAAGTCTATCCACTGTATGGTGCTATAGATGTAAAAGATTCTACCGTCATCCGCAATGCATCTATTTTAAAAGATTTTAGTTTCAAAGTGAAACAACTGGCTCTTCTCATTGACGAACTTTCCAGGGACGGCAAATATCAGCTCCTTATTGATTTTTCAAAACGCGTAGACCAGATTACTGGGTCGCTAGACCAAATCTCCTTTGATGAATCCATGGTCAAGATCATTGAATTCTTCAGAAAAGATGTACAACCATTTCTTGAGGCGGCGAGAAGAGAGTTCTCAACAAAGCAGGCCATTATCGAACATTATGCCAAGCACTTTTTCACCAATCGTGAAACCGGAGAATTTTATAGAAATGAATTTGAAACCTCATTATGGAAGATAAATCATATCATCAGTAAGGAGCTCAATCATTTCAACAGTTTCATCCAGGGCAATTATCCATCATATTTTCAAAAATTCAGAACCGACGGTATCGAGTACGATATCTATATAGGAGAATCCATTACACCACAGCAGACCTTTAGCAAAGAATTTATCAATATCTTTAGGCGACAGCAGATTATCTCTATGGCCCGTATTGCACTGAAAGCACATCACGCAAAACAGGATTTACCAATTCCTTTGGAGACTACACAGCTTATTTTCATCAACCCACACAGTATTGATATCAGCTTTCGGGAAGACGAACGTCGATTTGATGTTGAAGGATCATTGAATATCCGTTACGAAATCATCAAAAAAAGAATAGATAAAATACGGGTAAAACGGACCAAGGAAAGGCTCACCCAGGTCAACAAGATTGCCATTGTCTATCTTTCGGATGAGATCCTAGAAGACCTTAATCTAAGTATACAGGCTATTTATGATATGGGCATCATTGAAAGTACCGTAGAACACCTCAAACTGGAGGACGTGCAAGGAATTGTAGGTTTGAAAGCTATTCGTCTTACAGTAAACTTAAACTACCGAGATTTCTCCTAAATTTGCAGAAATCTCTCTCGATTTAGTAGAGCGTAAATAGGGGAATTATTTTAATAACAGTATTACGATGATAACTGATGCCAACTATTTTTACTTAAGCGATTTGCTTGGCACCTTATTTTTTGCGATATCGGGCACTTTATCCGCGAAGCGTAAGGACATCGATATTTTTGGGGCTGCATTCTTGGGCTTTGTGACGGCTATTGGTGGCGGATCCATGCGCGATGTGTTTCTAAATTTACGCCCCGCTTGGGTAAATGACAGCAATTATCTTATTGCGATATTCTTAGGCATTTTAATTGCGATCATCTTCAATAGGCAGCTCTATGGTTATTATCGAACCCTGACACTTTTTGATGCGATAGGAATCAGTTTCTTCACCATCTTAGGCGTGCAAAAGTCGTTGAACTACGAAAGCAATGTCTATGCAGCCATCATCTTTGGTATGTTTACCGCTGTATGTGGGGGTATGATACGAGATATCCTCCTCAATGAGACGCCTTTGATCTTCAAAAAGGAGGTCTATGCTACCGCCTGTTTGGCGGGCGGATTAATTTATATTTTGCTTGTTCACCTCGACCTTGATTTGTCCTGGGCAGCTATTATTGCTGCCGGTGTTGTTTTCCTGATTCGAATGACCGCGGTTAAGTATAGGTTATATCTTCCTCGATTGGATTGAGAGGGAAGATTGGAAAGATATCGCTATCTATAAAATAAAAAAAGCGTTAGTTTGGACTAACGCTTCCTCTTTTGCTGTGGAAATTTCATTTTATAGCTCACCCGGATATTTCCTTTGGCAATCGCATCCAATTTACCTTTCAACATCGTTTTCTTAAGCGTACTCAATTTGTCTGTAAACAGCTTCCCTTCAAGATGATCATATTCGTGTTGAACAACACGCGCTGCCAATCCAGTCAGGTCCACTTCGTGCTCCTCAAAATTCTCGTCCAAATAATTGATACGAATATTTTTATGACGAAGTACGTCTTCATTAATATCAGGAATACTTAGGCAGCCTTCGCCAAAAGCCCATTTTTCACCAGACTCCTCGACCATAATTGGATTGATGAAAACTCTTTTGAAAGATTTGAGCATTTCTTTATTCTCTTCGTCATCTTCTGCAAACGGCGTCGCATCAATAACAAACATACGTATTGGCAAGCCTACTTGCGGCGCCGCAATTCCAACACCATGTGCAGCATACATGGTATCAAACATATCATCTATCAATTTCTTTAAATCAGGATAGTCTTCATCTATTTCCTCAGCAACCTTTCGTAATACAGGGTCGCCATACGCCACTATCGGAAGTTTCATATATAAATAATTATTTATAAGTGTCGATTGTCATTGGTACAAATGAACTCGTTGCACTTAGTTTGTTTTTTAAAGTCCTATGAATATGCTGTATAAATTATATACCACAAATTTTTTTTCGCCTGCAGCTGCTTAGCCCGCATCGGTGTTATGCTTTTTAAGCATGGATATTTCACAGTACAATCATATTTTGCACAAAGATACGGATAATTATTAAAAGCGAATATTTCGCCAGAACTTCCATAAGAGTTACTTTTGTTTTATGAATCCATCTTTTAAAGATCTTGTTATTCGGTTCAAAATCGAACTTGAACGTCACCTAGCAGTGCGGTTACCCCTGATCGAACTAGATGGATATCTACAAATTGATTCTTCTGAATTAACAAAAAAGATCTTTCTTTATCCCAACGAAAGACGTTTACGGTTTCAGGGGCCCGAAGAGGGCATTCATATAGACGAGGATATATTAGCACAAAAATTCGACCTCATTGTTCAGCGCATCGTTGCCAAATGGAAGAATAATCGTCGTATTTACGCACGGAAAACAATCGTTGCACGGATTGATAAAAAAGTAAGTCAGCAGTTCCTCGTGGAACATCACTTACAAACTCCACTTCCGGGAAAATACAGATACGGACTATATGAGCAGGGCGAACTCGTATCCATAGCTGTTTTTTCCGGAGGGCGCCGTATGAACGATAAAAATGACGAATACCGTTCTTTTGAGTTATTGCGCTTTTGCAATAAATCTGGATATAACGTGATTGGCGGATTAAGCAAATTAATCAAGGCTTTTTCGAAAGACTTTTCCCCAGGGGATATCATGACTTATACCGACAGGGACTGGAATCAGCATTCTTCCTTAGAAAAAATCGGTTTCACGATAAAAGAAATTACAGCTCCTATCACCTTCTGGGTTACAGGAGCGCATAGATATACTTATCGTAACGAAGAAGAGCTGATTGTATTAATGGATCAGGCTCCACTTGGCTTTCCAAAGGAAAACATGGGAAGCATCAAGATGATTTTATATATAAAATAAGCTAAATTGTGTATATTGTACACTGTAATAATTTGAAAAATAAATAATCAAAAAATAATAACGTTATGAAGAGAAAACTTCGCATGGGTATGGTCGGAGGCGGAAATGACGCCTTTATTGGTGCTGTACACCGCATCGCCGCTTTTATGGATGGAAAGATTGAATTGGTTTGTGGCGCATTTAGCATTGATCCACAGATTTCAAAACAATCTGGAGAAGACTTATTTGTAGCTCCTGAGCGTGTCTATCTCAATTACGAAGAGATGATCGAAAAAGAATCTTTGCTTCCTGAGGGGGAGCGTATGGATTTTGTAACGATCGTTACTCCAAACTTTCTACATTTTGCTCCAGCTAAATTAGCTTTGGAAAAAGGCTTCGATGTTGTTGTTGAAAAGCCAATGACTGTATCTGTTGAAGAAGCAAAAGAATTACAGGAGACTGTAGAGCGTACGGGCCGTACATTATGTTTGACGCATACCTATTCAGGTTATCCGATGGTAAAGCAGGCCAAAGCGATGGTAAAAGAAGGTCACTTTGGTAAAATAAGAAAAATTGTTGTTGAATATCCACAGGGCTGGTTGAGTCGTTTAACCGAACGCGAAGGCAATGCTGGCGCGGCTTGGCGCGCGGATCCAAAACGCTCGGGCAAGTCGTTGGTCATGGGTGATATCGGTACACACGTAGCTCATCTTGCGGAATATGTGTCGGGATTAAAAATCGAAGAGTTATGTGCTGATTTAACAACATTTGTTGAAGGCCGATTATTGGATGATGATGGCTCCGTATTATTGCGTTTCCAAAACGGTGCCAAAGGCGTATTAATGGCATCACAAATCTCGGCAGGAGAAGAGAACGCTGTTCGTATACGTATTTATGGCGAAAAAGGCGGGTTGGAATGGGCCAATGAAGACCCGAACAACCTCATCATCAAAATGCTTGATCAGCCTCGCCAGCTGTATCGTACAGGAAATGCATACGCTGCGCCGTATACATTGAGTTCGTTTGCAACGCATAACACACGTGTGCCTGCTGGTCACCCAGAAGGTCTATTGGAATCTTTCGCTAATATCTATCGCAACTTTGCGGCAACAGTTACTGCAAAACGTGAAGGAAGAACTCCAACCGCGGAAGAACAAGACTTTCCAACAGTTTATGACGGCGTCAGAGGTATGGCCTTCATTGATACTGTCGTAAAAAATAATGAAGGAACAGAAAAATGGACTAAATTTGTTCTGTGATAGACAGACTAAAACCTATACTTTCTCTTTTGGAACAACAATCAGTTCCAAAAGAGAAAGTTATCGTTATCCTAGGGCCCACAGCCTCCGGCAAGACCAAACTGGCAGTACAACTTGCCCAACAAATTGATGCCGAAATTATCAGTGCCGATTCCCGTCAAATTTATCGACGAATGGATATTGGAACTGGAAAAGACCTTACTGAATACCAAGGCATTCCATATCATCTCATCGATATACAAGAACCGGGAGCAAAATACAATCTTGGAAATTTTATTGCAGACTTCCATCAAGCCCATCAGTCCATTTTAAAAAAGGGCAAGCACACGATCCTCTGCGGCGGAACGGGTTTATATTTGCAGAGTGTTATCCAACAGACTCCCTATGCACTAATTCCCAGTATAATAGGGTTCAAAGAGTCTCTCGCTGGGAAGACAACACCTGAATTGATGGAACTACTAAGCACCTATGCATGTCCGTTGGATTTTCAGATAGACCATTCCACGAGTAAACGTATTGTCCGTGCCATCGAGATACTGGAATTTCTCCAACAAAACCCAGAGTTCAAAGCCAAACAGCAAGCTCCAGAAGCTCTTGTCATTGGTTTAAATCCACCATTAGAAAAAAGGCGGGAAAGTATTAGTAAGCGATTGAAAGAGCGAATCAAAAGCGGTTTTCTACAAGAAGTCGAACAATTACTGACCGAGGGAGTTTCTCATGACCAGCTGCAATATTATGGTTTAGAGTACAAGTATGCCTCCTTATATCTCCTTGGGCAAGTGGATTATACGACCTTCTTCACCAAACTGGAAACGGAAATACACCGGTATGCCAAACGTCAAATGACTTACTTCCGAAAAATGGAAAAAGATGGGATCAAAATCCATTGGATATAAACAAAAAAGGGCTAGTATGACTACTAACCCTTTTCGTTAATCTCTTTCTATTATAACTTGATTTCCTCGTCTTTCGCATTGAAAAAGTGGAATTCAGTTAGATAATATGACGTCATTGGATTTACTTTAATCCATTTACCGTACTTCATAAACCATTTCATTCTTTTAGAAATCAAACCAGACTTAATGTAGGCGTCTATGTACGGGTGAACACATAAGGTCACCTTTTTCTCATTCTGTTCTTGAAGAATAAAACTCAAATTATTTTCAATATCATCCATTAGGACAATACTTGATCGGATTTCACCTGTACCATCACAAGCCGGACATTTCTCGTTTGTAACAATATTCATTTCAGGTCTTACACGCTGACGGGTAATCTGCACCAGGCCAAATTTACTTGGTGGCAAAATCGTATGCCTCGCCCTATCCGACACCATACATTCTTTTAAGAATGTATACAACTCTTTTCGGTGATTGGGTTTATGCATATCAATGAAATCGATGACTACAATTCCCCCCATATCACGCAGGCGCAGTTGCCGCGCAATTTCCTTTGCTGCTTCCATATTGACCAGCAATGCATTATCTTCCTGATTCTCCTTATTAGCAGAACGGTTACCACTATTGACATCGATTACATGCAGGGCTTCGGTATGCTCAATAACGAGATACGCGCCGCCAGGCAAAGTAACAGTCTTGCCAAAAGCTGCCTTGATTTGCTTTTCAACTCCGAAATGGTCGAAAATTGGTTCTTTATGTTTGTAAAGCTTTACAATTTTCTCCAGATCTGGAGATATATCGTGTATATATGATTTTGTTTCTTCGAAGATCGAAGGATCATTAACATAAATATGCGAGAACTCATCCGTTAGGATATCCCGTAGAATAGTGGATGCACGATCCATTTCGCCGAGAACCTTTTGTGGTGGTTCAGCATTACGAAGACGTTTGGTAAATAGCTCCCATTTTGAGATCAGGTCCAATAAGTCACGTTGCAGTTCTTCAACACCCTTTCCTTCGGAGACTGTACGGATGATTACACCAAAATTAGCTGGTTTAATACCTTCGACAATCTTTTTGAGGCGGTTGCGTTCGTTACTACCTTTGATACGCTTGGAAATGGAAACAGTACTTGAGAAAGGCACCAAAACGACAAAACGACCTGCAATTGAAAGGTCTGAGCTCAGACGAGGTCCTTTTGTTGAGATGGGTTCTTTGGCGATTTGTACTGGCACGAGCATATTTTTGCTCAAGACATCAGAGATCTTACCAGCTTTATCGATATCCTTTTCAAGTTTTAAACTATTGAGCAGTTTCTCTTGATAACTGCCATTCTTTACGATACGCGTAAGCTTTAGCAAAGATTGAACTTGGGGACCCAAATCTAAATAGTGTAGAAAAGCGTCCTTTTCGTAGCCTACATCTACGAAAGCCGCATTTAGCCCCGGCATAATCCGCTTAATCCGTCCGAGATAAATATCCCCAACGGCAAAATTGTTATTTGCGGGCTCACGGTTAAGTTCAACGAGCTGCTTGTCTTGTAGTAAAGCAATAGTTACCCCTTTATCAGGAGTTGAATCGATAATTAATTCCTTTACCAAAAGCTACTCATTTTTGATACCTATGCAATATCCTATCGCAATTTTTGGTATCCGATTAAACATTTAAAGAACGTTGTTACGAAAAAAACAATCTACACATCCATAAAGACATGTAGATCGTTTCGTAAAGCTATCTCAGCAAAATGGGCCAAGATGTTTAAAAGCTTATCACAAGATTATTTTTTCTTGTGTCTATTTTTTCTTAAACGTTTTTTACGTTTGTGAGTAGCCATCTTGTGTCTTTTTCTTTTTTTTCCGCTTGGCATAGCTAAATTTTTTAATGATTATAAAATAATAAATTAATTACTTGCTCAATTCCGCAATCTTGCGATCAATGAATTGTGATAGGGATGGATCAGCAGCCAACTCTTTACTTTTTTGAAAAGCAGTAACGGCCTCTTTTTTCATCCCAATATTTTCATAGCCTGTGGCTAAGTAAAAGTATGACTCTGCATCGGGCTTCTGATCGATAACGGTCTTAAAACGCTCGATAGCTTTGTCAAACTGACGGGACTGTAATGAAAACAATCCCAAAGTTTTATTCGCTTCTAAGTTTTTAGGATCAGCAGCAACAACTTCCCGTAATAAAGCAATACCTGCCATTGGGTTGTTTGTTCCTGATACCATTGCGGCACCTAATCCTGTTTTTGCATCCAGACTACTTGAATTCGCTTTTAGCGCTGCCTCATACGCATGAATTGCATTTTGATTGAGTGCTTGGGCTAAAGTAGAATCTTGCAAATTCGTATAAGCAGCACGATAAGCATTACCGGCTTTCAACCAATATTCAAATTGAGGGGAAACCTTTGCCATTTCCTCATACACAAATGCCTGAGGGGCTGGTTTTGCGACGTCGTCCCACTTATCTGCCAACTGTTGCAACAGCTTTACCTTATCTTCACCAGAAGCTTTTGCAACTTGGGCCTCAATATCGGAAATTTCTTTGACTAAACTAGCATCTAAACCTTGTTTTGTCATCGAAGAGATATTTTCCAAGTTTACTTCATTGGAAGGTTTCGATTCAGATGCTGCAGCAGTTTGTTTTTCTTTGTCCACCAAACCTTTAATAGGCTGCGCAAATAGCACAGCAACCAAGGCTACAACTGCTCCTATGACTATTATTTGTTTGGTTTTTGCCATTTTAATCTATTTTAAGATTATTTATTGCCATTTTTTACTTTCTCAACGAAAATCTTAGCTGGCTTGAAGCTAGGGACAAAATGCTCTGGAATAATGATTGCTGTATTTTTTGAAATGTTTCTTGCAGTCTTCTCAGCTCTTTTTTTGACTACGAAGCTACCAAAACCTCTTACATATACATTTTCTCCTCCGATCATTGCGTTTTTGACAACTTTGAAGAACGCCTCTACGGTCTCTTGAACATCTACCTTCTCTAAGCCAGTTTTGTTAGAGATTTCTGCAATAATTTCTGCTTTAGTCATATCTATTTTACTGTAATTATTTATTTTTCAACCCTTAAGCCAACTAATGTTTGGGGATGCAAAAGTATTGTTTTAAAATGAGGAATGGAAATTATTTAAACACTTTTTTGATAAATAACCTTCCAAAAGCCAAACATTTACAATCAATTAACGCGATTTCACATCCAACAAATGCTGAAATAAATCTCAAAAATAAAAACAATTTCCTAATTTACAACAAGTTGATTCATTGGATGTCATAGAAAATTCAAGATATGCCAATTGCATGACTAATACGGTCCAAATCTTCGGATGTATGATGTGCATTGACCACAATCCTATTCAATAATGGGTCTGTAGGAAGTGGATAGGGGAAACTCGAGACCAGTATACCGGCTTCCATCAGCCTTGCATATAGGCTCGTATCATTGGAAGAAAAGACTGGAAAATTGGCAATGCTATTTAAATATTCGTCCGAAAGTGATCCGAAATAGCGAATATTCGCCTGCAATTTTTCAAATTGTTTACGATAGATGTGTTCCGCATTTAAAAAAGCAAAGAGGCTCGCGGGGGAACTGGGAGAGGCTCCCGTATAAAAATTTGATTTTTTAAACTGTTCAATCCGTTTCGCACTGGCCAAGATCAGTCCCGCATCTGTCGCTAGGCCCTTTGCCAAGGAAGCAACAACAATCAATTCTATATTTTCCCCTAGAAAACCACGGTCAGCGATCGAAATGTCATTTTCACGCAGTATACCAATACCGTGAGAATCATCCAGGATTAATGTAACTTTCTTCGTTGCCGAAACGTTCTTAAAAACCGAGAAGTCATATCGTTCAGGTGTCATATTATCCAAGCTATTGCTCACGACAACAAAAGAGGTCGCTCTGGATTGATTGATATAGTCCACTGTACTTAAACTCCAAGCGTTAAAATCGCCCGTTACAGCAGGATTTACGTCAAGCCATAAAGAGGGATGGCAGGAGGGAGCGTAAAGCAGCTCGCCCTCCTTTGATAACATTTTGACAACAAATTGGGTCGCCAAATAGCCGCTTGACAGCAATAATCCGGCACCAAAACCAAACCGCATGGCCGCATATTGTTCAGCTTGATCAAATATAGCCTGCTGAACATTATTATTGCGCGAAGTCCCATTATTAACACCATACCGTCTTACTCCCTCAATAAAAAGTTCGGCATATGCTTTATCCGTTGCCAGCCCCAGATAGGAGGTCCCCCCAAAAAAGAGGTATTCCTTTTCATCCAGATATATGGACCGCCCGGTAGGCTGATCAAGTTTTGTGAAATTTTTCATTTTAACCATGGAGTCCTGCTGCATGCAGGGTATTGTAATCAATAATACGCATTTGGATTGGCCTATCAAATTGTAACAGAAACATTCGTCCCTAATCCTCAGCTCCACTTATGACCAAAGAGTAGCATTTCAGGTGTCTTTTACTTGCTTCATTTGCCAATGAACGAAGAGTCGATTGGTACCCCAGAAAGCTCGTTAATTGCTCTGACCTGCCTATCTGGGGGAAGCTGTAAGTACTTCCGGATTGGCGATATGCTGTGGTGTTCCTTGTGCGAAATTAACAATATTTTCAAATGCTAACCTAAACAGCTGTTCATAGCCATCTTCTTCCACATAGCCTAAATGGGGAGAACAGATGACATTGGGCATTTGCAACAATGGATAATTGGGATCCGTGATCGGTTCGGACTCATAGACGTCCAGAGCAGCGGCGCCTGGAGTTCCCGTTTTCAACGCGTCCAGCAACGCCCCTTGTTCAACCAACTCCGCACGCGAAGTATTCACGAATAGCGCCGAAGATTTCATGGACCTTAGGTCTTCCAGTTTTACGATACCTCGAGTTTGTGGCACCAATCGCAGGTGCAAGGTTACTACATCGGCAAAATGGAAAAAATCTGATTTACTGGATGCTGCTAAGAATCCATCCTTCACCGCCTCTTCCCGTGAACATTCGCTGCCCCATACGATCACTTCCGCACCAAAGGCTTTGGCATATTGGGCGATCAGCCGGCCTATCTTACCGTAGCCCCATATCCCCACTGTTTTTCCTGCCACTGACTGCCCGATATTCATTTGCCATTGCCCTATTTGCATTGCTGCAATCGCTTGCGGTAGTTTCCGCAAAGCATTCATAATTAATAGCCAGGTCAGTTCGGCGGGAGCGGTTGGGGATCCCGCACTTTCTGCGACAGCAACCTGATAAGCATTACAGGTCTCCAGATCAAGATGATTAGAAATTTTTCCGGTTTGGCTGATAAGCCGGAGGTTTGGCAGCTTACTAAGCAGCTCAGCAGAGATTTTCGTCCGTTCCCTGATCAGCACCAACGCTTCTGTGTTTTTAAGTTTTTCCGCCAATTCATGGGGATCTGTATAGGATTGTTTCAATATCTGAACATCATGACCATCAAGTATTTTGAAACAATCCAACTGTCGGACAGCGTCTTGATAGTCATCTAAAATGGTAATTCGCATCTTTCTGTGACTTAATTTACACCGATCGTTTATGGTGACCGGTTTTCATTTCAAACATTAATTTACAGCATAAAATCGGAATACTACATTTCGTCATGATATTTTGACATTTCATCCACTCTTTTTCGTAGACGCAATTGCTTATGTCCTTAGGCTAAACACTAGATGCATTGACGCCACAATTGTCACCCAAAGATTTTTTCAGGTTTAACCGAAGCGCCATCATATAATTTGATGCGATAAAAACGATTGCCATACACGCGAATGCCAGATTAAAAATATACCTCAAGCATTACGAATCTGACGAACTTATCGTTTCGAGAGAGAAAGTCACTGCTTTCAAAAATTGGCTAAATCAGTAATCTGAAGCTAGTTCATACGCCTCTATTTACGAGGTCATTAAATCATATAAATACAAATTAGGCTTCATTATTTGGAAGGCGGTGAGCAATCAAAGAAATGTTTTGAATGCGAAAGGAATTTACATATTGAATCTATAGTTCAGCGGAATACTGAATCTTAGAGACACGGCAAACCCCTTCATCGGCCGATAATCCTTTTTGTCTTTAATGGAAAAACCATATCCAAAATCAATATCCAGAAGTGTCGCCAGGCTGACACCCAATTTGGGTGTAAAGGTATAAGGCGTTATTTCCGTACGCACAAACGGAGTCAGTACATAGGTTTGAGGATAATATGTGATGGCCCCTTCTGGAATGACCGCAAATTTCTTTTGAGTCCAGGTGAAGTTGGCGGTGGCATCTGCCCGCAGAATGTTATCGCCCAAGAATGGAAATGCAAAATACGCTCCCGTTTTAATGATACTTCCCTTTTGAAACTGGTAACTGAGGGTTGGACCGATCAGATGATCCTGCGCCACTGCCTTTTTTCCAAAAGCAAGCAAAATAATCATACAGCCAATCCAAAGTATACTTCTATTTTGCATAATTCCTGATTAATAAAGATGATAATTCAAAGGTATATTCACCCCTACAGATACTGTAAAACCATCTATTGGCTTGAAATTCTTCTTCGTGTTGTAATCGAATCCATAGCCTACACCCAAGTCCACAATAGAGAATAAACTTGCTCCGACCTTAGGAGTGATGGTATAAGGCGTTAATTCAGCCTTGACAAACGGGAACAGGACAAAATCATTCAGATAATAGGTAAACCCCAGTTCGGGAATTACGGTTGTTTTATTTTCCATCCAGCTAAAATTAGCCCCAGCATCTATTTTCATGTACTGAAAGTCGTTGGGTGCAAATAGGCCCCAACCCGAAACTTTTAGAAAATTACCATTCTGATACTGGTATCCCACCGAAGGTCCCCAGATCCATCTATTATGTTCCTCCCAAGCTTTTTTCTGTGCGTTTACTAGAAAGAATGAACAACATAGTACGATAAATAACGATAGTGTTTTTAGTTTCATCCAGCTAAATTACAAACTATAATCTTATTTTATGGAATACAACAGGCGCCGCCCAGAATAGTTTTACTTAAAACAGAAAAACAGTGTCACCTTAGTCTGATATCCGCAAAATTAAATCAATAAAAAGAACTGTTTGATACTTTTTTAAGGCTTAAGCAACTTAATTCTGATAAACTGAGACCTTTCACTCAACCTTCCTTCATCGCCCCAATAACCATTCACGTGGTTGGCCGCGGTATAGATGTACCCATCTTTGCCCCAGAACATCAGTTCCTCCTTCCAAGTCGGCATCCATTGTTTAAAACTTATTGAAAGCATCGGGCTCACTTTGCCTTGTTTCACGTGGAAGAGTTGTAGATCTCCCGTCGATTCGTACGGATCAGCATGCAAAGTCATCAGGTATTTCTTGTCTACAGAAAAGAAAGGATAATCACCACATTCCACGATAAGATGACCATCCTGCCGATCAAATAGGCGCACATCAGCGCTTTCCCAGTAATTCCCCTCAACGGCAAAGGCATTTAGGAAATCGTAATGTCCCATATACGAATAGCTAGATTCAAATTCATTGTCTATATCCTTGTCTGTGAATGTCATTTTTTTTCCATTTACTAGTGGCAGCTCCAAAATCTTTCCGTTTTTTGGATATGACAGTGTGTCTTTGATCAGATAGTCTTGTGCCGTATTTCGAGCGGCCAAAAAAGTTTCCTCATCTATTAATTCCAAAAAAAGGTGCTGATCCAAAGGATGTCCTTTTTCGTAATAGCTTTCCTTTCCGTTCACCGTTTGTGAGACAATAATATTTAAATCCTTGGGTGATATTGTAATTTTGTCCTGTTTGCCCAATTTAGATTTCGCCACATATACTTTCTCCCACTGTGTTATGTCATTGTCTTCGCCATTCGCGCCTTTATAATCCCGCTGAATGCGGTCCATCACAGCAATCCATTCACCCTCTTCACCGATGACATCCAGCTTTGTACCGAAAGGGTACCTTCCTAGTGCTGGCGCATTTTCGTCCGCGCCCTGGCGTAGCTCAACACCTGACCGGTCAATCACATAGAGGTTTTTCAATACTTTTGTCTGGTCATAGTTAATTGGCATCGGTGGAAATTTCTCAACTATTACGGTATCCTTGTCCGCTGTTGCATCCATTTTAATCGAATCGCTCTTCGGGTTAGCCGTCTTTTTTGCGCCGTCACCACAACTTGACATTCCGAAAGAAATAATGCTTCCGACAAGCATACACGAGGGTAAAAATAGCAGTCTTTTCATGTAAGTGAAGATAGCGATTCCTATACCGAAAAAAAATACTGGTATTCAGGGGGTCTCCTCTATTGCTATAAATGCCAAAACGTGAATAAGCCAGATCTACCGATAAAAGGTATAGACAGCGATAAATTATAAGCTTTTGTTATTTATTTTAAGGTTTCCACCAAAGCGTCTTTCGATTTACCCGCAGACTATTGCGACACTTATTTGCCCTCATTACTGTCATTACGATAACCAAGACAATCGTAAAAAAGCGGAAAATGTTAGCATACAAGTTTCCAGCCGCATTATCATCGACATTGAATAGCATCCAAGCAAGGTTCATCAATATATGTAAGGCCATCGGAACCCAAAGATTAAATTTCCATTCGGTATATAGCCAAGCAAACAATACGGAGCCTAAAAATGTCGTTGTGAAAATAAGTGCCAACTCCATCGGGTCCTGACTTTGATATAGATGCAGTAGAGCAAAGACCAATGATGTCGCAAGAATAGCAGGTATAAACCCTAAGCGTGTATAGCGGTAAACAAGGCCAAAAAAATAAGCCCTAAAGATAAGTTCTTCAAACAACCCCGCAGATACAGTATTAATTAGCAAGGAATTGAGATCAGGCTGCCTCATCAGGGAAAACCTAAATGCATAACCGACAAACATCGGAACTGTCGTCAGCCCACCGATGGCGACTCCCAATATGAGAGACCCGTTTAACCCAAATTTGGATAGCAATTTATCCTGATCTGTTGGACGAAGTAACAGTGCTCCTATAAGCAAAGGGGCCAAACTCAGCATATAGGTTACCATGTGGCTCAAAGCCCTGTTACGAATAAGATCAGTCATCTTGGACTGAACAGCCGCAAAAAAGAATTGATCCAATCCAAAATAAATCCCGAAAAAGAGAAACAAAACAAGTAAATTGAAATTTGTGCGATTCATATCTTTTTTGGGACAAAACTACATGACCACTTCACCGTTGGCAAAAATATGTGGCGGATAGCCCTGCAAAGGGACGAATAGCACAGGTTGCTACTGGTCAAATTGAGCCGGATCAACTCAATAAATAGGATTTTACAGCAGGGAGCATCGAACGTGACACCAGTGCGTATTCTTCCGTATCAGCGAAACGTAGTAAAAAGCCTTTTGCATTGCCCTCTTTGGTCAGGATTTTATCGAAGTTAACCAGATAAGATCTGTGGCAGCGGTGAATATCTGCGCCCATCAATTGCTCAGCCAGCTTTCCCAATGTAATGCGTATGATCTCTTTTTTAACGATTTTGTCTTCATAAAAATAAGCTTCGCAATAATTATCCATAGACTTGGCAAATATAAAATCCTGGCGGCCAAAACATAAAAGCTGACTTCCGTTAGCAACACAGACAATAGGGCTTTTATCAACAACAAAAGCACGCTGACCCGTTAAGCTTAATTGCGGCAGGGCAGCCGCATTTGGAGCAGTAATATTCGGTTTCTTCCAATTTGTTTTTATGAGCGTTAAAAAATAGATCAGCCCAATGGGTACATAAAGCGATATGGTATAAAGCCCCATATACAATAAATTGATCCATTTCAAGGGCACCTGACTCACAATACAACTATTGTATAAAAAATTAAATATTGTAGCTGATAGGTACACCAGCAGCATACGCGAGAGCTCTGTTCTTACCGTCCATTTCTTCTCATTGGACAATAAAATAGAAGCCAGTAGATATGAAAAGGCAAAAATAACGCCATAACCGGCTAACAAGAAATATTTACCGGAATCCTCAAAATTGTAAGTACCAAATGGCTGAAAAATAATTAAAAAAAGATAGCAGGATACGCCAAGCAAAAAAGCATGGCGCAGCGAGTTGCGGAAGGTAAATATTCCCGGCATCACTTGTTGTCCGTATCTAAGCCATAACATTGAATTGATCATAATCAGCGATAAATTTACTAAAATTTGTCCTGATATAGTACTTTCTCAGTCGCGAAGAGAGTTTCAGTGGCTAACTATAGAAAAATATAGTTACACAATAATAAGAAATATTTATTTATATTTAACTTAGAGAATAGTTTTCATTAAATACGGTCTTTTTAGGCTTTAATAGCTCTAGTCATATTATATAAACACGTCATATTTTAATAATTATGCGTTTACATCATGTAATTACCTTCTTTTTCTGTGCTTGCAGTATTCAGACTCCAAAAGCACAGCAGAAACAGATTCTTTTGGAAAATGTTAAACTTTTAGATTATAACAGCCAAAGCCTTACCGACCTAAAGCAGGTCCTGATCGAAGGCAATACAATTCGAAGCATTAGTGCTAAGCCTATTATAACTACGGGAGCAGAAATTGTGAAGATAGATGCCAAAGGCAAAACATTAATGCCGGGATTGATCGATGTCCATGTACATTTAGTATTTGGGGCGCTTACGATGCCACAGATGATGACAAACGATCTTTCTGAGGAATTTCTGATTAACAAAGTTGGCCAATCTGCTCAGAAAATGCTCATGCGGGGATTTACGAGTGTGCGTGATGTCGGCGGACCGATATTTCCGCTGAAGACAGCTATTGACAAAGGTAAATTAATAGGCCCTAGAATCTGGCCTTCTGGGGCTACAATAAGCCAAACTGCGGGTCATGGTGATTTTAGGACACCTGAAGAAAAATCGCGCCGATTCTTTGGTATTGTTTCAAGGGCCGAACGATATGGAGCTACATTTATAGCCGACGGACGTGATGAGGTGCTCACTGCGGTCAGGGAAAATCTCCGATTCGGCGCCAGTCAAATCAAACTGATGGCCGGCGGAGGCACTTCTTCAGCATATGACCCTGTAGATGTGACGCAATATACCCTAGATGAAATGAAGGCCGCGGTGGAAGCTGCGGAAGACTGGGGGACCTATGTTACAGTTCATGCATATACCTCTAGGGCTGTTCGCAGAGCTGTCGAAGCAGGGGTAAAATGCGTCGAACATGGCCAACTATTGGATGAGGAAACGCTTAAGCTTCTTGCAAAGAAAAGTATCTGGCTCAGTTTACAAAATCTAGTGGAAGATACCCCCGATATGGACCCTCAAAGGAGAATAAAACGCAGGCCCGTTATTGAAGGACAGGAAAGAGTATGGCCTCTGGCTAAGAAACATGGTGTAAGGCTCGCTTGGGGTACGGATTTCCTCTTTGAACCCGACCTGAACGAGCTACAGAATTCATTTATCCTTCGTCTTCAAAAATGGTTTACGAATGCCGAAATCATCAAAATGGTTACCCAGGACAATGCGGATTTGTTACAGCTTGCGGGCTTACGAAGTCCATATCCCGGCAAACTTGGCGTGATCGAAGAGGGAGCCCTGGCAGACTTACTTTTAGTTGATGGTGATCCGCTCACAGATCTAAAACTGCTTACAGACCCTGCCAAAAACTTTTTACTTATTATTAAAGACGGACAGATCTATAAAAATAGCTTGCAAAAACGTTGATAAATCAAGTTACCATATAGCTCTATTTTATACAAATGGCATTGAAAATATATTTTTTGTAAAAGGCAGATCATAAAGGTATTTTATTTATTAAAGCTTTAAACAGCTTTGCTTTTTATTGATTAGTTTTGTGTCTCAACGATAAATTAAAGCATTTCGGTGGCATTATTATTCAATGAAGGACGTCCAGTAGTTAGACTAAGAGCATTTCGCGCTATCGACGATCCTAAGACCTGTGAACGTTTTATAGAAGGGCACGCCCATGTCTTGACAGCAATAGGCGTGAAAAAAGTTACTTCGTCCAAAAATGACTGGATGTATAATCCGGCATCATTCGTACTTATTGTAGAATCTCTTGATAGCGAAAAGGTATACGGTGGTGTTCGGATACATGTTTCCGGGGGGAGCGAACCATTACCTATAGAACAGGCTACAGGGACTATGGATACTCGTATCTACGATTTGGTATACAATCATGCCCTACATGGCACTGGGGAAGGCTGCGGGTTATGGAACTCCCGTGAGATCGCAGGCTATGGAATAGGCAGTATTTTCCTCACCAGAGCCGGAGCAGCAATAAGTACACAGATCGGGATCAAATCTCTGTTTGCATTATGCGCTCCATATACCGTAAAGCTTGCCGAGAGTGTAGGTTACCGAATTGATACGAGTGTCGGTAACAACGGAACTTTCTACTATCCCAAATTAGATCTGTTGGCAACAGTGATGATCATGAGGAATTTGGATACATTGACCGAAGCTGACCAAGAAAACAAAGAAGCCATTTTTTCATTACGAACCAACTCCAATATTGTCCGAATAGAAACATTGCGAAATAAAGAAATTGAAATTCACTATCAAATAGACATTCCCAATCTGGATCGTTGGGATCTCAACGAGGTCATAAAAAACTTGGAACATACATCAGCAGATCTGAAAGCAGATCATCGTAATCTAAATATTTTGTAATGGACAATAAACACTATGATGCCGGTTATTTACAGGATACCGGAGACTTTCTCAAGCAATTAAAAATACAGTCTTATTCTCCCTTTAGTATGATCAAAGAGGGGCTCGTTGCTGATTTGGGCTGCGGTACCGGAATGGACGCCGTTAACCTGGCAAAAATGTTAGGAAAGGATGTACAAGTGATTGGTGTTGACCATGATGCCGCACTGATCAATCATGCGAAATCAGGTAATGGCGAAATCAATAATGTCAATTTTGTACAGGGCGAGGTATATCAACTTGATTTCGAAAATGAAGCTGTTTCCGGTGTTCGGATGGAACGTCTTGTCCAGCATTTGACGGATCCGCAGAGTATGTTTCGTGAAGTATATCGCATATTAGGTAAAGGACAGCCTTTGGTAATCGTTGAAACAATCTGGAATAGCCTGACTTTTTACACACAGCATGTGACCATAGAGGCCAAGATCTGTCAATATCTGACAGAGGAGAAAGTCTACAACGGCTGGGCGGGCAACAAGTTGACAGCAGACCTGCTTGCAAATGGATTCCAGCAGGTTCAACTGCAAACGTTATGTATGGTGACACGGTCAAAAGAAGAAGCCAACCGTTATTTATTTTTGGACAAAATCCTTATGGAAATGATCGAAAAAGGTAAATTAAGCCAATCAGAATTTGATGATTTTCATCAAACCTTAAATCATTTGGATGAAGCCGGCTGTTTTTTAGTATCAATGAATTTAGTCATCGCCCAAGCAAAAAAGTAGCGTCTTAAAAATGAAGTGCTGGTTTCTCCTAATCTGTCTATTTATCATTGCTTGCCTGCCGTCGCGAGCACAGCTCACTGTGGACCATTCCGGGCAACGGCAACTGATTGGTCATCAACTGGAGCGCTATACAGGAGTCGGAAATCCCGCATTTTCAGCAATTTTGTCTTCATCGGACTTTCAAACGCTAGATAATGAAGTCCCCAACCTAGGGACCTCAGCCGATGCCATATGGCTTCGTCTTCCTATAAAAAATAGCAGCGACCAAGATTTAGACTTTCTACTGGAAATCGCATATCCGTTATTGGATGAGGTAGAATTATATAGTCCTTCCGAAAATGGCTCTTATCAATATATCAAATTTGGGGAACACCAAAATTTTTCTATACGAAAATACAAAGTCCCCAATTATGTATTTGACATCCATCTACCCAGGCAATCAGAGCGAGTATTTTTTCTGCATATTAAAAGTACCGAACAGATTATACTACCGATCTACCTGAGCAGCAAGCGGTTATTTGTACGGAAAATGAATAACGATAGCCTTATAAGCGGGATATATATCGGCATTGTATTTATTATGGCCATATATAATCTCTTTCTGTTTTTCTCCGTACGGGAAATAGGCTACCTTTACTATGTGTTGTATGTCCTCTGTGCGGGAATTACCCAAATGGGCATCAAAGGATATAGCTTCCAATATTTATGGCCCTCCTGGCCTTATTTTGCCACTAAAGGACCAATTATTTTTGGTTGTTTATCCGGTCTTTGTGCCCTGCTCTTTGCGGATTCATTTCTCCAATTACAAAAGAATGCCCCTCGATCAAGAAGAATAATCATTATTTTTATCGTATTATTTTCCATCGGTATCATCCTAGCTTTAAGCAATCTGGCACAACCCGCATTTTTTGTAATGCAAGGAGTCACTGGTGCCGGTTCGTTGTTCGTGCTCTACCTATCTTTCCGTGTTATGATAGGTGGATACAGACCCGCGAAGTACTTTGTCTATGGCTGGACTATCTTACTCTTGGGATCCGTTGTATTTTTGTTAAAAGACTATGGTATATTAAACTACAACAACTTTACAAGCAATGCTGTGCAAATTGCCTCAGTCATCGAAATGGCATTACTTTCCTTTGGTTTGGCTTATGGCATCAATATACTCAAGCAAGAAAAGGAAGCATCCCGGTTACGAGAATTAGCTATTTCATTAGAAAATGAGCGGCTCATCCGTGAGCAAAATGTGGTGTTGGAGCAAAAAGTCAATGAAAGAACGCATGAACTCAAAGAATCCAATGCCTCATTACAAATGACGTTGACACATCTGAAGGAAGCACAGTCACAACTGGTTGAATCCGAAAAAATGGCCTCTTTAGGACAATTGACTGCAGGGGTAGCACACGAGATCAATAATCCAATTAACTTCGTCAGCTCCAATGTGGCCCCGCTGAAACGAGATATCGGAATGATCTTGGATACACTGGACGAAATCGAACGCATTGCTTTTACACCGCAACTTTCCGATGAGGAGAAACAGTCACAGATTAAAAAATTCAAGGATGAACTAGATCTTGATTATCTAAAGACCGAGATAGATTTTCTATTGAAAGGAATGCATGATGGTGCCCACCGCACCGCTGAAATTGTAAAAAGTTTACGTATCTTTTCACGTGTCGATGAGGACACGTTAAAGTACGCAAATATCAACGAAGGTATAGCATCTACGTTGGTAATACTTAACAGTTTGATTAGTAACACGATCGAAGTAGAAAAAAACTACGGACAACTACCGATGGTAGAATGTCATGCGGGAAAATTGAACCAAGTATTTCTGAATATTATAACAAATGCCATTTACGCCATCAATAAAAAATTCGGTGCTAGTGGAGGGGGTAAACTATGGATAGAAACCGGAATTATCGAGGAGCAATCCAGTATTTATGTCAAAATAGCAGACAATGGTGTCGGTATTCCAAAAAACATTCAGGAACGAATTTTTGAACCCTTTTTCACGACAAAAGAGGTCGGCGAAGGAACAGGGCTGGGGATGTCTATCGCCTATAATACCATTGCCAAACACCATGGTAAGATTATTGTAGAATCAGAAATAGGGGCGGGAACAGTCTTTACGCTACACATCCCCATACAACAAAAGAAATGATGCAAAAGTAAACCCAATGAGTTCGATAAATTATTACTAATTTCGTTCATTTTTGGTAAATAAACCAGATTATAAAAATTATGCAGACGGAGCTTGAAATATTATATATTGATGATGAAGCAAATAACTTGATTGGTTTTAAAGCGAATTTTAGATACGACTATGTCATTCATACCGCATCGAATACAGCTGAAGCCGAGAAAATACTTCGCTCCAATTCGGATATCCGTGTGATTTTTTGTGATCAACGTATGCCCGAAGAACTGGGAATAGACTTTCTGCACCGTATCAAAAAAGATTTTCCAAAGCCCATCCGTATTTTATTGACTGCTTATGCCGACATGGATACAGTTATTGATGCAATCAACAAGGGCCATATCTTTCGGTTTGTCCGCAAACCATGGATGAGGGAAGAGATTATTTCAGCGATCGAAGAAGCAAATAAATTTTATGTCACAAACTCTTTATTAGAAACAAAAAACCAAGAACTACAGAAAGCCTACGATGAGCTGGATAAATTTGCCTATAGTGTGAGTCATGATTTACGTGATCCTTTAACAGGAGTACTCTCTGCGGTGAAACTAGGCTTAGAATTTGACGATATAGACCGTATTCATGAACTGCTCGCTCTAATGGATAGTTCATTGGTCAGTCTCGACGCCTATATTGATAGTTTGCGGGACTACTATCTCTTGCGCCGGGGGGAGCTCATGCTCGCTGAAATTAATTTTGATGAACTTTTCGGCAACGTAAGACAATTCTATAAAATGTATACGCAAAACAAGGATGTAACTTTTAATATCCGTGTCGAGCAGAAAGAACCATTCAAATGCGACAAGGCGATTCTCGAATTGATTTTACACAATTTACTATCTAATGCTTTCAAATATCAGCAAAAAAGTCAAACAGATCCTTTCGTCAGCTTATCTGTTGACGTATCGGACAAAAAGGCGAAGATCGTAGTGAGTGATAATGGTATTGGTATTTCTCCCCAACACATCAATGATATTTTCAAACTGTTTTTTAGAGGTAGTGATCAGGCCAAGGGTATGGGTTTTGGCTTATATAATGTGCAAAATGCTCTTCTGAAATTACAGGGAACAATCGATGTTCAGTCGCCATTAGGGGCAGGCACAACATTTACAGTTAATATACCGAGCAAATAAATGCTGCTTTCCTAAAAGTCTTTGTTTTTAGGAAAGCAACTTTTGACGCAACATAAACTCCAATTGATCATTGGATGACTCAAGTTTTGCATTCGTTTCGATTATTTTTTGTCTTTCCATATACACCTCATAAGCGCGTTGAATCGTGTCATCAAGTTCCTTTTCGCTCCAAGGCTTATTGAGGTAATGAAATATCTTTCCCTTATTAACGGCATCGACAACCGCAGCCATATCAGTATACCCAGTTAAAAGTATACGCATTGGAGCGGCATTAATTTCTATTATTTTCTCCAAAAACTCCACACCAGTCATTTCAGGCATCCGCTGATCTGTGATTATGATATCGATTGGATTATTTTTGACAAGGTCAATTGCATCGGCGCCACTGATGGCTGTAAATACCTCATATTTTAAACGAAACGTTGCTTTGAAGGAAAATAAATTATTCTCTTCATCATCAACGTACAATATTGAAATCTTCTTGTCTTCCATAAACTTATTGTCTCCGAGACAAATTTACGGAATAAATTTACTGAATTAAGTAACTGGTCGTTCGTTTTTACGATTTGACAATTTATCTAGCATGACAAGATCCAGATCCTGAAAATCAAGATTAAAATCAATATTTGGGAAATTTCTTCGTTTAGGTGCATTCAATCTTTCCTTGATCAGCCTAATATTCCTTCAGATCGCAAAAATATCCCTGCCGTACAAGGACATGAAAACGGCCCTATTCAGAGGATTCAGCATGGGATAAACCGATTAAGACGGCCTCTAGAAATGTAAAAAGCCATCCTACTTACGTAAAATGGCTTTTTTTTAAGTGACCCCGCTGAGGCTCGAACTCAGGACCCACAGATTAAGAGTCTGTTGCTCTACCAACTGAGCTACGAAGTCATTCAATGGTTCAAATGTAAGGTTCCCCACAGAAAAAGTCAAGCATTAAGCCGTATTTTTTTGAGTTTTATGACATTCCAGCGAGATTTTTAGTTATTTAGCAAATAGAAATAGCCTATCTATTGGTTCATTCGTTACACGACTCTTAGAATAATTACATATACATAAAGATAATTTAAATAGATAGAATTTATTGGAGGAATAGTGCCAGAACAACTACAGCGCATTAATAATCATCACCCAATTCGTCTCGCATTTTTTTATTCATCGCCTCAATCGCCACAGAAGTCCGCTCATACATCGGTTCCACAAGATCAAATAAATTTTTATAATTCGCAAATACCCATTCCGCAAGTGCGAGATTAGCATTGTAGATCTCCAGAAGCTCCCCATATACTCCGCGAAAAGTCTCCTGATCATCATCTATCGAAACAATGTCGACCGATAGCTCCTCATAACGGGGAAAAACTTTATCAAAAACTGTGAAATACCGACTATGGATAGGCCAATTTTCCTGAAACTCGTCATCCGGATCCATTAAGTCCATCTCAAAGTTGTATTTCTTTGTTAGATCGTCTATCTGTAAGTACAGCTGCTGAAAGACATCATGATGTTTGCGGATATCTTCAAATAACTCCGCTACATCTATCGTGATCTCTCCTTCTATATCGGGGATGGAATCACCAGCAGAAAGTCCCAAAAAATCTTCTATAATCTCCAAGCTCTGTTCCAACGCCAGCGCCTCCATATATAAATTCGCAACTTCGGCATCAGCATCTGCCAATCCTTCCGCTAATATATCCAGTCTTTGCTTCAGCGCATAAACTTCGTCATGTGCTTCGTAGTAGGTCGCCAGGGCTTCTTTTTCAAAGTCAGGTTGTGTTTTGGATTCATCAAACTCCAAAATAATATCTTTTAGGGGATGTTCCCGGACAATAGTCTTCATGTTCATGATTTTTCATGCTAAAAGTTGGCTATCCCCTCCTCAGGAGAGCACGATATTCCGTCGTGCGGGGATAGCCAAACTTAGATAAATTGCTTCTTATATACAATATATTTATACTTCCTATAAAAACAATCTATTGACTTTCTTGTAGCGAGCCCGCAGGCTGCTTAAATAAAAGGAATTACATTGTTCCAATTAGAATACGTACGAACTCACAATGTCGCTATACGTGAGCAGTGGATTTCTGCCAATATACGCTACCCGAAACTCGTACTCCTGAACTGGCTCCAAACCCGTGATCGTAACCCTCGATTTGGAACTCATCACTCGTTTCCATTCTTCACCATTTTTCTTGCGGTATTCAAACTGATAGACCAATACCGCACGCCAGTTGTTTACCCTAAGGTCAGCCACCCCCGATAAATTGGCGCTCACGGCTACCGAAAAGTTTTTCGGCTTGGGCGCAGCTTCGCCTTTAAGGGTAAAGGTCTTCGACGGATTGAAACCCGCAGACAAGATAATTGCCGGATCACCATTCGCTTTACGCTCTATGTATAGCGATAAGTGATAGACCACCGTCTTAAGAGAGGCAAGTGTTTGATTTTTGATCACCACTAACCGCTTATCTCTATAGGCTGCATCCGCTTGCGCCTTCTTAAATGCCGTCAATGCCTGCTGTAAGTCAGCCAAAGTCGGATCCATATCCGGAAAAGACGCCGCATTATCCGTCAATTTAACCACTATGTTTTCAACGAATTTCACATATTGTGCCTCTCCGCTGCTTGTTCCTGTTTGTAATGTTGTTTTTGCCATAATTACTGTTTTTAAAATTTATAACTAGTTGATCAACAAAACAAATATAGCATGGGCACCTCCCAAATAGGGGGTCAAATTGAGCCAAAAATAGCCTCCATCATCGATAATTTTGGCTCAATTTGATCCCCTATATAGCAAAAAAGGAGCAAAATATGCATTTCTGAATCATGGAAGCAGATTTGATCCGTTCAACAAAAAAACTTTTTGGTTTAACAAAACTTCTCTTTTGCTTAGAAAAAAGTACTTTTGGTCTTAAAAATAATAGTTTTGGTTTGACGAAAAGATCAAACGGCACAACAAGTGATTTGTATCATCGGAATAGCAAGGTCATGGTACAACAAATAAATCAAACTGTGATAAAAACAGATCGTTCGGTCTAGTAGATGATACGGATCGTTCAACAAATTCAAATTCTTACCTGTTTACGTTCCATCTTGTCTAATAAAAACACTTTCCCGTCCAAAAAACAAGTATTAATGCAGGTCAGCTCTCGTCATCCTCACCCTGCGCTTTAAAAAACTCCATTTCCTTTTTAAATATACTTGGACTCTGAAAAAAATATTTTTTAAATTCTCTGCTGAAATACTTTCTGTTGGGATAATTCAAAAGATTAGAAATCGCCTCAATAGACATTTCGCCCTCGTAAAGTAGATCACGGGCATGGTTTAATTTCAATCGCTGGATGTAATCAACAATTTTGATCGGCCTGTTTTCGAATGCACGGGTCAAGGTCCGGAGACTGACATTCAATCCTTCAGCAACCATCTCTTTGTTAATCGAATCCAATAGATTATCGTTGATATAAGCCAAAGCCTTATGGTATAACCCCAGCATTGAGCGCTCGCTTTGATCCGACTGTTTATCTAACTGCTTGCAATACTCCTCAAGCAGCCTACACACATGCAACAACAATTCCGCTTTGCCCCGAAATGGGAAATATATGGTTCGCTCAATACGTTTCCATACTTCGCGAAGACTATGGTTGATACTGATATCCGGTTCCCAATACCAGGTCGAATGATCAGCATCGGCACCAAAGACTAGCGAACCCAGCATCGGAAATTCTTTAAGTAGATCTGAAGTAAAATTCTTTTTATAACCGATCAGTATTATCCATTGCCGAGTAGGGCGAAGAATGAGAGGTATTTTGGAAACTTGGGAAGAAAATGAAATGCAACGGTTATCACTCAACGGTAGATTATGTGGCAAATAAATATCCGAGCTGCCCATAAATTGATATAATTGCCAGAGTGACACATGCTCGGTCATAAGATCCAAACGCTGCCCAGCCCCAGTGACAGACTGCTTTAACTCCAGCAATACAAATTCGTCAAGCTCAATATAGATGCCCTCAAAACCCTCTTCGCTACTGTAGTGATGCTGCAAAGGCAAAAATGACAACCTCGCCCCGCGAATAGGCTTATTCGCAGGCAATATCTCCTTCTTTAAATCGATATATACAGCTGTAAACATACAGGTCAGCTAGGGTTAGTGCTATAAATTTAACGAATTCCAGCGAATAATTCATAAAGAGCGGAAATCTCAGTTACCATTCCAAAGCAGTACAAACAAAGCCATTCTTCGTTTGTTACTACTAACGAATTGTGTTCGGTAATTTATCGTTAGGACAGGATAGTTAAGAACAGTAATACCGATATTTATTTGTAAAATTAGCCCTCAATTAAATCACTACTATGCGTGTTGGACTATTTATTCCCTGTTATATAGATGCCATTTACCCAAAAGTCGGTATTGCTACACTAGAATTATTAGAAAAGCTCGGTGTTGAGGTCATTGTTCCGCTAGATCAAACTTGTTGCGGACAACCGATGGGAAATGAGGGCGACCAGAAAAATGCAGCGGCTGCTGAGGCGCTGTTCTGTAAAAATTTCGAAGGCTTTGATTACATCGTTGGCCCCGCAGGCAGCTGCGTAAAGCATGTGCGCCAACATTTTGATGCCATTCCGCAGACTACCCAAGTACAACAGATTCGCAAAAATACCTTCGAACTTGTCGAGTTTTTAACAGATGTATTACAGGTCAGCGAATTTCCCTGGACATCCTTTAACCATAGCGTTGCCATACACAACAGTTGCTCCGCAATCCGCGGACTGCATATTCAATCCCGATCCGAATGGCAGGAACCTAGATTCAATAAAACCGAAGAACTTCTTCATAAGGTCTCCGGTGTAACTGTAAAGCATTTGGACCGACCAGATGAGTGCTGTGGCTTTGGTGGCACCTTCTGTGTGACCGATGAAGCGGTAAGTGTTAAAATGGGGCAAGATAAAGTCGCAGACTACGAAAGGCAGGAAGTTGCGTATGTGGTATCCCCTGATATGTCTTGCCTCATGCATCAGCAGGGCATCGCTGAAAGGGACAAATCGCCTTTAAAATTTGTACATATCGCCCAAGTATTGAACAACGGCCCTTACTAAGGCGGAGATACTTTTAATCGTATGAGCGCCCAAAGGAAACGAACATTGCATGAATAAATGAAATTTAAGCGAATGAAAATAAACGTTGAGAAAAATGCTGCCGCATTCATCCATATGGATGACGTGCATCAACCGACACACGATAAAAATCTTTGGAATGCACGCATGAAACGTGATCGTATGGCCGCCAGCATTCCCGAATGGGAACAGATGCGCGACCTCGCTTCACAGATCAAAGAACATGCGCTGACCCACCTTGATCAATATGTAGAACAGTTTGTCATGGCTGCCACAAAACGCGGCACAATAGTACACTTCGCCAAGACGGCTGAAGATCACAACCGCATCATTTATGAGATCCTCAAAAGCCACAATGCCACCAAAATCGTCAAAAGTAAGTCCATGTTACAGGAAGAATGTGAAATGGCCCCTTACCTGGAATCGCGGGGCATCGAACTTATCGAAACGGATCTCGGCGAACGCATCCAACAACTGTCGGGCGAAATGCCCAGCCATATTGTGATGCCTGCCATCCATAAAACGACGGACGATGTTGCCGAACTGTTTGCAAGAACCATCGGAACCGACCCCAACAATAAAGACCCTCAGGAGCTGACCGAAGCCATGCGCAATAATGCACGACCGAAGTTTTTGGAGGCTCATGCTGGGCTCACCGGAGCAAACTTTGCCGTGGCCGAAACCGGAGCATTTGTTGTCTGTACCAACGAAGGTAATGCAGATCTGACAGCAGCGATTCCTCCGCTACATATTGCCAGTATCGGAATCGAAAAGATCCTCCCGAAAACAGAGGATCTCGGACTGTTTATTCGCCTCTTATCCCGCAGCGCACTCGGCACACCGGCCACACAATATACCTCCCATTTTATGGGACCGCGCGAAAACGGAGCCGAGCTCCATATTGTCCTAACCGACAATGGCCGTTCTGAACGACTGGGTAAAGCGGAGTTTTGGTATTCGTTAAAATGTATCCGTTGTGGTGCCTGCATGAATACTTGTCCCGTATATCGAAGAAGCAGTGGCATTGCGTACGGAGCAACTTATTCCGGTCCCATCGGCATCATTATCGATCCAACGTTTGATGATAAAAAATACAGTGAACTACCTTTTCATTCGTCGCTGTGCGGCTCCTGCACAGAAGTGTGCCCTGTCCATATCAATATCGCCGAACAGATCACGCTATGGCGCCAGCACATGGTGCGTATCAAAGCGTCCAAACCCTCCCTACACTATGCATTTAACGTTGCAGGAAAATTGTTTGGTAGTCCAAAATGGTTTAGAAGAGCTGAAAAATTAGGCTATTACGGCCTTAAACTTGCACCAGATTGGCTGGTATACAATAAAACATTGAATGCCTGGGGCAAAAATAGACAAATGCCAGCCATCCAGAAGGAGACCTTCCGAGACTGGTATATCAAAAATAGAGTAAAATAACGACAGGTATACAAACGCATATATTATTGACCAATGAGCGACTTACACCAACTTTTGGGTGATATCAGAAAACATCTTCCCAAAGAAAAAATAGCTTATCCGCAAGTACCCACATTCACGAAAATAAAAGACAAAGCGGTCCTGAAACAGCAATTTATTGATGCGCTGGCGCTTGTTGGCGGGGTCTGCCATGACGTGAGCGACATTGCTGAATGCCAGCAGATCATGCGTGATAAATTGGGCGAAGTTGCGGTCATCTGTTCGGCTACTGCCGAATGGGAAGGGAATAAGACCATCACGGACATTGCTCACCCCAGAGATCTGGACGATGTCGACTTAGGCATCATCCGTGCCGAATTTGGCGTTGCTGAAATGGGCATGGTCTGGTTGACCGAAAACTCGTTAAAAATTAATTCTCTCGGATTTTTAAGCCAACATTTGGCCGTTTTGCTAGATCCCGATACCATCACCGAGAACATGCATACGGCATACCAGCAGATTGATTTCAATGCATCGGAATATGGCTGCTTTGTCATGGGCCCTTCGGCTACCGCAGACATTGGAGCAACACTGGTTCGCGGCGCCCAAGGCCCCAGAAGCCTAACACTGTTTTTCCTGAAAACGCCTGTTCCTGATCAATAAGGATCCGAAGCGAAGTAACTTCTGAAACGAAGCATCTGCTGATTTAAATGGCTTTTCTGGACAGCACATTCATCCGCCAAAATTCTTCAAAAGCGCTAAGCTGAAGATAATCCAAAATAAAATGGGCCGCCCAAAGTAGCGTGCCCATTTTATTAAACTTTATCCCGCGGGATAACTCCTTATTTGATATCACCGAGAATTTCTTGTATCGCCCGCTCCAATTGAGGATCCCTATTTTCCACCCGATCCTGAACTGTATTTTTCACGAGGATATCCGGTGCGACACCTGTCTGCTCCAAATCCTGACCATCCAGGGTATAACATCCCCAAGAAGGTAATCGGTAGAAAGATCCATCAACCAGTCCTTTACCGGAAGTAAAGATGATCCAGCGGTAAGTTTCATTGCCGATGACCTTACCAAGTTTTAGTGCTTTGAATCCTGCTGCAGTCATCTCCGCATCACTTAAAGACTGCTCATTGATCAACAGTACGATCGGCTTGGCAGCGGGTGCAAAATTACTTTGTGGCGCTCGTTTTCCACCACGATACTGCCACTGTAGGTAAGGGCGCTGCGACAAAAAGCGTAATACTTCATCGTGCACATTTCCTCCAGTATTATAGCGTAGGTCTAAGATAATTCCTTGTTTATTATTCTCCTGCTCAGCCATATCAATGAGAAAACGTTGCAATTCTCCGCCCGACATATTCTTCATATGCGAATAGGCTATCTTGTTGCCACTCAATTTGTCAACACGGCTGCGGTTATCCCTGATCCATTCATCATAAATCAATTCCCTAAAAGCCGTACTGGAAATAGGCCGCACATTGGTATGAACTTCTTTCCCATTGCGGTTTAGCGTCAGCTGCACTTCTTCTTCCAATGATGGCCAGGTAAAATAGCTGTCCCGATCTATCGTCGTGCTTAATTTAACACCATTGACAGCAACCAGTACATCACCCGTTTTAATATCCACCTCTTTCTTTGCTGCGGGGCCATTATTTATGATTCGGCTGATCTTATAAGGGTTTTCGCTATCATATTCCACTCCAATTTCATTCGTTACGAAGCCAAATGGTTTACGTTCTTCAGCTCCCATCGAACTAAAACCTAAATGTGATGAGTTGAGCTCTCCTAACATATCGTTCAGGAGAATACGCAGGTCATTACGATCATTGATTCCAGGCAGATATTTTTCGTATTTCTTTTTTGTTGCCGTCCAGTCTACACCATGAAAATTGCTGTCGTAGAAATTTTCCTCCAGATTGGCCCAGGTCTCATAAAACATCTGGTTAAACTCTTTCTCCAGATCTCTATTGAATTTAAAGCTCATGGTTATCGCATCAAGTTTATTCAGATCAAGGTTATATTTCTGAATGATACCTCGGTGCAAAACAAAGTACTTGCCTGCCGATTCCTGCACCTGTCCCATCCCGCCTTCGATTACTTTTTCAGTTTTTGGCGCTGTGAATGGTTCATAAACTGTACGATAAGCGCTGAACTTGCCTTCATGATCAGACGAATAGAAGACATACGACTTATCTGCTTTTTGGATTACCAAGGGGTTGTACTGTGTCCCAAATGCAGGACTGACCTGCTCGATACGATCCCGCAGCCCCTCTAGATCAAGCTGTACCAAGACCGTTTTCTTCGGCTCTGGACTAGGGGCTGCCGGCTTATTCTTCGCAGCATTGGCCTTACTTTTGTCCTTGGCGTCGTTTTCTTTTTTAGGCACTGTTGGTTTATTTGCTGCAGAATCTTTCTTTACTGCTGGCTGAGCAAATAATTCGTCAAACTTCGTACTACGATAAGGCTGGTCAAAATTGGTCATGGCCATACGAAAGATGCTCGAATTTTGCATTCCAGTAGGGTAGGAGGGTTTAGTTCTATTGCTCGCAAAATAGATATACTTCCCATCCGGGGACCAATAGGGGCTTGTCTCAGAGACGCCGGTATTTGTCAGGTTGGTCGTTTGTCCGCTCTTAAGGTTATGAACAAAGATATCCTGTTCAAAATTTCGAATTGCTGTAAACAACAGGTAGTTTCCATCAGGAGAAAATGAAGGTGATGAATTTTGAAATGCCCAGATTTCATCCTTGACGACGGTCTGGCTCTTTAAGCTTGTCAGGTCCAATGTGCGCACTTCGTCCCGACCGCTCAGGTAGACAGCCTTGGTTTTATCCGCATTGAATGTAATATCGCGGTTATTGCGTAGATCCTGCGTTAATTGCTTTACTTCCCCCTTGCCGTCTGCCGTACGGGAAAACCAGTTCTGATACCCTTGATAGGTTTGGCTATACAGCAAGGTTTTACTATCCTTGAGCCATTTGACTTCCATGACACGCTCCCCTTGGCCAGGCATCTGACGGACAAATTTACCTTCACTATCGGATACAAATAACTCTCCTCTGGATACAAACGCCATTTTTTTTCCGTCGGGCGAAACATCAAAATTGCTGACATTACCCGAAATATCGAATTCCTTCAGCTTGCCAAGGACCTGATTGCGGTTTAAAGCGATATTGGGCTGTACCGTTTTCTTTCCGGTAACATCGTAAATATAGAGCTGATACCCCTTTTCAAATGCAATTTTATCACCGTTCGCTGATACAAAAGGCCGTTTAATGGACTCCGGAAAGCTTGTTAATGCAATCTTGGCCTTACCGTTCAACTTGTACAGGTTGTATTCACCATTGTTTTCATCCGAAACATAATATATGTTTCCCTTTTGATCTGCTGTCGGCCAAAGATCTTTTCCGGAATAGTCTGTATATTGTTGAAAGGTTCTTGTCTTGGGATTATAGGAATGAATATCCGGGTTGAACGCACCTTTATAACGCTTACGATTTGCCGAACTATATCCTTCCCAGCTATCGTTAAACAGGAGCTCGCCCGAAGGTGTAGGCACGATACCGCTGATATAATTGAAAAAATGTGGTAATAAGCGTGTTGCCGTACCACCCTCCAAGGAGACTTGGTAGCCGCCCATGCGATTATAGCGCGTAGAAGTGAAATAGAGTGTTTTACTGTCCCAGCTCCAGCTGTCCACTTCATCCGAGGCATCATGCGCTGTCAATTGGCGGATATCTCCTCCAACCAATGGCATCACATAGATGTCCATATTCCCATTTTGATTGGCCGAGAATGCCATCCATTTGCCGTCCGGAGAGATCCGGGGATTGATTTCATTTCCCTCCATACCCGTAAGCCGGACAGCTACGCCGCCCTCGCTTGCTACTTTCCAAAGATCACCTTCATAACTGAATACCATCTCCTTCCCGTCGGGCGTCAATGTAGGATGAGACAAAAATGTGGGTTGCTGCGCAACGACATAAGCAGTTCCACCATAGGCCAGAACTGCACTCAAAAGCAGTTTTTTTATCATTATATCTAGGAGGCTAATAATTGTTCGCCATAAACAAAAATAGAATAGCTTATTGAAAAACTATCGCCGTATTGTGAATTTTACATTTTAATTGTATTTGAGCATGTTCTACCACATCTTCTTGAAACAACTTCGTATATTTAAAGTAAAAAGGTAATACGTGCTGACGGCCGACGGGTATACAGCGATAGACAAGTTTGAGTTATTCCCCAGCACATCAGACTAATAATAAGGAAGTTATTTTTATTTCCCCCAGTTTTAAGGATCAGTTTCCTGTAGGCCGGGCGATTAAATTTCTTTGTTGATCCTGTCGCGAAATGAAATACTTATCCGTAACTTTGCACGCTCAAATCAAATACTATGGACGCAACGATAACTCCCTCAGAAGAAGATCTTTACAATAAACGTAATCGGATACGGATTGCTGTATCATTATTCTTTTTTTGCCAGGGCATTGCTTTCGCATCCTGGGCTAGCCGTATTCCTGTCATCAAGGAACGCCTTCACCTAAGCGAAGGACAGCTGGGAACAATCTTACTGATGCTCCCTGTAGGGCAATTGGCAACAATGGCTCTTTCGGGCAAGCTGGTTACCAAATATGGCAGTGCCAAAGTGTTGCGGATCGTGCCCATTGCTTATGCATTGGTCTTGTGTGCTATCGCCTTTGCTCAAAATGCCTGGCAACTGGGTGCAGTTCTTTTTCTTTTCGGCGTAACGGGAAATATGTGCAATATATCGGTCAATACACAGGGCGTAGCCACTGAGCTGATCTATAAAAAGTCTATTATGACTTCTTTCCATGGCGCCTGGAGTATCGCTGGTTTTACTGGGGCGTTGGTCGGACTGCTCACCATGAACCTTGGCCTGGATACCCTATCGCACTTCTTGATCATATTGGTTTTTGTAACCGGCAATACATTAATTAACCAACGCTATCTGGTTCCGGGAAAATCTCCACAGAAAGAAAAACGAAGTTTCTTTTCCAAGCCGGAGGGAAGTCTTTTGCAACTGGGTATCATTGGCTTTTTCAGCATGGCAACCGAGGGTGCTATGTTTGACTGGAGTGGTGTATATTTTAAGGAAATCGTCCATGCCCCCGAAAAGTTTGTTGTGGTGGGCTATGCTTCTTTTATGATCATGATGGCTACCGGTCGTTTTGTGGGGGATGCAGTGATCCGGAAACTGGGCCGCAAACGAACGTTGCAATATAGCGGAATATTGATGTTTGTCGGTATGATGACCTCGGTCGTCTTTCCTCAATTTATCGTATGCACACTTGCCTTTATGCTTGTAGGCATCGGTGTTGCCTGTAACGTACCTTCTATCTATAGTATCGCAGGTCAAAATAAAAATGTATCATCTGGGGTGGCTTTGGCTATGGTTTCCAGTATTAGCTATCTCGGTTTTCTTATGGGCCCGCCACTGATCGGTTATATCGCAGAAGCTTTTAGCCTGCGTTATTCCTACGGTGTTTTCGCTTGCTTTGGCTTGCTCATGTTTGGTATGGTGGGAAGGCTATCTTTATTTAAGGAACCGCAGTCCAATTAATAGTCAAACTGGATATCTCCCGGCCAAAAGACAGCCTTAGAACTTGAAAATCCCTGACCTATTTCCGGAATTGCCGATACGGATTGCTGTCGCGAAAATGGACCAATTAGTGGTGTAGTTGCGCAAAATAGTAACATGCCTTAAAACAAAACAGGAGAACTGCTTTTTATAGCGATTTCTCCTGCAATGAAAAGCGATATCGGAATACTCTTCTCCTCTTGTAGCCCCGAGCAGAATCGAACTGCTATCAAATGTTTAGGAAACATCTATTCTATCCGTTGAACTACGGGGCCCTTTCAAAAGCCAAACTTAGGTTTATTTTATAAATAAGTCAATAGCTAGATGAAAATCTATTCCATATTTTTGCAAACCTCCACAATCAGGATATAAAAATGTATTCAGCCCTATTAAGATCAACCGCAAAACAAAAAGCCAAGACAATCATAGAAAATATGCCATCAATGCATTTCTAGCATAAAAAAGCCGCTCAGGCTGCCTGCTGACATGATAAAACGGAATGCCCAGCCAGGTCATTGAATCTGGAAGCTGGCGATCTGAGTTATGATCTATTGGACTATGCCGCAAGTTGACTGCGCCACAGTGCTATCAACTGGCAATACCGCCATATAAACACAAGCACAATATACCCAGACAGCGATCCATAACGATCCGCCATTGATACAAGGCATTAATTATCTGAACGGAAAAATTTAAGAAAAATTTAAAGAAAAAAAAATGTGGAGGGAGAAGGATTCGAACCTTCGAAGCCGAAGCAACGGATTTACAGTCCGTCCCATTTGACCGCTCTGGAACCCCTCCAGCATTGTGCTATTCTGAAATAGAACGTCGCAAAAGTAGGTTTTGCGCAGCATTTGTGCAACTATTTTGACCCATTAATCTGTAACTGTCCCAGTATGAATTGTTTTATTTTTTCAACACACCCCGATTCGGATAGAAATCCCTCAAACAGCTTATATTAATATAATAAAAACTTATTGTTACATTCTAGTCATAATAGATTTTGATGATAGTGTATTGGTAAAATCAATTCGCTTTTTGATCCGGGTTACCTTATCTTTGTGTCAATAAAAAAAGAAAGATATATTATGAGTTTCACAGGTAAAAGTTTTCCAAGCATTACAGTAGATGCAATTGATTATTTAGGCGACAATTTGCAGATCAACATTTTCGAAAAAGCAGTTAAAGAAGGTAAAAAAGTACTTTTGTTCTGGTATCCAAAAGATTTCACTTTTGTGTGTCCTACAGAATTACATGCTTTCCAAGAGGCTGCTGCTGAATTTGAAAAACGCAATACCGTTTTAATCGGTGCTTCTTGCGACACAAACGAAGTTCACTTTGCTTGGTTAAACACTGCAAAAGATAATGGCGGTATCGAAGGTGTTGAATATCCTATTTTAGCTGATACTAACCGCAACTTATCTAGCGTATTGGGTATCCTGGACGTTCAAGAAGTAGAACATCCTGAGTACGGTACATTAGCACAAGGATCTGCTGTTACTTACAGAGCTACTTATTTGATCGACGAAACTGGCCGCGTATTCCACGAGTCTGTAAACGACATGCCTTTGGGCCGTAACGTAAAAGAATATTTACGCCTGATCGACGCTTACGCTCACGTACAAAAATTTGGCGAAGTATGTCCTGCAAACTGGGAAGAAGGTAAAGATGCAATGAATGCAGATAGAAAAGGTGTGGCTGACTATTTAGCTAAACACTAACAATAAAGGACCTCAGGTCTTATCAACAGGGGCCTTTATCCCGGCTCCTGTTGATTTCTCCATCAATCACCTTAATAATAAAATCATGTTACAAGAATTAGAAAACGATAATTTACAAGAAATTGTAAACAATAACGATATTGTAATGGTTCAGTATGCTGCTACCTGGTGTGGCAATTGCAAAATCATGAAACCGAAATTCAAGAAATTGTCTGGCGAAAATGAGGGGGTTCCTTTTATCATCGCTGATGCGGAAAAATTTCCTGAATCACGCAAATTGGCGAATGTCAATAACCTACCTACATTTGCCGCATTTAAAAACGGTAAATTGGTGAATCAAGTACAAACAAATAAGTTGGACGCACTAGTAGAACTATTCAATGAAGCTGCCGGTAATTAAACATCTCACAGAATTCATCGAACAAAATGATGTCGACTATGTATTGGAGACCATCGAGACATTGGAAGCCCTAACGGAGGCGCCGTTGAAAGATGAGGAACTCGACGTCATCGGTGAATTAATTTCTAACCTTTACGGAGCCGTAGAGGTCGACAAGTTGATAAAAGAAGGCAATACAAAAAAAGATGCCTTAAATATGTTCATGAAACGTGTTTTAGGAGCAATTGACAAGTAATTTTGCTTCATTAAACACCCTAACGTGAGACTTTCTTTTCATATTTTTAGTGACCCAAAAGCTAAATTGTTGACAAAATTTAGCAATGTGGAAAACTAATTTAAGGAATCTGACAGAACTAAATATTTTCTACATATATTTACTATGTTAAAGGTTGCCACTTGGAGCGAAGCGACAAAATAACTATTCTCTAAACATTCGTTTCAGGAAAAAATATTTTAATTGTTAAACGGAAATTTCAACTCGATTGGGATTTCCGTTTTTTATTTTGGGATAAATAAGCGGCCAACTCCTTTGTTTTCTTTGCGTTTCGCATTCTTTACAATGAATAAGATACATTAAAATTACAATGTGCAAGATGCTGTGTTGGAGGAAATCTTTATCTTTAAGCATGCGAAAACCCTTTCTTTCTGTTATTATTCTATTGGCCAGTATCTTGTCAAAGTCAACTGTACAAGCACAAAATCCGCAATGGAATGCCGCCGAGATTAAGCTCAACCTGGAAAAACTGAATGTCTTAGGTTCTGTCCTGTACTTTGCAGCACATCCAGATGACGAAAATACCCGCCTGATCGCCTGGCTAGCGCAGGAAAAAAAATATAGAACAGGTTATTTATCCCTGACCCGTGGTGACGGAGGGCAAAATCTGATCGGTACTGAACAGGGGGTCGAATTGGGCCTGATCCGTACACAGGAGCTTCTTGCCGCACGAAAGATTGACAAAGGAGAGCAATTTTTCTCTTCCGCCTATGATTTTGGATTTTCCAAAACACCCGAAGAAACATTTGACTTTTGGGACAAGCAACGGGTGCTGGCCGAAGCGGTATGGTTGATCCGCAAATTCAGGCCTGATGTGATCATAACGCGGTTCCCGCCCGATGCTAGGGGCGGACATGGCCACCACCAGGCCTCCGCAATGTTGGCACACGAAGCATTTAAAGCTGCTGCTGATCCCAAACAGTTCCCTGAACAACTTCAATACGTAAAACCTTGGCAGGCGAAACGCCTCCTCTGGAATACCTTCAACTTTGGCGGACAGGACAATACGCGCGAAGATCAGCTCAAAGTGGACATCGGAAACTATAATGCGCTGATAGGTGCCTCTTATGGTGAAATTGCTGCGCATAGCCGTTCCTCCCATAAAAGCCAGGGCTTCGGATCTGCTGCGCAACGAGGTTCTTCTATTGAATATTTCGAATACGTTGACGGCAGCCCCGCAACAGATTCTCCGTTGGATGGCATTGATACTTCCTGGAAAAGGATACCAAATAGCGGAACAGTACAATCGCTGATCGAAAAAGTCAATCAGAACTATAAAGTAGATAAACCGGAGTCCGCGCTAACTGACCTGCTCCAGCTCTATAAAGCGCTCGACCAGATCAAGGATGATTACTGGAGAGATCAAAAGAAAAAAGAAGTAGAAAAACTGATCCTTGCCTGTAGCGGGATCTGGTTTGAAAGTGTCGTAAAAAATCCGAATTATGCGATGGGCGATCAGATCAATGTCGAAAACGCCGTTATTGCAAGACGTCCAGGCGTTACGGTGCAGCTGGTCAAACTAAATGATAAAGAGATCCATAAAAACCTGGTCAACAATCTTCTTTTAAAAGATTCTATTTCAGTAAATGCATCAATTTCTACACAGCCTTATTGGTTAAATGAACCACACGCTAAGGGGAAATTTAATGTCAGTGATTTTAATCTGACCGGTTATCCAGAAAACCCCAATAATCCAAAAGTACGCTTTGAATTAATGATCAATGGTACTGCAATTACGTTTGACCAGCATATCCAATATAAGTACACGGATCCTGTTCGTGGTGAAATCTATAATCCGGTCGTCATTCTGCCACAGCTCACAGCAAAGAGCTCAAGTCCGCTGGCGTTGACCCAAAATGCAAAATCCATCAAGGTAAATCTGGCGTTCCAAAAAAATGGGCAGGCTCGGTCACAGTCATTTCGCGTAAACGCTGTTGGCGCAAAAGGCTGGGAAATAAATCCGGCTTCATTTGAACTACAGTTTACCTCTGGTGTTAACAGCCTCTCCAAAGAGATCACAATAAGTCCCTTAGAGGCAACTGTTTCATCCATTGATACGCTTCTTTTCCAAGTTGATCAAAAGGATAGACTAAAGGAGACAAAAACAATAGGCTATAACCATATTCCGGAGATTGTCTACTTTCCTGATGTAGCTATAAAAATGAGCAATATCAACCTGATCAATGCGGTTAAAAAGATCGCTTACATCCATGGGGCGGGAGACCTTATTCCCGAATCGCTCAGCGCGATTGGCATCCAAGTGGACGTGCTGACAAGCGAACAGCTTTTAAAAAGTGATCTATCGAGCTATGATGCAGTCATCTTGGGCGTAAGGATCTTCAATGTCAATAAAGATATCGCTCAGATTCAAAATAGATTATTGGGCTATGTCAATAACGGCGGAACCGTTGTCGAGCAATACAACGTAAGCAACGGCTTGGTTTCCAAGAATATCGGCCCCTATGCGTTTAACCTTGGCAGAAATCGGGTTACCGACGAGCTGGCCACTGTTCATTTTGACGAAAAGGATCCCGTTTTCAATTATCCCAATAAAATTACTAAAGCGGACTTTGCCAATTGGGTACAGGAGCGGGGTTTGTATTTTGCCGAAAATATCGATAAAAGATACCGTACACCGATCAGCATGCAAGATCCGGGTGAATCATTGCATAAAGGCTCGTTATTGATCGCTGACTATGGAAAAGGGAAATTTGTCTATACATCCCTATCTTTTTTTAGACAATTACCTGCGGGAATTCCCGGAGCTTACAGATTATTTGTAAATTTGTTATCAAAATCAAAATAAAATATCACAATGGAAAATCAGATTGACAACAACTGCACAACGATTGATGCTGGAAAAGCAAAAGGAATCATCCTTTTAGTCGCTGTAGTATTTGGTGCATTAATTGGCTTCACTGCAAATGAGACATTTTTGAGTATCATTGGTGGTGCTGTTATTGGATTGATTATCGCTGCGTTTTTTAACAGTGTTATCTATCCTCAAAAGGCCTCAGATAGATAAACTATAGGATGAATAGCTGGAAGCGCTACTACTGGATGGTCGTTATCTGGCTATTTATATTTATCCTTTTTCTGTACTTTTTTACAAAACATTATTCATGAGTACAGTAGATTGGGCCGTTCTATTACTGACACTTTTGTCAATTGTCGCCTATGGCATTTATAAAAGTAGAGGGATCAAAAATATTGATGGCTATCTTTTAGGCAATCGTTCTTTGCCTTGGTACCATGTCGGACTTTCGGTAATGGCCACTCAGGCGAGTGCCATTACTTTTCTGTCTGCTCCTGGATTAGCTTACTCGTCGGGGATGAGTTTTGTACAGTTTTATTTTGGCCTCCCATTGGCCATGATCGTACTCTGCATTACTTTTATTCCGATATTTCATAGACTGAAAGTCTTCACAGCTTATGAATTTCTCGAGAAACGTTTTGATGTCAGGACCCGGGGGCTCACAGCCTTATTGTTTTTAATTCAACGGGGTATTTCCACTGGCATCACTATTTTTGCGCCATCATTAATTATTTCAGCTATTCTTCATATTGACCTGACCTTAACAACCTTGGTCATTGGAAGCTTTGTGGTTATCTACACTACCTATGGAGGCACAAAAGCTGTCTCCCATACACAACTGCTCCAAATGAGCATTATATTTGGGTCACTGCTGGTGGCAGGAATGCTTGTCATCCATCTGCTTCCAGCTGATATCGGTCTTTCAAAAGCACTCCATATCGCTGGTAAATCAGGTAAAACCAATGCACTGGACTTCACTTTCGACCTGAATAACAACTATACGCTATGGACTGGGCTGATCGGAGGTTTTTTCCTGCAGCTTTCTTATTTCGGCACGGACCAGAGCCAAGTAGGCCGTTACCTTACCGGATCATCCATAAAGGAAAGCAGAATGGGACTAATTATGAATGGTCTTTTAAAGATCCCCATGCAATTTGCTATCCTATTGATCGGTGTGCTGGTATTTACCTACTATCAATACCACCAACCTCCGATTTTCTTCAATCAGGTAGAAGTACAGAAGTTGAAAGATAGTCCGTATGCGGCCTCCTACCAGGAGCTTGAGCGCAAACATACGCAGCTATTCCAGCAGCGTGAATCTGTCGTCAACGGGCTCGGTACTGCGCTGGATCATGATGCTAAGGAAAACATCGAAGCCTCACAAACGACATTGCATCAATTGAATGCTGAAATGCAGCTGGTAAAAGACAGTACGCTGACGCTTATCAAGAAAAATAATCCTGCTGCCGAGACAAATGATAATAACTATATATTCCTTTCGTTTGTAACCCAAGCCTTTCCAAAAGGTTTGATCGGCTTATTGATTGCCGTTATTTTCCTGGCATCTATGGGTTCTACCGCCAGTGCTATTAACTCCTTGGCTTCGACGACAACGATCGATATCTACAAACGTTTTATTAACCGCAATGCAACCGAAAGGCAGGATCTCCTCTGGTCTCGTATATTTACCTTGATATGGGGAGTCTTCACCGTGATTATTGCACTATATGCGAATAGATTGGGCAATTTATTGGAAGCAGTAAATATCTTAGGATCTTTATTTTATGGCACTATCCTCGGTATATTTATCGTTGCTTTCTATCTGAAAAAAATTCAGGGGAAAGCAGTTTTCCTAGCAGCTGTCCTTTCTGAGGTCATTGTCATCGGCGTTTGGTGTCTCGACAAAATTCCATTTCTCTGGCTGAATCTCCTCGGCTGTTTAGCTGTAATAATAATCGCTTATTTTATACAGCTTTTTCATAACAATCAGACTGCAACACCGGATACCAGGGTTAATCAATAGTAAACAGTCCGAAAAGATTGGCTATTCCGTACGAGCTCAAATTAGGGCCTTGATTGCAAACGGAACTCAATTGGGGAAATCATTTCCTAAACCCCGTGAAGATTGAAATAAAGAGGCTGTATCATAATTGAAATTCATGATTGACCAGAATTAAATTTGGATGCATACTTTAAATTATCGAAATAGTATGAAAAAGGACCAAATTCTTAATACATTGGTCCTCTTTTGTTAAATCGAATGTCGTACAAAATTTTATTTGGTCTCAAATCGCCAAAACTGACTTTTGATACAGCCCCTTCCATGTTGTGCACACAGATGTCAATGTCTTATTTGGTAACATTTGTCGAAATTTGCTTGACGGCAATTAGTATTTTTTATAAATATTATACAATACACTCTTATCATACAGCGTCAGCTCAGGCGTTGTATCACGGACAATAAATTTCCGTTTAAATGCAACGATGGCGGCCTTAAGATTAGTGGTGTCGTATCCGATGATTTTAAGGGCATCAATGGCATTGAAATTATCTGGAGGGGCAACAAGTTGGCCTTCATCGTACCAGATACCAAATCCTTTTTCCGCAAGCTTTTTCCAAGGAAAGAAGACATTTGGATCGTTCTTACGCGAGGGTGCAATATCCGCATGACCGATAAAATTATTATCAGGTATCAGATACCGCGATTTTAGGGTATCTAAGACGGTCATCAATGAATTGATCTGGGCATCCGGAAAGGGTTCCCTGCCATTATTATCCAGCTCGATCCCGATAGAACAGGAGTTCATGTCCACGATAGATCCCCACTTAGCTACACCGGCATGCCATGAGCGGACATAATCGTTCAACATCTGGATAATCTCGCCATTACGGCCGATCACATAATGTGAGCTCACCTTGGTCCGTGGGATCTGAAATGTTTTTATGGTCTGACCGACACTATCTTGTGCCGTATGGTGGATGATTACAAAATTTGGTTTACGGACATCATAGTGAATGGCTTCTGCCTGTCTCCAATAGGGGTGTTCTCCTGTCTTCTGCAAGAAGATTACCTTTCTTTCCTGCGGTGTCAATTGATTTGTGTCGGGTTTGACCACGACCTTCTCCTCCAGCACAGCAGCAGGAGCAAAAGAAGCGACCAGTGGCTTGGACACAGCGGCATGTCCCTTGGACTTACAACTCGCCAAAGACATCAACAGAGCAAGTACGATCCCAATTGACACTTGTCTAAACATTATTTTGGTAAACTATATACAATTCCCATAGCCAATGACTGGCTCAACTGAACTCTTGAAATAACATCCGGATCATAGATCATAATCCCATTTAAATTAACGTTGATGACGCGGGTCACTTTGGCCGTTATGGTAACATCAAGACGATGGGTAGGATCTGAAATCTTTTCATAGTCTGCGAATAGATTATAACGTGCTTTTACATTCAACTTATCGGTAAAATTCTTGTCCAAGTTGCCCGTAAGCTGAAAAGCGAGTGCATTGGCAAAAGAGCGGTCCTCTTTGACACCAAATCTTTCGCCTGTACCTTTACGAAGATTACCTTCACCCTCGGGCTTGTTCATGTCAGGTAAAAGATAATAACCATATTTATCATAAAATCCCTGTACCGAACGTGGTTTTACACGCTCATCCAAAATAAAGGTCTGCCGTGCGGTACCTGTACCAAAACGCAAGGAAAACTCATTGCTTGGCTTGTACTCAAGACCGAAGGATTCGGTCAAATAGGCCGGGGCCATAAATGCATTTTCAATATAGTCTATTGTATCCCTACCATTTCTAGTCGTATATTTATACCCTGCATCAAATTGCGACTCGAAGGTAACCGATGTAAACAGCGCCCAATTTGCCGATAATTTATAAGATAGCTTGTTATCCCAAAATATCCGGTCATTATTCTTTTTAGCAATATTATTCGTATTCTTGATCTTACCGTAACGAAGGTCTACTTCGGTCACAAAATTAAAGTTGTCCCGCGTATAATCCGATTTATGATTGGCATTGAGGCCAACAGCAATAGATCCGACACCTCCTCCCTTCCAATTATCATTAAAAGATGCCTGGTTTAAATTGATTCCAAACTTGGTCCAATGTTTCCAATAGTCAACCTCAAGATTGAGCTTAGGCACAACAGGACGAATGGATTTGATATTTAACGGTTGCTCTTTTTGTACAGAAATTACGGTATCTGGTTTTGCTCTAAGATCTCTTAGCTCCTGTGCCTTTATACTTGTAAAAGAAAGGCAAAGCATAGCCATGCCGACAAAATTGAATAACTTCATTCTGGAAACGTCTATTTTTTGTTTACGGTACTAATTTATAATTAATTGTTGGAAAAGGCTCAATAAAAAATTGCGAAGGGTTCAATCGGTAGCGTGAATAGCAGTCTTTGATGTAATTTGTTACTTCGTAATCACTTGCCGCCAGAATGAAAAAATAGGATGGCCTAAATATTCTTCTAAATTTTTCGGCTTCCTCAAAACTGAGCCCCGTCACCTTACTGATGAGTTCCTTGGTAAATTTATAATCAATCACATTCTCCTTATAATCGTTTTCAATGGTTTTAGTCAACCGGCGTGCTCTTTTGGCCTCTTTGCTAAATAAACTATAAATAGAGTTTATACTCAGTCCCGCTCCGGTAGGTCCGACAGAAAAAACGTCTCCATATCCTGCCAGGCGATAGGCTTTCTCATAATCTTCTTTTGCTTTCTTCAGAATCTCCTCAGGGCTCTTTCGTGCGGACACCTGAACCTCATCAATATAGATTGATTCTCGCAATAAATGAAACAGCAATAATCCTTTTTTGTCAACGGAGAGGGTATCTGAGAAATAGCCTTTGCTCATCGCTACAATCTGATCGCCAATTCGGGCCGGAAAATCAAATTCGCCTTTAATACTATTATAGATTACTTCGCCTGTGCGGAGATTGGCGAGCTTCACATTTCCGATACGTTGCTTGGTGTTTTTGTCGAATACGATACCCTCAACTCTTTTTTCTTGGCAAAAAAGTAGCGGAATACTGCCGAGTATGGCCGAAAACAAAAAAATATACCTTAATAGCTTCACTTTCGTAAAACTACTATATCGCCATACAAAACTGAAATATTTAACATCTTTTAAAGCGTAACTATTTAGATATAACCAATAGCTGTCCTAAGGACAATGCTTCATCTGTAAGGCCATTTAAGGATTTGATTTGCTCCACAGAGACATTATAGAGTTTGCTCAGTGAATAAAGGGTTTCTTGTGCTTTCACCTCGTGAATACGCATCGCCACGGGGCTTTTGATTTCTTCGGTCTTGACCACGGCAGGAGGGGTCTCCTGAACATGCTGTACGATTTCCTCCTTCACAGTCTCTTCACGTACGACCTTCTCCTTCGGCGTCTCCCCACGGTCATATTGATCAAGATGATATCGTTCGATCATTTCTATCAATAAATCGGGATATCGCGGGTTGGTTGCATATCCTGCTGCCTTAAGCCCCTTGGCCCAGCCTTTGTAGTCATTCTTGTCCAACTTGAACAAGCCCGAATAGCGAGGACGTAGCAGGAATTCGGAATGATCTTTAAATGATTGTTCGGGGTTTTCGTATACCCTGAAGCAATCGTTGATATTATCATCAGGGCGTGTCACGGATTTACCCTTCCAAACGCCACCGCACTTGATACCAAAATGATTGTTTGCTTCACGTGCCAGGTAGCTATTCCCGTTACCAGACTCTAACAACGCCTGAGCAAGCTTAATACTGGCCGGAATACCATATTTGTTCATTTCTGCAATTGCGATATCTTTATATTGAGCAATGTAGTCATTTCCAGCCATGGAGGGTCGACCTATGGAAGAAGATGAAGAAGTTTTTGAATTGGAACCAGATTTAGCCGATGATAATGTGCCTCTTCGGCTTGAACATGATGTAATCAACATCATCAATGCAATCATGCCATAAAAAAACTTCTTCATGCAATACTGTCGTGCTTATTTTTTAGTAGACGAGAATTTATTTTGCTTGGAATCGTTATCAAATACATCAAGATGATATAGTTTGATCGTCCGAAGTACCTTCGCTGTCCAGTCTCTACTTGTAGAATATCCCGAACGAGCAATTGCCTTTACCCAAGCTTCATATTTTTCTCCTGGATGTTTTTCAAAAAGGCTTTGGGTAGTCTTTTTTCTTTTTACTATTCCTACAAAGTCACCATAAGAGTCTAATACAGACCGATAACCTTTGTAAGCTGACCGAATAACGGTACTGTTGTTTTTTCCTTTGACACCAAAATGGTTGTTCAAATTTTTTGCTATTCTGCTACGCCCATTTCCGCTTTCATGCATAGCGATGGCTAGAATAACCGATGCCGGAACGCCATGTTCCTCCATCATTTCTTTTGCTATTGGACTGTACTTATCGACATATGCCGCACTTTGAGCTGAAACTTTTGAAATTCCAAAAGTTGCCAAAGCCAGTAACAGTACAAAGCTTTTTAATTGTTTTAAATTCATGAAGAATGTTTTAGTTCACAAATTACTTCTTGCGCAACGCAAAAAGTCCGTCTCGAATCGGTAATATTACCTTTTCTACGCGCTTGTCCTGAGCTAAACGTGCATTCAAATCAATGATCTGCTTTGTTTGGTTGTCTGGTTTTGAATCTAACACCTTACCTTTCCATAAGACATTGTCAATCAAAATAAGTCCCCCAGACGGAACTTGATTTATTATTGTTTCGAAATAATATAAATTCCTCTTTTTATCAGCGTCAATAAATACCAGATCAAATGTTTCGTTCAATGTGGGTATAATCTCTGCTGCATCACCAATATGGTACCTGATTTTATCTGCGAATTCTGACGCATCAAAATACCCTTGGACTCTTTCCTGTTGCTCTTCATTGATATCAATGGTATGTAATATCCCATCCTGCTGAAGTCCTTCTGCGAGACATAATGTTGCATATCCCGTAAAAGTTCCGATCTCCAAAATACGTTTCGGAGCAACCAATTTACTCAATAAAGAAAGAACTCTTCCCTGGTAATGACCAGATAACATATGGGGCATTGTTTCCTTCAAATATGTCTCCCGATTTACCCTTTTCAGTAACGAATTTTCGTCGTCTGTAGTATGTTCCAAATAGGACTCTAAATCGTCGGCAACAATTTCCATAACCACAAAGGTACCAAAAAACATTTTTATGATAAAAATATTTTTTTATAAATACCTGATAAACAATAGTATATAATTATTTGTTTGTAAAGAGATTTTTTATTGACTTGCCTTAATCGCCCAAAAACGCACTATCCTCATTTTTTGAATTTTACGTTTATTTCTATATTTTATCAAAAAATAAGCCCTCGAGAAGACATGCTTCTCGAGGGCTTATTTTTATTATTTGGCGATAAAAATATTAAGCAAGATCGGCCGTGATCAGGCGTAAAAATTCCGATCGGGTCACATCATTTTGAAATGCTCCTGTAAATGCAGAAGTTGTTGTAACGGAATTTTGCTTTTGCACTCCACGCATGGCCATACACATGTGTTTGCACTCCATCACCACAGCGACTCCACGGGCGCCCAAGGTTTCCTGAATACAATCTCTAATCTCATTGGTAAGACGCTCCTGTACCTGCAAACGACGCGCAAAGATATCCACGACACGAGGAATTTTACTCAAGCCTACAATATGTCCGTTTGGAATATAAGCAATGTGTGCCTTGCCAAAGAACGGTAACATATGATGCTCACATAAGGAGTAGACCTCAATATCTTTTACAACCACCATCTGGCTATAATCTTCCTCAAACATGGCTCCTCTAAGCACTTCGGCAGCATCGATATCGTATCCATGTGTCAAAAACTGCAGTGCTTTAGCGACACGCTCAGGAGTTTTTACCAGACCTTCACGCTTAGGATCCTCTCCCAAACATTCCAATATATCTGTATAATGAGAAGCGATGCGATCTACTTTTTCAGTATTGTATTTGTCGATCTTAATATATCCATCCAACTCTTCGCTGTCAAATGAGTGTTGACTCATAGTTTCTACTATTTAAATGTATTAAAGATTAATCGCCAAAATATTCGACGTAGTTATTTTCGGTTTCATGCAAACGTACACTGTGCAATGCAACTCCTTCGTTCTCAAAAAGCGGTTTGAGGATCTTGAATATCTCAATAGCGATATTTTCTGTAGAAGCCATGACGTCTCTCATAAAATCAACATCCAAATTGAAATTACGATGATCCACTTTGTCAATAATGTTACGATTGATAATTTCTTTCATGATCTTTAAATCGATCAAAAAACCAGTTTCGGGATTTATTTCACCCTTTACCGTGACAAAAAGGTCATAATTGTGCCCATGCCAATTTGGATTAGAACAAAGTCCAAACACTTGTTCGTTTTGTTCGTTGGTCCAATCCTCACGATACAGCTTATGCGCTGCACAAAAACGTTCACGACGAGTTATAAATATCATAATAATACAAAGATACGGGTTTAGGGCCAATTTTAACATTCCTATTTTAGGAATGCCGTCAGAATATGGTAATATAATAAATGCGTAAGATCATCAGTCGATTTTTATTTCAACGTACCGAAGACTTGCGCGATAATTCGTATTTTTCGCAAGCTATAATCAAGAAGTTCATCATGAAGATATTAATCGTTTCAGCTACACAATTTGAAATCCAGCCTTTTCTGGAGCTTGCCGCAAACTATCCCAACTGTGATACGGTAATCACAGGAGTGGGCATGGTGGCTACAGCATTTGAACTAGGGAGGGTACTACACGAAAGCAAGTATGATCTCCTTATAAATATAGGTATTGCGGGTTGCTTTGACCGCAATCTGAAAATCGGCGAGGTTGTGCAGGTCATCTCAGAATCGTTCGTTGAATTGGGCGCAGAAGATGACCAGCAATTTATACCGATCGAACAGTTGGGCTATGGAAAATCCAAATTTACTTCTTCTTTGCTCCAAGGCCAGAATATGCAACTACCCTTTGTAGCCCAAGGGCATGGGATTACAGTAAATAAAGTTCATGGCAACGCAGATAGTATTGCAAAAATTAAACAGCTCAGTCCTAATAGTTGTATCGAAAGTATGGAAGGTGCTGCGGTTTTCTTTGCCGCGGATAAAATGGATATTCCCGTGATCGAGCTTCGTGGCATCTCCAATTACGTGGAAAAAAGAAACCGTGCCACGTGGAACATTCCCCTGGCAATAATGAATAGTAACAAGGCGCTTATAGAGACATTGGATTTCTTATCCGGCTTATTTTCAAAAATTTGATACAAAAGTCATTTACTTATTAAAAAATGACATAAAACTATACAATTAGGCTAGTCAAATCTTCAAAATATCAATTTTAAATAGTAGATTTGTAATCTAAAAATTGACACTATTTTACAACTGATGAGAGAAATACAATTCAGAGAAGCACTTCGTGAAGCGATGAACGAAGAAATGCGTAAAGACGACAAAATATTTTTATTAGGTGAAGAAGTTGCAGAGTATAACGGTGCTTATAAAGTGAGCCAAGGTATGCTTGATGAATTCGGCGCAAAACGTATCATTGATACGCCTATTGCTGAACTTGGTTTTGCTGGTATCGCTGTTGGTGCAGCAATGAATGGCCTAAAACCAATCGTTGAGTTCATGACATTCAACTTTTCACTCGTTGCGATTGACCAGGTTATCAATGCTGCTGCTAAAATCCACTCGATGAGCGGTGGGCAATTTTCTATTCCTATAGTCTTCCGTGGCCCGACAGGAAATGCAGGTCAACTAGCGGCACAACACTCTCAAAACTTTGAAAACTGGTTTGCAAATACACCAGGATTGAAAGTGGTTGTTCCTTCAAACCCTTACGAAGCTAAAGGTTTATTGAAATCTTCAATTATTGATCCAGATCCGGTTATTTTTATGGAATCTGAGGTCATGTACGGCGATAAAGGCCAAGTTCCTGAAGAAGAGTACTACCTGGAAATCGGAAAAGCGAATATCATCCAAGAAGGTACTGATGTTACTGTTGTTTCTTTCGGCAAAATGCTTCCACGTGTTGTAATCCCTGCTGTTGAAGAATTGAAAAAAGAAGGCATCAGTGTAGAATTGATCGATTTACGTTCTGTACGTCCTATTGATTACCCTACGCTGATTGAATCTGTTAAGAAAACAAACCGTCTGGTTATCGTAGAAGAAGCTTGGCCGTTGGCGTCGATCTCTACGGATTTGGCATTTAATGTACAACGCAATGCATTTGACTATTTGGATGCTCCTGTAATTCGCGTGAATTGTGCTGATGTACCTCTTCCTTACGCACCAACCTTGATCGAAGCTGCTTTACCTAGTGTAGAAAAAGTGGTTAAAGCCGTAAAAGAAGTATCTTATATCAAAAAGTAATTCAATTACTTTTTCGAAGCAAATAAAAAACCCTTTTACTGATGTAAAAGGGTTTTTTTATATCTTTATCTGTCCTATTATTAATAAAGTAAACCAATAAATGAAAACACTGAAAATAATGGCTTTGACTGCTATATTTGCATTTATCGCCCTATCTGTATCCGCACAAAAGAAATATACCCTAAGGGTAAATCCCGACGAGGGCAAGAAAATAGCGCAGAATGTTATCATGGCAATGGATATCGAAACTGGCGGACAGAAGATTGTGACAGACTTAACAATGGGCTTTGATATTACAAATACAGCCAAGAAAGATAATTCCTTTCTATTTGACCTTATCTATACAGATATCAACATGAAAATGAGTGGAGAAGCCATGGAAATGACCTATGATTCCAAAAATCCGGAGGCAAATGAATTTTCGAAGCAGATGCATGCTACTGTAGGCAAGCTAGTAGATAGTAAAATCAGCTTTTCAATAGATCAATTGGGAAAATCCGCTGATATAAAATTACCAGAAGGCGTCAACCTTCCTTTTGATCGTAGTATGTTTGAAAACATCAGTACAGTGTTACCTGAGCCTGCCATTGCTATTGGCGAATCATGGAATTCAAAAACCGAATCAGAAGAATCGGGTCTAATGATCGAAAACAAAATGACACTCATCGAAGTGAATGAGCAGGGATATAAAGTAAATGTGGAAGGAAAAATGTTTGGATCGGACGCGAAACAGGTGGGCAGTATTCAAGGGTTCTATGTATTGGACAAAAAGACCTGTCTGACTAAAATAACAGAGATGACGAGTGATGTCGATATGCCCGAGGCAAAGATTAAAACGGTCATAAAATGCCAATAAATGATAATAAAAAAGGGGTAATNNATTACCCCTTTTTTATTATCAAGCTGATATTATGCGTTGATTTCCTCTTTGTATTGATCTGCAGATAATAATGCATCTACATCTGCTGCATTATTCAATTTAATACGAACAATCCAGCCTTCACCATAAGGATCAGAATTGACCAATTCAGGAGAAGCATCAATTGCATCATTAACCGATAAAATTGTAGCTGCTACAGGTAAAAATAAATCGGAAACTGTTTTTACAGCTTCGATTGTACCGAAAACTTCATTTGCGGCAACTTCTTCACCTACAGTGTTAATGTCAACAAAAACGATGTCACCCAATTCACGTTGAGCGAAATCGGTAATCCCTACAACTGCTTCATCACCTTCAACACGAATCCATTCGTGATCTTTGGTGTATTTCAATTCTGCTGGAAAATTCATTGTATCTAATTTTTTGATTTTAATGCCGTGAAGTTACAAAATATCTTCAATTGTCAAAAATGATATTCATTATAAGATTTTTGTATTTATTTTTAAGCTATGAATCCTCAAATCGAAAAACTTTATCAGATCGCACAAAAGAAAGAGCGTTTTATTATTGGTTTAATGTCCGGAACCTCTTTAGACGGTCTTGATATTGCATTATGCCGTATTGAAAACGCCGGAAAAGCGACCAAAATCAGTCTGGAAAAATTCATTACAATGGACTATGAGGATATTTTTAGAACCAAAGTCCGTGAAATCTTCGCAAAAAGAACCATCGACCAGCAGCTATTTTCAGGCCTTAATGCATACGTAGGTATCACCCATGCGAACCTGATCAATCAGGTGCTCAAAAACTGGAATATTACAGCCGCCCAGATAGACTGTATCGCTAGTCACGGACAAACAGTCTACCACGCACCGCAATCGTTGACGAAAGATCATGATTGGCCAAATAGCACATTGCAGATCGGTGACGGGGATCATATTGCCATGCATACGGGCATAATTACACTTTCAGATTTTAGACAAAAACACATCGCTGCCGGAGGAGAAGGGGCCCCTTTAGCAGCATACGGGGATTACCTTCTTTTTTCACACCCCATCGAAAACAGATTTTTACTGAATATAGGGGGTATTTCGAATTTCACCTTTATACCGAGTCATCAAAGTAGACTGGAGGCCTATGCAACGGATCTGGGACCGGGAAATACCATGATGAACCAGTATATGAAAGCACATTTTGACCAGGAGATGGACAGAGATGCCCTGATCGCAAAAAAAGGAACCATCAATAACAACCTATTGGAACAGCTCCTGGCCGAAGAATTCTTATCCCTGGAGTTCCCGAAAACAACGGGACCAGAACTGTTCAATCTGGATTATTTAAAAGAGGCTCAAAAACGTTCGGATACGGTAGCGTTGTCAGCCGAAGATGTCATGGCAACACTCAATCGCTTTTCGGCTCAGGCCATAATCAATGGCATACGCCGGCAAGCAGCTGGATTAGCAAATGTCTCGGTATATATCAGTGGCGGAGGATTACATAATCCCTTACTTTTTGACGATATCAAAGCCAATCTGCCCGACTGCAAAGTAGAAAGCTTCGCCAGCCTGGGGATAGATCCTGATGCCAAGGAGGCCGTTCTCTTTGCATTATTAGCCAATGAAACCCTCGCTGGGGCCAAAACCAATGTCGAACACATTAAAGACTCTCCTGCAGTCTGTATGGGAAAAATTAGCCTACCGGAATAAATTACTCACTGGCTATCGCCTCTTGTAAAAACTCCTTGAATGGTAACATCTTTTTGTAAGAGGCGATGATATCATCCAACGCATTTTTGTGTGAAAGATCGTTGATTGAGAGGGCTTGATCAAGAACAAAACTTTTTAACTTGATAAAATCAATATAGGGATTATCTTCAGTATAACCTGCAGGAGCACGCTTCAGCAAATCTTCTTTAAACAGGCTTATTTTTCCGCCATCCAGCACCCCATTCAGAATTTTTGCCAACTTTTCAGCACTATAATCAATCTCCTGTCTTATCGCTTCCAAATTTGGCTTCTCCGGCCGCCAATAACCACAGGCAATAAATGAATTTTCAGCACCGATATGAATATAATATTCAGGACCGTGCAACTTCCTTCCGTCAACAGATATCCCAGCGCCAAACCAAGTCTTATAAGGCGTTTTATCATTTGAAAAACGGGTATCTCTATAGATACGGAATAAACATTTATTGGCTTGAATAGACGTGTTTATTTTGGGGTCAAATTCACTCAACGCAGCTATTAAATCGGTTAGAAAACTCCGGACATCCGCCAATGCAGACTCATATTTCTCGCGGTTCTCTGCAAACCATTCCCTTGAATTATTTTCCTTTAATTCTGCTAAAAAATCAAAGGTAGATTTTTGAATGTGACTCATAATGCTGTTAACTGATTAAAATTAAGAAAACGTAAACCAGCGGTGCCGCCAATAGCAGACCATCAAAACGGTCCAGGAAACCACCGTGCCCCGGTAAGATACTACCCGAATCCTTGACGTGTAAGCTCCTTTTTAACATTGATTCGACCAGATCTCCTAACGTTCCAACAACACTGATGATCATGGCAACAGTAATCCATTGCCATAAAGGCAAGCTTCCAAAATATTTTTCAAGATTTATAGCGACGACTATTGCTAAAATGAAACCGCCAAAAAAACCTTCCCAGGTCTTCTTTGGAGAGATACGCTCAAAAAGTTTATGTTTACCAAAGCTCCGGCCGGCAAGATATGCTCCGGTATCATTGGTCCAGAGCAATATTAAAAAACCAAGGGGAATATAATGGTTATAAACGCCATTGATAAAACCCAACTTTGCAAAAAGAAAGAAGGGAAATGTGACATAGCAGATACCCAAAAAAGTATAGGCAATATCATTAAAGGGAAAACTTCGCTTTTGAAAAAGTGAAATAATATACGTTAAACCGATCAATGGCGTAATGAGCCATAGAAACTTAGCTTCCAAAATATTCATGGCTACCATAGACCCCAAACCGAACAGTGTCACGGCTAAGATAATTCCCAAGGCCTTATTAGGCGCACGCTCTTCGGACGACACGATACCATAAAACTCATACAAGCACCACGCACTCAACAGCGTAAAAAATATACTGTATAAGTATGGGCCGAATAGGGTAGATGCTACCATGACCGCAACAAAAATGACACCGGTTATTGCTCTTGTTTTCATTTTATTGCTCTCCCTCTGCTTCTTCGATCAATCTTACAGCAGCTTCAACCGAGCTTTCGCTAACATACAACTCTATCTTTCCAAACAGATAAGAAGAATCCTGTTTATTTAATACAACAGTCGGAAGACCATTCTCTTCCAGCATTTGTTTCACTATTTCGGCCTGAATAGCATTTGTATACGTCTTAATTTTCTTCCAATCGTTCTCCATGGTTTTCTTTTTGTGTTGACTGATAAAATAAGAATACAAAAATAGCAGTAAAAATGAAGCCTACAACATATATCCACCAAGACTGCATTTCGAATGCATTGATCTCTTCATAACTTTTACCGTTCCTTGTATAATAAAAAGACATCATTGTCGCTCCGGCGTTATTGACAAAATGACCAAAAATAGGCAAGAGAATGTTTTTGCTCCATACATACAGATAGCCAAAAAATGCCCCCAGCAACATTCGTGGTATAAATCCAAAAAACTGCAGATGTATGGCACTAAAGACGATAGCGACAACCCAAATAACAACATGGGAATTCGAAACCCACCTTCCCACGATATTTTGAAGGACACCGCGGAATAAAAGTTCTTCGCCTATGGCTGGTATCAACGCCAGAACCACCAGATTAAAAAGAAATCCCATAAAACTTGTTTCTATGATAATTCCCTTGATCAGATCTCCTGATTCTTGCTCGCTGCGCTCCATCCAAACCTGTACGGATCTCATGTTATCTGGCAACTGTAATGATTCGTTCCAATGTCCGATTATACTCATCAGCGGCATAAAAGCAAGCATGGCAAAAAAGATATAGGCAAACTGCTTTGCCTGTGGCGCGTATTCTTGTTTAAAATAAGTAATTCCGTACCCCTCACGTGTATGCATTAGACAGGCCGGCACAACAAAGGATCCCAAACTACTCATCAACAACAAAAAGCGCATTTCATTTGCGGAACCATGCATGAGGGTAGCCAATGAAAATACCTGTCCTGTAAATTTGTAATAGAAAAAGAGCATAAGAATACCGATGACCTGTGAGAGAAAGGTAAATCCGATGACCAACAGGACCAGACGCAATAATGATTGAAATGGGGAAGTAGTTTGCTCGGGATACATAAAATTTAAAATATGTTTTAAAGATAACAATAAAAGCATGCCACTTTATAAATTTCGCTGCAATTCAATAAGACATCCCTGGCCAGATCAGTAGAAAAAACGGTATTATGAAAGGTTCCAGATCAGTTGGAAACACTAAAAAATAAGTATCAAAATCTAGTAAATAGCGCTTAGATAATGCATAAAAAGGTTCCNNGGAACCTTTTTATGCATTATCGATATTGGTCTATTAATTTACCCGTATCGGATCTGCTGGTTTTTGTAGATTTTTGTAAGGATAGGTTTTCATTTCTTCCAATAAAATCTTCACCGTTCTTTCCAATTGTGGATCACGTCCTTCTAATAGATCCTTCGGCAATTGCTCCACAAATATATCTGGAGCGACACCCTCATTTTCTATAATCCAGTTACCTTTCAGGTCGTATACCCCAAAGTTTGGCGAGGTAATGCGTCCACCATCCAACAACGGCGGATATCCACTGATACCGACCAAAATACCCATTGTTGTACGACCGACCAGCTTACCTAGCCCCTTGAAGCGGAACATATAAGGCATCATATCACCTCCCGAACCCGCATTTTCATTTATGATCATTGCCTTTGGCCCATAAATACCATTGCCTGGAGTCGTAAATCCTTTACCATCACGGATACCCCAGCCGGAAATTAATTCACGCGAGAGTAAGTCAATGACATAATCGGCTACCCAGCCACCACCATTGTTTCTTTCGTCCATCAGAAGGGCCTTTTTATCCATCTGGGAGAAATAATAGCGATTGAAGTAGGTGTACCCCTCAGGACCTGTATTTGGCATGTATACATAAGCAATTTGTCCATTGCTTAACTGATCTACTTTCCTGCGGTTACGCTCCACCCATTCCATGCTGCGCAAACTCATTTCGTCTGCAAAGGAAATCGGTTTTATAACGACTTCGCGGGCACCAACAAGCGATGGTTTGGAATTAATTTTTAACGCCACTTGTTTACCTACAGTATTATCAAATAAACTATAGATATCCTTGTCTTCAGTTAATTCAATACCATTTACAGCGACAATGTAGTCACCTTCTTTGATATTCAATCCGGGTTCTGCCAACGGTGCCTTAAAAGAAGGATTCCATTCCAACCGTGTAAATAACTTTGCGATCTGGTAATATCCATTTTTGATCGTATAGTCGGCCCCTAATACGCCCACTGATACAGATGGACTAGCTGGCTGATCACCTGGATAAATATAATTGTGTCCAACAACCATCTCGCCCATCATTTCGTTCAATAAATAACCTAAATCAGAACGGTGATTGACAAAAGGGAGAAACTTTTCATATTTGGTTTTCATGGCTTTCCAATCTGCTCCATGCATATTCTCGACATAAAAATAGTCTTTCTGCATGGCCCAAACTTCGTTGAAGATCTGTTTCCATTCTGCAGCAGGATCGACCAATTGTTGGATGCCATCCAATTTTATGACGCCAGCCGTCGGAGACGCTACTTTCTGTCCAGCCGTCACAATATTATAACCATTCCCAGTCTGATATAACATTTTTTTGCCATCGGCACTGATTACAAAACTACGGGCATTTTCAACCAATGTCTTATTTTCCAGATCTTTGAAATCATAGGCTCCGATGGTACCTCCGCGCTGGTAAGTCAACTGGTTTGGAACCAGTCCATTCAGACTCCAATAGGTACCTACTGGCAAAGGTAAAGCTACAATACGATTTTCGATACGGTCAAAATCTACCTGAATGGATTTGTCTTCAGGTCTATTCGCCGGAGTTTCCTCCTTTTTATCCTTTTTCGGTGCTTTTTTATCGTTTTCTTTTACACGTGCATTTTTGCTACTCTCTTTTTCCGCTGGTTTATCGGTTTTATCCTCACGAATCTGCTCTTCATCACTTTCGTTCTTAAAGAAAGAAGGGGTTTTACTTGACAGAATGAAAGCATACACGGCATAGTCAACATTACGTTGTGTAGCCGACATGTGCAGACCAGAATTGGTCAATCCTGTATTGGTACTTGCTGTAAAGAAAAGATATTTCCCATCCTGTGAAAAAGCAGTGCTGCGAACAGAACTCATGCCATCTGTAATCTGCTGCGTTTTCTTGGTATCCAGATTGTACATAAATACAGCCGGTACGCCGTTTTCTAAGGTACGTGTAAATGAAATCCATTTGGAATCCGGAGACCAACTCGGTTGAAAATGATTCGAAACTCTGCCGGTTTGGCCGCTCAGTTTATCGTCCGCAACCTTCACTATGGTCTTAGATGCGATATCAATATAGTACAGATTGAGATGAGCGTCGTTATAAAACAGCTTCTTCGAATCCGGAGACCATGTAGGTTCAAAATAAAAATTGGTCTCGCCCAGATTGAAATATAGCGGTTGATCCTTTCCAAACTGATCCACTAAAACGAGCTGATAAGAACCGTTCTTATCTGAGATATAAGAAACCCATTTTCCGTTGGGCGACCAATCCGGAAAACGTTCGTGTGACCCCGGCGAATTCGATAAATTGCGCGCTTCACCTTTCTCCTTGGGTACGGTGAAGATCTCGCCCCTAGATTCAAATAACGCACGTTGACCTGTGGGAGATAGGGCAACGTAACGAATGTCGTCTTTTATATTTTTATAGAAAGGACGCTTAAACATCGCATCTGTGTTTACACTAATGTGTAGGGCAGTTACCTTATTATTGTTAGTTAAGTTTAATGTATTCAATACACCTGCATATTCAAAAATCAATTCATTGCCGTTTCCATTTAGCGAGCGCACATCGTAATCTTTGAAATCAGTTAGCTTTTCAACTTTCTTGGACTTGGTATCGTAACTGAAGATGTTGACTATTTTATCCCGATCGGACAGGAAATAAACCTTATTACCTAACCAAAGGGGCTTAACATCGTTGCTTTTTACCTGGGGAATTGCTTCTATTTCCTTAGTCTTTGTATCAAAAATCCAAATGGTAGGTGTACCACCACCTCTATAGCGCTTGAAAGCTACGCGATCCCGCTCTGTCGGATCCGTATTTTTGATATAAGCCCAATAACGGCCATCAGCGGAAGGGCTACCTTGTGTCGCTTCAGGCATTAGTAAAGCTTTGTCCATCCCTAATCGCTGAATAGTAGAACTGTATAATCGCGGGCTTAGTGCATAGGTGAAGTCACGCGATGTTGTATAATAAACTTCATCATTATTCAACCAGCCACGTAATACGTCCGAAGAAGGATGATAAGTGATACGTTGGGGCTCTCCACCTTCTATAGGAAGAACGTATACATCTGTATTACCATCATAATTTCCCGTAAAAGCAACTTTCTTCCCGTCAGGAGAGAACATTGGATTTTGTTCGACACCGGGATTTGTTGTGAGGCGCCTTGGGTTTGCACCATTCTTGTCTGCTATCCAGATATCTCCGCCGTACACAAAAGCAATATTACTTGCGCTGATACTTGGGTTTCGAAGCAATAAAGTTTCCTGCGCTTTGACCTGTAGAAATGAAGTTCCGATCAAAAATGCCGCAATCAACTTAAAATGAGTTTTATTCATAAATGTTCAAAGGTTAAAATTAATATGCAAAACTATGATTTTGTTCAGTACATTACTCCGCATATCAACTTCATAAAAATATAAAGGTTAAAACTTACCATACAAAGCTACTATTTTGTTTAGTAAATCACTTCGTATATCAACAAAGTTGCATAAAAAAATATAGCGTAAAAAAAGCCCTGCTTTTTGGGCAGGGCTTTATCCTTTTATTGACGATTAAAAACCGTGTTCCTGTTCGATTTCCAATACGATACCTTCGTCCACCAAAACACGACCACAATGTTCGCAGATAATGATTTTTTTACGTTGACGAATCTCAGATTGCATCTGAGCCGGGATCTTATTGTGACATCCTGAACAGCTATCACGATCAATCGAAACGACTGCTAAACCATTTTTGAAGGAATTACGTAAGCGGTAGTAAACTTTTACCAAACGTTCTTCGATATTGGCTTCCGCCTCAGCAGCTTTAGCCAATAAAGCATCTTCTTCCTTTTGAGTTTCAGAAGTAATTGTCTCCAATTCTTTCTTTTTACCCTCTAGTTCGCTTTTGCTGTATTCCAGGTTACCTACCGTGGTATCGTAGTTTTCTGTTTTGTTACGAATCTCGAATTCTGCTTCTTTGATTCTCTTTTCACAAACCTGAATCTCAAGACCTTGGATTTCAATTTCTTTCGAAATAGCGTCGTACTCACGATTATTTTTTACCTCATTTAACTGCGACTCATACTTTTTGATGGCAGCCTGGGCATCCTTAATCATGTTTTTACGCTTAACGATTGAATCTTCTAAATCGTCTAAGTCTGTTCTGATCTTCTCAATACGAGTTTCTAAACCCGCAATCTCATCTTCAAGATCTGCAACTTCCATAGGTAATTCACCACGAACCTGGCGAATTTTGTCTATTTTAGTATGTATGGCTTGCAAAAGCCATAGTGCTTTCAATTTTTGTTCTACGGTTTGTTCCATCAACTGTAGTATTTTATAGGATTTGTATCTATTTCTGTTGTCAAGGTTGCAAAGTTAGGAAATTTTTTCGTAATAATGTCGTACAATAATTCCTGCGTAAATTGTTCGCTCTCAAAATGTCCCGTATCTGCAATAACAATTTCACCCTCCGCATCAAAAAATTCATGGTATTTATAATCAGCTGTTACAAAAAAATCAGCTCCTGATCGCTTTGCCGCACTCAATAGGAAACCGCCTGCACCACCGCAAACAGCAACTCTACTAACCTTTTTTCCGAGAAGCGCTGTATGACGGATAACAATTAAGTTAAGATTCTTCTTCAGGTAAGCCAAAAACTCCAACTCATCCATGGGTTCTGATAAATTACCGATCATTCCGGCGCCAATTTCTATTGCAGTATTCTGTAAATCGAAAAGATCGTAAGCAACCTCCTCATAAGGATGTGCTTCATAAAGCGCCAAAAGGAGTTTTCGTTCAATTGAACGTGTATAGATCACTTCAATCCGCGTTTCTTCAACACGTTCTTGCGTTCCTACTTCGCCTATACTAGGTTCGGATCCCGCCAAAGGTCTAAAACTTCCATAACCAGCAGTATTAAAACTACATTGGTCGTAGTGCTTACCGATCTGGCCCGCTCCGGCATCAAATAACGCTGTCCTGACTTCTTCTACATGGCTCCTAGGCACAAATACAACCATCTTGCGCAGTACATTGGGCTTGGATTCCAATATCGCCTGATTAACCAATCCCAGCTTATCCGCTATTTTTGAATTAACCCCACCGATAACATTATCCAAATTGGTATGTATTGCATAAAGGGCAATTTTGTTTTCTATAGCTTTTATGACAGTACGCTCAACATAATTCTTTCCGTTGATTTTTTTTAATCCTTTGAAAACAATGGGATGATGTGAAACAATCAAATTGCACCCTTTTTCGATCGCTTCCTGTACAACTTCCTCCGTACAATCCAACGAAATTAATACTTTGGTAATCTCTTGATCTGCATTGCCGACAATAAGTCCGGCATTATCGTAAGATTCCTGTAAATCCAATGGAGCCAGCTGCTCCAGGTATTGAATAACTGCTTTAATTTTCATCGTTTATAATGACCTCCTTTTCTCGAAATTTATCATGTTCTTCCAAAATTCTACGATTTGCATTGATATTAAACCAATAGTTAGCCAATGTGACAAAGTGCATGATAACAAGCACACCTGAAATGGAAATCGGCAGGGGAATATTTGTAGCCAAATAGATCCAGGAATATAATGATCCTTTCCGAAAGGTTGGATTCTCCTCAACAGCAATCTTACGATCATAGAACTCATTGATGAGCGAATCTCTTAAGCGGGAAGCAACCTGAAAATTCCAGTAAATATTGACTAATGGAATGGCAACCAACCAAGATTGATTGGGTGTCATCAATCTATTTTCCACAGCTATCAGGCTTAATGTTCTGCGAATCGTATTCGCAAACAACAACCAAATAATAATGCGTATAAGGATCAGACCTAAGGCTGTATACAGTACTTCGGGTTTACTTAATTCTTTTACTAATTCTTCTTGCGTCATTTGGATATCTTACTCTTATTTATTTTTCCTGTAATAACAAATCTACTAATTCTTTCAGCTTTTTTATTTGCGGGTTGTGATCGCTAATCAATTCAACGGTTTTAAAATGACGTTGCTTTGCCTTCGCATAAAATGGGTAAAAGTCATCTTTGTCCATTGCCTTATCATCCTGGTAGGTCAAGATGTAAGTAGCCGGAATTTTCTCTCTCTCCGGATTTCTTAAATTGATTCTATCAGTCATCGTCTTCAAAGGGTGGGGGACATCCCGCGGAAACTTACTCTCATCCTTCACCCAAAATGGAATAATATAACCATCTTTATCAAGTTTTAAAAGGCTATTGCTACTACCTGGTTTAACCATCAAACTCATCACAGATCCTTGATTATCAGGGAAGATGGCATCTAAATAAACCAACTTTTTAATTCGATCTGGAAGACTATCTGCTACGCCTGTTATTATCATTCCACCGTAACTATGGCCGACTAAAACGATATCTCGAAGATCTTCAAACAAGATCGTATTGATCACATCTTTAATGTGAGTCTGCAAACGAATAGTAGTATCCGCTAAATGATAACGTTCTCCAAGGCCGGTTAGTGTGGGTCGATAGGTTTTATGTCCTTCTTTCTCTAATTCATTTGCTGTATTTTTAAATTGCCAAGCACCACCCCAAGCGCCATGCACAATGACATAGGTAGCTTGCTGTGAATAAACACATTTTAAGCTAATAACTAATGAAAAAAACAAGATAAAACAACCTAATTTACTAAAATTCATTCTATTATATTTAGATTATATTTAAACCAATAGTTCTAACATTATTTCTAAAACTACTCAACAAATTACTATGTTCCAATAAGCATATACTATTTCGCTGTTGAAAATAGTATATGTAAGTACTTACTCATAAGCCAACAGCCCGCCCCTTTGTTTTTAAACACGTATTTTATATTAAAATTACCCAGCAGGGCAAAGCAGGGTAGGGGAGAACCCTATAGAACTAATCAGACATACAATAAAAATATGGTTGGTTTTTTATGGTAATCCACTTTTTGTTTTTTCCATTCAGCAATAGTCAGACTCTTTATAGATTCATCAGCAGAAGTCACGTTGCAAGCTACACAGAGCTGGGTATTCGGTTTACATGTTTTCAGAAGATCTTCCAGAAGATGGTTGTTCCGAAAAGGTGTTTCAATAAAAATCTGGGTTTGCTTCTCACGGATAGCTTGCAGCTCAAGATCTTTGATCTTCTTCGTACGCTCATTTTTATCAATAGGTAAATAACCTTGAAAAGCAAACTTCTGTCCACTAAACCCCGAAGCCATAAGTGCCAATAAGATTGAGCTGGGACCAACCAATGGCACCACTTTAATCCCGAGCTGATGCGCACGGGCAACAACAGAAGCGCCTGGGTCCGCTACTCCTGGACAACCGGCCTCCGACATCAAACCTACATTTTTACCTTGCTTCAAGCCCTCAAAAAAATCACTAATATTTCCTTTGTCCCGTGCATGTTTCCCATAATCATGTATTTTCAATTCACTTTGGGGTATTTTTAAACCTGCCAGCTTTAGAAACTTTCTTGCAGTCTTTTCATTTTCAACGATATATTCGTCCAATGTATTGATTGTTTCAACCAAATAGGGAGTAAAAGACTGGAATGCAGCATCATCGCTCAAAGGAACGGGAATTAAATATAATATACCATTTGCCATATACAAACCTACTAATTAACGGCCATTTGCTTATAGTAATTTTAAACTTAGCATAAGCAAATCGTTAAAATTGATTAAATTTGCAAATTTTAAACTCATTATTAGTATTTTAGCATAAGTATTTGTTGCAACAATAAACATCATCCAAATGATCACACAAATTACAGAAGGCGTAAAAATCTCGGTTGAAACCATCTATCAATCGGAGTATTCCAATCCCGACCGTGAACATTTTATGTTTGCTTATCACATTAGCATAGAAAATTTGAGCGATTACACCGTACAACTGATCAGTCGTTACTGGAAAATTTTCGATGCAAAAGGCGACTATAGGGAGGTATCAGGCGAAGGAGTTGTGGGGGAGCAGCCTGTAATTGAACCCGGCCAGATACATCAATACACTTCGGGATGTAATCTCAACAGCGAATTTGGTTTTATGGAAGGACATTACAACATGATCCGTTCTTTGGATAATAGTGATTTTCAGGTTGAAATACCACGTTTCAATCTGATTGCGGATTATGCATTGAATTAAGTTTATCAAGGTAATATCATTATTGCCAATTTATCACACAACGACGCTTTTTTCGCATCGAATAAGAAACTATTTCTTTATTTTTGCATGCATTCTAAAATCAACTTGTTACTGAGACTGTGCTGCGCAGCAGCAATTTACCGCCTGTTAACATAGTATAGAAAGCCATCCAACAGATTTAATTAGTCAGCAATCAAAACAGATTATTGATTCAATATATAAATAATTGAAGATCAAAAATATATGTAACTGTTTGATTTTCAAAACTTTAAAAAAACATCAAGGGTAATGGATTCTTGAAGGGAATTTTATTGTATTAAAATGACTAAAATTAATTTTTGGGTGATATAACGTGAGTATTTTAGCTACAGAACAAGTAAGCCATTCCTTCCACGATAGGTGGCTTTTTAGAGATTTACACTTCGGACTCCAAAAAGGAGAGCGGGTGGCTTTGGTCGGAATAAATGGTACAGGCAAATCAACATTGCTTTCCATTTTAGCAGACCGTACCTTGCCAACATCAGGAAAAGTTGTCAAGGAAAAAGGTATAAAAATAGGTTTTCTCGAACAAGATCCTGATTTCACAGGATTAAAATCAATCAATGATTTTATATATAGTGCGGACAACGATCAGCAGCGTCTAATCAGGGAATACGAAGAACTTCTTGAGAGCAGTGATATCGATCAGAAAAAATTAGAAGACCTCACTGAAAAAATAAGTTCACTGAATGCCTGGGAATATGAGCATAATATAAAGACGATTTTAAATCGGCTAAACATTATGGATTTTCAACAGGATATAAAAAGTCTCTCCGGAGGACAACGTAAAAGACTGGCACTTGCCAAGCTTTTGATAGATGAACCGGACGTATATATCCTCGATGAGCCAACCAACCACCTGGATATAGAGACCATTGAATGGTTAGAGAAGCTGCTTACCACCGGAAATAAAACGGTACTTTTGGTCACACACGACCGTTATTTTCTTGATAATATCTGTACAGAAATCCGGGAACTGGATAGGGGCAATCTATATATTTATAAAGGTAACTATTCTTATTTTTTAGAGAAGAAGTCAGATCGCGAGACGATAGATGCAGTCATGGTCGAAAAGAGCAGAAATCTACTTCGTAAAGAATTGGAATGGATGCGGCGCCAGCCGCAGGCTCGGGGTACCAAATCAAAATCCCGTATCGAAGCGTTTTACGATCTGGAGGAAAAATCAAAATCAATAAAGGGAAACGACGCTGTCCAACTTAGTGTAAAAGTAAGTAGACAGGGATCTAAAATTCTCGAATTGGAACATGTATCCAAACATTATGGACCAAAAGAAATCGTTACGGATTTTTCTTACACATTCAAAAAAGGAGACCGCATAGGTCTGGCTGGAAAGAATGGGACGGGTAAATCAACCTTTCTAAATCTTATCACAAAAGAAGAAACGCCAGATGCTGGAACCATAGCAGTAGGAGAGACTACCGTATATGGATACTATAAACAAGGGGGGCTCGAAGTAAACGAAAATGATCGCGTACTTGATGTTGTAAAAAATATTGCGGACTATATTGAGATGGCAAACGGAGAAGTAATTACAGCATCTCAATTACTCACGCACTTTTTATTTCCTCCGGAGAAGCAGTTTGGCTTTGTCAATAAACTTAGCGGCGGGGAGCGAAAACGTCTCCAACTAATGCGGGTATTAATGAAAAATCCAAATTTCCTTATACTGGATGAGCCTTCTAATGACTTAGACATCGATACCCTAAATGTACTCGAGGAGTTTCTCGATAACTATAGAGGCGTACTGATATTAGTATCCCACGACAGGTATCTATTGGATAAGTTGACAGATCAACTTTTCATATTTGAAGGGACAGGCAAGATCCGTATCTATAATGGAAACTATGCTGACTTTAAAATAGAACAAGACGAACTTCAAAAATTAGAAAAGGAAAAGCAAAAAAAGAATATTCAGGAAACAGCGAAGCCTCAGGCAAAAGAAGAAAAGAAAAAGCTGTCTTACAAGGAGCAGCTTGAATATAACAAACTCGAAACTGAAATAGAAAATCTCGAAATACAACTAAAAGCAAAGAGTAGAGAATTAAACCAATTAACAGATCATATCAAACTTTTAGTAGTGGCAGAAGAGATAAAAGCTTTGCAAGAACAAATAGACAAAAAATCTGAGCGATGGTTACACCTTGCCGATTTAATGTGATTTTTTCATTTGCGTTTCACGTGGAACGTAAATAAAAGAGTAAATTTGTAAACAAATAAAACACCGCGTTTCACGTGGAACAAGAACAGAAAAATGTTTAAAAAATATAATGTAATTGTAGTAGGCGCCGGACATGCCGGATGTGAAGCAGCTGCCGCAGCCGCCAATCTGGGCTCGTCAACTTTGCTTATTACAATGAATATGGGTGTGATAGCTCAGATGAGTTGCAACCCCGCTATAGGTGGTGTAGCCAAAGGACAAATCGTAAGAGAGATAGATGCTATGGGTGGATATACCGGGATCATTGCAGACAAATCAACGATTCAATTTCGCATGCTTAATCTTTCCAAAGGTCCGGCGATGTGGAGTCCACGTACACAAAATGACCGTATGCGATTTGCGGAAGAGTGGAGATTACAATTAGAATCTTTACCTAACCTGGATATGTGGCAAGACACCGTAAAAGAGGTAATCGTTAAAAACGGAAGAGCATGCGGAGTGATCACTTCTATGGGAATCGAAATTGAATCGGATGCCGTAGTCCTAACAAATGGAACATTCTTAAACGGTGTAATCCATATCGGTGATAAAAAATTCGGAGGCGGTAGGACAGGCGAGAAGGCTGCTACAGGATTGACGGAACAGCTCGTTTCACTGGGTTTCGAATCAGGTAGAATGAAAACCGGTACTCCGCCGAGAATTGATGGCCGTAGTCTTAACTATGCACTTATGGAAGAACAGTGGGGCGATGAAAAGAAAGGACGTTTCTCCTATACAGATGTAGCGATGCCGACTGAACAACGCTGTTGCTGGATTACATATACCAACGACAAGGTACATGAAATGCTCCGCACTGGTTTTGAAAAATCACCCATGTTTACCGGGCGGATCAAAGGATTAGGGCCACGTTATTGTCCTTCAATAGAAGACAAAATCAACCGCTTTGCGGAGCGTGAACGGCACCAGATTTTTGTGGAACCGGAGGGATTCAAAACAGTAGAAATTTATGTAAATGGTTTCTCAACCTCACTTCCTGAAGATGTACAGCTAAAAGCGCTGCAGCTCATTCCGGGTTTTGAAAATGCAAAGATGTACCGTCCGGGATATGCAATAGAATACGACTACTTTCCACCGATGCAACTTGACCTAACATTGGAAACTCAATTGGTGAAACATCTTTTCTTCGCCGGGCAGATCAATGGAACCACAGGGTATGAAGAAGCAGCAGCGCAAGGTTTCCTTGCAGGTATAAACGCACATCAACGTGTCAATGATGATAAAGAACTTATTCTAAAAAGATCCGAGTCCTATATCGGTGTACTGGTAGATGACCTTGTCACAAAAGGAACCGAAGAACCGTACCGTATGTTCACCTCAAGAGCGGAACACCGTCTATTATTACGTCAGGATAATGCCGATATCCGCCTTACACCATTAGCCTACAAATTAGGATTAGTTGGGGAGGAAAGACTAAAGAAAGTGCAGGATAAAATAGAAAACTCGAATAACATCATTGAATACCTCAAGCAGAATTCAACAGATCTCGAGAAGATGAATACTGTAATGGCGGAAGTAGGTTCAACTGCACTTCCACAAAAAACACGTTTAAGTAACGTACTTGCCCGACCGCAAGTTAATATACAGGACATCATCAAAGGGGACGAAGGCTTTGCTCAATACGTTTCCCAATTTGACAAGGAAACCATAGAGCAGGCAGAAATTAATCTCAAATACGAAAGCTACTTCGAAAAGGAAATCGAAATCGTCAATCGAATGAAGAAGATGGAAGATAGAGAAATTAATCCTGATTTCGATTATAGTTTGTTAACTTCACTGTCCATAGAAGCCAGACAGAAATTAGCAAAGGTAAAGCCAAGAACATTAGGGCAGGCTTCTCGAATTTCGGGCGTATCACCTTCAGATATCAGCGTTCTGATGGTACATATGAGTTAATTAATTGATTATCAGATTTTTACAAACAAAAATAAACAAGCTTAAAATAAGCGATTTAAGACAATATTCTATTTTTTATGATAACTTCTTTAAAAAGTAATAAAAGTAGTTCAGAGAGGCTAAAAAGTAGCTTAAAAACGAGATTACTTATTTTAAGCATGTTTATAATGCTCATTGGGCTGTCAATACAATGTGCGAGTATACAACAGCCAACAGGGGGGCCCAAAGATTCTATTCCACCAAAAATTCTACAGGAAAGTCCTACGAACTTTTCGAAGAATTTTACAGAGAAAAAAATCGTCATCACATTCGATGAGTATGTCAAGTTGGCCAATCAACAAAAGGAATTCAGTATCACACCTGATATGGGAAGTAATCCCCAATTCAAAATCAAGAAAAAAAATCTGGAAATCACTCTACCAGATTCCCTGGAAAAAAATACGACGTATAGTATTTATTTTGGTAAAGGCCTAGTAGATTATAATGCAGGAAATGCATTGGTAAATTATGCTTATGTATTTGCAACAGGCGATAAAATTGACTCACTCAGTATATCGGGCAATGTAAAGAGCGCAATGACAAAAGAGGTTTTAAAAGAGGTTAAAGTTCTGCTAATTCCGATAAGCCAGGATTCGATTTTTGGAAAAAAGAAAGCCAATATATTTACAACAACGGATACTGCCGGAAATTACAAACTAAATAATCTCCGTGAAGGAACATATCGCATCTATGCGCTCCAGGAAAAGAACAATGACCGAATTTATAATTCACCCGATGAAGAAATAGGTTTTCTGAAAGATTCCATCGTATTGGAACATGATCTCACCAATATCAACCTTGAAGTATTTAAAGCAATTCCAAAAAAATTCCGTACACAGGAAAAGAAGTTTGAAAAAAATGGCAGTGTCCTATTAATTTTCAATAGAAGAGTTGATAATCCCAAACTAAATATATTGAACGATGAGGTCAATAATAAAGATAAGATTGTGCGATTCTCAAAGACTTCGGATTCGGCTACATTGTTTCTGCCAAATTTAAAAATAGACTCTTTAAAACTTGTTCTGACAGAAGATGAGAAACCTTTGGATACCATTCTTGTCAGAAGAGGAAATGTAAAAATTGAACAAGTTATTGATCCCCAGTTTACCCCCAATAATGGAAAGGTGGACAGAATCAATCACCTTCAGGTATCCGCTTTTACACCGATAAAAAATATAGATAAAGCCAAGCTAAAATTCAAAGAGGATTCTCTTTTCAGAACAAATTATCAATTGGCGGTCGATACAAATGACTCCAATATCTACCATATCCGCTATAACTGGAGAAAGGATAAAAAATATCAAATAGAATTTACCGAAGGTGCTATAACTGGCTATTTCGGAGAGCAAAATAAAGAGAAAAAATTTGATCTTACTTATGACGATAGCGAGAACTATGGGGATCTAACATTTGATTTTACGGATCTTGATAGCAATACAACCTACTTGGTCGAACTGATCAATGAGAAAAAAGATAGAATATATAGATTAGACAAAATAAATAGTAATAACGCCTCGGTAGTTTACAAACAGTTTCCAGGAGGAAAATATACCATACGTGTCATTCGAGATGATAACGACAACGGAATATGGGATACCGGAAATGTTGAAAAGAAGACTTTCCCAGAACCTGTTGTCTACTTAAATAAGGTTTTCACTATACGCGCAAACTGGGAACAAAAAGATAGCTTTTCATTAAGTGGTCTCAAAAAAGAATAACGTTGAGGCTTTTTAAAAAATATCACAAAAAATCCAGTGCTAATACGTTTAAGCTAAAACCACGAACTATATAATACATAGTTATGGGGCAACTGCTTCAAAAGCGCTTTCTGTTCATCAGTTAGCGCTTTTATCTTTTTGGCTGGAACGCCAGCATACAAAAATCCCGACTCACAACGGACATTCTCCAGAACAACTGCACCGGCCGCAATAATTACGTTGGATTCTACCACCGCATTGTCCATGACTATAGCACCCATTCCGATCAACACATAATCCTCCACGATACATCCATGTACCATTGCCTGATGACCAATGTTAACATAATTGCCAATCGTCGTTCCACATTTTTTATACGTACAGTGAATAACAGCGCCATCCTGGATATTCGTATAATGCCCGATACGGATATAATTAACGTCGCCACGTATTACAGCGTTGAACCATACCAAACAATTGTGGCCAATCTCCACATCGCCCACAATAGTCGAATTGGGTGCTAAAAAGCATTCTTCTGCGATCAATGGAGACTTGTCCAGAACGGGTAAAATAAGTGCCATATGTCCTAAAATATTGTGTCTTGTAATACAGTTGAGTGTTGTGGATAATCCGTCGTATAATGCAGGCCCCTACTCTCTTTCCGCAGCATAGCCGACTTGGTTACAATATAAGCTACCTGGATCACATTACGTAGTTCACAAAGCTTCACAGAGAGCCTCGTGTTACGATAAAAGTCCTCCGTTTCCGCATATAATAAATGTAGACGCTTTAGGGCTCTTTCCAATCTAAAATCTGACCGGACAATCCCAACATAGTCACTCATAATTTTCTGACATTCGCGCAAGTTATGGCTAACCAAAATGTCCTCGTTAGAAAGTGAAGTCTTGGAGTCATCCCAATCCGGGACATTAGTAACATAATGTATGGATTCAATCGCTTTGGTCGCATCCAAAAAGATGCGATGCGCATATACGAGGGCTTCCAGCAAAGAATTCGAAGCTAAACGATTTGCCCCATGTAGTCCGGTTGACGAACACTCCCCACAAGCGTACAGGTTGCGTATACTACTTCTTCCGAAATCATCCACATAAATTCCCCCGCATAAATAATGTGCTGCCGGAGTGACCGGTATAAAGTCTGTCGCCATATCCAATCCGATGGAGAGACACTTCTCATAAATATTTGGAAAATGCTTAATGATATCCTCCTTATCCCTATGGGTAATATCCAAATACACATAATCTATACCCGACTTTTTCATCTCGGCATCTATAGCGCGTGCCACAATATCCCTGGGAGCCAATGATGCCCGCTCGTCATATTCCTCCATAAAAGAATCACCATCCACCCGTCTAAGAATCCCTCCGAAACCGCGAACGGCTTCAGACACCAAAAATGCCGGAGAATCCTTAGGATTATATAATGAAGTGGGATGAAACTGCATAAATTCCATATTACGCACCTTGCCCTTAGCCCGGTAAACCATGGCTATTCCGTCACCGGTAGCAATAGTCGGGTTAGTTGTACTCGAATATACATGCCCAGCACCGCCAGAAGCCATGACAGTTACCTTACTCAAAATTTTGTCCACGAGGTGAGATGAAGTATTGAAAGCATAGATACCATAACAGGTAATATCCTCCCTATTCTTATCCACATATTCCCCCATATGATGTTGGGTAATCAGATCAATAGCAAAATAATGTGTGACAATTTCAATATTGGGATCGCTATGAGCCTGCTCCAACAATGCTCTTTCTATTTCGTAACCTGTTATATCCTTATAATGAAGAATACGGTGAGCCGAATGCCCGCCCTCTTTAGCCAGGTCATATACCCCCGATTCTTCCTTGTCAAATGAGGTTCCGTAGGAAATAAGTTCAGCAATTCGATCCGGTGCTTCCCTAACGACGTTTTCCACAATTTCCACATCACATAATCCATCCCCAGCTATCTGAGTATCAATGATATGCTTTTCGAAGCTATCAGACTTATCCACAACGGCAGCCACTCCCCCCTGCGCATATTTTGTATTAGACTCATCCTCATTGGACTTCGTGACTATCAACACTTTACCAAATTTTGAAGCTTTCAACGCAAAGCTTAATCCGGCAATACCTGATCCAATGACCAAAAAATCTACCTTTCTATCTGCCATATATTTAAAATTCACAAACTATCCCCAAAAGTGATGGTTGAAATTAACGAAAAATGTGGAAAACGTGTAAATAAAAGGTTAAATAAAAATGAAAAGTATTTAACATTCCACAGATCCCCTATTCACAGCACGAATTCCAATTATTTTTCCGCATAAAATTTGATAGATTTCCACATTTTATCGACACTAACTATTCAACAAAAAATTATGGAAAATAAAAAACGGAAAAAATTAGATTTTTAAAAATCAGCTCTTTAAAGCAAAAATTCTGTTGAAAAATTGTTGAAAACTCTATAAAAACCGCAAATCAAAATCGATTCAGATCAATTTATACCACTTTTCCACACCCTAATAAACAATAAGAGAATCTTTAATTTAAAATATTAGTATTTATTGAAAAAAAAGATTGTGGAATACGTTCGAGAATCTTTGTTTAGCTTTGTCAATATCGAATCAAACCTATTTAGGTTACGATATTTGGAAAGGGATAAACTCCCCTTTTGAAATATTCAATTCTAAACGGCTTTATTTTCGATAACTGGATTCTTGAGGTATTTTAGACCTTTTTAGAATGGAATATTTTTTTTAAAACTTTTTAAACAACTTTTTATGGAATTATAAAAGGGTTTGTATCGGCATTTTTATGTCTTTAAGCCCAGAAATTGGTTTTTGAACCGTTTAGACTAAATTATTTAGACTTTGATAGCTTTATTTCAATTTTATCAAAGTCTGAAAGGCTTTGAAAATTTTGAGATTGAAAGAAATATGAATTTTGAGCCGTTTAGGTTTGGATATTTGATTTTTTTTAAAAAAAAATTGAAAATATGCCGTGCAGAGAGCGTTTTCGATGAATTTTTATGGAATATTTAAATTTGAATTTTATCGATATGCTGTTTTCGTTTCTCTAAAGCGATTTAGATTTGCATATTAGATTTTTTTATAAATTTTTAAGATTTTATGGCATTTTAAGAGGCTTTGGATCAATCGGAATTAATTTTTACCAGCGGAGATTTCAAAATGTGTATTTATGGGCATAAAATCTGGCAAATCTGTTCGGAGATCAGCTTATAGCCGATTTCTTTGCAATATTTGAAATTTTGTAGGATTTTTCGGTAATTATGCGATTTCTGGAGGCTTTGTTATCAATTTTAATACAATTAAACTCAATTACAATTGAATATTTTTTTTGTAAATGCCGTTTTGATTGATTATTGGATTTTAAACAGCTTGATAACAGGTCTTGCGATAGATCTTTGAATCGCCTCCATTAGCAAATGCCAAATGGATTAAATTCGTGGAGATTATTTTTAAAAAATTATTGTGGAATAAAGATTCTTACTATATTTGCGACCCCAGTATCGATTGGGAGCTTAAAAAAAAATATAATTTAGTCTTTTAGATTTTGATAATTACCATTATCAGCTATAATAAATTTTTTAGACGAATGTCAAGGGGCTTATTTTAAAAATAAAGTCCTCCTGATTGCGATAGATTTTTATTTTAAATGCCCTATTGGATTTAATGGATTGTAAAGCCCTATTTTTGCTATTGAAAATAGATCTTAATAATTTTTATAACCTTATTGTAATTTTATTATTTTATAAATTAATAAAATAAAATATAAGGTGTACTATTCCCTATTCAAGTAGGATATCACTAGCATTTGCCTAGTTGAGATTTTTTTCAACTTATTCATTCAAAATCTATTGAACCGAAAAATAATGTGTTTAAAGCTCCTCATACAAGCTGGTTTAGATTTTCATAAAATTTTATTCAGCCATTAATGGCGCAAATATCGCATTCTATGGGGCTTTAACTTTGCTTCTTATGATTTCATAGATAAAATAAACCCCGCCAGTTTGCGCTATAATTTTTTATTTTAAATTTTTACAGAATAATTGTATCCTAAACGACTTTGAAGTACGAAAGCACCGAATAAACTGTTAAACTAATCTTCGCTATTCAAAGCTGCTCGAAACTATCCTAGCCCAGATAGCTGTCTTTGCCTGGCTATCGCGAATAATTTCGCTTTTAATATGTTAAAGTATGTGTCGTGCTGTTTTTCAATTTGAGGCGTCTCACAATCAATTGTACGATATGATACTATAATTCATCGAAAATATCCGATTATCATGGACTTTAATTGAGATCTGATAAATGAAAAATTAGACCTAATGTATTTCCTTCCAATTTTATGGACTCAAATTTTAAATTTTATCGAAATAAAGTCTTCTACGTTTTCTTAAAAGTAAGCTATTGGGTTATGGTATGTAAATATTCCATTCTAAACGAGTTTATAATGGAAGCAGCCAGGCTCTCTTGCAATCTCTTCCTTTTGCCATTAGATATGTATGGTGATTTGTGCTGCCTGTTGGAAACAGGGCGCTGCAACTTTCCGTTTAAACCCTTTGAGCTTTTCATATATTTTTTCTTTCTTTTTCTCTTGGCAAATTTTAAATTCTGGCGGGCGCAAAATCCTAGTTGAATGTGAAATGTTAATAAATAAAGCTTCCGTTTGTGCTATATTTTTGCTTGTTTTGTATTATGCCTAAGAACGTTCAATAAGTGGAAAATAGAGAGAAAGTCATTTTCTAGGTTAGAAAGATTTCGGCGCAAACCCTCTGAGCTTTTGATATAAGGTATATTTCCAGGCAGTTTTCTGAATATTCAACTCAAAAAAGGTTTAAATTGGGTTGGATCTCTATTTATTTATTTTAATGATAATAATTTAATTTAAAATTTATATTATCTTCTCATTAGAGCTCAGCTACATATTTGATTAATTTGCTTTTTATTGACTTTTATATATGTAACAATGCGTATTTTTGTGTTCATAAACTGTTGAAAGTACCCGCATGGAAATTGTAAATTATGAGCTTCAGGCAAAAGGATATAATGATGCTCCGATTGACCCCTCATTGGATTTGGTAGCTGAAATCCAACGATTAAAGAAAGAAAAGAATGCTGTAATTTTGGCACATTATTATCAGGAATCTGAAATTCAAGATATTGCAGACTATATTGGAGATAGTTTAGGCTTGTCTCAGGAAGCTGCAAAGACAGATGCCGATTTAATTGTTTTTGCCGGAGTACATTTTATGGCGGAGACAGCGAAGATACTTTCGCCCACAAAGAAGGTTATCTTGCCGGATGCTAAAGCTGGTTGTTCGTTGTCGGATTCATGTCCACCACACTTGTTTGCTAAATTTAAGGAACAGTATCCGGATCATTTGGTTATTACCTATGTCAATTGTACTGCCGAATTAAAGGCACTTTCTGATATTGTATGTACGTCGAGTAATGCAGTCCAAATTGTAGAGAGTCTTCCGATAGATCAGAAGATCATTTTTGGACCGGATCGTAATCTTGGGGCTTATGTAAAGAAAAAAACTGGTCGTGATCTCGTATTATGGAACGGTGCTTGTATGGTCCATGAAATTTTTTCTCAAGATAAAATTGATCGCCTGAAGAGTGAATATCCTGAAGCTAAGTTTATTGCTCATCCTGAATGTGAAGATCATATTTTGGCTAAAGCGGATTATGTGGGTTCCACATCGGGGATGCTTAAGTTTACGCAAACAGATAATGCGCAGGTTTATATTGTAGCCACAGAATCTGGAATTCTTTATCAGATGCAGAAAGCAAGCCCAGGGAAGACTTTTATTCCTGCACCACCAAACAATGCCTGTGCATGTAATGATTGCCCTCACATGAAGCTTAATACGCTTGAGAAGCTTTATAATTGTTTGAAATATGAATCGCCTGAAATTTTACTTCCTGAAGACGTCATACTTCGCGCACAACGGCCTATTGAGCGGATGTTGGAGATATCAGCAAGTTTGGGATTGTAATAATTTGTATAATTTTTGATGATAATCGATATGATAACACATTGGTATTCATATCGATTATTGTTTTTATAATGCTATTTACGGGGCTAAACGATAGCGGTTATGAGATACTTGTTTGGCCATTATATGATAGTTTAAAATTTTAAATTTTTTAACATGTTTGATTTTGATAATACTGAACGCACCAATTTGGAGGAAATGGGGGAGTTCGGTTTAATTGACTATATCAGTAAAGCAGTGGAGCTGACCGAAAAATCTACCATTAAAGGAATTGGTGATGATGCAGCAGTATTGGATTTTGAAGGAAAGAAGACTTTGATCTCTACCGATTTGCTTTTGGAAGGTATTCATTTTGATCTGCGATATGTCCCTTTAAAGCATTTGGGATATAAGGCAGTCCAGGTTAATTTGAGCGATATCTATGCGATGAACGGAATAGCTTCCCAGATTACATTTTCTATCGGCTTGTCTTCCAAATTTCCACTGGAAGCCGTAGAAGAGATCTATCAAGGAGCTTTGATTGCCTGCAAGAAGTATAATGTTGATTTGGTTGGCGGGGACACTTCGGCTTCAGCACAGGGGCTCGTTATCTCTGTGACAAGTATCGGTTATGCCGATGCAGATAAGATTGTTTACCGTAGCGGAGCAAAGGAAGGTGACTTATTATGTGTATCTGGAGATTTAGGAGCAGCATACATGGGATTGCAGCTATTGGAAAGGGAAAAAGATATCTATTTGGAGAATCCTAATGTACAGCCAGATCTGGAGGGTAAAGACTATATTGTCGAGCGTCAGTTAAAACCAGAAGCGCGAAAAGATATTGTTGAGTTATTTGCGAAATTAGATCTTATACCTACCGCAATGATGGATATTTCTGACGGCTTGGCTTCCGAAATACTTCACATCTGTAGACAATCTGATAAAGGTTGTAGATTGTATGAAGAAAAAATTCCATTGGACCAGATGACCTACGATACCGGACGGGAATTCGGTATTGACCCGACGGTAGCAGCACTCAATGGTGGTGAGGATTATGAACTGCTGTTTACAATAGCACAGGCGGATCACGATAAGATCAAGAATTTACCTGATATCAGTATTATAGGCTACATGACGGCAGCTTCAGAAGGCTGTGAAATGATTTCTAAATCCGGAAATCTTTACCCAATTATGGCCCAGGGCTGGAACGCTTTCAAAAAGAAGGGGTAAATGAAGATAGCTAAAAAGAACAGCAAAGTTTTCAGTGAATGGATATTGAAGAAGTTGGATGTTGACATATTTAGACGATAATAAAAAAAGGTTGTCCAGCTTGCCGGACAACCTTTTTTTATTGTTCTAGTTCTTCTTCGAGTACCAGATCTTCCTGTTTCGGATCCCGCTCCTCGACATTAAAATTGTTGTATCCTAATCCTACTTCAATCTGTAGAAGACGCTGCTGGAGCATTTCTAAAATCGCGAGGAAATTATAGACAAATTGAACCTTGTTTTCGGAGTTTTTCAATAGTTCCTGAAAATCTAATTTCTTATTGATTTCAATAAGCTCAGCTATTGCTTTTTTCTGTTGTTCAATCGTATAAGGATACTTCACAACAGTATGCGTTACCTCGGCTGGTCTATTGCGAAATTGATACATCATTTGCTCATAGATCATCATCAGGCCGTATAGATCAAAGCTATCCAGATTTTCACCTGTAGCATCCAATTGAAGTTGTTGGCGTATATCATAATGGATATTGCCCCTACTATACAACTGGAGTCGGTTTTCTTCCATTACTCGGAGGCCTTCGCAGACCTCTTTGAACTGCTTATAGAGAATAAGTTTCTGAACGAGGTCTTCTCTCAGATCTATTTCGTTTTCATTTTCATCCAGATCTGGTCTCGGCAGTAGCATCTTTGCTTTTATACGCATCAATGTAGAGGCTACAAAAATAAATTCGCTGGCCATCTCCATATTGAGTGCCTGCATCTGACTTACGTAAGACAAAAAATCATCGGTAATTTTCGAAATAGGGATATCATGAATGTTCAGCTCGTCCCGCTCGATAAAAAATAGTAATAAATCAAAAGGTCCCTCAAATTGAGGAAGCTTGATTTCGTAACCTTCTTCTACTTGCATATCTTATACAAATTTACGCAATAAAATCTTTTGGAATCGTTCATATAGAAACTATTGCTGTTTTTATTTGTTGTAGCTCAATATGGAAATGCGATTTATTTTAAAGATTAAATAAAATTGTCGTTACTTTGTGTAAACATTTAATGTAAATAGCAGTACTATGCAATTTGAGGCTGGAGAACTATTAAGTAAAATAAACGATCCCTCTGATCTTAAAAAGCTAAAGGAAGACCAATTAGAACAACTAAGCCAGGAATTACGTCAATTTATTATTGATCAGGTTTCGGTGAATGGTGGTCACTTTGCAGCAAGTTTGGGAGTCGTTGAGTTAACGGTGGCGTTACATTACGTAATGAATACACCCTATGATCAATTGATATGGGATGTAGGCCATCAGGCTTATGGTCATAAAATTCTGACTGGACGTCGCGAGGTATTTCATACGAATCGTATTGAAAACGGTATTTCGGGTTTTCCGAACCGTTTTGAATCTGCATATGACGCATTTGGGGTGGGCCATTCTTCTACCTCAATTTCAGCAGCTTTAGGTATGGCCGTTGCTTCCCAAATAAAGGGAGAAAAAGATCGTCAGCATATTGCAGTTATTGGAGACGGCGCTTTGACCGGTGGAATGTCATTTGAAGCATTGAACCATGCTGGTATTTCCAAATCTAACCTATTGGTGATTCTGAATGACAATTGTATGTCGATAGATCCTAATGTTGGCGCGCTGAAAGAATATTTGACAAGTATTACGACATCAAAACGATACAATAGATTTAGGGATGATATCGCAGCTGTGCTGACAAAAATTTCTGAAGTAGGGCCAAATGCACTCGGTATTGTTAAAAAACTGGAGAAAAGTATCAAAGGGACTTTATTAAAGAATGCTAATCTTTTTGAGTCATTGAACTTTAGATATTTTGGGCCGGTTGACGGACATGATGTAAAGAAATTAGCCAAGACGCTTGAGGATCTTAAACATATACCCGGTCCCAAATTGCTACACGTGGTAACAATTAAGGGAAAAGGATTTGCACTTGCGGAGAAAGATCAGACGAAATGGCATGCGCCGGGTCTATTTGATAAAATTACCGGAGAGATAAAGAAATCTTCCAGTGAAAAACCGGTAGCACCAAAATACCAGGATGTTTTTGGACATACACTTGTCGAACTTGCAGAAGCGAATGAAAAAATCGTTGGTATTACGCCAGCAATGCCTTCGGGCTCTTCAATGAACATCATGATGAATGCAATGCCTGATAGGGCATTTGATGTTGGTATTGCGGAACAACATGCTGTCACATTTAGTGCTGGCTTAGCGACTCAAGGCTTATTACCATTTTGTAATATTTATTCGTCGTTTATGCAGCGCGCCTATGATCAGGTTATCCACGATGTTGCCCTACAGAATTTAAATGTTGTCTTTTGCCTGGATCGTGCGGGTGTAGTAGGAGCTGATGGGGCTACACACCATGGAGCTTATGATATCGCATTTATGCGTTGTGTCCCCAATATGACGGTTTCTGCTCCAATGAATGAAGAGGAGCTCAGAAACTTGATGTATACGGCACAATTACCTAATAAGGGACCTTTCGTCATTCGTTATCCGAGAGGAAATGGTGTGATGCCAGATTGGCGTCGCCCATTTACAGAAATAGAAGTAGGAAAAGGACGGATTATTACTGAAGGTGAAGAGCTTGCTATTTTAAGTTTCGGCACCATTGGAAACGAAGCTGTGAAGGCTGTACAGCGTTTAAATGAATTGGGCATCCATCCTGCACATTATGATCTGCGGTTTGCAAAGCCTTTGGATGAAGCCTTATTGCATCAAGTCTTTAAAAAATTTAAAAAGATAATCACAGTGGAAGACGGTTGTCTACAAGGTGGTATAGGTTCTGCTGTATTAGAGTTTATGACAGACCATGGATACAGTAGCCAGGTTGCACGATTGGGTATTCCCGACCGCGTTGTTGAGCATGCTGAGCAGGGCACCCAGTGGAAGAATTCGCATTATGATGCAACTGCAATTGTGCAAGAAGGAAAGAAAATGTGTGATGGAAAATTTACCCATACGATGGTTGGGTAGATCTAAGCACTTATATGGAGCAAAAAAAAAGGAAATCCTCTAAAGGATTTCCTTTTTTTTTGCGCTGAAACCAGTTTTTTTTTGAATTTTACTAGATGGTAATGTTACAAAAATGATCTAGCAATGGCACCTAATAATATACTTTTCTATTTTCGATAAGGGCTGTGGAATAGAATAGAAAGATGCTGGGTAATGTTGTTAAGCATACTTTAAATTCTTATAAATTTAATATTAAAAATATATGAACTAAAGGTTGTATTTCGCTTTTATTTTGGTTAATTTAGTTCTAGACCTTTAAGACTGATCTGTAGTATGTTTACTACTTTTTTTGTTCTTTTTTTTGAAATAAATTTGGAATGTTAATAATTATTTTTAGAGATCAATTTTAGCGCAAGTTTTCCACAATTTTACAAGTTAACTAGCTGATATATATGGTTTTATTAAATATTTTATATTTTAGTTTTTTAGCTGATTTTTTTTTGTCATCTTCGTTCTCAGAGAAAGTTATCAACATATTTTTTGTCGCGTATTGTAAATCAACTTATTAACAATTTTAGAATGGAAAAAACGTATTCAAGTGTCTGGAATAATTGTCTTTCGATTATCAAAGATAATATACCAGCGCAAAGTTTCAAGACCTGGTTTGAACCTGTGAAAGCAGTCCGTTTGGAGGGTGACGTTTTGACTATTCAAGTACCTAGCTTATTCTTTTACGAGTGGTTGGAAGAACACTATGTAGGTATTCTTCGCAAGACCGTAAAGAAATTTTTGGGAGAACAAGGTAGATTGGAATACAATATTGTAGTTGAGAAGTCGTCGGCTTCTCATCCCTATACGACTAATCTTCCATCGAATGGCAATGGAGCAGAGGGTAAGAGGCAATCTATTCCTGTGCCGGTATCTTTGAACAGAGATATCAAAAATCCATTTGTTATTCCTGGATTAAAGAAATTGCAGGTTGATCCGCAATTGAATCAAAACTACACATTTGAGAATTTTATTGAAGGTGAGTGTAACCGTCTTGCTCGTTCTGCAGGCTACGCTGTGGCAAACAAGCCGGGAGGTACTTCATTCAACCCCTTAATGATCTATGGTGATGTAGGTTTGGGAAAGACGCACCTTGCCCAAGCTATCGGTAATGAAATTAAAAGAAATCTTCCCGATAAGTTGGTCATTTATGTGTCCTGTGAGAAATTCTGTCAACAATTTGTGGACTCATTGAAAAATAATACTATCAATGATTTCGTAAATTTCTATCAGGCAATGGATGTGATTATCATGGATGATGTGCACAACTTTGCTGGTAAGGAGAAAACGCAGGATATCTTCTTCCACATATTCAATCATTTGCATCAATCTGGGAAGCAAATCATTTTGACTTCTGACAAAGCGCCTAAAGATTTAGCTGGTTTAGAAGAACGATTGCTTAGTCGTTTTAAATGGGGATTATCTGCAGATATTCAAATTCCGGATCTTGAGACAAGAATGGCGATTTTGAAGAAAAAAATGTATTCTGATGGCATTGAGTTACCCGAAAATGTCGTGGAGTATGTAGCAACACAGATCGATAACAGTGTTCGTGAATTGGAGGGGGCAATGGTTTCTCTATTGGCTCAATCAACATTGAACAAAAAGGAAATTGATTTGGGATTGGCTAAATCGATGTTGAAGAATTTTGTGAAAAATACACACAAGGAAATTTCAATGGATTTTATTCAGAAACTAGTTTGTGAATACTTTGAAGTTCCTGTGGACATGGTAAAGTCAAAGGTCAGGAAACGTGAAATCGTGCAGGCCAGGCAAATTTCGATGTATTTAGCAAAAGCCCACACAAAATCTTCACTTAAATCGATTGGCGCATTCTTTGGAGGAAGAGATCATTCAACAGTCATCTATGCCTGTCAAACCGTTGAGGATTTAATTGAAACTGACAAGAAATTTAAGACTTATGTCAGCGACATTATGAAGAAGTTAAAATCTTAATGTCGATTGATATCGAGTTAAAGTAAAAAGGTTGTCTATCTGGACAGCCTTTTTTTGTAACCATGGAGGATGATATAATAAAAAACCTCTGAATATGCCTAAGCATATCCAGAGGTTTAATACATTCCTCTTAATTGAGTAAAATGATTATTGTTGTTGATTGCTGTTTTCGTTATTATTTTCCTTTTGTTCTGTTGGTGGTGTTGGGGTTGCGGGAATGTCAACCGCTGGCCGCTCTTCAATATATTTTTGAAAGGCTGCTTTTTGCTCATCAGTCAATAATAGCGCAATTTTGCTATCTGATTCACCCTGGAGTTTTGTAATGCTTTCTTTTTTTACCTCAGGAGTTGTGGTAGAATCCTGTATAAGCGCCGCTACTGCCTTTTCTTGATCCAATACAATTGTTGATACGGCTGTTTTTTGTTCGTCATTCAACGTAAGCTTTGTGACCAATTCGGTCACAACTTTGGTTGCATTTTCTTCTGGAGTCGTTTGCTGTGCGAAGGTGAGACTCATTGCCAGGAAAAATCCTAGACCGGTTAAAAATAACTTTTTCATGATGTTTAATTTTAAATGAAATTATTCAATGAATTTATTAGCGTCTGTTTTTTTAGTTGTTTAATTCGTACTGGATTCTGTTTTAGAAGGTTCAGTAGGTGTAGGGACAGATTTTGCCGGGCGTTCGGCAATTACCTTCTGATAGATGGTTTTTTGATCTTCCGTCAGTAATTGACTCACTTTGCCGTCTACTTCTGTTTGAATTTTATTGAGGGTTTCACCTTTTGCAGCCGCAGTGGAAGTACTGTCTTTTAAAATTGTTTCTTCTGCTTTTGCTTGATCCAATAGAATGGAGGATATGGCAGTCTTCTGCTCATCGTTCAGATTCAGCTTCTGTACCAGCTCGGTAGTGGCTTTTGCCGCAGTTTCCTCTGGTGTGACCTGTTGGGCAAATGTTAGGCTAAGTGCCAGACACATCCCTATACCTGTTAAAATTAGCTTTTTCATATCTATTGTATTTAAAAAGTTACAACTATGATGTCTTGCTATAAAAACTATCAAAGTCAATTTATATTGTATCAAGTATGTTACTTTAACAAATTTTTAACGCTAAATGTGGGTGTATGGTGTTTATTATCAGTTTAATAGGTGTTTTTGGCATAGTATAACATAGACCTGCTATTGTTTTGTTCAAATAAAGGTCTAGGAAAGACGTTCAGTGTAAACTTGAGGAAATTTTGCTTAGATAGATAAATAATGCTGGAAGGCTTTATAATGGTATTTATGGCTAATAAATGGGGGCAATTGAATAACAGAAAATAATAACTGTGTTTATGTCATATATTAACACTATAAAAAAAGGTCGATTATAAATAACCGACCTTTCTATGCAAATTAGTTTGAAGAACGTTTAGACATCCTATCCTTCATTTTTTCTTGCTGCTCATCAAATAATTTGATTTGATCAGGAGTGAGCCAAGACTTTATTTTGGTCGCCTGCGCTTCTTGGAGCTGTTTGATTTTTTCCATATTGGCTTTGCGGTCTCCACCATCATTTTTTTGCGCTGCGCGCTGTTGGGCATTGGCTAATGTAAGGTTATAGATGGAATCTTTTTGCACTTGATTAAGTGTAAGTAGTTTGTCCAGATGTTCTACACGCATCTTCGCATGTTCTTCTGGACTCCGTTGTTGACGCTGCTGCGCAAAAGCTACGGTTGTAGCCAAAAGTAGGCCACTTATTGCCATTAAAGTTTTCTTTTTCATCGCCTTATATTTTAAGTTTACTTTTCTTTTGAATATAAATTTGACGAAAAAGTTTACTAAAATATTAGCCCTTAACAAAATTTAAGGTTGATTAACACTTGAAGCGACTGTATCACTTAAAATATTACAAAATTGAGTACTTTGCTGTAAATCATTAAATTTTAACCCTATCGGCAGATAAACGAGTTCTATTGTATCGAATAGTGCTTTATATGGTTTTAGCCGTTGATAGTCCTTCTCGGTGGTCAATATTATTTTATTGGTACTATTTAAGGATTGGAATGTTTTAATGATGCGGTCAATGTCTGCGTCGGTAAATGTATGGTGATCCCGAAAAGAAATATGGCTGACTGACTTTGCTTTTTTGGTAATATGGTCTGCTAATGGTTGCGGTTTGGCAATCCCTGTCACTAAAACGATATCTTTACCTTCGATATCAATATGTTTTCCATCACTATTAACTGGTTCGAAATAGGTTATATGGCTAAATGCAATTACGGCTTTTTTGTTATACCGACGCAGTTTTTTTTCAATATTAACCTTGTGTTCATCGGAAATATTGACTGGACACTTTGTAATGACAATGATTTGCGCCCGTTTAGATTCAATAAGTAAGTCCCTGAAATTTCCCGCAGGAAATACAAACATAGGTTGTGAAAAAGATCGAAAATCGAATAAGAGGATATTAAATAAAGGCGATAATTTTCGATGTTGATAGGCATCATCCAAGATAATAAGCTGATGATCTGCCTGTAGTTTTTCTATGCCTGTAGATCGATCTTCACATACGGCTACGGTGACATTTGGAAGCTTGTTTTTGAACTGTAATGGTTCATCGCCCACATCTAGCGCTAAAGAATCTGTTTCTACCATTCGGAATCCTTTTGTGTTTCGACCATAGCCCCTGCTGAGGATTGCGAGATTATACTTGTTGCTAAGATAGGAGACAACAAATTCGGTCATAGGACTTTTTCCCGTACCACCAACGGCTAAGTTGCCAATGACAATGGTAGGTATATCGAAAGATCGAACCGGTAGTATGTGAAAATCATAGAGCCGATTTCTTAACCATACGACTACAGCATAGATCAGGGAAAAAGGAAGGAGGAGATATCGTAAAAAGGTCCACATTACTTTGGTATTACTGTCAAGCCAATATCTGTAATTTCTTTTAAAGGATTATCTCGCATATTCTGTTCAATGGATATTGTATATAATCCGGTGTCCGGAAATATATAATCTTTATGGAGAATAGCCTGCTGATTGTAAAGACTACCCGATGATTTTCCGGTCCACTTTCCATCGGATTTTGCCAATTTAACTTCCTTACGGAAGGTATATGTTTTCTTATTGGGACCCTGTTGGTAAATCAACACAAAGAGATTAGAAAAAGCATATTCAGGTGTATGGCGTACATCCATAAATACATCGTATTTCTTCGTGTTATCACTGATATGAAATTGAAAACTTGGACGTGAGGTGTATAACCAAGTCTTATTTTCGATTGGTTTATTCTCATTTAAAATAGCGGTCTGGTCGCAAGATGCCCATAAACCGATACATAAAGTTCCAAAAAGAAAAGCCTTTATTTTCATTTTAAATCTATAAATAGAATATGCCTAACATTTTAAAATTAGGCATATTCGTTTTATTCTGGTTTTGAGGCAGAGTTGTTATTGTTACCTCTGTTTTTATTTCTATGCCGATTAAAGCGTTTTTTAGGCCTATTATTTTGCCCTTCTTTATTCTCTTTGCCAGCCGTTGCCGTAACAGCACTATCCGGATTGTTCTGCTGTTTAGCTATGGCCTGTTTTGGTGGATTTTGTTCAGCTTTATCGCTTTTCTGGCCATTCTTATTTTCCGGTTTAGCGTTACTATTGCTTTTAGTTTTCCGCTTTTTCTTTCTCTTGTTACGGTCATCCAGGCGTGTTAAGCTATCCTGGCCGACTACATTTTCGTAATCGTAGTTGACAATCTTCTCCTCCCGGATATCTTCGGTCTCTATTGCGCTTGATATGGCCTCTGGTTTGATACCCTGCTTATTCATTTCGACAAGTTCTTTGACTTGTTGAACTGGCATTGCAATCCAGTTTTCTGCTCCGGGGAAAGAAAACCACATCATTTTTTTGAAGATATCTGTTTTCTGTAGATAAGCCACACCTTTTAGTGTTTCAATACGGTCAATATTGTTAGGAATGTCTTTCAGCGCATCCATATAGCTGTCCAATTCATAATTGAGACAGCATTTCAATTTACCGCATTGCCCGGCTAGCTTTAACGTATTTAACGATAGATTCTGATAGCGCGCTGCTGAAGTGGATACGGTTTTAAAATCTGTCAGCCAGGTAGAGCAACAAAGTTCACGGCCACAGGATCCGATACCGCCAAGGCGACTTGCCTCCTGGCGCATTCCGATCTGGCGCATTTCTATCCGTATACGGAATGCTTCGGCCATCTTCTTGATCAATTCACGAAAATCGACACGGCCTTCGGCAGTATAATAAAACGTCGCTTTTGTTTTATCGCCCTGATAGTCTACATCAGAAATTTTCATGGATAAGCCCAGATCCAAAGCAAGCTTACGTGCCTTATGCATGGTTTCCCATTCCAGATCTTTTGCGGCATTATACTTTTCTACATCCACTTCATTTGGCTTCCGATAGATCTTTTTTGTGACCGATTCTGCGGTAACATTGTTCTTTTTCAATTGCAGCCTGACCAGTTCACCCGTCAAAGAAACATGGCCAACGTCATATCCTCCCGTTGAGGGTTCTACAACGACCATTTCTCCCATCTCAAGGTATAGGTTGTCTACATTAATAAAGAAATCTTTTCGAGATCCCTTGAATCGTATTTCTACGATATTGAATGGTTTATAGTTTGATGGCATATCCATATCGGAAAGCCAGTCATATACATCTAATTTATTACATCCGCTGGTCATGCAAGAGCCATTATTTTGGCATCCTGCCGGTGTTCCACTTGCCGTGGTAGTACCGCAACCTCCGCCGGATGAGCAACTGCCACATCCCATAGTTTTCTATTTATATATATTGAGTTCCTTTCGGAAACGTTTTGTATTTGTATATTAATGTTAACTGCAAAGATAAATCTAAAAATAATATTTTGGGATTTGCATTTCTTTCTACAAAATAGTGCGTTTCCTCAAATAGATTTATTGTTGCTTCAATTTGTTCCACTGTGTAATGTACTGCAAATTTTTGGACAAAATCCAATTCTTTTACAGGTAAAAATACAAGACTGGAGAGGCCTTCCTTAACTAAAATAATCTGTCGCATCATGCTGATTGCATAAAAAAGAAAGCTTTTCTGATTTTCACGACCCATTTTGGATAAATCCTCTTCCACTAAAGAGATCATATTTGTGCCAGCATCTGATACGATAAATCGCAGCCAGTTAACTAAAATTCCAAAATGGTTATTCGTCTGTGTACTTAGCTGATTAAGTGCTTCCTGCAAGTTTCCATCTGCTATAAAAGCTATTTCGGATGCTTCCTGATCAGAAAGTTGATGCGTTGTTTTCAAATATTGTGTGACTTCAGCATGGTCTAATTTTTTTATTTTGACCAACTGTGTCCGTGAAATAATAGTATTTAAAATTTTATCTTGATTTTCTGCAACAAGAATAAATAAGGTTTTTTCGGGTGGCTCTTCAATCAATTTTAATAAAGCGTTGCCTTGGGTATCCAAGTATTCGGGGAGCCACATGATCAAAACTTTATATTCAGCCTCAAAAGCTTTAAGGCTCAATTTCTTGATGATACCATGTGCTTCGGCAATATTAATATTAACCTGTTTATTATCCGCGTCCAACTGATTTCGCCAGTATTCCAATCCCATGTAAGGATTGGTTAAAAAGGACTTTCGCCAGCTTTCAGCGTAGTCAGCTGCTGTATCTTCTTTGTGTTTGGCAATAAACGGATAAGACATGTGCAAATCTGGATGAATCAGCTTGCTATATTTTCGACAAGATGGACATTCGCCACAACTATCCGTAGCGTGTTTATTTTCACAGTTGAGAAATTGGGCATAGGCATAGGCCAGCGCAAGGCTTCCTGAACCCTCTGGGCCCAAAAATAATTGTGCATGGCTCACACGGTTTTCATGAACCGTATGAACAAGATGTTCTTTGATGTCTTTATGCCCAATGATATCTTTAAACTGCATACACTATTGCTATTATACAAATGTAATAAATATTGTGATTTATCAGGGCGTATTTGTTTTCTATACTTTTGAAAGCGTGCTTATTAATTGAAATACAATTGCTTAATTAAGTGCTATAAATCTTTGTATGTGGAAAGAAAGGCGTTTACAAAACGGGAAAATATTGATTAATTTGTGTATTATTGCACATAATAATTAGTAATTAGGAAATGAGATTCATTGTATCAACATCAATTTTATTAAAGCAGTTACAAGCTATCAATGGAGCATCTAGTACAAGTACTGTTTTACCAATTCTGGAAAACTTTCTTTTTGAAATAAAAGACAATAACTTGACTATTTCTGCTACAGATCTGCAGACAAGTATGGTTACTTCTTTACCGATTGAGGCAAAAGAAGAAGGAAGAGTAGCTATGCCTTCGAAGATCTTGATAGAAACATTAAAAACTCTCCCCGATCAGCCTGTTGCTTTTTCAGTAGACATGAATACATTGGCTATTGAGATCAGCGCCGGTGATGGTAAATATAAATTGAGTGGAGAAAATGCAGATGATTTTCCTAAAATTCCTTCAATTGATAATGGGTCTATTATCCAAATGCCAGCTCCAGTACTTTCGGAAGCGATCAGCAAGACTATCTTTGCGGTAAGCAATGATGAATTAAGACCGGCGATGTCTGGGGTTTTAGTCCAATTGGCTGAGAAAAATGTGACTTTTGTTTCCACAGATGCACATAAATTGGTACGTTACACCAGATCGGATATCAGTGCTGAAAAACCGGCTTCACTTATTTTACCTAAGAAGGCACTTTCTCTACTAAAATCGTCACTACCTTCGGATGATACAACTGTATCAATTGAATATAATCAGACCAATGCATTTTTTAGCTTTGGCAATATCAATTTGATCTGTCGTTTGATCGATGAGCGTTATCCTGATTATGCTGCGGTAATTCCTCAGGTCAATCCAAATAAACTGACGGTTGATAGATTACTTTTCTTAAATACATTAAGAAGGGTTGTCATTTTCGCTAATAAAACGACACATCAAGTACGGTTGAAGATATCAGGTAGCGAATTGAATATCTCAGCTGAAGATTTGGATTTTTCCAATGAAGCACATGAGCGCTTGTCTTGTCAATTTGAAGGGGATGATATGGAAATAGGTTTTAATGCCAAGTTTCTGGTTGAGATGTTAAACAACCTTGAAAGTGAAGAGGTCGTTATCGAAATGAGTACACCAAATCGTGCTGGTTTATTGATTCCTGCAACATCTGAAGATCATGAAGACATTTTGATGTTGGTTATGCCTGTGATGTTGAATAACGCTTAATCTTCTGATCGGTTTTGGAAATAATTACACACCTTATTGACTTTATTCTCCATATTGATAAACATTTGGTTGAAATTGTCAATGACTATCAGTTGTGGACATACCTTATTTTGTTTCTCATTATTTTTGTTGAAACAGGGGTGGTTGTCATGCCTTTCTTACCCGGAGATTCCTTATTGTTTGCTGGGGGAATGCTTGCTGCACAACCAAATGAATTGAATGTTTGGTTAATGATATTGATTTTATTGATTGCTGCAGTAACTGGTGATTCTCTCAATTACTCCATCGGAAAGCATTTTGGGATGCGATTGACAAAATTCAAGCTTTTTGGCAAACAGGTTGTCAAGGATGAGCAGATTGCCAAAACACACGCTTTTTATGAAAAGTATGGCAGTAAAACAATTGTAATTGCTCGTTTTGTCCCTATTGTACGTACTTTAGCTCCATTTGTTGGTGGTATCGGAAAGATGAATTATGGTACTTTCATTACTTACAATGTTGTTGGAGCAATATTATGGGTAGGAGGTATTACATTGGCGGGCTATTTTTTGGGCAATATCCCAATTATTAGAGATAACTTTTCTAAAGTGGTACTGCTGATCATTTTCATATCGGTATTACCTATTATATTTGAATTGGTAAAAGAGAAAATAAAAACTAAGAAGGGGGTCCAATAGGATTCCCTTTTTGATTTATTGCCTATGGAAGTTGTTTCTCAACTGGTCGATTTTATCCTGCATATTGATCAACACCTGATACAGATCGTCAATACCTATGCCGGCTGGACTTACTTGATTCTGTTTCTGATTGTCTTTGCCGAAACAGGATTTGTTGTGACGCCATTTCTTCCAGGAGATTCAGTTTTATTTGCTTTAGGTGCCATTATTGCACGTCCTGAAAGTAATTTATCATTATCACTTTTCTTATTTATTTTGATATGCGCAGCGATTTCAGGCGATTTTGTTAATTATGAGATCGGCAAGTATTTTGGAGCCAGGGTTTTTAAACCTGAATCAAAAATTTTTAAACCATCTTATCTTCGGAAGACGCAGGATTTCTATGCTAAATATGGTACTAAAACCATTGTTTATGCTCGTTTTGTCCCTATTGTCCGAACATTTGCTCCTTTTGTGGCAGGTGTCGGAAAGATGCCATATACTATTTTTGGTAAGTATAATATAATGGGTGGTATTCTATGGGTATCCTTATTTATCCTGGGCGGCTACTTTTTTGGACAGATTCCCTATTTCAGGCATAACTTTTCATTAGTTGTATTGGCGATCATATTTATTAGCTTAATACCCATGGTGATACAGTTTTTGATGGTTAAAAGGTCAAAAAAAGATTAAACGTCAAATACTAAAATCAGTCTTTTAAGGTTAAAGGATTGATATGAAATATTTCATTTTAACATTTACCTTATTCGTCACACAGTTAGCTTGGGCACAGCGTGCCATTGTAGATCGTGGTCAAGCAAAAGAAGCTTACGAACTGTTGAATAAAATTCGAACAAATCCCGAAAAATATAAAAGGGAACTGAAGCTATTTAATCTCCGTAAGATTACCCGAACAAAGCTTAATTGGAACAAGCAGCTTGCCGAAGTAGCGGAATACCGGGCTAAGGATATGGCAAAACGTGGTTATTTTGATCACGTCTCTCCCGAGGGCTATGGTCCCAATTATTTTATTGAAGAAGCCGGATATCATTTAAATCAGTCCTGGGTAAAAAAAAGGAATGCTAATAATTTTGAATCCATTGCTGCTAATCGCGCCAGCGCGACCGATGCTATAAAAGCATTGATCATCGGAAAAGAAGCGCCCGGTTATCATCATCGTACGCATCTGCTAGGGATGGATCAATGGAACGGGTCGCTGTATGATATTGGGATCGGGTATGTGAAGTGCAGGGGAGCCAAACCTTATGAAAGCTATCTCGTTGTTATTATTGCAAAGCATGATTGGTAAAGAAAATGAAAAATCATACCTTTGCATATGATAAAATCCATGACAGGATATGGCACGGCTTCCCGAGAGAACGGTAAAGTCAAATATAGTGTCGAAATAAAGTCCTTAAATTCAAAATTCCTTGAATTAAATCTTCGTCTGCCCAAAGTCGTTTCGGACAAAGAATTGACCTTGCGCACAGAGTGCAGTAAGCTTATTGAACGCGGCAAAGTTAATTTGAATGTAACCGTGGAATATACTGACCAAACAGCCAAGGCCTCATCTATCAACGCTGATTTACTTAAAAAATATTATGGTCAATTGCAGCAGATCGCAAATGAGCTAAATGATACGAATGTCAATCTATTCGAATTGGCGTTAAATATGCCCGAAGTTGTCACCAACAATGATGATACCGTTGATGATGAAGAGTCCAGCGTATTGATGGATGCTTTTTATGATGCGGTTAAACATTTCAATACATTTCGTGAGGACGAAGGAAATGTATTGGCTCAAGATCTAAAAAAGCGAGCTGAGCTAATTTTGACTTATTTGAGTGAGGTGGAAGATCTGGAAGTTGAGCGTATCCCATTGATCAGACAGCGTATAGAGCAATTTCTCAATGATAGTGTGGGTAAAGAGAACGTGGATCAGAATCGTTTTGAACAGGAGCTTGTTTACTATATAGACAAATTAGATGTCACTGAAGAGAAAGTTAGGTTGCGTTCCCACTGCAACTATTTTCTGAAAGCCTTTGATTCTGCCGATTCCAATGGTAAGAAATTAGGGTTTATCTCTCAAGAGATGGGCCGTGAAATCAATACCTTGGGATCCAAAGCTAATCATGCCGGTATTCAACAGATCGTGGTTAGAATGAAAGAAGAATTAGAAAAAATAAAGGAGCAGTTGCTCAACGTATTATAAGGATGAGCGGTAAATTAATTATTTTCTCGGCACCATCAGGAGCAGGAAAAACAACTATAGTAAGAGATCTATTAAGTAAACATGGGGATAAAATAGAATTTTCTATTTCTGCGAGTACCCGCGATCCAAGGGGGCAGGAAGTCGATGGAAAAGACTACTACTTTATGTCCAAAGAAGAATTTTTGCATAAAGTTGCCAAACAGGAGTTTATCGAATTTGAAGAGGTCTATTCGGGTACATTTTATGGTACTTTGCGTTCCGAAATCGAACGCATCTGGAAAGAAGGTAAAAATGTTATTTTCGATATTGATGTCGTCGGAGGATTGCGCCTGAAATCTAAATTTCCAGAACAGGCAATCTCTATATTTGTACAACCACCTTCATTAGAGGTGCTTAAAGAACGTTTAACCGGACGTGGCACAGATTCGGAGGAAAAATTGCAGGAAAGATTTGCCAAAGCGAAATTGGAACTTACCTACGCGAATAAATTTGATGTGATCTTGAACAATTTTGATCTGGCGACGGCTTGTGCCGAAGCTGAAGAAATTGTAATGGGTTTCATCAATAAATAACGAATTGAATGAAAAAGATTGGTTTGTTTTTTGGCTCTTTTAATCCCGTGCATGTTGGGCATTTGATTATAGCAAATTACATGGCCAATTTTACCGGGCTGGATGAAGTATGGTTTGTGGTATCTCCACAGAATCCATTTAAGAAAAAATCAACTTTAGCGGATCCCTATGATCGTTTGGAAATGCTAAACCTCGCGGTGGAGGATTGCGAACATTTGCGTGTAAGTGATATTGAATTTCATTTGCCCATACCATCCTATACCATAGACACCTTAACCCATCTGAAGGAAAAATATCCAGCTAGAGAATTTGTGCTTTTGATGGGAGAAGATATCTTAGAGTCATTGGAAAAATGGAAAAATGCAGAGATTATTTTGCGCGATTATCATATTTACGTTTATCCGCGTCCGGGCTATAATGGGGGAAGGTTAAAGGAACATCCCTCCATAACCATGACAGATACGCCCTTGATGGAGCTTTCTTCTACTTTTTTACGAAAGGCAATCAAAGAAAACAAAAATATTCAGTTTTTCACACCTCAAAAAGTGATTGATTTTATAGATAAAAAAGGACTTTATTCCTAAAGAGCTATATTATATCATAATAAAAATTACTCCCTGAATTTTATATGAGATTCAGGGATTTTTGTTTTTATGTCCCTGCAAAATAAACGGGATGCTTACCTTTTTTTGTGAGTGATATCAGTTTCAATAAGAATGTGTATTGCCGTTTATCGAAGGTTAAAGGAGCTGTGCTTTTAGATTTAACAAATAGCGTTGTTTAAGTAGGAATAATTTTTTTAATTTTAAAAGAATTATGTATACTTTATGAGAAGTTTAATTTTATTATTTATCTGCCTAAGTAGCTGGACTTGTGCCTTTGCACAGGCAGAAAATGAGGTGGGAAGTGATTACTTCATGGACCCCGTTGCTATTGAATTCCGGACAAAGATGACCATACCTCCATATGGTTTTGCAAAGGTGAAAGCAATGATCGCAAAGTTGTCGCCGGTAGAAGATAAAGATGGTACAGATACTGGTTTATTGGCACTCTCAGCGACGGATTTTAAGAATTTAAGTTTACGTGAAAAATTTACTTACACCATGATTCATGCTGAGGTGTATGCACAAAATTGCGATATACCAGAAAATCAGAAGGCTATCGACAAAAAAATATTTGGTAAGTTGCTCGGAGGTTTTAATGAAGCCTGGTGGTCAGAAAGGCAGATTGATTTTCTGCAGGAAAACAGAGATTCGGTCATGAAACTGATCCAGGAATCTGTTCTGAGAAGCAAACGAATGGGCGTGAATTATAAAGAGACGATCGAACAGATTAATGGCTGGCAAATGATTCCATTTATCATTGAATATGCAAAGAAAACCCCTAAAGATAAGGATGCATTGACTTTATTGCTGTTACTAATGAAACGTGGCGAGTATAGCGAATTTATGCAGTCTACATCCTTCAAAAAGTTATATGGTGAGATGAGTAACTACTATTCCTATTTAGACTATAATATAGAGAATGAAGCATTGATATATCGTAGAGCAATGGGATATTACAATGAGAAAAAAGCTAAATAAATTAGGGGTCTGCTATAAAAAACGTCAAAATCAGTGAGGAAAGCATTATACATATTGCTCTTTTTTTTATCAAATTGTTTATCGTCATTGGGACAGGAGAAGGGATATATTTTAATTCCCGGGGGAGACTATCAATTGGGTGATACGATGAGTTTGGATAATCCGAGAAGAACGGTGCATATCACATCGTTTTGGATTGCTCCCTATGAGCTGACGAACGCTGAATTTGAAAAATTTGTCCTGGCAACGAATTATCGGACTTTGGCTGAACGACATCATAATGCAATGGTATTTGAGCCCGGCCTTGCGGAGTTCAGGTGGCTGCAAGATAGCACCGCTTATTGGCGCTTTCCAAATGGAATAAGCCGAGGTGGTATAGCAGACAAAATGGATCATCCTATCACCTGTATTTCTTTTAAAGATGTATTGGTCTATTGTGCCTGGGCCGATTGTAGATTACCGACTATTGAGGAATGGGAGGTCGCTGCGCGAGCCGGTAATGATAGCCGTTATTTTGAAGGGCTGAATAAAGAAAATATCGGACAATATGCCAATATATGGCATGGTAAAGATCATCTTAAAGCAGACTATTCGGATGGTTATATGTATACTTCTCCGGTAGGGACTTTTAAACCGAATCCATGGGGACTATATGATGTATTTGGTAATGTATTTGAATTTTGCCGGGGCAAACTAAATAGGGATGAGGAGCGCGATGTGGCTCATGCAAGAGGTGGTTCATGGTGGTGCAGTAAAAATAGCTGTTCGGCCTTCAACACGGTTTATATTGGCTCTGTCAGTCCGAATGCCTCATTCAGCAATCTTGGGTTTAGGGTCGTAAAAAAAGCCTTTACCACGCAGGATAAAGACTTTTAAAACAAACTAATCTTAAAAGGTTGATTTTTTATCTTCCCATCCAGCCGCCGTCGACAGTAAGAATGGTACCGTGTACATAGTCCGCTGCTTTTGAAGCAAGGAACACTGCCGGTCCTTTAAAGTCTTCCGGGGTACCCCAGCGTCCTGCGGGGATACGGTCCAAGATGGATTTCGAGCGTTCGGGATCCTCTCGCAGTGCTTCCGTATTATCCGTTGCGATATAGCCCGGCGCAAAACCATTTACATTCACTCCTTTGGAGGCCCATTCATTTGCAAAAGCTTTGACCAATGATCCTATTGCACCTTTGGATGCAGCATATCCCGGAACATTGATACCGCCTTGAAAAGTCAATAACGATGCCGTGAATACGATTTTACCAGTTCCACGTGAAATCATATCTTTTCCAATTTCCCTTGTCAGAATGAATTGAGCATTCTGATTAATTTCAATGATTTCATCCCAATATTCGTCAGGGTGTTCCGCGGCCGGTTTACGAAGGATATTCCCGGCGTTGTTGAATAGGATATCTATTGTCGGATGCTCTGATTTTACTTTTTCAATAAACTTATATAATTCCGTTCTTTTTGAAAAATCACATTGATAAGGATAAAAGTTGCGGCCTAACGCTTGGATAGATCTTTCCACTGCGGAGCCTGTTGCCTCCAACGACGCCGAAACACCGATGATATCCGCTCCCGCTTCCGCTAATGCTTCCGCTATAGCTTTACCTATTCCCCTTTTACAGCCTGTTACCAAAGCGACCTTTCCGGTCAGATCAAAAGATTGCAGTATAGACATTATTTTGCGTATTTTATCGTTAATGGTTGATTTAAGTTATTTCTGAATTCTTTGATATAGGATTGCCATTGATCAAAACTGGTTATTTTACCTGCTTTATTGAATGCTGCTCCGGCAAAATAGATCAAAGGGCTGTTATTTTTGACGGTAGTAGCCAATAAAAACTGTTTTGGACTATCTTTGAATTCATATTTTACTTTGGGTAAGATCACTGCTGTTCCGGTGATTTTATCTCCTTCAGCAGGCTCCCAATAAGCCAAAATACCATTTTTGGGATCGTTTAAGAGCTGCGGTTTATCCTCTTTACGTTTGGCAAGACCAACGACTACAGCTGTACTGCCTGAGGTCGTATTTTTGATTGCATAACTTATTTTGTTCAGCTGGCTTCCCGCATCCAGAGAGACTGTCTTTTCAACTTGTATATGCTGTCCCTTTAAATTTTCTGGCTCATAGATAAGCTTAAATGTAGTGCGTAAAGGACCGTTATCCAGCACTTTGTATTGACGATAATGTTTGTGATAGGTGACCTCCTGGTCAATAAATGGAGTTGCATCTCCTACTCCTAGGGTCTGACCTACAGAATAATAATCTAAACCTTTTCCATGATCGGCATGGTAATCTCCTGTTTTATACCATTCGTCAATAACGAGGTCGTTACTACGTTTAGCCCAAAAATCAAATCCCTGGGCATCCTCAGAGCTGCCTTCCAAAGCTTTTCCATAGGCTCTAAAAGCTGCAATGTCATTTTCCCAGGCAAAGTCATCTTTACGTTCAGGCACGTAACGTGCATATGCCCTGGAAGTAACGGCTTGAGGATTATTTCCAGTTACGCCAAAAGTTAAAGCGCTTTTAGGCGCAATGGAGACTTGTATCAGCACATTTTGGGGTGTTGGCTGTCCTAATTTTTCCAATTGGTAAGCCAGTTCCACTTTATTCTTGCTATCAACAATCGTAAAGACATTTTTCTTCAGTTCGAAATGTTTTTCGAACGTTGCATAAGGAATACTGATCAGCTCTGTTCTAGTTACCGCTGAAGGATTATTTATTGTGATCGTCTTATTATTTTGGGCAAAGGCGATACTTGAAAGCCCCAGCGCTAAACTTAATATGAATGTTCTTTTCATTTGATAACGAATTAAAGAAAAAAGATTAAAGACAGCGTTTGTAAGCGGAGGCTTGACCAACTAATATCTCAAATCTATCATCTAATATCTAAATACTACTTAAGCTCAGTGATAGCACATTTGTCCATGTCATCGTAGTCAAGGTTTTCACCTGCCATACCCCAGATAAATGTATAGTTGGACGTGCCTGCCCCCGAGTGAATTGACCAAGGCGGAGAAATGACCGCTTGATCATTATGCATCCAGAGATGACGCGTTTCATCTATTGGTCCCATAAAATGAGATACTGCCTGACCTTCTGGCAATTCAAAGTAAAAATAAACCTCCATACGACGGTCATGTGTATGCGATGGCATGGTATTCCAAACGGATCCCGGTTTTAACTCTGTCATACCCATTTGTAATTGACAAGTTTGTACAACTTTATTCAATAACATTTGGTTGATGGTACGGTGATTGGCTGTTTCCAATGATCCTAATTCTATTTTATTGGCATCTTCCTTGGTTACCTTTTTTGTGGGATAACTATGGTGAGCTGGGGTTGAGTTTAAATAAAATTTTGCCGGATTTGAACTATCCCGACTCGAGAAATAGATATCTTTTGCACCTTGCCCGATGTAAAGTGCTTCTTTGGTTTTAAGTTCATACAACGTTCCATCTACTTCCACCTGACCATTGCCACCGACATTGATAATACCTAATTCCCTTCTCGAAAGAAAGTAAGGTTCTTTTAATAATTCAGGGATTGTTTCTAATTTGATTTTCGAATTTACGGGCATTGCACCACCAGCCATGTAACGATCATAGTGTGTGTAGACAAAGTTAATTTTATCAGTTTCAAAAACTTTTTCGATTAGAAAATTATCTCTTAATCCTTGTGTATCTAACGTTTTGTATTCTTTAGGCCCGATTGCATAGCGGGATTCAAAATTAATGCTCATAACTGAATGATTTATTTGAAAGCTAAATTTAGGGCTAATATTTATCAAAAGCGATAGAATCTTACGCAAACGATGTCGTACTTAGGTAAATGATCTATCGAGACAAAATTCTTGAGGTTTTTATTTTTCAGATTTGCTAACTTCGTATATGGTAAAGAAAAAACCGAATATTTTAGTTGTTAATGATGATGGTATTACAGCTCCGGGAATTAAGGTGCTGTTGGAAGAAATGCAAAAAATTGGAAATGTGGTTGTCGTGGCGCCGGATTCCGCCCAATCGGGGATGGGGCATGCGATCACGCTTGGTAGACCACTGCGATTAGATAAGATCAACCTCTATGAAGGTGTTGAAATGTATCAATGTTCGGGAACACCAGTAGATTGTGTCAAGCTTGCTGTTAATAAAGTTTTCAAAGGGCAGAAACCAGATATTTGTGTGTCTGGTATAAATCATGGACTCAATAATTCTATCAATGTGCTGTATTCAGGAACAATGTCCGCTGCGGTCGAAGGTGCGATTGAGGGAATACCTTCTGTCGGTTTTTCGCTGGATAATTTTTCTCATGATGCCGACTTCAGCTATTGCCGGCCTTATGTGATTTCCATTACAGAACAAGTTTTGGCCAATGGCCTACCCAAAAATACCTTGCTTAATGTCAATTTTCCGCAAACACAGGGATTTAAAGGCATTAAGATCTGCAGGCAAGCTGGAGGTCATTGGGTAGAGGAGTTTGATGAGCGTATAGACCCGCATAATCGTGATTATTATTGGACTACGGGAAAGTTTGTCTTACAGGATCGTGGCGAGGATACGGATAGTTATGCATTGGCAAATGGTTATGTATCGGTTGTCCCTACGCAATTCGATATGACTGCGCATCATGCTATTCCGGAATTAAATTCATGGAGTTTTGATCATTTGGCTGGCACAGCAAAACACAGTAAGGGTGAAAAATAATATTTGGATAGGTTTGAGCGGAGGAACTGTCTTTCCTTTACTGGCATTTTTGTTGGTACGTTTCACCGATCTTGAACTTCATTTTCTGCCCGAGAAGCCAATGGCAACATATACCATTGCCGTATTGATCAATTTGATTTTTTTAAGGTTTGCGTACCGCTCAGGAAATGATCAAGTAGGGAAAGGGATTATCATGGTGACTTTTTTAGCCATGGTACTTTATCTAATAACACACAAAGTGACTGTATAAAACAAAAGGTAAATATCCGGGCCTACAGCGAAGGTTAGCTACAAGTTTTTTACCGCTCATTTTTTAAACGAAGAATAAAATGAAATTAACATTAGGGTTTTCTCCCTGTCCAAATGATACATTTATTTTTGATGCTTTGATTCATCATAAAATTGATACCAAAGGGTTAGATTTCGATGTCGCCTATCACGATGTCGAAACCTTGAATCTAAAAGCGTTCCAAGGAGAACTGGATATTACCAAATTGAGTTATCATGCTTTTGCTTACGCTGTTGAAGACTATGAGCTGTTGGATGCGGGCAGTGCTTTGGGTTTTGGTGTGGGACCGATGCTGATCACCAAAGATGCGGAATTGGCTAAGGCTCTCCAGGAAAGGTTAAAGAGTGGTCAGGGTTTGGGTGAATATGACAAGTTAAATGTTGGGTATCCGGGTAAGTTTACAACCGCGAATTTTCTATTGGGATTGGCATTTCCCGAATTAACCAATAAAATAGAACTGGTTTTTTCGGAGATTGAAGGGGCTTTATTGGATGGTTCAATCGATTTAGGACTTATTATTCATGAAAATCGTTTTACTTATGCTGAGAAAGGATTGTATAAAGTCGTCGATCTGGGAGAATATTGGGAAAGTACGACAAAATTTCCGATTCCACTGGGCGGGATTGTCGTAAAACGATCATTGCCAAAAGAAATAAAAGATACGCTAAACACAATTTTAAAACAAAGTGTTGAATTTGCCTTTGCTAATCCGAGGTCGGGATTAGAATTTATTCGTAGCCACGCACAGGAAATGAGTGAAGACGTCATGTATAAGCATATTGAACTCTATGTCAATAAATATTCGGTTGAATTAGGCGATGAAGGGCGGGATGCAATTACTAAAATGTTTCAAAAGGCGCAGGAAATGGGCTTTATCCCGCATTCGGATAAGAAACTGTTTCTTTCATAACATCGGTTCCAATAGTTAGTAGTGGTAGAAATAAATCGCATGTTCACGAGCGCTGCCTGTTTGTAGTTAAGTATTGCTATTTTTGATTTGAAGAGGGTGTGCTAAGGATAATAATGGTAAAATAGCAAGAGTACAGTAAATAGTGGAGCGGAGAATAGGGGGCGAAACCTATTGAAAAAAATAACGTAAAAAAAATAGTGGTAAGCTGTTAGATATCATATCTAATAACTAAATTTGCCCGATTAGTGTCAAATTGTCTGCAATTTTACTTTGGAGTCATTATTGTACAAAATCTTTAGTTGAGATAGAAAAAAAATTATGTTAAAGTTTTTAAGTAAATTATTTGGAAGTAAATCCGAAAGAGATATCAAGGGGGTTCAGCCTATTGTAGAGCAAATCAAAGCTGAATATGATAAACTTTCAAATCTAACCAATGACGAGTTACGTGCCAAGACCGCTGACTTCAAAGAAAGAATTAAGAATTACCTTGCAGATATTGACCAAGAAATAGATACGCTAAAAGCAGAAGCGGATCAAGATGAGGACGATATGGCCAAGAAAACTTCTATTTATGAACAAGTGGATAAATTGTCCAAAGATCGTGATAAGAAGTTGGAAGAGGTCTTAAATGATATTTTACCAGAGGCGTTTGCTGTGGTTAAGGAAACTTCAAGACGTTTGACCGAAAATGAAGAACTTGAAGTTACTGCTAGCGATTTTGACAGAGAATTGGCTGTTTACAAGCCAAACGTTATTATTAATGGTGATAAAGCCATTTGGAAAAACAAATGGATGGCTGCTGGTACAGAAGTAACCTGGAACATGGTACACTATGACGTACAGCTGATCGGTGGTATCGTTTTACATAGTGGAAAAATTGCTGAGATGGCTACGGGTGAAGGTAAAACCTTGGTAGGGACATTACCAACGTACCTAAATGCGCTTTCTGGACAAGGGGTACATATCGTAACCGTGAATGATTACCTTGCCCGTCGTGACTCGGAGTGGAATGCACCGTTATTTGAGTTCCACGGTTTATCTGTAGATTGTATTGACAAACATCAACCAAACTCACCACAACGCCGTAAAGCTTACCAATCGGATATCGTATATGGTACGAACAACGAATTTGGTTTCGACTATTTACGTGATAATATGGTTCAGACGCCTGATGCATTGGTGCAAGGTAAATTACATTTTGCCATGGTCGATGAGGTTGACTCGGTTTTAATTGATGATGCCCGTACACCATTGATTATTTCAGGTCCGATCCCGCGTGGCGATCAACATGAATTCTATCAACTGAAACCACGTATTGAGCGTTTGGTACATGTTCAAAAGGCTTACATCAATACCGTATTAAATGATGCTAAAAAAGCATTGGCTGCAGGTGATTCTGATGTTGAAGGGGGTGGTCTTGCTTTATTGAGAGCGTACAGAGGTTTGCCTAAAAACAAAGCGTTAATCAAATTCTTGAGTGAAGGTGCCAATCGTTCTATCTTGCAAAAAGTAGAAAACTACTATATGCAAGAGCAAAATAAAAATATGCCTAAAGTCGATGCAGAACTTTATTTTGTCATCGATGAGAAAAACAATCAGGTCGAACTGACAGAAAAAGGTATCGAATTGATCACAGCGACAGGAGAAGATCCTTCATTCTTTATTTTACCTGATGTAGGTACTGAAATTGCAGAAATCGAAAAGTCTTCGTTGACTTTGGAAGAAAAAGCAGCTCAGAAAGAAGACTTATTGCGCGATTACTCGATCAAAGCTGATCGTATCCACTCAATCAATCAGCTATTGAAAGCATATACCTTGTTTGAGAATGATGTGGAATATATCGTGGATGAAGGTAAAGTGAAAATTGTCGATGAGCAAACCGGCCGTATTATGGATGGTCGTCGCTACTCAGACGGTTTACACCAAGCGATCGAGGCCAAAGAGAATGTGAAAGTCGAAGATGCGACACAAACTTATGCGACGATTACCTTACAGAACTACTTCCGTATGTACCACAAACTTTCGGGTATGACCGGTACTGCTTCAACGGAAGCCGGAGAACTTTGGGAAATTTATAAGTTGGATGTTGTAGAAATCCCTACAAATCGTGTTGCCCAACGGGAAGACCGTCAGGATCTGATTTATCGTACGGCACGTGAAAAATATAATGCAGTAGCAGAGGAAATTCAACGGCTGACAGAACAGGGGCGTCCTGTATTGGTGGGTACAACATCGGTAGAAATTTCCGAGCTCTTGAGCCGGATGCTTCAACTGCGTAAGATCAGACATAATGTATTGAATGCGAAGCTTCACCAAAAAGAAGCAGATATTGTTGCTGAAGCCGGACGTCCGGGACAAGTGACGATCGCGACGAATATGGCTGGTCGTGGTACGGATATTAAATTGACGGAAGAAGTTAAAAATGCAGGTGGTCTTGCAATTATCGGTACAGAACGACACGAATCTCGTCGTGTTGACCGTCAGTTACGCGGTCGTGCAGGTCGTCAGGGAGATCCAGGATCATCACAATTCTTCGTTTCCCTAGAAGATAACTTAATGCGTTTGTTTGCTTCTGAAAGAATCTCCAATATCATGGTGAAAATGGGTGTTGAAGAAGGTGAAGTGATGCAACATAGCATGTTGACCAAATCCATCGAACGAGCACAACGTAAGGTTGAGGAGAATAACTTTGGAATTCGTAAGCGTCTATTGGAATATGACGACGTGATGAATTCACAGCGTACCGTAATCTATTCTAAACGTAAAAATGCATTGTTTGGCGAGCGTTTGGATGTGGATTTGAATAACATGATCTTTGACGTTGCTGAAGAGATTGTCGCTGAAGCGAAGGAGCAAGGCAATTACGAGGACTTCCAAATTGAGGTCATCCGCATTTTTGCCATTACACCGGAAATCACAGCTGAAGAGTTTGCACAAGGAAAAATCGAAGGGCTGACAGATCGTCTTTTTGATCAGACAATCAGAGCTTATCACCATAAAATAGATGCTATCGGTGCTTTGACCGTTCCGGTATTGAATAATGTGTTTGCAGAACGTGGTCAGATTGTTGAAAATGTGGTGATTCCATTTACAGACGGTATCCGTGGTATTCAAGTTTCAGCGAATTTGAAAAAAGCGATTGAGAGCAACGGTAAAGAGGTGTTCAAATCCTTTGAAAAAGGAATTGTATTGGCATTGATCGACGAAGCATGGAAAGAACATTTGCGTGAGATGGATGATCTAAAACAATCTGTTCAAAATGCTGTTTATGAACAAAAGGATCCGATCATTATCTATAAAATGGAAGCCTTTAACTTATTCAAATCTATGTTAGCTGTTATGAATAAGGATGTCGTGAGCTTTATTTTCAAAGGTGAGATTCCCGGACAAGAAACAACCTCATTACAGGCTAGACAAGTGACTCAAGCACCTGTAAAGACAGTTGAGACCAAAGCAGAGTTGATTTCACCAACAGGTGTTAGTGAAGAAGATGTAAATGATGGTCCAAAAGAACCTGTTCGTAACGAGAATACAGTGGGTCGCAATGACGAATGTCCTTGTGGTTCTGGTAAAAAATATAAAAATTGCCACGGCGCAAATAACTAATCGATAAGAAAGGTTAAACTATGCTGAAGAGAGGATTGATTTTCATACATGCACTTGTGCTATTTACGATCGTTCATGTAAAAGCACAGGAAAAGGGTGGAGTTATTGTAACCAAAGATTCTTTGATTACGCAGCTTCAGAATTTTAGGGCAGTAATGGGAATCAATCCTGTCGAAAGCAAAACCACAACAGTGCCTTCTAAACCTGTTGTACGTTCCGCAGCAACAAGAGTCAAGGTGAGAGGCTTTCGCGTCCAGATTTTTGCTGGATCCAGTCGAAACCAAGCTTTTTCGGAGCAAACTCGTTTTCGGGGAATGTATAAAGATGTTGATACCTATATCACTTATGATGAACCCAATTATCGGGTGAAGGTGGGCGACTTTAGAAGTCGTTCCGAAGCGAATGCGTTTATGCGTGAGCTACGTCAATATTTTAGTAACGTTTTCGTATTTTCAGAAAGCGTTTTTGTTTATCAATAAATCAAACAACCTCATGGCAAGTACGAAAGAAAAAGTCCTGGCCTTAGCCCATCAATATTTTGAAGATACAGTCACTAACCGTAGACATCTTCATCAAAATCCTGAACTTTCTTTTGAAGAATATAATACTTCGGCATTTGTAAAGGCGCAGCTGGATCAATTAGGCATCCCTTATGAAGTAAAAGCAGACACAGGTATCGTGGCGTTAATTAAAGGTGAACTCGCTTCAGATGAAGTAATCGCCTTGCGCGCGGATATGGATGCATTACCTATTCAGGAAGTCGAAGGACGACCTTATGGATCCAATACTCCGGGAGTAATGCATGCTTGTGGCCATGATGTACATACGTCCTCGTTGTTGGGAACCGCAAAGATATTACATAGCCTGAAAGCTGAATTTGGTGGGACGGTGAAATTAATCTTTCAGCCCGGAGAAGAACGTTTGCCCGGTGGAGCATCCATTATGATCAAAGAAGGAGCACTCCAAAATCCGGCACCTTCTGCGATAGTAGGCCAGCATGTCATGCCCTTTATTGAAGTGGGCAAAGTCGGCTTTCGTGAAGGCAAATATATGGCTTCCTGTGATGAGTTATTTATGACCGTAAAGGGTCGGGGCGGGCATGGTGCACATCCGCATCAGAATATAGATCCAATTGTGATCACAGCACATATTATTACCGCTTTACAGCAGATAGCAAGCCGTTTTGCGGATCCGCGTACACCGACTGTTCTGTCTTTTGGCAAAATCATCGCTAATGGTGCGACAAATATAGTCCCTGACCAAGTGTATCTCGAAGGTACGTTCCGAACATTCGACGAGCAATGGCGTGCTGAGGCACATGAGACGATGGTAAAAATGGCTGTCGGAATCGCCGAAAGTATGGGCGCTACCTGCGACTTCGAAGTTCGCAAAGGCTATCCATTTTTGATCAATGAGCCTGAACTAACTAGGAGTGCGCGCACTTTTGCAGAGGAATATCTTGGAAAAGAAAATGTCGTGGATTTGGACCTTTGGCCAGCTGCGGAAGATTTTTCTTACTACTCGCAAGAAATCAATGCTTGTTTCTACCGATTAGGTACAGGAAATAAGACGAAAGGAATAACTTCTGCGGTGCATACACCTACATTCGATGTCGATGAATCCTCGCTGGAGGTCGGTACGGGTTTGATGGCTTACATCACCTTGCGCAGATTAGGGTATTAAATCTTTCGAAATGTCATCGCATCATATTGTTCGTGAAAACCAGGAACCTGCTCTGCTGATTGAAGATCTTTTTCTGATTGATGAAGAAAATTTGGGACAACTGCTCGAATGGAGCCCATCTATTGTCATCGAAAATAATCTGGTTGATCAACTGGCTGCGAGAAGATATAAGTTTGATATTGTTTTTGCGCAGAACCATATAGAGCCGCTCCAGGAAAATTTAAAAGTCATCCCGTATCGTGATAATTTTTTACAGTCCGCTATTGAATATCTTGTTGAACATCAGTATAAGGCAGTCAATATTATTACGGATCAAATAAGCCTTGCTCAATATCAGTACTATTTGGACCTGATCAACATCGTATTGTTAACGCAGGGGATGCGCTATTACTTTGTTCGTACTGGATTTACAAAATGGAAAGCAGGCGGCGAACAGCTAAGAATAGATGCCCAAGGCGAAGAAATTACGACAGAAGGTCTGAAAAAAATTGGGGCGGGTCTTTATGAAACAGAAAAGGACGGCTTATTTAAACTAGGATTTTCGAATTCGAAATATATTTTAATAGGAGAGACGATCGCATGATAACGATAGAATTAGCCGAACAGACAGACATCCGTAGTATTTCCAATATGGCTCATATCATATGGCCAGACGCTTATGGAAAAATACTTTCAAAAGAACAGATTGATTTTATGCTGGAGAAAAGCTATACTGTTGAGGGCTTAGCTGAGGGAATGGTAAATGGACAGTTTTTTTATATTTTGAAGGAAGATGGTATCGGCCAGGGCTTTGTTGCACTGAAAACTTTTGCAGACAAACTCCGGATTGAAAAGCTCTATTTGATGCCCGATGTACAGGGAAAAGGTTTCGGGAAAGCTTTGATTGATTTTGCCATGGACAAAGCAAAAACCAAAGGCAAGGATATTCTGGAACTCAATGTCAATAGAAATAACCCTGCTTATCATTTCTATTTAAAGCAGGGCTTTCAGGTTGTCGAAACTGTTGATATTCCCTATTATGATTATGTATTGAATGATTATGTCATGCAACGGGCAATAGATCGTACAGCCTCTTCTTAGTCTTTTAATTTTTCCACACGTGAAGGCGTTTGTTTACCATCCACAATGCCTGAAGTGCCGATAGCGATTGCTTCGATACTGGAAATAATATTTTGAACGTTTAAGGTGGTGACTTCATCCTTTACCGTGTGGTAATATTCATCCTTGTCCATTTGGGATGTAGAAAATGAATGTGCGGGCACACCTTTTGCCGCTAACACGGCATTATCGCTGCGATAGAATAAATTCTGTTTTGTGTAAGGATCAGGATAAAATTTGAAAGTCGTGTTCTTTAGATTTTCCTGCATTAATTTACCTAAATCCGAGTGATCATAGCCTGTTATATAGACCGTATTAGGGCCAAATTTTGAATCTTTTCCGATCATTTCCATGTTGATCATCGCCACGACCTGATCCGCATTGATATGGTTGGAAAAATATTTTGAACCATACATGCCGAGTTCTTCGGCTGTAAATGCCACAAAAATAAGAGTCCTTTCATTGCTGTTTTTCTTTTTGTAGTAATCCGCCAGTGTCAACATCGCTGTTACTCCAGATGCGTCATCATCGGCTCCATTGGCAATTGAATCTTGTCCTACGGCAGGTAATATACCAATATGGTCATAATGCCCGGAAAAGATGACGTACTCATCGGGTTTACTCTTTCCGGGGATAACACCGGCTACATTAAAAAGCGGGAGGTGCTCAAGATCCCGTTCGATATGGATGTGGAGTGTTTTTGGTTTTTCCTTCGTCAGCAGGTAGACTATCGAAGGTCTTTGTGCGCCCGGATCTTCAATAAATTTGGGTTTGTTGAGCATTTCGCCAAAACGAACAAAAGAAGCTTCAAATGAAGGATCTACCAGTACAAGCGTATTTTCTTTGGATAGGGAATGCTCCCGAAAGGCCTGGGAGAAATCTGCTCCGGATGCGATATAAACGACTTTCACAGAACTTTTTTCATCCCATTTGAGCGTTACGTGGTTACCCAACGATATGATATGCTCAGCGGGAACAGCCTTTTTATTGATCGTCGCGACGTAGCTTTTGGGTGAGAGCTTGTCCAGCTGGAATGTTTGCCTGAAAGATTCTTCGGCGTAGGGCTTGAGACCTATTTTTTGCATCTCCCCTGCGATAAAATCTGCCGCTGGCTCAATGTCTTTTGTCAGAGCCGATCGTCCACGCATATCATCCGAGGCCAAGGTATTTAAGATACGGTCCACATCCTGACGCTGTTGTTCAGAAATCACTTGCTGTCCAAAAGTAATGGAAGATAGGGCAACTAATGCGAATGTTAAAAATATTTTGGGTATCGAATTCATAACGTTAGTAATGTTCGGATGAAGATACTGATTTCGCCCGTAATTTTTGTGGAAATTCGTGCTATCCGCCAACTAAGGCTTATTATCTTTACCCTTAAGGCGATAAAAGTTGAAATGAAGGTTGTCATTGCCCTTCAGGAAAAAGATGCATTCAATAAAACTTTCGTGGTTCCCTTGAATGAGCAACAGGCACGAATGTTCTTGATGACCTTTGAAGACAGACAATTCAGAAAAAAATGTAGTATATTTGATTATAAATTTTTTGACAATGAAAGAAGTATCTGTACAGGAATTAAAGAATAAGATCGATAACAATGAAGATTTTCAATTGATTGATGTGCGTGAGTCATTTGAATATGAGGTTTCAAATTTGAACGGTTTGAATATTCCACTATCAGGGATCCTGATCGAGGCAGATAAAATCGCCAAAGACAAACCTGTTATCGTTCAATGTCGTTCTGGAAAACGTTCAGCGCAGGCAATTATGTTATTGGAACAACAAGGTTTTGATAATCTTGCAAATTTAAAAGGCGGCATCTTGGCCTGGAAAGAGGAAATCGATCCAGAGTTAGACGTTTATTAATATGAAAAACTTAGAGCATCAGACTAAACAGGCTTTCTTGTTTAGTCTTGCTTTTTATATCGTAGCCCTATTCGCCCGGCTATTTAGCTTAGGTATTTTCCCCATATTAGGCAGTCTTTCTATTCTATTATCCCTTTTGTGGGTGATATTGGTCTTACGGGAAATTATGCTTTCCAGGACAATTCCCAATAGTGAGAGGATGTTGATGGCACTGGCTATCGTACTGCTCAATATTATCGGTGGAGCTTTCTATTTCTTTGGTGGATGGAGACAACGGGTATTGGGATTAACAAAAAAGTAATATGACAAAATATTTTATACTGAATATTGTATTGAACTTGGCCATTGTATTTTTGGCGTATTGTGGATTTGAAGGATATAAAGCCGGAAATATGCTGGTGACCGGATTGTCAATCGCATTTTTGGTGGTACTTATTTACCTTAAGGTTGTCTTAAGCAAACGCATAAAAGTGATGATTCAGGAGAAAGATCGCGAGAAAAAGCAGCAATATGCCAATAAGCAGGCGAAGGGAAAAAATAAATAGAAGCGAGTTTCTTACTTAAAATATATAAAAAGAGCAGAAAATGACCATTTTCTGCTCTTTTTATATATTATTGCTCTCTACTCCTGTTATTATTTTACAAAAGGAGGTTTTGTTACTTTTGCTTTCACTTTTTGATTGCGGATATGGATAAAAATATCTGTACCGTCTTTTGCGAAGGCAGTATCTACGTAACCCAAACCAACCGATTTTTTCAATGTCGGAGATTGCGTTCCGGAAGTAACCCGACCGATTACATTGCCATCAGCATCTACTATTTCATAATCATGTCGTGGGATGCCTCTGTCGATCATTTCAAAACCAACCAGTTTCTTTTTAAGTCCGGCTTCTTTTTCGGCTTTAAGTGCAGCGGAGTTGACAAAGTCTTTCGTGAACTTCGTTACCCAACCTAACCCAGCCTCTAAAGGCGAAGTATTGTCGTCGATGTCATTTCCATAAAGGCAGAAACCCATTTCTAACCGTAAAGTATCGCGGGCACCCAATCCGATCGGTTTGATTCCGTAAGCTTTTCCGGCTTCAAAAATAGCGTCCCAAACTTTTTGTGCATCTTCATTGGCCACGTAAATCTCGAAACCACCGGCACCGGTATATCCTGTAGCGGATACCAATACGTTATCTACCCCGGCAAAAGTACCTTTGGCAAAGGTATAGTATTCCATTGGCGCAAGCTCGATATCTGTCAGCGATTGTAAGGCATCCGCTGCTTTAGGGCCCTGAACGGCAAATAAAGAAGTCTGGCCAGAAATATTTTTCATTTCCACACCATCGGTATTGTATTTGGAAATCCAGTTCCAGTCTTTTTCAATATTGGACGCATTGACAACCAAAAAATAGGTATTATCGTCGATTCGGTATGTTAGAAAATCGTCTACTACACCGCCAGTTTCGTTTGGAATATAAGCATATTGGACTTTACCGTCATATAATTTCGACACGTCGTTTGAAGAGATTTTTTGAAGAAGATCCAGGGCCTTTTCACCTTTGAGGATGAATTCACCCATGTGGCTTACATCAAAAACTCCCACACCTGTACGAACTGTTTCGTGCTCATCATTGATACCGGTATATTGTACTGGCATGTTGAAGCCTGCGAAGGGAACCATCTTTGCTCCTAAAGCAATGTGCGTCTCCGAAAGGGCAGTATTTTTTAACATAAAAATTAAGTTTTAATCAGTTGCAAATTTAATAAAATATACGTGATTCCTAGCTTTGAATCTATTTTAGAACAAACGATTTAATTCGTTACATTCAACGAATAAACAGTCAGTTCAGCGTCTTCTGTATCCGTATCTTCGCATAGCAGGAAAATTAAACCCTTATCAGTTTTCTCCTTGAAGGTAATGCCCTCAAATTTATGATTTCCGGGGATCTGGAATACTTCCGGCCCGGAAGACAGATCAGCGGATATTTTTCCAAGTAATGACCCAGCGATCTCGCCGTCAAGATAGGTCGATTTCGCATCCTCCGCGGTCGCGATGAAATAAATGTCTTCACCGACCAGTGCGGCATCCGAAAAACCGGTGCTGATTCCCTTTATCGTCGGTAATTCGACTGGAATACACCGCGATTTATCTTCAGCTTTACCATTGTATTCTAAAATTGCATTGATTCCTTGTGGGCCATTGCCCCGATTAAACAACAATATCCGGTCATCAATATGAACCACCCCCTCGATGTTAAAGTCATCTTTACTGATCTTAAATTTCTGCATTAAATGCGCGTAGATTTTGCTGTAGTCTTCCTTTACAACCTCTTTTCCATCCCAAATAAAACGATTGTTTCTTTTTTCAGTGGATCCCGATCCATAGAGGTAGTAACGGTTGCCATCGAAAGTAATGGATTCAAGATCCATTTTATTCGCTTTGCTGATGTTTTCCATGGGCTCAGCTTCCAATAAGGCTGTTTTGGATAAGCGTTGCTGAGCGAGGTTGTAGCTATACAGGTAATTGCTGTTGTCCGAGACAATATGAAGCTCATCATTATGGTAGACAATACCAGATGCCGCCGTGATACCAGATATGCTAATAAATGCTTCGAGAATTAATTTTAACATCATTCGTGTATGTTTAAGATTCCAAGTACTTTCTGGAAATCGGATTGGACCGGAGCGGTTACATGGATGGTCTCGCCCGACAAAGGGTGTTTGAAGGTCACTTCCGAAGCATGCAATAGCATGGTATCCATCTGGTAGTTCTCTTTCCAGAATTTGTTTTGTTTATTGCAGCCATGCGGACGATCGCCGATAATGGGGTAAAAGATATGCGCAAAGTGACGCCGTAATTGATGCATGCGACCTGTAAGTGGATTGGCTTCAACAAGACTGTACCTTGACGTTGGAAATTTCCCGAAAGGGATATCGAGTTCACTCTTTGCTAATAATCGGAACGATGTCTGTGCATCTTGTAATGTGCCATTTTCCTTTTTCAAAGGATAGTCGATAACCCCTTCCTCAGGCGCAAATCCTCGGAGCACGGCAAGGTATTTTTTATCAATTTGATGTTCCTGAAAGCTTTTTTGTAGGTATTGATCCGTTTCTTTGTTCAGCGAAAACAAAAGAACCCCGCCAGTTTTACGGTCCAGGCGATGAGCAGGGTATACGGTTTTGCCCAGCTGGTCACGTAGTAGTTGAAGGGCAAATTCGGATGTGTCACGCGCAATGGATGAACGATGTACCAAAAGACCATGCGGCTTATTGATCGCCACAATGGATTCATCTTCGTAAAGAATTTCTAAGGACATATTAGATTTTTTTCAATGCAGCAATAATTTCATCTGCTTTTTCATCAATCTTGGGGCTCAGCCAAATCTGTTTAAACGCGCCACCACCGATAATCTGTTCTGTGCCTTGCCATTTGATCTTGGTAAGGGAAAAAAGATAATAATTGTCTATAACAACGGAATTCTGGACAAAATCGTCTACTAATTTGTTGCCGAAAAGTTGCATTCCCAATCCGAAAAAAGCCTGGTCTTTTGCATGAAGTTGACTTTTTAGTAATTGCTCAGCCTTTGCACGGACAATTTTTTCATGTTCCTCTTTGCTCGGGTTTGTCAGTATAGCCGCCAGCATGATGACAATCAGAAGCAGGGCAAATATTCTTTTTTTGCTCATTTTTTAATGCTTAAATTAGTGTTGAGAGACCGTGTCACAACTGGATCTACCGCTATCAAAATTATTAAATAGATATTAGATATGCACAATTGTTTTTATATCGAGGCTGTGCAGCGAAGGAAAACGGTGTGAAAAGGGTGGATCTTAGAAAGAAATTCCATTTAACAGCGAAAATGCCCAGGAAAAGAAAGTCCAGATCAGGTAACAAGTAGCAGTTATTAAGATAAATAGGATCAATACGATTGTTAGGATAATACCGATGCCCGAACCTTTGTGCCGGCCCTCGTAATAGTGCTCACGCAGCAGTTTGATGTTCTTTTCATTGGCTTTGCTGTAAAAGTCGAAAATATTACCAAGGAAAGGGATGCTTCCTAAGATCGCATCAAGGCTGATATTAAGCAGCATACGGATCACTAATTTAGGACTTGCCCCATTCCGCCACATGGCGATGACCAGGACAAGTGATGTACCGAAACCGGCAATAGCTCCGCCTAAGGGAATCAAATTCAAAATTGGATCCAGTCCGAACCGGAAGTTGCCAATCTTGAATTGATTATCCATTAACCAAGATATTCGGTTGATCCAACCGAAATCTTGGTCTATTTGTTTCTTTTTATCTTCTGGAGATAATTCCCTCTGCATGATTATAATAACTCAAATGAAGCGCTGATTTCACTTGTTACTTTCATTGGTCTGATATTAAGGTCAAGACCGCTTCCACTGGCGTCGTCTGCCGATTCAGCCATGGCTCCTTTATACATTGCATTACGCATAACGGGTTGAACACCAAAGATAATCTGCTGCGGAGTCTCAGAAAGCACGATAGCCTTACCAATTTTTTGTCCAGCTGCTTCAGCGAGAATCTGCGCGTTGGCTTTGGCATCTAATACTGCTTTCGTTTTTAAGGTCTTTTCGAGCTCTTTTTTCTTCGAGTAATCGTATTCACTGATGTAAGTGTTCTGAATGCCTGCTCTATCAACACCGTCCAACAATTGGTCTAAATTATTTAGGTTAGTGACCTTAATGCGGTATTGTCTAGAAAGCAGAATATCGGTATCCTTTTTCTTTTTTTCCGGTGTATTGTAGCTCCAGATATTCTGGATCGTAAAATCTTCTTTTTTAACACCGGCTTTCGTTGCTGAATCAAACAGGTCTTTTTCTAACTTGTCTATGGCAACCTTTTTCTTGGTGTTTCCATTGTCATAAAATTCCTTCAGTGTAACATCTATATAGATGATGTCCGGGGTTACTTCTTCCTCTGCGCGACCCACTGTGGATACAAATTCTTTATTTACCATTTGTTGAGCATTTAGTGTTGTCATCAAACCTAAAAAAGTCAGTCCTAATAATATTTTTTTCATGTTTTACTATCTTAAAGTTATTATAATAATACGATTGCTATTATCGCATTGCTACAAGATTGGAGCCAAAGTAGACAAAATAGTTTAACGGATAAAAAAAATAAAAACGTTAAGATTTTTGATTTTATTTCTATACCTTTAGGGAAATTAATAAAATAGTGCCATGCAAGAAGGTAAAGTAAAATTCTTTAATGAGACCAAAGGTTTCGGTTTCATCATCCCTAATTCAGGCGAGAGCGAGATTTTTGTTCACGTTTCTGGATTAATTGACAAAGTTCGTGAGAATGACAATGTATCTTACGAAGTTGAACAAGGCCGTAAAGGTCTTAATGCGGTAAATGTAAGAGTTATCTAATTAGATTCAAGATATATTTATTGTGAAAAGGCCCATGCGATAAGCATGGGCTTTTTTATTGAAATAAAATTTGGACTGATAATTGCATAAATGTTTCAAATAGATGTTTAACATGAAACGTACTTTAATAGTAATCCTTTCTGTGGTGATGGCAATTTCAATGTCCGCATGTTATTCCACCCATCATGGGCATAGACATGGGCGTGGACCAAAAGGTATGCCTCCAGGTCAGGCAAAAAAATATTATGGAGAACAATCAGCTAAAGATTTTGCTCCGGGACAACAGAAGAAAAAGAAACATAGACATTGATCTCGCTGAATTTCACTTTCGCTGAAAATTTCGCAATCGCAAGACAAAAAAGAGCTTTCATTTTAATGAAAGCTCTTTTTTGTTCCGTTAGAACGACCTATGCAAATGGATCTTTATCTGCAGGAGGTGTTGAAGATGCAGGAGGCGTTTGTGAATTTCCAAACGGATCATTGTTCCCCGTATTTTGTGTTGGCTGTGAACTTCCAAATGGGTCCTTCGATTGTGTAGAGCCAAATGGATCTTGTGGTTGATTGAATGGGTGATTTATCCCATTTTCCTCAGCTTTTGGATCAGGTCCATATTGATTGGGGCCTTTATCGCCTTCTATAACCAATAAATAAATCAAGTATAAATTGACAAATGGTATAAGTGCCAATAATAAAAACCAGCCAGATTTATTCGTATCATGTAGTCTCCGTACAGCAACAGCAATGCCCGGAATAAGCAATGCTAAACTTATTAGACCAGAGATATAAGAAAATAAACTTGCGATTTGGCCTAGTATACCGAATACGACCCCGATGAGAAGATTTGCCAGAAAAAACATCCAGTACTCTTTCCGACGGGCACGTCCATTAAAGTTTGCATAGTTATCTCTTACAACTTTTAAAAACCAATCTTTAATTTCCATATAATTTTAAGATTTTTAGGTGAAAAATATGTGTTAGTAAATCAAATGTAATTTAAATGATTTTGTTACAATAAATGTACCAAGAATTATCTGATGGAACAATTAATATGGCAATGCTAATGTAAACAATTTAATCCTAGTATAAAAAGAGGTCTGAGCTTAGTTGTTCATTTACAGGTTGTTGACGGTATACCTACTATTGCTCCGGAGTGATACATTTATATTTTGCCGGTACAGAACTTAAAATGGCGGCAATGTGATACTACCGAAAGATTTCCTCCAATATATACAACGATTTTATTTCCCTAAAATTTGTGCGGTGAAGGCGGTAGAAATCGAGTAGTTTTTCCAATAAAAATTGCCTGTCTGTACTTGACATTCTGATACGGTCACAATTTGAATATTCAGCTTCGGTTAGGCTCCGAAAAATTGATGTGTGGGGTTCCTGAAGGACGAATGGATGTTCCGGAAGTAGATTTGAAAACGTTGCTTCATGTAGGTTAAAATAAGGAAGAGCTCGTTTGGAAACCGTTGGGTAAAACCCTAGAAAGCGAGTCAGTTTGATTAGAAATAACAGATGAAAATTGGCGAGATTTAAATGAGTTTCATCTAACCATCGGACAGACTGATGGATGAATTCAAATAAATAAGGATCACTTTCCTGTTCTTTCAATATTTTGTACAGGATTTCATTTAAGAACAGGGCAAGCGAGCTTTTTATAATATCGTAAGGTATTTCCTGTAATACCGGTGTTTGTCGGGCTTCGGAAATACGTTGTAATGATCCGTTATCCTTATGAGTTGCAATAATTTCAAGTAGATGCAACGGTTGTAAGATATTGGCTTTGATTTTAGCCTTTGGCTTACGTGCGCCGGCAATGAGGTACGATTGCATACCAAAAGATTCGGTGTATATCTGTGCAACGAGGCTGCTTTCCGAATAATTCGTTGTTTTTAAGACGATACCTCTAGTTTTGTTCAGCATCCCCTTCCTTTTCTTTTTTATGAATTTCCTCCTTATGAGCCTCTTCGCGCATTTCAATAATTGCATCGCGGTCCACTTTTCGAATCATTCGATAGATTAATGTGAGGAAACCAATACCGAATGTAATAACGCCGATGATCATCGCCAATTTGTACCAATTGGATCGTTGTTCCATGAGGTAATAACCCAGGACGACGAATAACACACCGATGATTATTTCTCTTAAGCCCTTGCGAAGATATTTATTCATAAATGTGAATTGTTGAAAACTATTTTTGTTTACAGAGCAAATATAATACAATAAAATGCTTTATTTTTGCTCATACCCTTTCTGTGCAGAACTATTTTTTAAAATAATTCCTATAATGTTGTTGCTTATCTAAAAAAAAATATAGATATTTGCAAACTCTTTGCAGAGAGTGCAAAGGATTAACATATTGTAATAAAGACAACAAAAAAGATAATATCATGTCAAGAATTTGTGATTTAACAGGCAAAGCGGCGTTAACAGGAAATAACGTTTCTCACTCAAACGTTAAAACTAAACGTAAATTCTATCCAAATTTACAAACTAAACGTTTTTACATTCCAGAAGAAGATCGTTGGATTACGTTGAAAGTATCTACTTCTGCTATCAAAACTATCAACAAGAACGGTATTACAGCTGCGATCAATAAATTTATCGTTAAAGGATCAATTTAATATTGATTTATCGCCTGTTACATTAAGATTATTCATGAATTTGAATCCTATATTTAGGATTCAAAATAAAGTAAAACAATGGCTAAAAAAGGAAATAGAGTACAAGTTATCTTAGAATGTACTGAACACAAAGAAAGTGGTCTTCCGGGAATGTCTCGTTACATCACTACTAAAAACAAAAAGAACACAACTGAGCGTTTAGAGCTAAAAAAATTCAATCCAGTATTGAGAAAAGTTACTGTTCATAAAGAAATTAAGTAATTCACCCATCTTAGCACTTGCAATAGAGGGCTGAGTAAAAATATTTAAATACCATGGCAAAGAAAGCAGTTGCATCGTTACAAAAAGGTGGCGGTAAAGAATTTACAAAGGTTATTGTTACTACTAAATCTGCAAAAACTGGCGCGTATACTTTCAAAGAAGGTATGGTTCACAACGATAAAGTGAAAGACGTCCTTGCAGAAGCTCAAAAAAATAACTAGTAGCATTTTCCTTTTTTAAAGTTTTTCTTTAAAAAGAATTCGATAAAAATAGCCGTTTTGGTATCCTACCGAAAGGGCTTTTTTTGTTGAGGACATTTGTTTATATTTGGACATCAATTTTCACTAAACACTCCATGGGATTATTTGATTTTTTTAAGAAAAAGCCGCAAACACAAGAAGAAGAGCAAGCCTTAGACAAGGGTTTGGAAAAAACCAAAGAAGGATTTCTTTCCAAGATAACGAAAGCTGTAGTGGGTAAATCTACTGTGGATGACGATGTGCTTGATAATTTGGAAGAAGTTTTGGTTACTTCTGATGTAGGGGTTACGACGACTTTAAAAATCATAGACCGCATACAAGCGCGTGTTGCCCGAGATAAATACGTCTCTACTTCAGAGCTAAACAATTTACTAAAAGAAGAGATTCAGACCTTACTTGCCGAAAATAACAGCTCAGATTTTGAAAACTTCAATTACGGAGATCATAAACCTTATGTCATTATGGTCGTCGGAGTGAATGGCGTTGGTAAGACGACAACAATAGGCAAACTTGCCCATCAGCTCAAGCAAGCTGGAAGTAAAGTCGTGTTAGGTGCAGCAGATACATTTCGCGCTGCGGCTGTAGATCAGCTTAAGTTATGGGGCGAGCGTGTTGGAGTGCGCGTTGTGGCACAGGCAATGGGTTCAGATCCCGCTTCGGTCGCTTACGATACGGTTAAGTCTGCTGTTGCAAATGGGGACGATGTCTGTATTATTGATACGGCAGGCCGTCTACATAATAAGGTTGGTCTAATGAATGAATTGACCAAGATTAAAAACGTCATGCAAAAAGTCGTTCCCGGCGCTCCGCATGAAATTTTATTGGTCTTAGATGCTTCTACAGGTCAAAATGCCATAGAACAATGTACGCAATTTACCCAGGCGACTGATGTAAACGCATTGGCACTGACGAAATTGGATGGAACAGCCAAAGGCGGTGTTGTTATAGGGATATCCGATCAGTTCAAAATTCCAGTGAAATACATCGGTGTAGGCGAAAAAATAGGCGATCTCCAATTATTTAATAAAAAGGAATTTGTAGACTCCCTTTTCAAATAGAAAATTAAAATTATTGTCAGAAATAAGGTTGTCATTCTTTGCTATGCATGATGATTAATCAGATTGAGGAAATAGATGGACATGTTTAAGACCTTGTTTCCTTAGTCAGGAGTTCCTTTTTGTTTCTAGACAAACCCTTCTAATCATATGAAGACAAAATACACGAAACCTGTCCCACTGATCAATAAACCACGTGTCAACGTCGTTACTTTGGGCTGTTCGAAAAATATTCACGATAGTGAAGTGCTGATGGGCCAGTTGAAAGGTAATCAGATGGAGGTAGTTCATGAAGCCTCCAATATCCAGGCGAATGATATTGTTGTCATCAATACCTGTGGCTTTATTGACAATGCTAAGCAGGAATCTATTGATACAATATTACAATATTCAGAATTAAAGGACCAAGGCAAGATCAATAAAGTAATTGTCACAGGATGCCTTTCTGAACGTTATAAACCCGAACTACAAGCTGAAATCCCTAGTGTGGACGCTTATTTTGGGACAAATGATTTGCCAGACTTACTATCCTCTATCGGAGCTGACTATCGCCATGAATTGCTCGGTGAGCGTTTATTGACTACGCCATCACACTTTTCGTATTTTAAGATCGCGGAAGGTTGTAACCGCCCATGTTCATTCTGTGCAATACCATTAATGCGTGGTAAGCATGTTTCCAAATCAATTGATGACTTGGTTAAGGAAGCGAAATTTTTGGCATCAAATGGAACCAAAGAATTAATTTTAATAGCGCAAGATTTAACCTATTATGGATTAGATATCTATGGGAAACGTAATCTTTCAGACCTGATGCGTCATTTATCAGATGTGGACGGCATTGAGTGGATTCGTTTACAATATGCTTACCCTTCTGGTTTTCCAATGGATATTTTGGATGCAATGAACGAGCGTTCTAACATCTGTAATTATTTGGATATGCCGTTACAGCATATTTCCGATCCGATGTTGAAGTCTATGCGTAGAGGGACAACCAAACAGAAACAGATCGACCTTGTCAATGCGATCCGGGACAAAGTGCCTGATATCGCGTTGCGTACGACATTAATCTGCGGATACCCCGACGAGACCGAGCAGGATTTTCAAGAGATGTTGGAATGGGTGGAGGAAACTCGTTTTGACCGTTTGGGCTGTTTTACCTATTCCCATGAGGAAAAGACCCATGCCCATACCTTGGAGGATAATGTTCCACAAGAAATAAAAGAAGAACGAGTTGAGGCTATCATGGAGGTTCAACAAGGCATTTCTTATGAGATTAATCAATCGAAAGTCGGTAATACCTATAAAGTGCTGGTTGATCGTGTGGATGGAGATTATTTTATCGGACGGACAGAATATGATTCTCCGGAAGTGGACAATGAGGTCTTGATTTCGGCAGCTGATTCCTATGCGCGGATCGGCGATTTTGTTCAGATAAAAATAGATCGTGCGGAGGATTTCGATCTCTATGGCGAAATTGTCAAAAAATAAGACGCAATTTGACCGATAAATTTCATTAAGAATATAAGGAAGAGCCTCCCGAAATACAAGGGAGGCTCTTTTTTTGAATAGTCTGTTTTTTATTGACTCGTAATTTTTCATTGGGGCATCAATGAGTTCGCTAGGCTCGGTTATTGGTCAGGGAGAACCTTCTTTGGATTTATGTCGCTGTGCCTGCGAAAGTATGAGGGTTTTATTTGAACATTTGTCAATTGAATGATATAATTTAAAAGTGGGATGAGCTTTTTATTAAAAATCATTATTTTGTCTGCCCAAACTAAATACATTTGTATATCGTACAATAAGCATATATGAAAGCAACTTATATTGAATACAGTGAGACAAATAGTTTTTCCAAAACATTGCTGGCCTATCTGGCTCATGACGAGATGCTGAAACCATTTGTCGGTCATTGGCCCACGTTTGACGGATTTGCGAAGCAATTGCAGGAAAAGAAGCCTTTTGATCACCGTGCTATCCTGGTGGAGCGCCTTAAAGCTCAATATGCTGCACTGCTGAACGATTCCCCGATTGTAGCTGAAAATATAGATTTGTTGTTACAGGAGAATACGTATACGATTACTACGGGGCATCAGTTGAATATCTTTACAGGACCCTTATACTTTATATTTAAGATCATGACCGCAATACGTCTGTCAGAGGACCTGCGTGCCAGACATCCGGACAAAAACTTTATCCCGGTATATTGGATGGCTACTGAAGACCATGATTTTGAAGAAATTAATCATACAAAAGTCTACGGAAAGAAAATTGCCTGGGAAATACCTGCGGTATCGGCTACAGGGCGTATGGATACAGCTTCAATTGTCGATGCAGTAAAGCAGTACACCAATATCCTTGGTCTTTCGGACAATTCAGCCAAGCTCACGGGTATTGTGGAACAAGCATACCTGAAGCACACGAGGTTGGCTGAAGCGACACGTTATATGGTGAACGAACTTTTTAAAGCCTATGGTCTTTTGATTATTGATGCCGATGATAAAGAACTGAAGGAGTTATTTAAACCTATTATCAAAACGGATATTTTATCCGAAAATAGCTTTAGAGCGATCACGGACAGGTCGAAAGAACTAGAATCAAAGGGTTTTTCCACACAGGTGCATGCGCGGGAGATCAACTTCTTTTATCTGACCGATGAATTTAGAGAACGCTTGGTTCTGACTGCAGACGGCCGATATGAGGTGCTGCATCAAAATATATATTTTACCAAGGAAGAGCTGGAAAAAGAAATAGATGCCTATCCTGAGCGTTTTAGTCCCAATGTGGTAATGCGTCCAATGTATCAGGAAATTATCCTTCCTAATTTAGCCTATATCGGTGGTGGTGCTGAAATGGTCTATTGGATGCAACTGAAATCTAATTTTGATCAGTACCAAATAGACTTCCCCATCCTGATTCCTCGAAATTCAGCAATGATTACCGAAGATAATGTGGCCGCGAAGCTTTTCCGTGTTGATCTAACCTTCAAAAGTATCTTCCGGCCAGCAGAGGTTTTGAAGAAGGAATATGTGCGTCGTCATACCAAGGAAAGATTAAACCTTAATGATGAATGGATGGAACTGAATGCGATCTTTGGAAAGATAAGATTACGTACACACAAAATTGATCCGAGTCTGGGACCCAGCACCGAGGCGATAAAAGCTCGCTTGAAAAAGGCGATGAACAACCTGGAAAAAAAGTTGATGAAAGCAGAAAAACGAAACCATGAGCATGCATTGGCAGATATAGACAATGTAAAAGAAAAGCTCTTTCCCGGAGGGGGACTACAGGAGCGATCGGAAAACTTTGCCTTGTTGTATGTAAAATATGGTGATAACCTCTTTAGAGATCTTTATAAGTACTTTAATCCCCTGGATTTTAAATTTACAATCTTATATTAAAGTCAGTATTTTACTGACTTTTTTTATGATTAATCCTCTCTTGTCTTTGCTTTTTACTTCGTTATTTTTCCTTATTATGTTTTGTGATCTTTTGTTTATAATTTCATAATATTTCGTTTAGCTTCTGTTAATACTGTCGAAGTAGTTTTGTTGCCATATCACAACCAACAACTAAATGAAAGAAATATTACTTACGACTTGTGCCATTGCGATAGGAACAGGTTTGTATGCGCAAACAACCCAGGCAGGATTTTCCGGAAAAATTACGGACGAGAATAACAAAGGGGTTCATGGAGCTTCAGTAGAGGTTCGTAACGAATCGACTGGTTTTACCACCAAAACATCTACCAATGCCAATGGCGATTTCAATTTCAAGGAGCTTCCATTGGGAGGCCCGTACATCATTAAAGTGACTTATGTAGGTTACGGAGAGCAGGTTCGTTCCGGCTTTACGCTAAACCAAGGGGATATGATCCGGTTAAACATTCCGATTCAGAATGCTTCAAATGTACTGGAAACAGTTGAGTTGACTGGTGTAAGCACCCTCAAGAATAAAATAGAGAACTTCGGTGCTGCAACAGCGGTTACAGCCCGGGATATTGCGAAACTACCCGTCAATGGCCGTAATTTTACTTCGTTAATGGATCTATCCCCATTGAGCAAGGGCGATAATATCGGTGGTCAGCTCGGCTCTTCTACCAATTTTACAATTGATGGTATGAACGCAAAAAACCCGACTTCTGCGGGTTCGACAACAAGCCGGAGTGGTGCTCCTTTTTCGATCTCTATTGAAGCAGTTCGGGAGTTTAAAGTCGTGACCAACCAATATGATGTAACCTATGGCAGGGCAGGGGGCGGAACAGTCAGTGCGGTGACGAAACAAGGTACAAATAAAACTCAGGGCAGTGCCTGGTTATATTCGCGAGCAGACTGGTTGTCGAGTCCATACGATATTCGGGGAAACAAACGAAGCAACGATTTTTCCACTTATCAATATGGCTTTACTTTGGGTGGTCCCATTATAAAAGACAAACTCCATTATTTTGTTGCCTGGGATCATCAGCAAGACTCCCGTCCCTTGATTATTGCGGATATCAACTCTGAAGCCGATGAAAAAAGATTTAATGTTACAAACGAGACATTGGATGAATTTGTCAATATCGGGCGGAAAAAGTACGGATTGGGAAACGAACGCCAATATGGTGCTTTTGACAAGAAAAGAGGCTCCGATGCGATTTTTGGGCGTATTGACTGGCAAATCAATGATAATAACTTATTGACAATCCGTAATAACTTTACAAGTGACAACAATAAGCTGGGGCTACAAGACAACAAGCCAATTACTTTATATGAATCTTACGGGAATGATAAGAATATTGACAATAGCCTATTGGCAACTTTGCGTACCACCATTTCCCCTAGGGTAACCAATGAGTTAAAAGTACAACATCTCTATACCTATCAGAAAAGTAGTCCGGGAGACCTTTTACCCGGTCAGAATATTCCACGTGCAATTGTAGAAGATGCAGTCTCCAAAGTTGCCGGGGAAGATAAAAAGACCACATTGCAATTGGGCGGACATCGTTTTGCGCAGGAATCCTTTAAAAATAATGTATTTCAGCTTGTCGATAATATCTATTACAGCACCGACAATATCAATTATACCTTTGGTGTGGACCTGATGTATACCCATGCAAATTCCATTTACGGAAGTGAGGTCAACGGTCGCTTCCATTTTAGACCAAGTGATGGAAAAACGGCTATGCAGAACTTTGACGACATGAAGCCATACGCTTACTATCGTGAAGTTCCTTTGATGAGTGATCCGGCAGTGGTCGGTAAGATATTCAACGCCGGTGTGTATGGACAATTGCAAACCAAGCTAACGCAGGGATTGGACCTGGTCGCCGGTTTACGATTGGATTACGGACATTATCCTACCTCTCCTCTGAATGAAGAATTGTTAAGAGAAGTCGGTGTCCGTACAGATCATAAACTCAAGTCTTTTGTGGTACAACCGCGTTTTCAGATGACCTGGGATGTGAATGAGGAGCGTAAAGACTTTTTCCGTGTGGGCGGGGGTATTTTTGCCTCGGATATCAATAATTATATGACGATCAATAACCTGACTTTTGATGGGAAGCATTTTGCTACTGTTGATGTTCGCGGTGCTGATGTACCTACACCAAATTTTGTCGGCTATAGAAACGATCCATCATCCATACCCACTTTGGCCCAGTTTCAGGTCCCGACCATCAATACGTATGGTCCCGATGCCAAAATCCCGGTCGTGTATAAAGCCAATGTATCTTATACACACTTTTTTACAGAAAAATTAAAAGCGAGCGTTTCGGGATATATGAATTTGGGACGCAATAACTATATGTACGTAGATCGAAATATGGTACAGGATCCTTTCTTTAGATTGGCTAATGAGGATAATAGAGGCGTATTCGTTCCTGCGGCATCCATCGTTGATGGAGCTCCGGATTGGAAAAAAGGACGGATTTCAGATAAATTTGGCCGAGTTTTGGAATTGAATTCTGAGGGTAAAGTCAATCAGTTTGCTGTCGTCCTGGATGCAAGCTATCAGTATTACAAGGATGGAACGATCTCGGTTAGTTATACCTGGAACGATGCAAAGGACAATACTTCCTTCAACGGGAATGTGGCCAATACGGCTACCTTATCCCTAGCGGTGAAAGATGATCCTCGCGATTTGAGCAAAATGAGCTATTCGAACAATCAATTCCGTAATAAGATTGTTATTTACGGAACTTTGCCCACATTTTACGGGGTTAGTGTCGGCGTTCGCTACTCAGGTATCGGCGGGACACGGTATAGTTTACTCGCAGGCGGTAACATCAATGGAGACTTTGTCGCCGGGGATAATGATTTGGCCTTTATCTTTGACCCGAATAACCCGAATACTTCAAAACAGCTGGTTACCGGACTCAACAATCTGTTGAATAACCCAGAAGCGAGTCAGAGTCTTAAAGATTATATCAAGAAATATCAGGGTAAAATAGCAGAACGTAATGGTGGGGTGAATGGTTTTTATGGTTTGATTGACCTACGAATTGCTAAAAAATTCAATTTATATAAGAACCATGCTCTTGAAATATCAGGGGACCTTTTCAACGTTGCCAACTTATTTAAGAAAACTTGGGGTATAAATGAGTCTCTAGGCAATCAAAATCTGTATGCTTTAGGCGGGAAAGATGCTGCCGGGGAAAAGCTGATCCCTTTTGATGTTGCGAAGCAGCAGTTTAATTACAATGTAAACAATTCAGGTATCGTTACTCCCTCCGGCAATCCATACCAATTCCAGCTGGGACTACGTTATTCTTTTTAAACGTTTTAGAAAAGCGGGACATGGCTATTTAATCAGATAGCTGTGTCCTTTTGAAATTGAATCAAAAATAACAATTAAGGGGCAAATGTCTGATGTCGTATCGGTTCAGATATGAGAAAAGTCAATAAAAAATTAGTTAACTAAAAGAGATTCAATAGCTGTATTGACCTGATGGAATTTGAGTTTCAAAAAGTGATGAATGCCCTAAGCATTCATCACTTTTTCTTTTGGAAGGAATACTTCCGCCATCATATGGCGGACACTACCTCCGCCACAGGTTTCAATAACATGTAAATCCTGATGGATGATTTTTCCATGCTTTTCCAATTGTGCCGTTTGATAAAGGGTCAATGAGGATAATGCTTTATCGCTTAATACGATAAAACGGTTTCCGTATTTATTTCTGACCTGGAGACAGTTTGCCGCAAAATTTTCCAGTTGGTTTTCGTTTATCTCGATGATTTCTTTTCCAGTTTCTTTTAATTTCTTGAACAATTCCTCCCGTTCGGATTGATTGTCAATCGCAGCCGGACATAAGATTGCAAAATCTTCTCCTACCGCCAATACCACATTGGTATGATAGATAGGTCTGCGTTGGCCATTGACTGTCTGAAATGCATGAAAGACGATCGGGGTGTAATTTTCCGTTCTGCAGTATTCGTCCAACATGGTGCGGTCCGCGCGTTCCGACAGCGCACAATAAGCAATACGGTGTGTTCGGTCTAGTACAAGGGCCCCGGTCCCTTCTAAATATTGTCTGTTATTTTCGGCCTCACTTAAGTCTTTAATCAACTTTACATAGTAACCGTTTTGTTTCAATGGGCCCTCAAAATCCAATAAATGCTCTTTTCGACGGTTTGGGGCAAACATCGGATAAAAGATAATTTTTCCGTCCTGATGGAAAGAGACAATATTGTTCGGAAATATACTGTCTGGACTTTCTGATTTTTCATCATCTTGAATGACCGTCACTAGAATGCCGTGTGATTTCAATTCATTGACAAGGGCATCAAATTCACTTTGTGCCTCCCTATTTACATCTTCACCGCTTAAGTTTTCAATGTCCTTTTGGAAAAAATTATTGACTGCGGTTTGCTCATTTTTGCGGAAGACAGAGGGTCTTACTAGGAGTACACTGTCTGTTACCTGTTTTCTCATGATTTATAATCGTTACTTCGCTGGTTTATATTTGTTAAAAAGAATGATATTCTTGTTTGTACGAGTTCCATTGCAGTAAAAGCACGATTTCTCTTTTCGATTTTTTAGCAATGCTGCAAATCTCTTTGAATCATTGACCAGTGTCAGAAATCACTTTACAATTGGTACTTATACTAATGTATTGAAAAATCGGCGCCATTGCAAAAAGAATATCTTCAAAAAGAAAAAATGGGGGTTGAAAAATAACAGCAAAATCTTTTGTTTTTTATTATTCTGTTAAGTTATCTTTGATTTGGTTGGTATATTTTCAACACGAACTTTGGTTGTTTGTTTTTATTTGAATTTTATCGCATATAGGACAATCGATTGCACATCTGCCCGTTGTTAAAACTGACTTTTTATACACTTTTTTGCTTCGTTTTCAGTCATTTATTTTGCTATCTTTGCTCATCCAAAAAACGACTGTTTATAAGAGAGTTAATTACCTAATTAGTATGTCGCTAACTGTCTATAAGCGTTAACTTTTTGCACACATGAGCAATATACACTTCCAAGAAAAATTCGAAAGTCGCCACAATGGCCCAAGTCCAGTTGAAGCGAATGAAATGTTGGCCAAATTGGGCGTAACGTCAATTGACCAGCTAATCGACCAAACGGTCCCTTCTCAAATCCGTGCTCCAAAACCTTTAAATCTTCCAAAAGCATTGTCTGAGGTTGCCTATTTAAAGCGGATAGCGGAAATCGCAGAGAAAAATAAAGTTTTTAAATCTTTTATTGGTCAAGGATACTATGACGTGATCCTTCCGGGTGTAATTCAACGTAATGTGTTTGAAAATCCGGGATGGTATACGCAATATACTCCTTACCAGGCGGAAATTGCACAAGGTCGTTTACAGGCACTGTTAAACTTCCAGACAGTTATTTCTGATTTTACTGGATTGGAAATTGCAAACGCTTCATTATTGGATGAAGCCACGGCTGCGGCTGAAGCTATGTTTATGCTTTACTCAGCGCGTAAAAACAAAGAAGCAAATGTATTCTTGGTTTCTGAAAATGCGTATCCACAGACGATAGATGTATTGAAAACGCGTGCGTTATCTTTCGGTATCGAGCTAAAAATCACAGCTATTCAAGACTCGGAATTGACAGACGACGTTTTTGCTGCATTCGTACAATATCCAGCAGCAGATGGTTCAATCGTTGATTACAAATCATTTGCTGACGCTGCACACGGTAAAAATATGACGGTATGTGCTGCTGCTGATCTAATGAGCTTGGCGCTGTTGACTCCTCCGGGAGAATGGGGGGCAGATGTTGTTGTCGGTAACTCACAACGTTTTGGTGTGCCGATGGGATTCGGAGGTCCGCACGCGGCATTCTTCGCTACACGTGATAGCTTCAAACGTAATATTCCCGGACGTATCATTGGTGTAACTTCTGATTCCAATGGAAAGTATGCCTTACGTATGGCTTTACAGACACGTGAGCAACATATCCGTCGTGATAAAGCTTCTTCCAATATCTGTACGGCGCAGGCTTTATTGGCTATTATGGCCTCTTTCTACGCTGTTTACCATGGTCCCCAAGGAATTAAAAATATTGCATCCCGTATCAATGCTTTAGCAAGTTTATTGGATCAAGTATTACAATCATTGGGTTATGCCCAATTGAATAAAGCGTACTTTGATACCCTACGTGTGGATTTAGGTGCACATGCGGGCGCATTAAAATCTGAAGCGTTGAACAATGAGTTGAACTTCTACTACAACGGTTCACAGGTTTCCATTGCTATCGATGAGACAACAACTTATGAAGATATCAAAACAATCGTAAAAGTGTTTGCAAAAATTCAGGGCAAAACATTGAACGATGTAGATTTCGATACCTTAGAAGAAAACTTAGGTTCTTCTATCCCTGCTGAATTGGTTCGCACCTCAGCGTACTTAACTCATCCAAATTTTAATAGCTACCATTCTGAACACGAAATGTTACGCTATATTAAATCATTGGAAGCAAAAGATTTATCGCTTTGCCATTCGATGATCCCATTGGGTTCATGTACCATGAAATTAAATGCCACAGCTGAAATGACCCCTGTTACCTGGGCGCGATTTGGTGGATTACACCCATTTGCACCAGCAGACCAAACTTCAGGTTATATGCAGATGATCGGTGAATTGAACGATTGGTTGTCTGAGATCACAGGTTTTGCTAAAATGAGCTTCCAGCCGAATTCAGGAGCACAGGGTGAATACGCGGGTCTAATGGTTATCCGTGCTTATCATGAGAGCCGTGGCGATCACGGACGTAACATCTGTCTGATTCCAGCTTCTGCACATGGTACTAACCCTGCATCGGCTTCAATGGCTGGTTTGAAAGTGGTCGTGGTAAAATGTGATGAACTTGGAAACATTGATATTCCAGATTTAAGAGCAAAAGCGGAAGAGCATGCTGCTCATCTGAACTCTTTAATGGTGACTTATCCATCTACACACGGTGTGTTTGAGGAATCTATCATTGAAGTTTGTGAAATCATCCATGCTAATGGCGGTCAGGTATATATGGACGGAGCAAATATGAACGCACAGGTAGGTTTGACTAGTCCGGGCCACATTGGTGCTGACGTCTGTCACTTAAACTTGCATAAAACATTCTGTATCCCTCATGGTGGTGGTGGTCCGGGTATGGGACCGATCGGCGTTGCTAAACACCTAGTGCCTTTCTTGCCTAATCACCAAGTTGTTTCAACATCCGGAGAAGAAGGAATTACGGCAGTTTCTGCTGCGCCATTTGGTTCAGCATCAATCTTGATCATTTCCCATGCCTATATTTCGATGATGGGTGGTGAAGGCCTGACCAATGCTACACGCACGGCAATTCTAAATGCAAACTATATTAAGGCGCGTTTGGAAAATGCTTATCCAGTACTTTATTCAGGTAGCAATGGACGTTGTGCACACGAGATGATCCTTGATTGCCGTGGTTTCAAAAATGTAGGTATCGAAGTTGCTGATATCGCGAAACGTTTGATGGACTACGGTTTCCATGCGCCAACAGTTTCTTTCCCTGTCGCAGGTACATTGATGGTTGAGCCGACGGAGTCTGAATCAAAAGCTGAATTGGATCGTTTCTGTGATGCATTAGTTGCTATTCGTCAGGAAATTGCTGCAGTTGAGGCTGGAGAAGCGGAACAGGCAAATAACGTATTGAAGCATGCTCCGCATACAGCGGCAGTGGTTACCGCAGATGAGTGGGATAGACCTTACAGTCGCCAAACGGCCGCTTATCCTTTGGAATATGTGAGAGAGCGTAAGTTCTGGCCTTCAGTAGGTCGTGTAAACGATTCTCAGGGAGACCGTACATTGATTTGCTCATGTCCTTCGATCGAGGAATATGCTGAGGCGTAACAGTCTTAAAAAAATATAATAATAAAGCCTCCGTATTACGGAGGCTTTTTATTTAATTCATAAATATTATCGCAATCGATTATACAGTTCTCTATAAATATACCTTCGCATCTTTTTTTTCTTATAATCAGATCATTTTAGGGGGAAATAATCCAAGATTAATTGATAATTCAACTGAAATCAATTCAGAAGAAAGTTATTGTATCAATTTAAGCTACAATCCTCCTGATATGGTATTTTGGAAGTATATTTGTGTTGAAACATTTCGATATGAAGATAACATCAATATTCAATCTTTTTATTGCTGCGGCATTGATTACATCTTGTGCGGGCAATAAATATGCGAAGACCGAGAAAGTATATAAGAATCAAGCGAAGGAGTTTTCTAATTTATATCGCGCCTCTCCCGTAACCGGACAGCTGGAAAAAGTAAATGTCAAAGATCAGCAGTGGATTGCCTCCATAAATTTTGGTATCCGGAAGCCTAATTTTGTGGTTATCCATCACACTGCCCAGGATTCTCTGGGACAGACCATTCGTACCTTTCATTCCGCAAAAGCAGGTGTAAGTTCACATTATGTTGTCGGTAGGGACGGTAAGGTTGTGCAGATGGTGAATGATCTGTACCGTGCGCATCATGCTGGTCTGGGTAAATGGGGAAACGATACCGACCTGAACTCTTCGTCCATAGGTATTGAACTGGATAATAATGGGACAACAGATCCTTGGACGGATGCTCAGATAAATGCGTTGACACAACTATTGACTTATCTAAAGAATACTTATAAGATTCCGCAGGCAAATTTCATCGGTCATATGGATCTTGCCCCTACACGTAAAAATGATCCGTCACGATTCCCTTGGAAAAAGCTGGCCGATCAGGGATTTGGCTATTGGTATGAAGAATTTTTGGAAACACCTCCTGTTGACTTTAACCCCAAAATGGCGTTACGTATTATTGGCTATGATGTCAGTAACCTGGATGCGGCAATAAAGGCATTTAAGATTCACTATATCCAACAGGATGTGAATACAGCATTTTTGGGTGAAAATGATTTAAAGATTATGTATTCCATTTACAAAAAGTACTTATAGTGTTTTTCTAGACAATATAGAACGAAAGGAGCAATTTGTGACAGAATTGCTCTTTTTTATGTGCTGGATAAGCAGGTTGGAGGGGCTTTTGTTATTGTGCTATCGGTTGTGTGTGACCATTATATTATGACCATTTGATCCTTTTCCTCTGCATTATTTTTTGACTGCCTATTTCTCCATTCGTCCAGTGACGGTATCATTCGCATCGACTAGTATAACATTTTGTGGCTTCATGAGGACTGGAAATAAATATAGTCCAATTTGGTTAAATTGGACTATATAATAAAGTAAATTTTAACGAAGCGTATATTATACGGTTTTTACAAATTTCTCGTCGTAATTTTCAATATCAATAATATATCCGTTTTTGATCAGGAATTCGAAGAGAGGCTGTGCCTCTTCCGAAACCGGCATATTCTGTGTGGTGATGATTTTATTTTCCTTTTTCAATAGATAAGGATAAGCATAAAGCTTTACATTTTTGTTGAACATACCGGATATGTACGATAATAGCTCATTGGTATAGAGTTCTTTATTATAGTTGTCCGAATTGAATATGTTCTTTAAGTTATAAACGTTTGTCGCAATTCCGATATTCTTAGGTCTAAAGTTGCTTATAAACTCAGCGAGATGATTATTTCTACGGAAGTTGCTGACGATAATATTATTGCCTGTTGCACATAGCTCATCTGCTCTTGATGCGAATTCTTGTAGATCTTCATCTGTAATTTCATGCGTATCCTCTAGCACATTCCCCATCAAAACCTCGATCAAAACAATGGTGTCTTCATCAGTAGCGCCTGTATTTTTCTTAAACTGCTCGACGGCAAGGTTAAATAAGTCAAAGTTAGGAAGTGATTTCTGACGGTATTTTGTACGAAGTAAGATGATATTCTTTTTATATAAATAATCCTTGATCTGTACCGCTTTACCGTCCGGCTGGAAAATAGCGGCTTTTGCAAACCCTTTGGCAATAAGATATAAGTTGATCAGGCGTTGATTGACATTTTCGAACAAAGGACCGTTTAGTTTGACCAGATCAATTTCGACAGATCCTATCGACAAATTATCAACCAGGGATTCAATCATTGTCTGTACATTTTCTGCGTAGTAATATGCAGCAAACAACAGGTTTACACCAATAATACCCAATACTTTCTGTTGAAGCTGGTTGTCACTGTCCAGGAGTCTGACATGGACGATAATGTCATTTGTAGGGCCACCGACCTCGTGTTGAAACCGAAGACCGATCCAGCCGTGAGGCTCATTGGTTTTGGTAAAATTCAGCGTGGTAACCGTGTCCGCAAAGGCAAAGAATTTTTTGTTGCAATACTTGTCGCCATGTAACCGTTGCGTCAGCAAGTTAAATTCATGGGAGAGCATCTTCTGTAAACGGGTTCTGCTGACGTATCTGCCGTCTTCTTCTTCACCATATATGGCGTCACTGAATGCCATGTCATAAGCTGACATCGTTTTCGCAATTGTGCCTGATGCAGCTCCTGCATTGAAAAAGTTACGTGCGACTTCCTGTCCAGCACCGATCTCGGCGAAGGTTCCGTAAATCTCTGGGTTTAGATTTATTTTCAGGGCCTTTCGCTTAGTTTCAAAAATTTCTCTTGCCATGGCACAAAGGTACAAAAATCAAAAGTCTAGTGAAAATTAAAGTATGAAAGGAAAAAACAGAATAAAATTAGGCTTGTTTTAAAACAAGCCTAATTTATTAAAAGCATAGAATAATGCACTGCTATGCAAAGCCTGGCTAAATTTGTTTTCCAGTAGCATCGTTTTTGCTTCCTCAAGTGGTATTAGGAAGACGTCAATCTCTTCGTGTTCATCCAGTTCCTGTTCCTGAACTTTCTGTCCTCCCGTCATGAGATAGGTATACGTAATATTACCACTTGTTGCCGGATTGGCATAGAGCGTAGCGATTTCTTCAATTTTTTCAAACTGATATCCTGTTTCTTCGAGCATTTCCCGTACTGCGGCATCTTGGGGGTTTTCACCAGGTTCCATTGTGCCCGCCGGAATTTCCAAAGAAAGGATCCCTGCTCCATGACGGTATTGCTTGATCACCAATAATTCGTTTTGCGCTGTAATCCCGACCATGTTGACCCAATCTGGATATTCCAGCACGTAATAATGGTCGTTGATGCGCCCATCGGGCAGTTCACACGTATCCCGGCGTAAAGTCGCCCAGGGTTCTCTGCAGATATATTCAGAAGATAGTAGTTTCCACTTTTCCATTTAACCAACAATATCTTTCATCATACGGTCTACTTTTTCTGCCAGTAGGTGTTGAAGGCTTGGATAGTCCTTTTTGTCCTGAAGTATTCCCTTAACGGAGCAATAAAATTTGATTTTGGGTTCCGTACCTGAAGGTCTTGCCGAGATCACGTCGCCATCCGTCGTGATGAATTGCAAGACATCCGACTTTGGAAGTGTAATCTCTTTCTTACTTCCTGTCTTCATGTCAGTAGTTTGGGAAAGTTGATAGTCCCGAATTTCCTTAACTTCGATTCCCCCAAGTGTCGTGGGTAGATTTTGGCGCAGTCCAGTCATCATGGCCTGTATTTCCTCGGCTCCGGCTTTTCCTTTTTTCGTTAAGGAGATCAGTTTTTCCTGATAGCAGCCAAATTCTTGATAGATCTCCAATAAAACCTCATAGACAGTCTTGCCTTTTGACTTAAAATATGCAGTCATTTCTGCCAGGAAAGCACAGGAATTAGGCGCATCTTTATCTCTGACCAGGTCACCGACCAGGTAGCCGTAGCTTTCCTCTCCACCGGCAAGATATTGTGCTGAATCACCTAATTTAGTGATTAACTCGCCGATATATTTAAAGCCAGTGAGGGTTTCATAGTGCGCTACATGGTAATGTTCGGCAATATCCGCCTGAAGGTTGCTGGTTACAATCGTTTTAACGATGTAAGGGTTGTGTCCCAATTGTTTTAGATCACTCTTTGCACTTAAGACATAGTAGATCAACAGACTGCCGATCTGATTGCCATTGAGTAACTGAAATTGGCCGTGGTTGTTTTTGACGGCGATTCCGACACGGTCCGCATCGGGGTCAGTCGCCAAAACGAGATCCGCGTCAATCTCTTCACCTTTTTTCTTCGCTAAGGCCATTGCGTCTTCCTCCTCCGGATTTGGATAGATGACCGTTGGGAAATTTCCATCCGGTGTTGCCTGTTCTGTAACTACCGTAACGTTTTCAAAACCCCATGATGCGAGCATTTTGGGTACGATTGTAATTCCAGTGCCATGGATCGGAGAATAGACTATTTTTAAATCTTTCTGCGCCCGAACAGCTTCGGGATGTATGCTCAATGCCTTATTGGCATCAATATAAATCTGGTCAATTTCTTCACCGACAGGGATAATATTTTGGCTATTTCCTTCAAACTGGATATCCTTTACGGAGGTGATTGCATTGACCTCATCGATTACATTTTCATCATGTGGGGCAGTCAATTGTGAGCCGTCGTTCCAATAGGCTTTATAACCATTGTATTCCTTCGGGTTATGTGAAGCTGTCAACATGACCCCGCTTTGGCAACCAAAATGGCGGATTGCAAAAGAAAGCATTGGTGTAGGACGTAATTCGTCAAAGAGATAAACCCTGATACCATTGGCAGCAAATACCTGGGCTACAAGGTGACCAAAAGATTGGGAATTGTTACGGCTATCGTAAGAGACTGCTACCTTTATTTCCTGGTTGGGAAACTGTTTGATTAGGTAGTTTGATAATCCCTGAGTTGCTTTTCCAATCGTGTATTTATTCATGCGATTGGAGCCTACCCCCATAATCCCTCTTAATCCTCCAGTTCCAAACTCGAGATCCTTGTAGAATGAATCAATCAGCTCCGTCTCGGCCTGCTCATCTATTAATTTCTGAACAGCATCTCTTGTTTCCTCATCATAATTTGAGGTTAACCAATCGTCGATTTTCTTTTGTATGTCTTTATCTAAATTTCCCATTATCATTAAATATGGCTAAATGTAAAAAAATCTTTTAGGCATCGCAACCCGCATATGCACGATCAATGACTGTGATGTACCATTTTTCTCCTTCTTTTGTAACGTGAAAGACAAATGGTTCTTCGCTTTCATTGGAGGTCATTATCGCGCGATAACTCCTGACTTCTATATTTCTTAATCGTTGTAATTCGTTACCCGTAATTTTTGCGTCTAAAATCTCATTCATAAACTTGGCTGTTTGTGACAGTTCATTTGGGCGGGATTTCTTGTCATAAAAAAAACCGAGCTTATCCCATTTCATTGTGCCGCAGTCAAAAACAGGAAGTTTCCCAGTTTTTAAAGGTCCTTTGTAACTCAGTTTTTCATACGAATGATACTCTGGCACCGGTTTGGAAAAGTTGAAATTATTTTGATGTACATACGAATCCAATGCCCCGGGACGATAGATGATATAGATCCCTAATTTGGGGTGTATATAATTATTGATTGTTTTGCTGTCTTGATCAATATACGCTTTGGCTATTTTTTCCAAAACTTGTTCTAATGTTTCTGTATCCTCTTTTTTGACTTCCTTTTCGAGTGTGTCGGGTTTGCTTATCGTATCTAAGGGGATAGAATCTTGGACAATTTTCACGGCCTTGTCTTCCTTTTTATTGTTTCTACAGGAGAATACACCTATCGAGATACAGATCAGAACAAAGAAAAAGAGATTTCTCATGTTGTTTTTATTTATTTAATACTATTTTTTTGAGGTCAGGTTATCGATGATCGACTTTAATATTGACCTTGTCGATGGCAGCCACCATTGTTCAAGAATTCCTTGAATTGTTTCTTCTCTATTTTCGCGCAATTTAAGAATTATTTCTTTTCTGAAATTCAGTTTGGAGGTTTGCCAGGTCTTTTGATTAAACTGTGAGATCTGTTTTATTTTCTTTGCTGCGGTATTAAAAAGCATGTTCGCCGGAACGACATCATCCACTAAACCTTGTGCTTTTGCTTCATTCGGCGTGAGCAATTTTCCTTCAAGAAGGTTCTGATACGCAGTCCGTTTTCCAATCCAAAAAGCATACAGTTGAAAAATACTTTCGGGAACAATTAACCCAACTGGTATTTCATTGAGCCCGATGACAAAATTACCTTCCGCCATGATTCTATAATCGCAGCACAAAGCAAATACGCAGCCTCCGGCAGGACTATGACCAGATATGGCCGCTGCGATCGGTTTTGGAAATGACGCCAATAGCGAGGTTGCCTCCAAAAAGAGATTCCAAAATTCCCTGATTTGATCCTCATTATAGCCAAATAAGGTGATGAGATCAAGCCCTGCGCTGAAAAAGTTCTCTTTACCAATCAGAATTGCACCGTGAACGGTGTCGTTTTCCCTACTTATCTCCAACGTCTCTATCAGCTCTTTCAGTAATAGCGTATCGATGGCGTTTGATTTTCCCCGATCCAGAAAAATGCTTAAAATATGGTCTTCTACTTGGGTTTTGATATGCTCCATAATGAGTTTATTTAAATGTATAACGGTTTGTTCGGCTTGCTATTGTGGCTTTACTTCCATTAAATATTCTAGGTGTGCAATTTTCCCCTCCATGTCAATTCCTTCAATCGTGATTTTATATGTTCCGGGTTCATCCGAAGTATAGAAATCAAATTTGGCTTTCCCATCTTTCCCTGCTACCAGATTAGGTTCCCAGGCGATTGTTGTTCTCAGATCACGCTTGAGCTCCTGTTTTTGAGTGCTGTTGTATTGTGGTTTAAAAAAGTTACGGTTCACATGAAGGCCCTTAGGTAAAATAGTTACGATTCCTGTGGGTGTGTAGGAAGCCGATAGTGCATCGCCAGATTTACTTGTGATAACCAATACACCGTTTCCTCCATACATTCCATAGATAGCGGTATTTCCAGCACTTCTCAGCACTTCAATACTCGCGATATCCGGGACGTTGATCATACTAATCTGGTCAGGCTCAATATACATGCCGTCTAAGATCACCTGCATAGGGCTGCCGCCATTTAATCCCACCGATCGGGTACTGTAAGGAACTCCGTTTTGGAAAATAACTCCCACTAGTCTCCCCGCAAGGCATTGCTCTAGGGTAGCACAGGTAGATAGGTCCTCGGCCGTAATCACCTGATCTGCATTGCCGGGGCCATTGAGGTTTCTTGAATCTTTATCTGCTTTATTGACTCTGACCCTGTTGACCTGAACTTCTTCCAATTTGATGCTTTTTTGGATAATACCGGCAGCTTCAAGTTCGGCCAGAAATTGCTGATTATCCTTGAGCTGGTTGATTAGCTTGGTGTTGATGTCATTCCGCATCAGTGGCTTGTCTTTACTTTCCTTGACAGCGGGAGAGGGGGGATTGTCAACAAGTATATCGACTCTATTCTTCTCTTTTTGACCATTCCCGGTGACAATAAACTTGATACTATCCGCAAAAAACAGGTTATCAAAGGCAAATCTACCATCACTATCTGTCAGCGTATCTATACTTAGCATCATATTGCTCGTGGGGACTAAAGTAACTTTTGCATTCGGAACAAGTGCCTTTCTTCCGGTTTTTTTAACAGTACCCGAGACTGCGAGGCCCTTCTCCGGAAGGTACGCATTATTCGTCGTATTAAGATAATTTTTCCAATCTAGCTTACGCCAGCCCTGGATCAGCATAAGGTTGTCAAGTTCATTGAACTTAATATTGTTCAGATCTTCAAAGTAATAATTTGGACGTTCTATAAAGCCCCTGAGATCGGATTTTAAGAGCAGCTCGGAGACAATCGAAGAATAATATTGCGCTGTAGCAGAATCGGCTTTATTGAGGTTGATTACCGAAGCTGAGAGCGCGGCTATTTTTGAAGTATCACTGCTACCTTCCTTAACTGAAAGATTTGCGATTACCTGATCCCGTGTTGTAAATGTTGGCTTGTTCAATTGTAAGGTTATGGGCAAAATTGTTTTTGGAGCATTGTAACTAAATACGAGCCTTTCGATGATCGGAACCAGGTGTTCATTCAGTACTGATAATTGGATTACTCCCGAGGGAAGGTCCTGTTTGGGAATGTTGAATAATATTTCCGGCCCGTTTAACTTTTGTTTAACAGCATGTAAAACAAGTCCATTGTATTGTGCAATGAGGTAGACTTCTTTACCCGTTACGAGGTCATCTGTCGCCGATAATTGCGCGGCGATTTTATCTTTTAAACCTGAGTTGACCGTGAGTACATAGCCTGAAGCAGCTACCGGAGGCAGTGTGGTACTCACCGAATTCCCGTCTGGGAATACTGCCGTGGCAATATATTTTTTCCCTGTGCTTAAAATAAGCGGCATACTGCCCATGCCGAGGTCATTCGTCTCAAATTCAATGATGGGAGCCTGGTTTTCCTCTCCGATTTTGATTTTGGACTTCAGGCCCAGTCCGACGGGTGTAAGTACTTTAACCCCGGTTTTGCTCAGGATATTGTTTACGAGCTCACCACTTTCAGGAAAAACCTGGATACTGTTCCGTAGGTTTGGATCTGGGATTGTAAAATTCTTTAATACCCGTCTTTTATCTGATGATAAAAATTGTAGGGATAATGTTCCGCCCCTAAAATTATCTTTGAGCTCAAGAGCTATTGTTCCATTTTCATTGGATTTTAAGCGCCCGGTCTTTTCTTTTAGGCCATCCTGTTGGAGGGTATAGTTCACGCTGCTGTTTATTAGCGGCGCCCCCTGAATTGTCTTTAAGTTGATCTGGAAGAAATTTTCAGTTCCATTTTGAAGGAGAGTACTTTGAGTAATGACATTGTCTGCCCGACCATTGGTAATCGGTACAATCCGCTCATAGAAATTGGAGATGGAATCGTTTTGCATCCAGCGGGTGTATGCTCTGATCCGGTATGAGCCCTCTATGATTGTATCCGATAAACTAAAATCACCGATGCCCAGACCTAATGTTAGGGGAATTTTAATGCTTTTGATAATGTTATTTGTCGGCGAGATTAATTCTATATTGGCGATCTTGCTGATGTTGCTTAAGTAATTGAAAGGAGCGGTCGTACAATACAGTTTAAACCAGATATTTTCACCCGCTGAATAGTCATTTTTGTCCAGATGCAGATAAATTTTCTCCGTAACATGACTTTCGTGATAGGTCTCCAATTTCTGTATGGTCTGATCAATTTGAGCGGAGGCCAGAAAAGGAAGCAGGATGTAATTGATTAACAACAATAAGCGAGCATACATATGACTAATGTTTCTTGAAAATTAGAAAATATTTTCCCTTTAATCAACTTATAAATCAAAATATTATCGCATGAAAGAGGTCAAGCGATTACGATTGCTGCTATGAGAACGCTTTTGAGCCGGAAAATAAATATAAAATCCGTTTTTGAATGATCTTATGGCTGAAAATTAGCATAAAAAAAATATCTTTGTGCTATGAATATCCTAATAATCGGTTCAGGAGGTCGTGAATCCGCCTTCGCCTATAAACTATCGAAAAGTCCACGTTTAGATCAATTGTTTATTGCGCCAGGAAACGCTGGTACAGGAGTATATGGTCAAAATGTGAATATTAAAGTTACTGATTTTGAAGCTATCGCATCCTTTGTTTTGGAAAATGCGATACAAATGGTGTTGGTGGGACCAGAAGAGCCTTTGGTAAAAGGTATTCATGATTATTTTTTGAACCGCACAGATTTAAAAGATATTCCTGTTATAGGTCCACAGCAGGAAGGTGCACAATTAGAAGGTTCGAAAGATTTTTCGAAACAGTTTATGGATCGCCATGGCGTACCTACCGCCGCTTCCCGTTCTTTTGATGCAGACTCGCTGGCTGAAGGATTGGTTTATCTGGAGAGCCAGAAGTTACCGATTGTGCTTAAGGCCGATGGTTTAGCCGCCGGAAAAGGTGTGTTGATCTGTGAAACACTCGAAGATGCGAAAGCCGAACTGAAAGCAATGATTGCAGATTCCAAATTCGGAGAGGCAAGTCGCGTAGTTGTGGTGGAGGAATTTTTAAAAGGAATTGAACTCTCGGTATTTGTCCTGACGGATGGAAACTCTTATAAGGTCCTCCCTTCTGCAAAAGATTACAAACGTATTGGAGAAGGTGATACAGGTCTAAATACAGGTGGAATGGGCTCTATTTCTCCGGTGCCTTTTGCCGATGAAACATTTTTGAATAAAGTGGAAGAACGTATCATCAAACCCACTGTTGAAGGGCTAAAGAAAGATGGTATTCCCTACAAAGGTTTTATTTTCATCGGTTTGATGAATGTTGACGGTGAACCCTATGTAATTGAATATAATGTGCGTATGGGAGATCCGGAAACAGAATCTGTATTGCCTCGGATCGAATCTGATCTGTTGGATTTGTTGGAAGGCGTCGCGCAGGGAAATTTGGATCAACGTTCTTATACCGTTTCTCCAAAGACCGCAGTTACAGTTATGCTAGTCGCGGGAGGTTATCCCGGAGCGTATGAATCTGGAAAGGAGGTCGCTAATATAGAGAATGTTAAGGAGTCGATTGTATTCCAGGCAGGAACGAAGGAACAGGACGGCAAGGTTGTTACTGCGGGCGGACGTGTGATCGCGGTAACCACATTACAGGATTCGCTTTTTGAAGCGCTTCAACAGGCTACGGCTGATGCCGGAAGGATCTATTTTGAAGGAAAGTATTTCCGTCGTGATATCGGTTTTGACCTCATCTAAAAAATATTTAAAATTATTTTTGTATAAATGATTTTAAGGCCTATATTTGCAGCTCCAAAAACAACAAAACTTTTGGAGTTGCATAAAAATGGCCCGTTCGTCTAGGGGTTAGGACGCAAGATTTTCATTCTTGAAACAGGGGTTCGATTCCCCTACGGGCTACAAAAGATAAAACCTGCAGATGTTAAATTTGCAGGTTTTTTTGTTTTTTATAAAAGTCATTTTGCCCATCCTTTCAATTTCAACAAATTAATTTATAGGTTTTTGTGTCGAAGAAATCTTGTTTGATACAAATGCGCAGAATATTGAGATAATTCGATAGTCTCAAAAAAATTACAATTTCTACTTTTGAGTAATCAATTATAAAACAGAACATTTTAGAGAAATATTAGAAACCAAAATTTAAGAAATATCCAATAATTTTTTTGAACGAAACAGAAAGTACAATTCGGAATGATCAGTAGCTTGGCACGAGGGAGCCATTTAACAACGACCAGAGAGTTTCTAACAAGACATCAAGCTTGTACCATGTTTTGGGATTTGAAAACGAAAGCCAGAAATAATAGAAAAGTAATTTAAAAAAACAAGGAGGACTTTGAAGCTGATGCAATAAAGTCTTTTTTAGCTGTAAAAAGCTAATACCATTTAGCTTTAATCTAAAATAATCAAATATGTGTAGATTTTTAAAAAGAGTTTGCCCTTCGAAAGGGCGGGCATCCATTCGTTCGTCCTAAATTTTTGATGCTAGGAAAATTAATTTAGTTCCAAACAAGCCTTTTATGCGATAAACCTAAAGATAATATATCCAGAAGCTGACCATTGGAGTACTGAAAAAGCATTTGAATAAATTTATAACCAATTAGTAACTTATGAGAACAAAACAAGTAGTGCGTAGAGCCTTGTACCTATGTGGTAGGCTCTGGGTCTTTATGATTCTCTCCCTTGGCCTTTGGGGCTGCAAGAATGATACGCCAGCAATTGTTGGCGAAGCCAAGCCTTTTGACCCTTCCAAACCAGTTGTTGTGACAGATTTCACCCCAAAATCGGGAGGTATGGGACAGCGTCTGATTATTTATGGACAAAATTTTGGGAATGACCCGAAGAATGTTACCGTACTTATCGGTGGACAACAAGCAGTCGTTATTAATGCTTTAAGTGAATCCTTGTATTGCCTTGTTCCTAAACAGGCCTTTAAAGGGGATATTGAAGTGCGTGTTGGCGGGATTGAGAAGCCTGTCATTGGACGGGCTGAGGCCAAGTTTGACTATAAACGTAAACTGGTGGTGTCCACACTCGCCGGTTACAGGAATGCCCGTGGTGACGAGCCTTGGAAAGACGGCAAGTTTAAAGATGCTGATCAAAACAAAATGGCCAGTGGTTTTTGGCTTTCCTCTTTTATGAGGTTTGATCCCACGAATCCCAAACATCTATGGGTGACATTTGATGAAAATAACGGCCTTTATTTGATTAATTTTGAGGATAGCACGATTACAAAAAAACGTTCTGATTTTAACCGTCCCCGTAGTGTAGATTTTTCGATAGATGGGAAATACATGATTGTGGCGCAAGATCGGGGTGGAGAGAACGATGAATCTACCCTATTGTTTTCCCGTGTAAAAAGCTTTCTCGATAAAGAAGTATTGACCAAAAGCAGACAATGTAATGGGGCCTCCATTCACCCAATAAATGGCGAAATGTATTTTAATAGTTATGCAAAGGGAGAGTTCTTCCGTTTCGATTTAAATCAGTATTTCACGGATAAAACAGTAAAAGCCGAGCAGTTATATGTGATTCAGGATCCGGAATGGGAGTATCGGGCGTTGATTCATCCAACGGGTAACTATGCTTATATCTTGGTGATCAACCAAGGGTATATTATGCGTGCGGATTACAACTGGGAAAAAAAACGCTTTAATCAGCCCTATCTTGTCTGTGGTAAGGTACGCGAATCAGGATACCGAGATGGAGTAGGCTCTTCAGCACGGGTCAATCAACCTTATCAAGGAGTATTTGTCAAAAATCAAGCTTATGTGGAAGCAGGCAAACCCGATGCCTATGATTTTTATTTTACAGACCTGGCGAATCATGCCATTCGTATGCTTACGCCGGAAGGGGCGGTGACGACCTTTGCTGGTAGAGGAAGTTCAAGTCTAAATACTAATCCTTACGGTTATGTCAACGGCGATCTGCGGCAAGAAGCTCGCTTTGATCGACCATCAGGTATCGCTTATAATGAGAAGGAGCAAGCGTTTTATATCGGAGACCGAGAAAATAGGCGAATTCGCAAGGTCGCACTGGAAGAAATGGATGAAAATGACCAAGATTAACCTGTGATAAGATGATGAATAAAATATTACTTACATGTATGTTACTCCTCAGTTTCACCTTGAGTGTGTTCGCACAAGAAATTGTTGATGTGACGGGTGTCATTGTCGATACCCAAAATACCCCATTAATCGGTGTTAGCATCTCTGTGAAAGATGCCCCTGGCTTAGGGACGACCACGGATAGTAAGGGTAACTATAAGATTAAAGTAGAGCGCTACAAAACACTTGTATTTTCTTCTGTTGGGTATCAAAAGCAAGAAGTACTAGTGAAAGATTCGCGGATCATTGATGTGAGCATGAAAGAATCGGAGACCAGTGTATTGGATGAGGTTGTGGTAACAGGTACGGGAACGCAAAAGAAGTTGACATTAACAGGCGCCGCTAGTACTGTAGATGTGGAGACCATGAAAGGTAATCCGACTTCAAGCATAACAAATGCACTTGCCGGAAATGTACCTGGGGTAATGGCGATGATGCAGTCTGGTCAGCCAGGGAGAAACATCTCCGAGTTTTGGATACGCGGTATTTCTACCTTCGGTGGCGGTAGTGCTGCTTTAGTTCTAGTGGATAATGTTGAGCGCGATATCAATGATATAAATATCGAAGATATTGAAACATTTACGGTGCTTAAGGATGCGGCCATGACAGCAATTTATGGTTCCAGAGGAGCAAACGGAGTTATCCTGATTACAACTAAACGCGGTAAAGAGGGAAAAATCAATATCAATTTTAAGGACGAGACAATTTATAACACGCGTACCATTACACCTGAATTTGAAGATGGAGTCACTTACGCTAATCTACTGAATGAGGCTCGAATTACGCGAAATTTTGAACCTATTTATCGTCCGGAAGAATTGGAGATCTTGCGTTTGGGGTTGGACCCGGATCTTTACCCCAATGTCAACTGGAAAGACCTGCTTCTGAAAGATGGTGCCATGACTTATCGCGCAAATCTTAATATGACCGGAGGAGGAGCTACCGCCCGTTATTTTGTATCCGGAAGCTATGTGGATGAAGGTGGTATGTATAAAACGGACGAAACGCTGCGCAATGATTACAATACAAATGCCAATTATAAACGCTGGAATTACCGGTTGAATACAGATATAAACGTGACCAAGAGTACGATATTGAAAGTTGGCGTCGCTGGGTCCCTAGATAAAAGAAATAGCCCGGGGCTGGGTGACCAGGATCTTTGGGGGTCTTTTTACGGCTATTCTCCGATCAGTACGCCCGTGCTGTATTCCAATGGCCGTGTACCGACCATAGGGGATGGCAATAAGATCAATCCATGGGTGATGTCGACACAAACGGGGTTCAATGAAAATTGGAAAAACAAAGTGCAGACCGATGTCACAGTTGAACAGAATTTTGATTTTATTACCAAAGGTTTGCGCCTTAGAGGAATTGTGGGTTTTGATACCTACAATGACAATAATATCACAAGGATTAAGCAGCCTGAGTTATGGCATGCCGAACGAGCACGAGATGAGAATGGAAATCTGATATTCACCCATATTGCTGACCCCAAAGAAATGATGCAGGGAGGATATTCCGAGGGAAATAGACGGGAATTTTACGATGTGATGTTAAATTATGATCGCAAAATTGGTGACCATAATGTAGGTGCAGTAGCGCGTTTTACTCGGGATGCTTTTACCAAAACAGTTAATTTAGGAAATGATATCAAAAACGGTATATCTCAACGCAACCAGGCTTTAGCTGGGAGGGTAACCTATAACTGGAAGTCTCGTTACGTTGCTGATTTTAATTTTGGATATACAGGTTCAGAAAACTTTGCTATGGGGCAACAATACGGCTTCTTTCCTGCTGTAGCAGCCGCATGGAATATCTCCGAGGAACCTTTTGTCAAAAATAATATTCCCTGGTTGAATTTGCTTAAGATACGTTACTCCTGGGGTAAAGTGGGAAATGATCAGCTTAAAATTGGCGATAATAACGAACGCTTTCCATACTTATATACGATCGATGAGATTTGGCGTAGGGATAGTGATGGCAATCTCATCCTGGAAAATGGTCAAAAGATTCCTGCCGGCGGATATCAATGGGCAGACTATGGTCTAGATAGATATTATGGCGGTATTCGATACAGTCAGGTGGCTTCGCCTTATGTAACCTGGGAAATGGCGACTAAAAACAACCTGGGGGTCGATATCGCTTTGTTTAGAGATAAAATTGTCGCCAACCTCGATTTCTTTGATGAGAAACGTACCGGAATTTATATGGAAAGAAAATTTTTGCCCGCTATGGTTGGTCTGGAAAGTATTCCAAGAGCTAATGTGGGTGGGGTAAAATCGCGGGGGTTCGATGGACGTCTGGAGTATAAACAGAAGATCGGCGAATTAAATCTTACAGCACGTAGCAATATCACCTATAGTAAGAACGAGATTACGGCAATCGATGAAGAAAATAATGTATATGGTTATCAAAATCAAAAAGGCTACCGCGTAGATCAGTCTATAGGATTAATCGCTTTAGGCTTGTTTAAAGATTATGATGATATTCGCAATAGCCCGAAACAACAGTTTGATAATAATCCACCAAATTATCAGCCCGGAGATATTAAGTATAAAGATGTCAATGGGGACGGTGTCGTGAATGACGGTGACCGAGTCGCCATTGGAGCAACAAGGAGACCTAACTTGGTTTACGGTATAGGAGCATCAGCGAGCTGGCGGGGATTTGATCTTAGCGTTCATTTTCAGGGATCAGGGAAGTCCACTTTTTCGATTTATGGAAAAACGGTACAAGCGTTTCGCGAGGGAGAATGGGGTCAGGTGATGAAAGGTGTCATGGGTGATAATCGTTGGATTTCAGCCGATATATCGGGCGATCCCTCAACTGAAAATCCGAATGCATCCTATCCGCGCTTAAGTTTCGGAGACAATATTAACAATTTTAGAGAGTCAACATTTTGGTTGAAAAATGGTCAATATCTTCGTTTGAAAACCTTGGATATTGGTTATACATTGCCAAAACACCTAACGAATCGGATTAAGGCTAATAGCATTCGCCTATTTCTAGTCGGCTCAAATTTATTGACCTGGTCGAAATTCAAGCTTTGGGATCCAGAACTGGCTACACCAAGGGGTGAAGATTATCCGCTGCCCAAGTCATTTACATTTGGCATCAATGTGAACCTATAAAATTAGAAGAAGATGCATAGAAAAACATTATATATTGCACTGATGCTCGTTTTGGGCACAAATGTGATCTCGTCCTGCAAAAAGGATTATTTAAAGTCCGACCAATATTTTAAAGATCGGATTACCTTGGAAAAAACATTTAAGAGCAAGTTGTATTCGGAGAAATGGCTGGCCCATGTTTTTGAGGAATTTAAGGGTGAAAATGCGGATGTAGCCAGTAAGGGTCTTACCCCGCACTGTTTTGCCGATGATATGTATTATGGTGACCGCGATAAGGATTATGATCCCTCGAAAAATGAACTGTCCTACAATATGTTTAAGATGGGCTTATATACCGAAATTGATAAACAGGGAACATGGGCGCAATCCTATCGCGGGATCCGGAATGCGTCAACCTTTATTCACAATATTTATATGAATACCGAAATGTCTGAGGCTGAAGTCACGGATTATCGTGGGCAGGCACGTTTTGCACGGGCTTATCTCTATTGGCTATTACTCCGCAAATACGGTCCAATTCCATTATTACCAGACGAAGGTGTGGATTACACCGATAGCTATGAAGAGCTGGCTATTCCGCGTAACACTTACGAAGAATGTGCGGAATATATCAGTGCAGAACTGCTACAGGCGGCTAGAGAAATGGAGGCCTTAGGGCTGAAGCGAGGCCAAGACGGCTCTGCGCGCCCTTCCGTGGGTGCCGCTTTAGCAGCCAGAGCGAAAGTACTGCTCTATGCAGCGAGTCCATTGGCCAACGGAAATAATTCGGCTTACGCAGCGCGCTTGGTAGATAAACAGATGAAGCGCCTGCTATCTACTGATTATAAAGAAGAGAAATGGGCGAAAGCGGCCGCGGCAGCCAGAGATGTCATCGAATTGGGTGTATACCGGCTTTACACCGCCCCTTTTCAGGAAACGGGCGACGATGCAACCGTCAGGCCACCCCAAGATCATAATTTTTCGGATAAAAGCTGGCCCGCTGGCTGGTCAGATATAGATCCTGCGAAGTCTTACGCACAAGTATTTGATGGAACTTTGCAAGCTTCCGGTAATCCTGAACTGATTTTTACACGGGGAAACAACCAGTCAAATGAGGGGATTGACCAGATGGTTATCCATCAATTGCCCCGCTCTGCAACCGGATGGAATACACATGGGCTGACCCAAAAATTGGTGGACGCATACTATATGAATGACGGCACAGATGTCCCTGGAAAAGACAAAGAAATTGGTCGCGGTAATGGTTCCAGCCGGATCGGTGGTTACGTGTCTCAGGAAGATTATGATAATAAAAAATACAGACCATTGCGCCCTGGCGTATCCTTGCAATATGCAAACCGAGAACCAAGATTTTACGCTTCGGTGTCTTATAGCGGAAGTTTTTGGACACTACTGAATGAAACGAAAGAAGAAAACCGCAATAAGCAAATCTTTTATTATAGTGCTGATCCGAAAGGAAATGGCTTCAATTCAGCGAATGGGTATTGGTTGCGCACAGGCTTTGGGGTGAAGAAGTTTGTTCATCCCAGTGATACCTACGAAGGAGGTGTTGGCTCACGCATTATTCCTAAGGCGGAACCTGCCATCCGGTATGCCGATATTTTGCTTATGTACGCAGAAGCATTAAATGAATTAAGTGGTTCATATACGATTCCATCTTGGCGTGGAGGAAGCTATACTATAAGCCGAGATATCGCTGAAATAAAAAAAGGTATACATCCGGTTCGTATCCGCGGCGGTGTACCTGATTATCCGGCTAGTGTATATGGGAATAAGAATGAACTGCGCAAAACATTAAAACGCGAACGTTTTATAGAATTGATGGGTGAAGGGCAGCGCTACTATGATCTGCGCCGTTGGATGGATGCGCCAGTGGAAGAGGCATTACCAGTATATGGTTGTAATGTATTGATGAATGAAAAGGAACGTGACCTTTTTTATCAACCCGTTGCGATCTGGACGTTGAAGACAACCTTTGCCGACAAGATGTGGTTTTGGCCGATTAGCCATACCGAACTGAAACGCAATAAGAACCTCACGCAAAATCCTGGTTGGACTTATAATGATTAATCAAATATGCATTTTATGAACAAGTCTTATATACAGTTATTGCTACTCACTTTACTTGCCGTCTGCGGTTCTTGTAATGATGAGTGGAAAGAAGAACAATTTGAACAATACATTTCTTTCAAAGCTCCTTTGGAAAGTGAGGGGGTAGCTAATATCTACGTTCGGTACAAGGATGAGCAAAAGACTACCTTTATGCAACCGTTGGAAGTGAGCGGATCGACCACGAATGATCAAAATCTTTCGGTCAAGGTTGCGGTAGATACCGATACTTTGGGGATATTGAATTACGAGCGCTTTCAGACACGGACAGATTTTTATTACAAACAGCTCGATGCCAACTATTTTTCTATTCCGCAGACAGTAGACATTAAGTCCGGAGAAAATACGGGATTAATGGGCATCGATTTTACGCTAAAAGGTATTGATATGACGGAAAAATGGGTCCTTCCGTTGACCATTTTGGATGATCCCGCCACACAATACAAGGCAAACCCTCGGAAGCATTACAAAAAAGCACTTTTACGGATTAATCCTTTTAATAATTACTCGGGTACCTATAGTGGTACAGCACTGAAAGTTGTTATGGAAGGTCATGAGAATGAAACACCGATTGTTAAAAGCCAGATCCGAAGTTATGTGGTTGACGAAAATACGATTTTCTTTTACGCGGGGAATATCGATGAAGACCGTAAAGACAGAAAAAATTATCAGGTTTTTGCAACTTTCAATGATAAGGGCGGCGTAACTTTTCGTGCCACAAATCCGAATATGAAATTTGCTGTGAAAAAAGATGCAAGTTATACCATTACAGAGCAAATGGATGCCGTGCGCCCCTATTTACTGCATCGTTATATCACGATAAATAATGTGGATTACGAATTTACAGATTATACGCTTGTTTCTACTACGGCGATTAAATTCAAGGTTTCTGGCTCGTTGATCTTGGAGCGTCAGCTCAATACACAGATTCCGGACGAGGATCAGTCCATCGAATGGTAACTTTATCAAACCATTCGGCGAGCTATTGGTTATATCTAAGGTATAAAAAATAGTGTTATGATTGGTATAGTAGGAGGACTTGGTCCTTATGCAGGCTTAGATATAGCCAAGAAAATTATAGATGAGACAGTGGCAAGCTCCGATCAGGAGCACTTGCCACTGTTGTTGTTTTCCTGCCCTAATTTGATCCCGGATCGTACCGCATATTTATTGGATAAATCGAAGGAGAATCCGGGAAAGGCAATAGCGGTGATTCTAAAACAACTGGAACAAGCGGGGGCAACTATTGCGGCAATTCCGTCCAATACAGCGCATGCAGAACCGATTTTTTCAGTTATTCAGGATGAAATGGCCCGTTTGGGAAGTGAACTGAAGTTGCTTCATATTGTTCATGAGACGGTACGTTTTGTTCGTGAAAATTATCCCGAAAGCACAGTTGGTGTTCTATCGACAGCAGGTGAGCAGGCTTATAGCCAATATCGGGAAGCTTTTATGAAAAAGGGATTTCCTATCGTAGAGCCGGAAGGTGCACAAAAAGAAAAGGTAAACAATGCTATTTACGATAAAGATTATGGCATTAAGGCGCAGCCTGCGCCGATTGCCAATAAAGCGAGGGAGGATTTGTTAATGGCGATGGATGATCTGAAAAAACAAGGTGCCCATATCATTATTTTGGGATGTGCCGAATTGCCATTGGCCATTCCCGAGAGAGACCATAATGGAATGATTGTGGTCGATCCCAACCGGATCCTCGCCCGCGCACTGATACAGGCGGTCGCTCCAGATAAATTAAAGGAACTCTAGTTATTTTCCTTGCCAAATTGGCAGGTTTTTCGTTGAAAGTTTCATTGGTATGAGTTTTGTCCGCTGATTAATAGTTATTTATCTTAATAGGAGGAACGGATGCAAAAGATCATACACCGGGAAAATGATCGGGGCCATGTTGACTTTGGTTGGTTGAAAAGTGCCCACTCATTTAGCTTTGGGCAATATTTTGATCCTGAAAAAGTAAACTTTGGAGCCTTACGTGTATTAAACGATGATCAGGTGGAGGGCGGTCAGGGTTTTGGTCGCCACGGACATGACAATATGGAGATTGTGAGCATACCTTTGGAAGGGATACTTGCTCACCAGGATAGCATGGGCAATGTGCGTAATATTGAAACCGGGGAAGTGCAGATTATGTCTGCTGGAACAGGAATGAAGCATTCGGAGTTTAATGGAGATCAAAAGGCGCCTGTAAGGTTTCTGCAAATCTGGATAATGCCGCATGAAATGAACCTCACACCGGGTTACGATCAAAAATCCTATCTGCATTTGGATCGGCATAATAAGTTTGCAACCATTGTATCTCCTGATGTTTTGGATCAGGATACTGTGCATATTCATCAAGATGCATATTTCAATCTTGCAGATCTGGATGAGGGGAATACAATCTCCTATACTATACATTCAAAAAGAAATGGTATTTATCTTTTTGTGCTCGAAGGAAAAGTGCAAGTGGAAGGCGAAACATTATCACGAAGAGACGCTATTGGTATCTACGATTTGGCTAAAATTGAGATCGAAGCTGACTACAATGCAAAATTGTTGCTAATTGAAGTTCCTATGTTCTAATATAGCTAACCTCTCCTTACATTCTATTACCCTATTCTCCGGAGTCAGGCTCCTTTATGGGCGAGATTTTTTGCAGTAACTGATTTACTTCGTCTTCGGTTGCGGTCAATTTTGCCCGGCATACTTCAATAAGCTCGGATGCGCGTTTGATTTTCTCAGCAAGCTCATCAATATTTGTTGTGCCGTTTTCAATTTCTTTCACAATTGTTTGTAGTTCGTTGAAGGCGTCAGTGTAAGTATATTTTTGCTCCATTTTATTTTCTTCTTAAAATTTTTCAGTTTAATATAGTTCCGGTTAGCTATTTTCGGAACTGTCGCTAAGCGTTTTCTTATCCGTTACAGTACTTATAATTTCGCCATCTTCCACAATCGTTTGGATCAGGTCTCCCGGAGATATCTGATCAAGAGATTGAAGCAACTTGCCATTGACTTTTGTTATAGAAAATCCTTGTTTGAGCAGTCGCCGCGGATCAGAAAGCTGGATAATCCGTTCGTTGTGTGCCAAAGCCGTTTTATGTTCGTAAAAGCGTAGTTTGATCAAGGCACCCAGTTCGTGCTGCATATGCTGAATATTGGCGCGCGCAGTCTGAAGTTCTCTTTTTCCGACCCATTGGATATGCGTTGCCATTTGAGACAAGAAGTTTCTCTCCTCCTTAAACCGTGTAAAGATCAGCTGTTGGATCCCTTCCGCAGCCTTTTCGATTGGAACAGAAAAATTGTGGAATTTTTGAATGAGAAAATCAGCGAGCTCACTTGGTGTGATTGCATTTTTGTAGGCCACCATCTCACTCACAGTATAGTTGGTAGAATGGCCAATTCCGGTCAATACAGGAATAGGGAAAATCGCTATTGCCTTTGCCAGCAAATAATTATTGTAGCTGGATAGGCCAACCTCACCGCCGCCGCCACGAATAATGGCAACCACGTCAAATTCAGCTATTTTATCCGCAATGACCGCGAGTTGATTGATAATTGAGGGAATGGATTTATCACCCTGTAAGAGCGCGGGAAATAACGTGCATTCCAACCGGTAGCCCCATGGATTTTGATTGATAATCTTGTAAAAATCAGAAAGACCTTTGCTCGTCTCTACCGAAATAATTGCTAGCCTTTTTGGAAGCATGGGGAACGGGACAGATTTATTAGCCTCGTAAATGCCTTCTTCTTTGAGCTTTCGAATGCTATCCAGCTTCTCTTTCTCGAGCTCCCCCAATGTAAAAGTTGGATCAATATCAACAATTCTTAAGCTCAAACCATACATTGGATCATAGGAAATACCCGCCTGAAATAACATCGTAATGCCCTCCCGAAGGGGTTCTTGCGCAATTTTCAGAAAATTGTTGTTGATTCGGGTGAAGTCTGCCTTCCACAAAGTTGATCTGATCTCAGCTACAATTTTACCATCTTGTTTTTCAACGAGCTCGGGGTAACAATGCCCCGAATGCGTATAGTGGTTAAGCTTATTCATCTCCGCCTTGATCCAATATAAGCTCTTGTAACGCTCAGTAAGCGTTTTTTGGATACTTTTGCTCACCTCTAACAGGGAAAATATTGTTTTATCTTGAATCAATTCCGGCATTAATCAAACTTACAGAAAAAAAAAGATTTATGCTTGCTCATCCCGAAAATCCCTAACCGGGGGCCTTAAAAAAACAAGCGTAACAAAATTGATTTTTTTACTGGAATGGACTTGGCTTGTTTATTTTATTCGTATTTTTATTTGATAGAACCTAAAAAACGATAAAAACAGAATGAAAAAAGGAATTTTCGGGGTATTATTTGCAGGTTTATTCTGTATTGGCCCCCTGTTCGCTCAATATAAGTCGACCATAAAGAATGAAACCGTACTCTACAACAATATAGATCAGCTATTGCCACTCACTGGCCTGGATCAACGGCGCATTGCGGTTATTGTACCAAACGCCGAAAAATATGCCGCGTTTACAAGCCAGCTGGCGCGTTATGCAACTACAGCGCTTTTTGATTTTAGTAAATTTAATGAAGATATCAAATATTATAATACCGTTATTGTAGCGGGCAAGGAAGATGATTTGGATGCAGATTGTTTGGCGCAGCTCAAGCAGGCAGTCCTGAACAATAAAAAGGTTGTGCTCTGTCATTTTTTTGAGCATGAACGCAGCAAAAAAGTCCTGTCCGAACATCCACAATCCGATTTGATTGAACTACTGGCACCTTTTACTGCTGTCGGTCAACGCAATGCCGCGATGTCAATTTTTGGCGGGGCAGCTATTACTGAAGGAAACGCCAAGACGGCTCAAACGCGACTTCAATACAGTTTTGGTGAAAACGCAAGTCTGAACTTGGGTAAATTGACAAAAAAAATTGATGCCATTGCACAAGAAGCAATTGAGAAGCAGGCAACACCCGGCGCGGTCGTGATGGTTATCAAAGACGGACAGGTGTTATTGGAAAAATCTTACGGTTATCATACCTACACGAAGGCAATTCCGACAAAAACGAGTGATATTTTTGATCTGGCTTCAGTCAGTAAAATCGCGGGTACTACTCCTGTTATTATGCGTCTGACCGAACGTAATATCATTAATCTGGACAGTACCATGGGGCACTATCTGTGGCAAGCGAAGTATACGAATAAAAAAGATATCAAATTGCGATCCGTAATGCTACATGAAGCTGGTTTTACACCATTTATCCCATTTTATAAATATTTGAAAGCCGGAGATGTTGTTGCCAGCCCAGATCAACAGCATCAGGTTAAGATGGCCGACAATAGTTATATTCTCAATCATTACTATCGGGATGTGATGTGGCCCGAAATGTTAAAGTCCCCAGTTAAGCCAACAGGAAACTATGTGTATAGCGACATAAGCATGTATGTGATGAAGGAAGTTGCCGAACATCAGACGGCTGTACCGTTGCAAGATTATGTTCAGGAAAATTTCTATCGACCATTAGGGATGACACATGCCGGATATCTTCCAAGGGAACGATTCGCAAAAGAGCAGATTGTACCGACGGAGCAGGATACCTCTTTCCGTAAAACCTTGTTGGAAGGATATGTGCATGATCAGGGAGCAGCGATGGCTGGAGGTATTGCCGGACATGCGGGACTGTTTGCTACGGCCAATGATCTGGCAATATATGGACAGCTGTTGTTGAATCGGGGTGAATATGGCGGAGAGCGCTATTTTAAGACGGAAACGATAGATCAGTTTACCAGTAAACAGTCCACTTCAAGCCGAAGAGGACTCGGGTTTGATCGCTGGGATCCAAATCCGAAAAATGAATATCCATCTAAATTGGCCAATAGCGCTGTCTTCGGACATACGGGGTACACAGGTACCTGTATCTGGATAGATCCGCAAAACCAGCTGGTCTATATCTTTCTATCCAATCGGGTACACCCGCAGGTCAGTACCAAATTGTTGGATCTCAATATCCGCAGCCGGATTCAGGATGCCATTTACGAAACAATTAATGAAATGAAAAAATGATAAAAAATCCATTGCTCATGGTACTGTGCATGCTATCCTTGACCCGCCCGACCTATAGTCAGGAATATAAGCAAATTCATGCAGACATGATTGTTGTTGATGGGCATAATGATGTGATCTATGAGTCTATTTTTCAGGGAAAAGATATCGGCCAGCGTCTGAATTCCGGTGCCACGGATTTACCAAGGTTAAAGGAAGGTGGAGTAGATGTGCAGGTATTTGCTGTCTGGTCGGATGATGCAAAATGGAAGACCGGAGCATTTGAACATGCCAATGCCCAGATAGATGCGCTGGAAAAAATGATTGCGACTAATGCGGAAGATATCGCCTTAGCGAAATCCACAAAGGACATTGACGCAATTCTAAAAACCGGAAAAATTGCTGCTGTTATCGGTGTGGAGGGTGGTAATATGATCGAGGAGAGTATTGACAATCTGGTTAGGCTCCATGAACGTGGCGCGAAATATTTGACCTTGACCTGGAACTATAATCTACTGTGGGCAAGCTGCGCTGCAATGGAGTCCAAAAAGATGGATTCGAAGGCAAAAGGATTAACTGATCATGGGAAAGCAATCATTAAAAAAATGAATGAACTTGGTATGCTGGTCGATCTTTCCCATGGTGGTGAGCAGACTTTTTATGATGTCCTTGCGGTTTCCAGTAAGCCAATATTGGTGTCGCACAGTAATTCCTATCGTTTATGTCCACATTTCCGAAACCTGAAAGATGAACAATTGGAAGCGTTGAGGAAAAACGGCGGCGTGATCGGTGTGAACTTTTACTCTGGTTTTTTAGACCCGACCTATGAAACAAGGTTAAAGAAGATCTACAAAAAACAGGTTGGGAAGAATGCGGATACAACGCAGAGTACCTGGAGCATGTATGATCAGTTGTCAAAGGAGGCCAAGCGCGAAGCCGACGCACCATTATCCAAATTATTGGATCATATTGATTATCTGGTCAGGAAAGTAGGTATTGATCATGTTGCAGTTGGGTCAGATTTTGACGGCATCGAATCGTCACCTCAGGGCTTAGAAGATGTTTCTAAATTTCCTTTATTGACAAAGGGGCTTTTGGAAAGAGGCTACAACAAAGCAGCTATCGCTAAAATCATGGGGCAGAATTTTCTGCGGATTTTAAAAGAAAATGAAGGGTAAGGTAAAGGATAGAAATTTGTAATTTCGTAGAATGGCAAAAACAAAATCAGCATATTTCTGTCAAAACTGTGGTTATGAGGCCCCCAAATGGATGGGACAGTGTCCTTCGTGCAAACAATGGAATAGTTTCGTGGAGGAAGTGGTCGAAAAGTCAAGCTCAAAAGTTCCTGAATGGCGAAGCACGACAACAAGCAGTAATGCAAAAAGGGCAAATAAGGCGGCAATCATACATGAGATTGTGTATCAGGATGAATCGCGTATTCTTACCCCCGATCAGGAGTTCAACCGTGTATTGGGAGGTGGAATTGTTCCGGGCTCTCTGGTATTGATCGGCGGTGAGCCCGGGATAGGAAAGTCCACCTTAATGCTGCAGCTGGCTTTGTCCATCCCACAGGTTAAAACACTCTATATTTCCGGAGAGGAGAGTGAGCAACAGATCAAGATGCGGGCAGAAAGGTTGTCGCAGTCCTCTAAAGCCAATTGCTATATTCTGACGGAAACATCTACACAGAATATTTTCAAGCAGATTGAGACCGTACAGCCCAATGTTATTGTCATCGATTCCATCCAAACGCTGCACTCATCACAGATTGAATCGGCACCGGGTTCAGTTTCCCAAGTGCGGGAATGTACCGCCGAACTACTCCGGTTTGCCAAAGAAACCAGTACTCCCGTATTTATTGTAGGCCATATTACTAAGGATGGTTCCATCGCTGGACCGAAAGTATTGGAACATATGGTCGATACCGTACTCCAATTTGAGGGCGACCGTCATCATGTGTACCGTATTTTACGCGCAGTCAAAAATAGATTTGGCTCCGCTTCGGAATTAGGTATATATGAAATGCAGGGGTCCGGATTGCGGGAAGTATCAAACCCATCCGAAATTATGATTTCGCAACGTGATGAACCCGTGAGCGGGGTTTCCATTGCTGCCATGCTTGAAGGGATGCGGCCCATGATGATCGAGGTGCAGGCTTTGGTCAGCAATTCTGCATTTGGAACAGCCCAGCGCTCCTCTACAGGTTACGATACAAAACGGTTAAACATGCTGCTGGCCGTATTGGAGAAGCGTTTTGGTTTTCGTTTAAGTGCACAGGATGTGTTTTTGAACATTGCCGGCGGGCTTCGTGTCGAAGATCCCGCTATTGATCTGGCCGTTGTCGTTGCGATTATTTCATCTCAGCAAGATATTCCGATCCGGAGCAACCTGACTTTTGCCGGCGAGGTGGGCTTATCGGGAGAAATCAGAGCTGTAAACCGGATTGAGCAACGCATCCAGGAAGCCGAAAAACTGGGTTTTGATGGTGTCTTTATTTCTAAGTTCAATACTAAAGGGTTGGACGCCAAGAAATATAATATTGCGATTAGACCAGTGGCTAAATTGGAGGATATATTTAGTGCTTTATTTGGATAATATGTTTACAAAAGATGCAAAAAAAAATAGGTGTCCAACATTGGCACCTATTTTATCTTTAATAATGTACCTATTTCCCTATAGTATTATTCAATATGAATACTATTTCTTTACGTTTATCGAATTTTACGCTGTCAGAAATTGACTTGTCCTCATACTGATTTTCGGGCGATAATAGGTAAAGTACGTCTTTATGAATCTTACTTTAAGACCTCTTTCAATTTAGCACGTAAGGCATCCCCATGCAAATTCTTCGCAATGATTTTTCCATTCGGGTCAATTAGTACATTTTGCGGAATAGACTTCACTGCATATAATGTACCTACATCATTCTGCCAACGTTTTAAGTCCGAAACATGTCTCCAGTGTAGCTTGTCTGCATGAATAGCCTTAATCCAGGAGTTGCGGTCTTTGTCAAAGGATATGCCCAGGATTTCAAAGTTGTCTCCTTTGAACTGTTGGTAAGTTTTGACCAGATCCGGGCTTTCTACGCGGCAATCGGGGCACCATGAAGCCCAAAAATCAAGCAGTACATATTTACCTTTGAAATCTGACAGGTGCACTGGATTGCCTGTTGTGTCGTTTTGAGTAAAAGCGGGAGCAATTTTTCCGATCTGAACGGTCTCCAATGTATTGAGATATTGCTGAAATTCTTTTCCTTCAATGGAGTTTTTGACATTAGTACTCAATGTATTGTAAAGTGCCTGAAGCTCCTTATAGATAGGGTCATAGCCACCTACACGACGCAAGTCAACTAACGTCGAGATAGAATCCGGTACCGCTTTAACACGGGCAATATATTCCTGTTTGGTCAATTCTTTTTTCTGCGCTGTAGCAAAGAATGGAAGAACCAAAAAAAGTAGTGTGATGTATTTTATCATGTTGCTATTCTTATATATATTTAACAAATATAGGAAAATCCACTAATTTAGTAGATTAATAAAATGTCAAAAAAAATGAACTTCGACCTCATAGCTAAACTTCCACATGTCGGTACATCAATTTTTACCAAGATGACCATGCTTGCCAATGCAGAGCAAGCCCTAAACCTTTCACAGGGGTTTCCAGATTTTGAAACAGATCCCAAACTTGTCCGATTGGTTTCTGAGGCCATGGAAAAAGGGCACAACCAGTATGCACCAATGATTGGTGTACAAAGCCTACGTGAGACCATTGCCCAAAAATACAAGGCAATATATGCTGTGGATATAGACCCAACCGATGAACTCACTGTAACGGCCGGGGGAACCCAGGCCATCTTTACGGCGATAGCAACAGTTGTCCGGCCTGGGGACGAAGTGATTATATTCGAACCTGCATACGATAGTTATGCACCCACGATCGAATTGTTTGGCGGTCAAGTCATTCCCGTTCGGTTATTGGCACCGGATTTTCAAATTGATTGGGATTATGTAGCGACCCTGATCAACGAAAAGACGCGGCTGGTGATTATCAATAATCCGAATAATCCTACAGGGAAAGTTCTCGGGAAAGAAGAATTGAATAAACTTGGCAAGCTTCTGGAAGGTACAGACACCCTGCTACTCAGCGATGAAGTCTATGAACATCTTGTCTTTGATGGAGTTGAGCCGCAATCAGTTTTGAGTATTCCGACCTTGCGCGAACGGAGTTTTGTTGTCGCTTCCTTCGGAAAGCTGTTGCATACAACAGGTTGGAAGATTGGGTACTGTGTAGCTCCCGCCATGCTGACGCGAGAATTTCGAAAGATCCATCAATTTAACGTGTTCAGTGTCAATACACCAATGCAAATTGCGATCGCTGAATATTTAAAAGATATTACCCACGTAGAAAGTCTCGCTGGTTTTTTTGAGAAAAAAAGAGACTTGCTCAAAAATGGTTTGAAGGAATCCCGTTTTAAGGTGTTACCCTGTGAAGGTACCTATTTTCTGAATCTGGATTATAGTGCAATCAGCCAAGAGAAAGAATTTGATTTTGCCTGTTATTTGACAAAGCATCATAAAATAGCGACAATCCCACTCTCCGCATTCTACAAACTGGCTACAGATCAGCAAGTTTTGCGCGTTTGTTTCGCTAAACAGGACGTTACTTTATCGGAAGCGGTAGCGATTTTGAATAACATTTAGCCTGTTTTAGATGCTAAATTCAGGGCTAAAAGGTTTTATTTAAAATATTGTTAAGAACAGGGTACTTTATTAAAATTTTACTTCAACTTAACTCACTAATTTCATAAATTTGTAATTCACGTTTATCAATATATCCATAAAATGGCTAGATTAAATTTATTGGAAGAAACACGCTTCGAGAAAGTCCCCGTAAGCGTCTATCCAGATCAAAATTCAGCTTCGAAAAACGTTGCAAATCGTATTGCTGACATTATTCGTGCAAAGCAAGAGAAAGGTGAAAAAGCTGTTCTAGGTCTTGCCACTGGTGCCACACCGGTGAAGGTCTATCAAGAACTGATTCGCTTGCACAAAGAAGAAGGTTTAAGCTTTAAGAACGTGATTACCTTCAATCTTGACGAATATTACCCCATGCAACCTGACGCCGATCAGAGCTACGTGACCTTTATGAACAAAAACCTGTTCGATCACGTGGATATTGATAAGGCGAATGTAAATATTCCTGATGGTACCCTGGCACCTGACCAAGTCAATACATTTTGTGAGGCATACGAGCAAAAGATTACAGCTGCTGGCGGTTTAGATATTCAATTGCTAGGTATTGGTCGTACAGGACACATTGGTTTTAACGAACCGGGTTCTGCGCCCAACTCCGGTACCCGTATTGTAACCTTAGATGATTTGACACGTCGCGATGCATCACGCGCTTTTGGTGGAAAAGAGAATGTGCCAAGAAAAGCCATCACAATGGGCGTTGGTACAATTTTCAAAGCAAGAGAGATTATTTTGATGGCATGGACTGAAACGAAAGCGGAGATCATTAAAAAAGCTGTTGAAGGCGAGATTTCTGCAGAGATTCCGGCTACATATCTTCAGCTGTCAGATAATGTCGAGTTCATTTTGGATGAGGCAGCAGCGTCGTTGTTGACACGTTTTGATCTTCCATGGTTAGCCGAAGATGTTACCTGGACGCCATTATTGATTAAAAAAGCAGTAGTCTGGTTGGCTTTAGAGATTAATAAGCCTATTTTGAAACTTACCGATGAAGACTACAATGCCCATGGTATGGCAAAACTGGTGACTGAAACGGGTCCTGCTTATAATATCAACATCCGTATTTTTAATGAACTTCAACATACGATAACAGGATGGCCAGGTGGTAAGCCTAACGTAGACGATTCACAACGTCCAGAACGTGCAAATCCGGCTAAGAAAAACGTGATTGTATTCTCTCCGCATCCAGATGATGATGTCATCTCCATGGGGGGGACATTTATCCGTTTGGCAGATCAAGGACACAATGTCCATGTCGCTTACCAAACTTGTGGTAATACGGCTGTGTGGGATGATGATGTGGTGCGTTACCTGGAGTTTGCGGAGGATCTGGCAAATCAAATCGGTGCGAAAGCGGAGGCCGCTCAGATCAATCAGATTTATGATGAAGAAAGAGCAATCTTTGCAACGAAAAAACCAAATCAGATCGATACCGAACTTGTTCGCAAAATAAAGGCATTGATCCGTAAAGGAGAAGCCATTGCCGGTGCTCGTTTAGTCGGATTGCCAGATGAAAATATCCATTTCCAGGATCTTCCTTTCTATGATAGACAAAAATTTGCGAAGGAAGTATCGTTTGAAGACGATATCCAACAAACAATGGAATTGTTGCGTCAGGTAAAGCCGCATCAAGTATTCGCAGCTGGAGATTTTGCTGATCCACATGGTACACATAAAGTATGTTTCGATATTTTGTTTGAGGCTTTGAGAAGATTGAGCAAAACTGATGAGTGGACAAAAGATTGTTGGTTGTGGTTGTACAGAGGCGCATGGCACGAATACCCAATCCATGAGATTGAAATGGCCGTTCCCCTATCGCCACAAGAGGTATACCGCAAGCGTTTAGCGATCTTCAAACACCAATCCCAAAAAGATTTACCTGTATTCCCGGGCGATGATCCACGTGAATTTTGGGTACGCGCAGAAGACCGTACGAGTGACACAGCGTCGGTATATGATAGGTTAGGTTTAGCTAACTACGAAGCGATAGAAGCTTTTGTTCGATGGAAATTTGACTAAAAATAATAAGTTAAAAGCTTATAGAAAGCTCTGAGCCATAGGTGGTTCAGAGCTTTTCTATTTTTATTCATTCTAAATANNTATTTAGAATGAATAAAAATAATTGCCCAAAATTATTAACATGAACAAACACTTACTTGCTCTTGCGGCTACGATTTTAATCGGAAGCACAGTATATGGACAGACCTCAGGAATTGTAAAGGGGAAGGTTGTTGACGCCAATAATAATCCTTTAAGTTCGGTAACGGTTTCGATTGGCGATAAAACGGTACGTACAGATCATAAAGGCCATTTTAGATTGCATGGTGTCGATCAGAATGCGGTTATCCGTTTTACCTATTTAGGATATCAAACGACTTCGATTGATTATGTGTTTAACACCGCCAGCCGTGAAGTGATGATCAAACCAGTGGTTTTGGTAAGCAACGAGCAAGCTATTGACGAAGTGGAAGTGTTTGGTGAGCGTAATAAAAAACCAAAAGGGCTAGAGATGATTACCCGTATGCCGTTAAAACCTTCAGATCAGATTCAGAGTATATCGGTGATATCCAATAAAGTAATTCAAGATCAGGGTATATTAACATTGACTGATGCTGTAAGAAATATTCCAGGTGTCACGCTGTTTGGTTCATACGGAGGTGTCAAAGAGTCCTTATCTACACGCGGATTCAGGGGGGTGCCAGTTTTGAAAAATGGGGTACGTATGGACTCTCAGTTTCAGACCGCTTCTGGTGTTGTTGATATGCAGGGGGTGGAGTCTATCCAGATGATCAAAGGGTCTGCTGCGGTAACACAAGGTGTTATAACCGACATTGGTAATGCCGGCGGAGTGATCAATGTGGTGACCAAAACGCCTAATTTTACCAACGCTGGCGAAGTTGGAGTACGCGTAGGAAGCTGGGGGCAATTTCGTCCGACATTTGATTTTCAGACTGTGTTGGATAAAAAGGAGACTGTTGCTTTTCGTATGGACGGTGCCTATGAAAGAAATGATAGTTTTAGAAAAGGGCTTTCAGCCAATCGTGTCTATCTAAATCCATCTTTAGCCTGGAGACCTACAGATAAGACGACAATAACTTTAGAGGGCGACTATTTTAATGATAATCGTACACCGGTTAATTCCGCTGTCAATTTAAACCCTTCACAAGGTGTGAATGCGTTGTATGTTATTCCAAACAACAAGTTTCTCGGCTTCAATTCGGATAATAACAATACAGAGATGAAGAGCTTTATGGCGCAGATCAATCATGAATTGACCGATCGCTGGAGTATCAGAGCTTCTATTGCGACATCATCTTATCAGGTCGATAACCAATCATCATCTTCCTCATTGATTAAAGATGATGCAAAACAATATAATACATTCTCGCGCTCGATGAGCAAAAGCCTGCGTGACGACAAGAATAAAACGTTCCAGTTTGATTTGATTGGGAAAGATCTTTATACGGGTAAAGTAAAACATTTGGTTCAGGCAGGGGTAGACTATCGTATCGCTGATGCGACAACAACTTCTTTCGCTGGGAAACTAAGTCCATTGGAGAAAAATGTTCTTTTGAAAAAAGCAGATCAAAATAGTTCCGTGATAGACATCATTGATATCCATGGTGATTGGGTGAATGATCTTTCGGAAGTCGTATATGTCGATTCTTTGGGTAATCAGCGAAAAGGAAAAAAAATTAACTATACGGCAGGGACTCCTGTAAGAAGCTATTACTCTGCTATAGGTTTCATGGGACAGGATGTTATCGAATTTAATAAGTACATCAAAGCTGTGTTGGGACTGCGTTATTCAGAGATTATAACCAAGGATTTTACATCAAATGGAAATAAAAGAGAATCCGCATGGAACCCAATGGCGGGTATAATCCTTACTCCATTTGAAAATTTCAATGTATTCGGTTCTTATACAAATTCGACGAATTTAAGAAATGCCGCCAATCCATTAACAGATGGTACAGCCGCAGGATCTTCTAAAACAGAGCAATTTGAAGGGGGGATTAAATCGGATTGGTTAAATAATAGATTGCGCTTTAATTTAACTTATTTCCATATTTATACTTCTAACTTGACCAACGCAGAGTATACATCAGGAACTAATATTGCTACGGGATTATACTTTAAAGCCGGGGATCTGGTACGTGACGGTATTGAGGCTGAATTGAATGGCCGTGTATTGGAAAATTTGACTGTAATGTTGGGTTATGCCTATTTAGATGCACGATATAAAAATTCACCATCTTATATGGATGGATCCGCGCCAATGAATGCCCCAAAACATACAGCCAATGCATGGATACAGTACGTGTTTAACCAAGGAGCTCTTCGAAATCTGAGTTTAAGTGCCGGAGTTTACTATGTTGGAGATCGTCCAGTTAATGAATATAGCTTGACGCCCAATGGTCATGGTGAATATTATGGAACCGAACCATTCAATATGCCAGCTTATACAACTTTAAATGCACAGGTAGGTTATAAATGGCAGAGGTTTGATGCGAAAGTTTTTGTGAACAATATCACCAATGAGATTGGATTGAACTCGTATTTCCGTGGTGGATTTATCAATCAGATCGACCCGAGAAATGCGGCTGTTTCGTTAAGCTATAAGTTTTAAGCGGATAGCATTTAATAGTTAATACTAAAAAGGGGATGATTTCGAATAGAAATCATCCCCTTTTTAGTTTCAAGCGACCCTCGGAAGTATTATTTCATCACTTCACTGATGGCTTTCTTTATGTTGGCTATTACTGTTTTTATTGTAATAATCCCGTTTCGTTTTTAATAAGCAATAACGTCTCCGGATCTACCTTTGGCATCAAATACCTTGAATAGATATTTCTTGCCCGCTTGAAAAGGGATTGCGCCATCTACTTGTTTTGACTTCAATGTTGGCGTGCTTCCATTTTCTGTATAATAGACTTTGAATCCGGGATAATCTGTGTTGATATAGAGTTGGTTACCCTCTTTTTTAATTCCAAGCTTCGGAAGGCGATAGGTATAACCCCCATTAATAATATCCAGTTTCTTCAATTCATCCTCGCCTAATTTCTTAATAAAGGCTGTATACGACTTGCGATAGGTTGCTTCATCATAAGAATTGCCTTTTTCCCAAGCTTGTTCCTGGGCCCAGGCGCGATCGGCAATAGCAATTAATCGAGGGAATATCATCTCTTCAAGGCGTTGATCTGTCGATACTTTTTCGGACCAGAGTGCACCCTTAATGCCGAGCAGATTTTTCTTTCCTTCTGCAGTGAGCTGCTCTTTGTTGGTATAAGCTTCTTTTACGAGATCTTTTCCTGTATCATCTTTACGAAGATTGATGAAGAAGTTTTCCGGTGAGAAAGAATAGGTTCTGTTCAAGTTTACAGTACCCACCCAGCTATGGCCCGGATCCGCAAAATCACGATCCCATGACATATCCAGGTAGTTGTTAGCTGCACTTGTATACACAACTTTATAACCTGCATTTGCTAAGCGGTAAGCTAAATCCTCCTGTCCCTGTCCCGGAAGGTTATTCCATACATTGAGATGGATGCTGGATTTACCCAATTCAGCGTTAACTTCCATTCCTTTCCCTTTATTACGCATGCCCATCTCTTCCCATCCTGACATTGTCAAACCTTTGCTTTGGACAAGTTGATTTATTTTGGCAATGTATAGCGGCCATACATCCAGGACATTGCTGATGTTATTATCCTTCATGAAAGCAAGGATTTTGGGTGATTTTTCCCAGACGCCACTCGGTGTTTCATCACCTCCCAAATCGATAATTTTCAACGGTATCCCGGCTTTTTCATGGATCGTTTTGATTTCATCGACTACTTTGCTCAGGAAATGATACGTTGAAGGTAGGGCAGGGTTCATCACATTGTCGTTCCAGTTCTGCGCAGAGTTATAGACCGATTTGTCATCCGCATCATCCAATAGGAACTCTTCTGCTTTCTGTTTGTCGCCCGTCTTAGTGAAGTGAGCATAGCGGGCACGCATGGCTTTGATCGCCGCACGGGCATGCCCCGGTGTTTCGACTTCAGGAATTACGTCAATATGTCTTGCCTGTGCGTATTGCAAGATTTCGATATAATCGGCTACTGTGTAGAATTGATGCGCTTTTGCAGTTGCCCCAGAACCGTAAGCTGGTTGAATTCCTTTGCCATCCTCAAAATTAGCAGTGCGGTTGGCACCCACTGCCGTCAGTTCGGGTAGGGATGGAATTTCCAATCGCCAACCTTCATCGTCAATAAAGTGGAAATGGAACTTATTTAATTTGTAGGTAGCCATCAGATCCAAAATGCGTAGCACTTCTGTCTTGCTATGAAAATTACGGGCTGCATCCAGCATAAAACCGCGGTAGCCATAACGCGGGCTATCTTCTATTTTTGCGTGTGGTAAGGCAATTGATTTTGTGGTTTTACTCCATTGTTGATGATTGATCAGTGATTTTAACGACTGTATGGCATAAAATGCACCGGCTCTATCCGATGCCTCTATGTGTATACCCTTTGCATCAATGTTTAACCGATAGGATTCAGGTTTTAGATCATTTGCTTTGACGATAACAATTCCATCCTCTTTTTCCGGGGAAGGAGATAGCTTGATTCCCGTGTACTTGTTCAGAAAATCTGTCAGAAAATTCGCTTCTGAAGAAAATTCGCTGGCGATAAATACCTTAGTATCGGTCGTTACGTTGAATTTTGTGTTGTTGTCGATGTTTATATTGCTGGGTAAAGGGATAATGCTTTGCGCTTCGACTCCTTTCGTAAGTTGGTTCAGGTCGTATTTATAGGACCAATAGTCATTTTTTTCGGCCTCGGATTGAGGAGCCGTTTTCACTGCCGTATAGTTCCGAATATCTGTTGAAAGCCCGGTTTTGTTATTTTTTATGTACAGACCGATTGGTCCATCGGTATAATTGACGAGTCCAGTTGTGGCGAAATCAATATGAACGGTGTCCTGTGCTTTCAATAAAAAGTTGTTTTTCTTAAAGCTAACCTGGAATAGGTCACCATTCCTGTGGTCAATGGCAAATCTATTATCTACTTTATTGGGATCAATAGATCGGATAAAATTAAACCAGAGGCTCCAATCATTAAGCTGTATTGCGCTTTTGCCCGTATTTTTCAGAATGATTGTTGAGACAGGGTTTTTACGGATATTTTGGCCATCCTTGACTTGCCAGGTGAGTTGCAGCTGATCTGCAATTGAGCTCGATTTTTGAGCATATGCTGTTTGGCTAAAAAGTGCCATGCCAAGGCCAGCATAGAGTAGAGGGTTTTTAATTTTTTTAAAATCAGTCATGTTGGTTACTTTTTCAATGAGTCTAAATATAGCTATTTTAGAGGTGTTTGAGATTTGTTTTAAAAAAAATGAATAAAATTTTCGATAAAATTTTGACAGATTTAGAAAACTTTCTATATTTGCACACCGAAACAGAAAACGGCCCGTTCGTCTAGGGGTTAGGACGCAAGATTTTCATTCTTGAAACAGGGGTTCGATTCCCCTACGGGCTACAAAAGCGACTTCAAAAGAGTCGCTTTTTTTATTAAATCTTGATTATCCTGTCTTATAATATCTAAGCTTTTTTAGAATCAAAAGATTTTATGCTTAAAAACATTTGGTTAGTTATCGTCCTGATTTGATCTTCTGTATTTTTTTAAAGTTGTAAAATCCTATTGCTGATTATTGTATAGTCATAAAAATCAAGAACTGCGCAACCGCTATTTATATAAAAAGACCGTCCATTTTCTTCCCATTTAAGGGAGAAAATGGACGGGTTACAAAGAATGTTGTCAAAAATAGAGTTTAGTAAATGAGACTACAAGCGGGCATCTACCAATTTTCGATCAAGTATTCCTTTGATATCAAAGACAACAGCAGGATCTTTTTTTAGATTTTTGAGATCCAGATTTAGAAATTCCCGATGGCCTACGGCAAGAATAATCGTATCATAATCACCCACCTGCGGAAGGGTTTCTAATAGTTCTAGACCGAAATGCTTTCGTAATTCGTCTGTATTGACCCAAGGATCGTAAATATCAACTTCTAGGCCAAATTCTTTAAGGTCGTGGATCATATCGATGACCTTACTATTGCGTATATCAGGGCAATTTTCCTTAAACGTGATTCCCAATACCAAGGCTTTTGCACTTTCGAATTTGATATTCTTCTGTATCATCAGTTTGACAACCTTGGAAGCAATAAAAGAAGCGATTTGATCATTAACCTCGCGGCCAGATAAGATAACATGCGGATGGTAACCCAACTGTGTCGCTTTTTGCGCTAAATAATAAGGATCTACTGAAATACAATGTCCCCCAACCAATCCCGGTTTGAATCGGAGAAAATTATATTTTGTTCCAGCAGCATCGAGCACATCCTGTGTATCTATACCAACGCGGTCAAAGATCAGGGCCAATTCGTTCATAAAAGAAATATTGACATCCCGCTGCGCGTTTTCAATTACTTTTGCTGCTTCTGCTACCTTGATGGAAGGAGCTAGATGTGTACCGGCATGAATAATCTTTTTATAGAGCCCATCCACCACAAATCCGGCTTCGGCAGTACTTCCGGAGGTTACTTTCATCACTTTTTGCAGTGAATTCACCTTATCTCCGGGGTTTATACGCTCTGGAGAGTATCCAACAAAGAAGTCTTGATTAAATTTCAAACCCGAATTTTTTTCCAAAACGGGGACACATTCTTCTTCGGTACACCCCGGATAGACCGTCGATTCATAGATAACTAAATCACCTGCCTTTAACAGTTCTCCAATCATTTTAGATGCAGCCAAGAGCGGCGATAAGTCCGGCGAATTATAACGATCTATCGGTGTCGGCACTGTGACGATATACACATTGGCATCTGCGATATCATGAACGGTTGAACTTGCGTCGTAGCCCCTGCGCTGTTCCGATGTGGTAAATAGATTCCGTGCATGCAATAGCTCATCACCATCCGCTTCAAGGGTATGGTCTATACCAGCTTTAAGTTCATCAATACGCGTTTTGTTTATATCGAAGCCAATCACCGGAAAGAATTCAGAGAAAGCTATCGCTAAAGGCAATCCCACATACCCCTGACCAATAATGGCAATTTTTTTAATCTGAAAATCTGTCATATTTATATTTAAAGTAAAGATACGTTCTTTCCGTCGAAACTAGCCTCTTGTCAACCAACCTTTGCGCCCAGCCGTAGCAATGGCATAAGGTGTGATCCAAAATAAACTAAAAGCGTAAAATATACTGTAACTATATGCCCAGAAAGCTTCTTTTGCATTTGAATTTTTGGATGCAAAGAAATAAGCCTGAATACTTGAAAATATTAGGATTCCAACCAAGGTTGAACTCAAAAACATCAATGGATAATGGAATACAGTCCAAAGCATCAATAACATCATCGGATACGAAAGCAATACTTTCTTCCATTGCATGATCAACAAGATACGGGCACCCCATTTTGGTCCGTTACGGAAATTCTTAAAGGCAAACTGACTCATCATAATGTTTTCACGCACATTACTTCTTTCCCAACGGATGAACATTTTATATAAGTTTTTATAGCGTACAGGCGTATCAGTGTACACGAAGGCGTTTGATTGGAACAATACATGGTATCCCTGTTTCAATATCATATTTGTCATGGCGCGATCTTCTCCAATATCAGAAGGTTGTCCCATAAAAGTTTGGTTGACCCAATCCTCCAAGCAGTTCATAACAGCTTCTCTGCGGTAACCAGATAATGCTCCAGGGGTACACATTACAGTTCCCAACATACTTTGAGCCGAACGTACAAACTCAAAACTGAATACAAAACTCACATTTAACATACGAGGTATGATTGCCTTTTTATTATTCAGTACGCGCACATTACCAGCTACTGCCCCACATTCCTGGTTGGTCACAAATGGACTGGCCATGTTACGAATGGTGTCTTTGTTGACAACAGAATCGCTATCTACTGTAATAAAGACTTCGCCTGTCCCCAATTTAAATCCACGGTATAATGCATGGCGTTTACCCATGTTTTTTGGTTGTTGATAGATTTCAATACGATCACCCAATTCCATCTTCGCACGTTGTATCCAGGCAAAGGTATTGTCTTTGCTTCCGTCATCAATAGCGATAATCTGAAGTTTTTTCTCCGGATAATCACTGCTGGCCAAGCTGTGCAGGGTATCGTATACCAATTGCCCTTCATTATATGCTGGAACGATAATCGTACATGTTGGCAGTTCTTCATCTGAAACAGATGCAATTGGTCTGTATTTACGATGAAGTACAATTAAGAATAATAAGAAACTGATGGCGACAACGGCTAAAAATATACCTAAACCAATTAAAAAAGTACCGCCGATACTGTCCAAACGTTGGAAACGTAATGCATCAAAATCTGGTTGTAGCATATATACACCAAAGACTGACGCAAATAGCACAAAAAAGGTTGCTCCAAAAATACCGTATTCTTTTGCGCCGAAATTGCTTTCTTCAACTTTGTCTACTGTCGTCGCAGATTGTTGCTGTTTTTCTTCATTAACGTCGTACACTGCAGGTTTCCATTGTTTGGCCATCTGCTTTGATACGATTGAGTTTTCTTTCATGTAATTCATAACCGTTCTATTTTTAGATATACATTCTTCTTTATTCTCTTTGCTGACCCATATACTGAGTCCTTTGTAATGAAAATATTACGAATCCATAAACGCAAAACACATGCCTTTATTTTGTGCCAAAAATTGAAGGCACTTGTGTTTTGTAACGTTGTTGATACATAAGTTTTTATTTTAATAAATTGATAATGAGTTTGTTGATTGCATTTTGTTGTCTATCTAATCAATAATTACCTACGCTAACCATGTGGTAGACTTTTAAGGTTTTTTAACATTTTTGGGATTTTTTTAAATAGTAATTGACAGTTTATGTGACAAACTGTGTCTGAAATAAGGCAGTGCTCTATAGCAAAAAAAAATACGCTCAGTCTGGAGCGTATTTTTTTATTTATTGTGAGGGGATATCAACCGCCAAATTCCATTAGATAATTTTTCAGGAAATCATTGAGGTCTCCATCCAATACAGCCTGGGTATTTGATGTTTCGTAATTAGTGCGTAAATCCTTGATTAATTTATACGGGTGTAAGACATAGTTCCGAATTTGGGACCCCCATTCAATTTTCTTTTTATTTCCTTCAATCGCCGCTGAAGCTTCTTGTCGCTTGCGCATTTCGATCTCATACAATTGTGATTTCAATAAGCGCAAAGCGTTTTCCTTATTTTGCAATTGCGATCTCGTTTCCTGATTTTTGATAATGATGCCTGTGGGTTTATGGTGTAGCCGTACAGCTGTCTCCACCTTGTTTACATTCTGTCCTCCAGCACCTCCCGAACGGAAGGTATCCCATTCGATTTCAGAATCTTTAACATCGATTTCGATATTGTCATCAATCAGCGGATAGACATAAACCGATGCAAATGAGGTGTGTCTTTTTGCGTTGGAGTCAAAAGGGGAAATACGGACCAATCGATGGACACCATTTTCACCTTTAAGGTAGCCATAAGCAAAGGCTCCAGATAATTGAAGGGTGACACTTTTGATTCCAGCCACATCGCCTTCCTGGGAGTCCTGTTCGGTGACTTTATACCCATTTTTCTCGCCCCACATAATATACATCCGCATCAGCATGGCTGCCCAGTCACAGCTTTCGGTACCTCCGGCACCAGCGGTGATCTGCAGGATGGCATCCAGCTGATCCTCTTCAGCACTGAGCATATTTTTGAACTCCAGTTCTTCGACTTTCTCCAATGCAAGTTTATACTGATCATCCAGTTCTTTATCCGTAGCATCTCCAGATTGAAAAAACTCATACATGACATACGTGTCTTCAACTGCCGAAGCCACTTCATCAAAATGATCAGTCCATACTTTTTGGGTTTTGATGGCCTGCAATATTTTCTCTGCAGCTTTGGAATCATCCCAGAAGTTTGCTTCCAGGGTAATGGCCTGGTCCCTCTCTATTTCGTCTTTGCGGGCATCGATGTCAAAGATGCCTCCTCAGGGAAGTAACGCGATCCCTCAAGTCTTGAATTTGTTCTTTTGTCATAGCTGCTAATGTAGAAATTTTTTAATTAATAAATGCGGAATAGCATCCAATTAAGTTGTTGCGATCACCGCCTGCAGACTGAGAGCAACATGATCAGCTGTAGGCGCCTATTAAATTTTTTTAATAAGCAATAGGTAGTCCACGGTACGAATATCTGACCTTTTTTTTTTAGTTTTGATATCGTCGACAGAATAAACAGTCGTTAACGATCTATACGATGTGTAATAAAATATACAACAGGATCTGATCGAGGTTTAAAAACAAATAATTCAGTAAAACAGCATGTTCCCAAAAATTAATTTTACAAAGACAGAGGCCTATAGAAATCTAACGCAGCATTTTGGATCGCTATTTGGCCCATATAGTAACGGTTTCAAGGATTTACGCCAGCTTTTTGCCGCAGATCCTGCACGTTTTGAAAAGTTCTCGATCGCTTTCGAAGATATCCTTTTGGACTACTCCAAGAATCGTATAAACGAAGAGACGAAAGCTCTTTTGGTGCAGCTGGCGAAAGAATGCGGCCTTGCCGATGCCATTGAGGCTATGTTCGCGGGTGAACGAATCAACGTAACAGAAAATAGGCCTGTCTTGCATACGGCGTTGCGGAATCAATCCGAAAGACCTGTATTTGTCGATGGGAAAGATGTGATGCCAGATGTGAGACGTGTGTTGGCACAAATGAAAACCTTTACCGCCAAAATTATATCCGGAGAGTGGAAAGGGTATACAGGCAAAGAGATCACGGATGTGGTTAATATCGGTATCGGTGGTTCTGATCTTGGCCCCGTTATGGTAACGGAGGCTTTAAAGGCATATAAAACGCGTTTAAATGTACATTTTGTATCTAATGTAGATGGCACCCATATTGCCGAAACATTGAAAACTGTAGATCCCGAAACGACATTGTTTTTGATCGCATCAAAGACCTTCACTACGCAGGAGACAATGGCGAATGCACATACAGCTAAAGATTGGTTTTTGGCCAATGGAGCTCTTCAGGAGAATGTTGCTAAGCATTTCGCTGCATTGAGTACCAATACCGAAGCAGTACGTACATTTGGAATAGATACCCAAAATATGTTTGAATTTTGGGATTGGGTCGGCGGACGTTATTCCCTTTGGTCCGCAATAGGTCTTTCCATCAGCTTGGCTATTGGATTTGATAATTTTGAGGAACTTCTAAAAGGGGCCTACGATGCAGATGAGCATTTCAGAACCAGCGCCTTCGAAGAAAATATTCCCGTGATATTGGCATTGCTTGGCATATGGTACAATAATTTCTTTCAGGCAGAAAGCCATGCAATCCTTCCTTACGATCAATACTTGCATCGTTTTGCCGCATATTTCCAACAAGGTGATATGGAAAGCAATGGTAAGTATATAGATCGCAATGGCGAAGCAGTGGACTATCAAACAGGACCTATTATCTGGGGGGAGCCTGGGACAAACGGGCAACACGCCTTTTACCAATTGATCCACCAGGGAACAAAATTGATTCCATGCGATTTTATCGCACCAGCGAATAGTCTCAATCCTATAGGCAACCACCATCAGCTTTTATTGTCTAATTTCTTTGCCCAGACTGAGGCATTGATGAATGGTAAGACCGAGCAAGAAGTGGTTACCGAATTGAAGAAAGCAGGGAAATCAGAGCTACAGATCGAAGAACTAAAAGCCTATAAAGTATTTGAAGGCAACCGACCGACAAATTCTATACTGTTGAAAAAAATGACACCACGTACCTTGGGCCGGCTTATCGCATTTTATGAACATAAGATCTTTGTACAAGGGGTGATTTGGAATATCTATAGTTTTGACCAATGGGGAGTCGAACTTGGCAAACAGCTGGCCAATCAGATTCTGCCTGAATTGGGCGATAATAATCCGGTTATAAGTCATGATTCTTCCACCAATGGATTGATCAATACTTATAAATCCTGGCGTGACTAAGTGAAGAGAACTGATACACTGGGCTGCGTATCAAAAAAGGTAGCCCAGTGTGTTTTTTAGCAACGATATTGGCTTTAATTTGTCTCATGCCGTCATACCGTTTTGTTTTGGATACGGATGGCGTTTAAAATCGCCAATAGCGCAACCCCGACATCAGCGATGACAGCTTCCCAGAGCGTTGCAACTCCACCGGCCCCTAGGATCAGCACAATAACCTTTATGCCCATTGCCAGGATGACATTCTGCCATACAATATGACGCGTAATTTTTCCAATTTTAATCGCCGATAGGATTTTATGAGGTTCATCATTCTGAATCACCACATCAGCCGTTTCGATAGTCGCATCTGCACCTAACCCGCCCATTGCGATGCCTACCTGGGCCAAAGCAACCACAGGAGCATCGTTGACACCATCGCCGGCAAAAGCGACATTTCGCCCTTCGTCGATCAGTTTTTGGACATGTCTTACTTTGTCCTCGGGCAGCAGGTCACCATAAGCTTTATCTATCCCCAGTTCGCTTGCCACATCATCTACCACCGCCTTTTTATCGCCAGACAGCATGACTGTGTATAAGCCCTGTGCCCGCATTGCCGAAATGACCGCTTTTGCATCCGGTTTGTTTCGATCAGCAACCGTAATATAGCCTGCATATCGATTGTCTATTGCTATCAGTACAATGGAATGGACAATTTGCTTTATTTCTTTCGGATAGGAAATACCAAACTTGTCCAGCAGTTTGTTGTTGCCAGCGAGAACAAGCTTATCGTTGATCGTCGCTTTGAGTCCATGGCCAGCCACTTCCTCTATCCCTTTGGTATTGAAGGTAGCATCTCCCTGATGATAGTTCGCTATCGCCTTTGCGATAGGATGGGTGGAATTGGATTCAATGGCTTTGGCATAATCCAATAGTTCCGCCAACTGTCCATTGACAGCAACGACCTCTTTCACTTCAAAAACACCCTCGGTCAGAGTCCCCGTTTTATCCATCACAATCGTATCCACAGCAGTGATGGCATCCAGGAAATTGCCACCTTTAAACAAGATGCCATTTCTGGAAGCTAAGCCTATCCCACCGAAGTAACCTAAGGGGATCGACACGACCAAAGCACAAGGACAACTGATTACCAGAAACACCAGACTGCGATAAAACCATTCTCTAAAGCTATAGTCACTGACAATAAATATTGGGACGATCAGTACGAGAACTGCCAGGGTGAAGATAATAGGAACATAAACCTTTGCAAACTTGGAAATAAATAGCTGTGTTTTGGATTTTCGTGCCGTAGCATCCTGCACCATTTCTAGTATCTTGCTCAATTTGCTGTCTTGAAAGGAGCTGCTTACGCTGATTTCAGAAACCGTTTCTAAATTTATCATGCCCGCAAAGACAGCGTCACCCTGATATTTGGTGTCTGGCTTACTTTCTCCGGTTAGGGCAGCGGTATTGAATGCAGCCCGTTCATTCAGCAGCTTTCCGTCAAGCGCAACTTTTTCGCCCGCTTTAACAACAATCACCTCACCGATGTTGACGGTTTTGGGATCTACATCCAGTTGTTTTCCAGCACGCAGGACCGTGACTTTATCCGGACGGATGTCCAAAAGCGATTTTATGGATTTTTTGGCGTTATCTACAGCTGTATCCTGAAACCATTCACCGATCTGGTAAAAGACCATGACGGCAACGCCCTCTTCAAATTCCCCGATTGCAAACGCACCTAAGGTAGCAACGCTCATCAGAAAAAATTCATTGAAGAAATCGCCACGTTTTGCTTTCCGCAATGCCATCTGCAGAACGGGTATACCTGCTAATAGGTATGCCGCACCATTTAAAAGTAATGCAGCATAAAAGGGAAGGGTAATGTTAAAGGCATATTTGAGGACCAGCAGGGTGATCAATATAATGAGCGCAATAAGGAGTTTACGTTGTGATACCCACCAGGGAGTCTCTTTTTCTGTATGGCTATGCTCATGATTGTGTTCGCACATAATATGGGAGGATCTGTTAAATAATTTAAATTTAGCTATTTTAAGCTTAAAAAGCGAAGGTCGGGAAATTAAAATAGCGCATAGAGAACATTAGAAAATAGGCTTTTTGTTCGGAGAGTATCATGCCCGCTGATATAGAAAAAGGCTGCTTTCGCCAATCGGAAAACAGCCTTTTATATTATATAATTAATATGATTTTAGTCTTTTGAAGTGCTTCCGATGATCATTTCCAATACGGCAACGACGATGGCGAACAATGCTGCTGTCCAAAACCCATCCACGTCAAATTTGGATCCAAGGAGCGAGTCTGAAAGTAATACCATTAAAACGGTGATAATAAAGGAAATCAGCCCAAGCGTAAGCCAGTTTAATGGAAAAGTGAACAATCTTAAAATTGAACCTACGGTTGCATTGACAAATCCAATGACCAACCCCGCGACAATAGCCCAGCCGAATCCTGCGACATGTGCGCCTGGAACAATCCAACAAGCAACTGCGACGATTACGCCGGTAAGTAGAAGACTAATAATAAATTTCATAATATGTGCTAATTTATAAACAGTGAATAAAGTAATAATATAATAACTGTCGTACAAACGCGATGCCAAAATTTATTTTATTTGTGTGGTATAAACTTGGTCTGTTGAATCTAGGTGGCAGCATTGCTGCCATCGTCATGCAATAGCGTTCCAGCCGTATTTTTGCTTGCAGCCCCATACAACTTGAAGGAAGATTTAAACCGAAAAGAAATTGCTTGTCTATCTTGTAAATGTATATCAAGCGAAATAATGTATGCTAGCATAGTAAATATTTTGTATATTTATTTCTAATAGATTAGTAAGTAAGACAAAGCGATTGTTTTATAGTAATAACTCATAAATCAATAGACCAATGAAAAAAATTATGATGGCATTTACAATGTTGTTTGTTACAGTAACATTGTTTGCACAGACAGATCCTATTATCGGAAAATGGGAAAACCCAAGTGGTGAGGGACGTGTGGAGATTTATAAAAAAGGAGATAAATTTTTCGGCAAGCTTTATTGGCTTAAATTTCCGAATAATGAAGCCGGACAGCCCAAGAAAGACGTTAAAAACCCAGATAAGGCGCTTCAGGCTAGGGCAGTCCAAGGATTGGAGATCTTGACTAATTTTGTAAAAGATGGAAATACCTACGAGGACGGGAAAATCTATGATCCGAAAACAGGGAAAACTTACAGCTGTAAAATGACTTTAAAGGGAGATAAACTTGACATTCGCGGTTATGTGGGGGTTAGTTTGCTGGGTAGAACAGAGAGCTGGAAAAGGATAAAGTAGTCGCCAGATGATCGTGTAACTATGCGCCGTGTGCCATTGCAGTAAAGTTAAAACAGATCTGCCTGTTGGTAGAAATCTGTGATAAAAAGGCAATTTATTCCAGTAGAATAAATTGCCTTTTGGTTTTGTGGAGGAATAACAGTATTTTCATCTGCAAATTATAAAAATCGCTTTATGTCCGTAAAAATGTCTTATGTTGAAAACGTAAAACTTGCGCTGCAATCTATTGTGGGCAACAAGTTGCGGACATTTTTAACGGCATTGATCATAGCGATAGGGATGATGGCCCTGATTGGCGTATTGACATCTATTGATGCCATGAAAAACTCCCTAACGGATTCTTTTTCTTCCATGGGTTCCAATTCGTTCAATATTCGAAATAGAGGTATAAATGTGCAGATAGGAACAGGAGGGACACGGTCAAAGGTATTCGCCAATATTACGTACGCTCAAGCTGCCCGGTTCAGACAGAATTTCCATTTTAACGCCACGACATCCATCAGCGCCAATGTAACCTGGAATTCGACCGCAAAATTTCAATCTAAAAAGACAAACCCGAATATAGGCCTTATAGGTACCGATGAAAATTATCTTCAGACCTCGGGCTATATTGTCAGCGAAGGCCGGAACTTCTCCGTCAGGGATGTTGAGACCGGTGGGGCCGTGATTATTATTGGTAGTGAGGTCAGTAAAATGCTTTTTGGCGAAATCATTGATCCGATTGGACAGTTTATCACGGTCAATAATATTCGGTATCAGGTGATCGGGGTATTGAAAAGCAAAGGTTCTTCGGCCGGTATGGGCGGTGATAGAGCCTGTTTTATTCCTTTGGTGAAAGCAAGATCCGTTATGCAAGTTGTAGAACCCTCCTATGTGATCACCGTGTCCTCCAATGATCCGATGCGCCTGGAAGCAGCAATTGGCGAAGCTTCCATTGTATTTCGCAATATTCGTGGCCTTTCGGCCAGGCAGCCCAATGATTTTGAGATTACCAAATCAGATGCAGTCGCACAGATGTTGATGCAGAATATGGCAATGGTAACCTTGGGAGCTGTTGTGATTGCATTTATTACACTTGTTGGCGCATCCATTGGATTGATGAATATCATGTTGGTGTCTGTAACGGAACGGACACGGGAAATCGGTATTCGCAAGGCAATAGGCGCTACACCGAGTGTGATCCGAAAGCAATTCCTCATGGAGGCCATCGTCATCTGCATGATGGGCGGGGTTGCGGGAATATTTATCGGTATCCTTATCGGTAATTTATTGGCCCTTCAGCTGGGGACTTCATTTATTATCCCCTGGACAGCAATTATTCTTGGATTTGCCGTATGTGGCCTAGTCGGGATGCTATCCGGTTATTACCCTGCATCAAAAGCCTCAAAATTGGATCCGGTGGACGCGCTGCGGTACGAATAGCAGCGGATCCGTATATCACAGCCTTTTCTGAGAGGCAGTCATGCACTTGAATTTTAGGTATTAAAGGAGGTTAACGGCGAAGGATAGCTATATGTTCCTGTTTTTAAACTTTGCGAACTGGTATGTAGTAGCTGGGTATTCGAGATGTAGTCAATGAATACAAATCAATCGTGAGGTTATCATGAGCAGTAAGCTGGTAGCGCAATATAAATTTGTGCAATCGTTTTCATGTTATCAAAACATTGATTTGAGATGAATTCTGCATGAATAACCCATTTCTCAAGTGCCGAAAGCGAATTATTCCAATGAAAACCTGTAATATTGTATAAAAAAATAAATTCGAATTATGTACAATACATTACAACCAGTTTTACAAAAAGAATTGGAAGCAATCAAAGAAGCGGGATTGTATAAACAAGAGCGGGTGATCGTTACCCCTCAAGGAGCAGATATTAAAGTGAGCACAGGGCAGGAAGTCATCAATTTTTGTGCAAACAACTATTTGGGATTATCTTCTCACCCGAAAGTGATCGAGGCGGCTAAGCAGGCAATTGATACACATGGTTATGGCATGTCCTCCGTACGTTTTATCTGTGGTACACAAGATGTACATAAAGAATTAGAAGCAAAAATATCCCAATTCTTAGGGACAGAAGATACGATTTTATATGCCGCGGCATTTGATGCAAACGGAGGTGTTTTCGAGCCTTTGTTTGGTGCTGAGGACGCAATTATTTCCGATGAATTGAATCATGCTTCGATTATCGATGGTGTACGTTTGTGTAAAGCACAACGTTTCCGCTATAAAAATGCGGATATGGCAGATTTAGAAACACAACTGCAGGCAGCATCAGGAGCGAGACACAAAATCATCGTTACCGATGGTGCATTTTCCATGGACGGATCAGTTGCTCCGTTAGACAAGATCTGTGATCTTGCGGACAAATATCAGGCTTTGGTCATGATTGACGAATCCCATTGTACGGGTTTTATTGGCGCTACAGGCCGTGGTACACACGAGCTATTCAACGTGATCGACCGCGTAGATATTATTACGGGAACACTTGGTAAAGCCCTTGGTGGTGCTTCTGGCGGTTTCACTTCCGGTAAAAAAGAAATCATCGATTTGTTACGTCAGCGTTCGCGCCCGTATTTATTTTCAAATACCTTGGCACCCGCGATTGCAGGCGCTTCTGTTGCCGTATTGGATATGCTGAGTGAGACGACAGTATTGCGTGACAAGCTTGAATCCAACACCAAATATTTCCGTGAAAAGATGACTGAAGCAGGATTTGATATCAAGCCAGGTTTCCATCCGATCGTCCCTGTGATGCTTTACGATGCGAAACTTGCCCAAGAGTTTGCCGCTAAAATGTTGGACGAGGGTATTTATGTGATCGGTTTTTACTATCCTGTTGTACCTCAGGGAAAAGCCCGTATCCGTGTGCAGATTTCAGCAGGACATGAGCTTGCGCACTTAGATAAAGCGATCGCCGCCTTTACCAAAGTAGGTAAAGAATTAGGTGTAATTAAATAAAATACACATAGTTATAAATTTTGTGGTGCAAAATGTTTATCTTTGCACCCTGAATTTAAAAACAAATTTACTTGCTGGATGCAAAATATTAGAAACATAGCGATTATCGCTCACGTCGATCACGGTAAAACTACGTTGGTAGACAAAATCTTACACTTCACAAATCTTTTTAGAGATAATGATGGTACAGGTGATTTAATTCTGGATAATAACGATTTAGAACGTGAACGCGGTATTACTATTGTCGCTAAAAACGTTTCAGTACAATATAAAGGCGTAAAGATTAATGTTATTGATACACCTGGTCACGCCGATTTCGGTGGTGAAGTAGAGCGTGTATTGAAAATGGCTGATGGTGTTGTATTGCTTGTGGATGCTTTCGAGGGTCCGATGCCGCAAACACGTTTTGTTACACAAAAAGCATTATCCTTAGGTTTGAAGCCTTTGGTTGTAGTGAATAAAGTGGACAAAGAAAACTGTCGCCCAGAAGAGGTGTACGAAAATGTATTTGATTTATTCTTTAGCCTTGATGCTACAGAGGAGCAATTGGCATTTCCAGTATTATACGGTTCTTCCAAACATGGTTGGATGTCAACAGATTGGAAAGAAAAGAAAGAAGATGTATCTGAATTATTAGATGCAATCATTAGTCACTTCCCACCTTCGCCATTTGTTGAAGGTACATTACAGATGCAAATCACTTCCTTAGATTACTCGACTTTCGTAGGTCGTATAGCTATCGGTCGTGTGGCACGTGGTACCATCAAAGAAGGACAGCCTATTTCGTTAGTAAAACGTGATGGTAAGATCGTAAAATCCCGTGTAAAAGAATTACATACATTCGAAGGTTTGGGCCGTCGTCGTGTGGAAGAAGTTAAATGTGGTGATATTTGTGCTGTAGTTGGTATCGAAGGTTTTGATATCGGTGATACGATCGCTGATTTTGAAAACCCAGAGCAATTGGAAGTGATCAGCATTGATGAACCAACAATGAACATGTTGTTCACAATCAACAACTCGCCATTCTTTGGTAAAGAAGGTAAATTGGTGACTTCGAGACATATTCATGATCGTTTACAAAAGGAATTAGAGAAGAACTTAGCTTTACGTGTCGTTCCTACTGAATCTCCAGACGCATGGTTGGTATACGGCCGTGGTATCCTTCACTTATCCGTATTGATCGAAACAATGCGTCGCGAAGGTTACGAATTACAGGTAGGTCAGCCTCAAGTTATCTTGAAAGAGATCGACGGTAAAAAATGTGAGCCTATCGAAGTATTGGTTGTTGACGTACCTGCTGAAGTTTCCGGTAAAGTGATCGAGTTGGTAACACAACGTAAAGGTGAACTTTTAGTGATGGAAACGAAAGGCGAAATGCAACATCTTGAGTTTGAAATTCCTTCTCGTGGTATCATCGGTCTGCGTAACAACGTCTTGACTGCTACTGCCGGAGAGGCTGTAATGGCACACCGTTTGAAAGGGTACGAGCCTTGGAGAGGAACAATCCCTGGACGTTTGCATGGTGTATTGATCTCTTTGGATAAAGGTACAACTACTGCTTACTCTATTGATAAGTTACAAGATAGAGGTAAGTTCTTTGTTGATCCAGGTGTGGATATTTATGAAGGACAAATCTTGGGAGAGCACATCCGTGACAATGATTTAACGATCAACATTGTTAAAGGTAAACAATTGACAAATATGCGTGCATCGGGTACAGATGATAACACACGCATTGCACCGGCAATTAAATTCTCGCTAGAAGAATCTATGGAATATATTCAAGCCGACGAATACATTGAGGTTACACCACAATCTATCCGCTTGCGTAAAATCTACTTGACAGAAAATGAGCGTAAAGTAAACGCGAAAAAATTTCAATAGTAAGTAGTTAAAGATTATAAGATAAAAGCCATCGAAATAGTATTTCGATGGCTTTTTTGTATCAGTTCTTTCCGCTGTTTTTTAGCTTAGTAATAGCTCTTTAATGACGGATACTATTCCTCCGTGGAGATTCCTGCTTTTCTAATTTTCTTTTGAAATATTTCCTGATTTTCAAAAATTTCTACTTTGCATCTGAATACATCGAATGAGGGATACAAAGGTGTTGATTTTGTTTATTTGATAGACCAGATGACATCATTCTGCGTATCCGATCCGTTAAACTGACGTTGCAGGGCCTCTTTTAAATTGCTCTCGTTGGTACTATATTCATTTTTAGGATAAGCCCATCTTTTTGGAATCTGGTTGTTGTTGGCATTTGCCGGTCCTACATTGAATTCAGGGATACCGGTGCGGCGTTGCTCAAAGAAGGCCTGTTTGCCTGAGTTTTCGAAAAAAGAAACATACTTCTGTGTGAGGATCTGTTTCAGACCTTCGGAATTGTCGCCCTTGTAAGGATAGCCCTTTAAAAAGGTTTCAATCTTTTCTGAGGAGACGCCATAAAACAGCATGGATTGCGTTACACCGGCTTCAAATCTACTCTTTGCATCCGACTTACTCCAGCCTCGGTTGATCCCTTCTGCAAGCGCAAACTGCACTTCGGAGGCCCCGAGCTGAATGGATGGTAATCCTGAAGGAGAAGCGAGCCAATAGTCAAAATTAATCATGGAAAGCTGTCCTTCTGTTGCTTGTTTCAACAGCGTGCTTTGTAGGTCGCCCGTCTTGCCGCCCTGATAGGCCTCGAAAGGTGTTGCGGGATCAAATGGTAAGGCAGAGGCCGGAAGTGCCTGTACCGGCAACCGTGGATCCCGCGTTGTTTTTAAGATGTCCAGATAAGTTGCACCTAGGGTATTTCGCACATCTTTTTTGATAATCACACCGTCAGTGGGCCAGAGCGGATATGTATTGATCGAATTGTATTGCAGCTGGAAATTATCCCGATTATCCAGGATCAATGGATATTTGGAAGGATTGGCCAGCAGTTCCGCAAATCGCTCTTTGATGCGCAATACCGGAGTATCGTCGGCACGTTTGCTCAGGCTTATCAGTATACGCAACTTCAGGGAGTTGACCAACTTTTGCCATTGCTCCGTCTTTCCGTTGTAAAAGAAATCACCTTCAAGAAGAGAGCCTTTTTCTTTAAAGCTAGCCAGTTCGGTATTGGCTTCCTCCAGCCAGGAAAGCACTTGCTGATATACTTCCAGCTGTGTATTGTACTTTGGGGCAAAGTTGTTGCCGGTCTCACCCTGTAGCGCATCTGCCATTGGGATATCGCCAAACATTTCGGTTGTCCGGGCAAAAAAATAGGCTTTGAAGAATTTAGCTAAGGTGAGGTAAACAGCACCCGGTTCCGGTGTTTTAGCTGCCTCGATTTCCATCCGGTAGACATCCCGCAGCACGCCATAAGGTGTATCAAAGGAACCTGTCGTCCAGCTGTATGGCTGTCCGGTATAATAGGCTTCATTTTGGGTCATATACTGGTTATAGCGGTGGTCTTCGCTCCAGGGAGCATCGTGCGACCGCATCAATATACCTGTAAACAGCAGTTTTGGCGCAGGATCATAGACGGCTGCAGGATCCTTTTGTAAGTCTTCGATTTTTTTACAGGAGCTCAGTGTGCTGCCAAAGAGAAGTAAGAGTAAGACTGATTTAAAGTATTTCATATTGAAAAAAATATCTTGATGTGTTAAAACCTTTAAAATGTTGCATTAAGATTGAGACCAAAGCTCTTTACAGACGGGGTTTGGTAATCCGAACTAGCGCTGGTAAACTGATCCAGATCCATGTTTCGTGTACCTTTTCCAGTAAAGTACAGTAGATTTCGGCCTACTAAGGAGACGCTTGCGCTTCGTAAAAACCTGGAGTTTTTCAATAAATTGGCAGGCAGGTTATAGCTGAGGACGATCTCCCGTAATTTGACAAATGTCCGGTCTTTTGCCGTGATCGGTCCGGACTGGTAATAGTTGGTGGCCCAGTTTTGCCATAAAACGGGGATATCGTTTGGTGCAAATTCCCGTGTGTCGGAAATTATTTTGCCATCTTGGTCTGTGCTCAATTGACCTTTGACAATTTTTAGTCCCTCGGTCATGACCGTACCCTTATAATCTTTGACATCTCTATTTTGCCAATCTTTGAGACGATAGGTGTTAGCCGATTCGGGATGCGTTCCCGAGCCCCATTGTTTGGCATCCTGTACATTTTTGATCAGGCCCCCAAAGCGGCCGTCAACGAGGAAGCTTAAGTTGAAATCACGGTAACGGAAACTGTTGCTGATACTCGCTGTAAACTTATTGTCGCTGTAACCAATCCTGCTGACATAGGGATTGTAGGCCGGAAGACCGTTGGTTCCTACAATTAAGTTTCCTTTTTCGTCACGCTGAAAATCATTGACATAGAAGCTATCCCAGCGTTCTCCGATGCGTACATCGCCGGAGCGAGTTTGATGACCATCTATATCATGCAGCCAGGCGTGATTGGTCGAGGCATTGACCAATACATTCCAGCTGAAGTGTTCACGTTGGATTGCTGTTGCGTCTATGCTCAGCTCGATGCCTTTTCGCAGCAAAGTCAGTCCATTGGTTTGTCTTGCCTTTACACCCGAGGTGACTGATGTGGCCAGCTCGATAATTCGGGGTCCCTCCAGATTCCGGAATACCGCGAGGTCTATCCCGAGACGGTTGTTGAATAGCCGGGTTTCCAAACCGATCTCTGCTGTTTTCACGCGCTCCGCTACAAGGTCTGGATTTGGTAATACATCTGTATAAGTAACTCCGGTCAGGGAATTGGCCCAACGGCCATAATTACTGTATGCGGGGAGAAGTTTGTAGATATCGTACTGTGCCGTTTCGTTGACAAAATCGCTGGCAACATTGGCATAGGCACCACGCACTTTAAGCGAGGAAATCACTTTGGGTAGAGAAACCATCTGCGATATAACGGCACTGAGGGAGGCAGAAGGATAAAAATAAGTGTTATTTTTTATCGGCATGGTCGACGACTTATCAAATCGGCCGGTCAAGTTTAAAAATAGCCTGTTTTTGTAGTCAAGATCGACAAAGCCATAGGCGCTACCGACCTGACGTAGTGCGCGGTCATTGGTTGATACTGTTGGCATGACCGAATTGCTGAGATCATATACCCCCGGTACAGTTAGGCCCCGATCCGTACGCGCAAACAATGATTTTGCGCTTACTGTTCGTAGGTTTCCGAATACCGAACCCGTGAAACCAAGGTCTTCTGAAATGCGGTGTTGGTATTTTAATGATACTTCGGTATTATTTTCCCAGAAAGTATCGTAGGTTTCCTGGTAACCGCCGACACGGCTCCCGCCAATATTGTAATTGTATAGATTGGCGGAGATCGGAATTTTAATGGTACGGTTCCTGTTCCAGGTACTTGCGCTGGTACGTGCATTCAAGGTAAGATGACTGTTCCATTTGTAATTGGCAGAAACATAGCCGTAAATATCATCTTTATCGTAGGTACGCAGATTTTCATAGGCGGTCATCCAAGGGTTGTCATATATCGTATATTCGCGATTATACTGCTGCACATTTTCTTTCCCCGGTTGCCAGTAGTTCCTAAGATCGTTGATATCATAATCCGCGCCACCCCATAGAGTCAGAATATAAATGGGACTGTTCGGCCCATAAGCGATATTTGGGTAGTTTGGCGAATACTGCTTATTGTAGTTGATGCTCGCATCAATCCTCAGCTTGCTTCCGGCATTGATGCCGCCCGTTAAATTGATATTTGTGCCACCGAGTTTTGTGTTTGGTGTTGTCCCGCGTTGGAACATCTGCGAAGCAGAAAGCCGGATGTCCCCACGCTCAGTTTTACTTGAAATAGAGATATTGTTGGTGCTCAACAATCCATTTTGTAAAAATTTCTCCAAATTATCCTTCCCACGGGCTTCCCAGGGAAGCGGTGTCAATGCACCTGTTTTAGGGTCAATGGGACTGTTGTATTGCGGGATAAGCTGTCCTTCAAAGCGCGGCCCCCAGATGTTGTAGTCGTTGTCGTTTATTCCGCCGCCACGTCCATCCTTGAAAGCATATTGAAAATTTGAACCGGGACCATATTCCGTTTGGATTTTAGGAATTGCATTGTATCCGGTCTGCAGTTGGGTACTCGAGTTGAATTCTACCTGAAAACCCTTGTCCTCCGACTTTGCTCGCTTTGTCGTAATCACAATAGCACCATTTTGTCCGCGGTTTCCGTATAAGGCTGCGGCATTGGCTCCTTTTAGTACAGAATAGGATTCGATATCATCTGGACTCAGGTTCCAGGAGTCCGTATTGATCGGCATCCCGTCCACGACAATAAGAATATTGCTTCTCCCGCGTAAGGTAATGCCGGGGTCGCCAAATAAATTCGTACTTGGTGTAATGGTTAGGCCAGATACCCGGCCTGCGAGACTGGAGATTGCGTTGGGTTCGCGGGCTTTGACAAGATCCTTGCCCTTGATCTCCTGTACGGAATAACCTATGGCCTGCTTTTCCTTTTTTATGCCCAGGGCAGTTACTACGACTTCATTGAGCGATTGCTGATTAGGAGATAATACAATTAGCAAAGGCTGCTGACTAGTAATAACAAAGCTTTTAGGAAGATAACCCATAAAACCTATACGTAGGGTATCACCGATTTGCGCCTGAATGGTGAATTTTCCTGTCTGGTCTGATGAAACTAATTTACCCAGGTGGGAGTTTCGAATGGTTGCGCCCTGAATAGCGTCCTGGCTTAATGAATCAATCAGTTTTCCCTGAAATGATTGGGATTGGGCAAAGCCCTTTGCAGCCAACGTCGTTAAAAAACAGGTGAGCACTGCAATTTTTGGTAGATGTAATGAAGATTGATTGAACATGATCATTTATACTTATGTCTGAAAAACGTAAGCAATATTAAACTTTGTATATTAATACTAAACTAATCAAATGTTAATTTTATGGTCTTTGGATTTTTTTCCTGCTGTAATGCGATGTGAATCACGTCTTTGAAAAAGGTTGCCAGGTGGTTTTCAGAAGGATTGTAACGGGAGAGGCCTGATGCGGATCGTTTTCTTTATGGGATCATATAGAAAGAAAAAGTCTCCAATTTTTGTTGGAGACTTTTCATTGCAAGCTGAGTTTGCTTGCTATTGATTAAACAATTAAATTTTACTGCTATTATTTATTTTTTTCTCTGACTTCGGCAGCACGGTAGGTATCCCCGTCCGTTGTGAAGATTTTAAATTGAGCTTCGTAGCCTTCAGGAACATAAATAACAATAGGCATCCGACCATTGTAACGTACCGTTTCCGGCTGTGCGCTTACAAAAAGATGTCTTTTTGCCTTATCCGGGCAGGCCATTCTTGTACTCGCCACATTTCCGTTGGTTTTGAATACATAGTAATCATAACCCCATCCCTGAAGATCTTTCTTTTCAAAAGAACCGGCTAAGTTAAAGGTGTTACAGCCATCTACTTCCAACCATTTACCAACAGAAAATTCGATTTTTTTATTCTTGTCATTTTCTGAATATGGAACCTCGATAACCATTTTTTTATATCCTTTTTCTGCTGCCGGAAAAATACTTAGGTCTATTTTATCTATCACCATTTGTGCTTTACTTACTGTTGTGGATGCGACGAAAACGAATAGCATCATGACCATAATTTTAAATACATTTTTTCTCATAACCATTTTTTACTTTGTTCTTCAAACGCAGTTTCCCGCTGTATTGCTACTTTGTTTTAAATGAAACTATATTTCTAAGACAAGTAATAATACAGAAGGATTAATTGATAATAGCTAGATATTTAAAATAAAAGACCGCGATCTATCAGTATCTTGATTCGGCATATCTATCATATGTGTTTGTAACAAAATTATCTGACTTATAATAATGGTTTCTGTAATTGTATTATTTACAGTATATTACCTTTTCAAATACGACCTAAATATAATGATGAATAAGGAAAATTATTTTGATGCCATCGTGATCGGTTCGGGCATATCTGGCGGATGGGCTGCCAAAGAATTTTGTGAAAAGGGATTAAAAACTCTTGTTTTAGAGCGGGGAGAAGATGCCAAACATATTCAAGATTATCCGACAGCATATATGGATCCATGGCAATTTAAACACAGCGGCCAAGTGGAACGTCAAATGAGGGATGAAAACCCCATTGCTTCAAAATGTTACGTGTACCGAGAAGACGCCAGGCATTTCTTTTTGCCAGACGCCGCCCAACCATACATCCAGGAAAAACCATTTGACTGGATTCGGGCTAACAAAGTTGGCGGAAAATCGCTCCTTTGGGCACGTCAGACCCAGCGATGGTCTAAATACGATTTCGAAGGACCGGCACGGGATGGTTTTGCGGTAGATTGGCCCATTCGCTATGATGACATTGCACCCTGGTACTCGTATGTTGAACATTTTGCAGGTATTTCGGGTAATAAAGATGGAATTGACACGATGCCAGATGGTGATTTTCTTCCAGCCTGGGACATGAATGTTGTCGAGAAAGAGATACAGCAGCGCATAATGCGACAATATAAGGATCGCCCCGTAATTCAAGGGCGTTGTGCCCATTTGACCCAACCCCGACAGATCCACATCGACCAGGGGCGAAGCCAGTGTCAGGCACGAAGTTTATGTCATCGTGGCTGTCCCTTTGGCGGGTATTTTAGTTCCAATGCATCTACTTTACCCTGGGCTGCCAAAACAGGCAATCTGACCATTCGTCCACAGGCGATTGTGGAATCTATATGCTATGACGATAAGCAGCAGAAAGCTATTGGTGTCCGCATTATTGACACGGTAACAAAAGTGAGTCAGGAATTTTTTGCAAAAGTGATCTTTGTCAATGCTTCGGCATTAGCGACAAACCTCATCTTGTTGAATTCGACATCTGAGCGTTTTCCGAATGGACTCGGAAACGATAGCGGTTTGTTAGGTAAATACGTCGCCTTTCATAATTATCTGGGCACAATCTCGGGTACATTCGAGGGCTATGAAGACAAATATTACTATGGTCGTAGGCCTACCCAGCCGATTATTCCCAATTTTAGAAACGTCCATCATCAGGAAACCGATTTTTTGAGAGGTTATGCCTCGTTTTTTAGTGCCTATCGTTCGCGGGGTGGAGAATTTGACGGTGATCCAGTTGGCGGCGCCTATAAAGACAGTTTGTCCGAATTGGGCTGTTGGGGCGTGTCGATGATGATGCAGGGAGAAACAATTCCCCAGGAGAGCAATCACGTCCGATTGAGCACAGATCAAAAAGATCCCTATGGTATTCCACAGTTGATTACTTCTGTAGGTTACGGAGAAAACGATTATAAATCAAGAGATGACTTCTTTCAGCAGGGGCAAGAGATGCTGGAAGCTGCCGGAGTCAAGAATCTCAAGGTCAGTGACAGTCAGCAAAATCCAGGCTTGGATATCCACGAAATGGGGGGCGTGCGGATGGGATTGGACCCAAATACCTCGCTATTGAATAAGTGGAACCAGCTCCATCTGGTAAAAAATGTATTTGTTACGGATGGTGCGTGTATGACCTCAACGGGAACCCAGAATCCATCATTGACCTATATGGCGTTGACAGCAAGAGCCGTGGATTATGCGGTCAGTGAACTGAAAAAAGGGAAGCTCTAAATCTACAGAAAATACCCATTACAGGGATGCGATTTTTTCGTCTATGCATTTACTTCAGAGCGGCTATAATCAGCCAAGATTGCGTAACTTTGTGTGAGATAAGGATTATTATGAGTAACAAAGTGGAGCATACTCCAAAAGAATATATTCAAATAAAAGGGGCTAGAGTCAATAATCTAAAGAATATTGACGTTGATATTCCCAAAAATAAATTAGTTGTCATTACCGGAATGTCCGGTTCAGGAAAATCTTCCCTTGCTTTTGATACCCTCTACGCTGAGGGACAGAGAAGGTATGTCGAAAGTCTTTCTTCTTATGCGCGGCAGTTTATGGGGCGGATGAATAAACCCGAGGTCGATTACATCAAAGGTATCGCACCGGCGATCGCCATTGAACAGCGTGTGATCACCAGTAACCCGCGTTCTACTGTAGGAACGTCTACCGAAATATACGACTACCTGAAGTTGCTTTATGCCAGAATTGGCAAGACGATTTCCCCTGTGTCCGGCAAGGAAGTGACAAAAGATAGTGTTAGTTCAGTGGTCGACTTCGCCTTGAAATTTGATGTAGGCGAGTCTGTCACGCTCTTGGCTCCGTTGGTGCCATCACATGGGCGGAAGCTCAAGGAAGAGCTATCACTTTTATTGCAGAAAGGATTTGTCCGGGTTGTCTATCAGGATAAAATGCAAAAAATCGAAAGCATTATTGACGACAAGAACATGGCCAATGCAACAGTTCAGGATGGCACGGTATTGATCGTGGTAGATCGGGTACGTATTGAGCAGGATGATGATACCGTTAACCGGTTGTCCGATTCTATTCAGACTGGATTTTTTGAGGGAAAGGGCGAACTGTATATCGAAGAAAATGGGCAAAGACATCATTTCTCACATAAGTTTGAGCTCGATGGAATTACCTTTGAAGAGCCTAGTCCAAACTTTTTCAGTTTCAATAATCCTTATGGTGCCTGTCGGCGTTGCGAAGGTTATGGAAAAATTATCGGTATAGATCCCGATCTGGTTATCCCAGACAAGAGCCGTTCTGTATACGATGGAGCAATTGCACCTTGGCGGGGGGAGAAAATGGGCGAATGGTTGCAGGTACTGGTCAAAAACTCCTTGAAGTTTGATTTCCCTATACACCGTGCCTATTCCGATTTGACAGCAGCCCAAAAAGAATTGTTATGGACGGGAAATAGTTATTTTACAGGACTTAACAGATTCTTTGAAGAACTGGAGGAGCAGACCTATAAGATTCAATATCGCGTGATGTTATCACGTTACCGCGGTAAGACGGACTGTCCAGACTGCCGGGGCACCAGACTGCGCAAAGATGCGACCTACGTCAAGGTTGGGGGCAGGTCAATCACCGATATTGTATTGATGCCTTTGGAAGAAGCCTTGGCATTTTTCACAGATTTACCTTTGGCGGGAAATGAAAAAGTAATCGCCAAGCGCTTGTTGGCCGAAATTAATAACCGGCTACAGTTTTTATGTGATGTGGGCTTAAGTTACCTTACGCTAAACCGTCTATCCAATACCCTATCAGGAGGGGAATCCCAACGCATCAATTTGGCAACTTCACTCGGAAGTTCGCTCGTAGGTTCGATTTACGTATTGGATGAACCAAGCATAGGTTTACATCCGCGTGATACACAGCGTCTGATTTCGGTCCTTAAGTCCCTTCGTGATGTCGGTAATACGGTCGTTGTGGTTGAACATGAGCAGGAAATGATGGAAGCCGCAGATTACCTGATTGACATTGGTCCAGAAGCGGGAATCAATGGCGGTGAGCTGGTTTTTGCTGGAACGTATAGCGAGATCTTAAAAGATAGCAGAAGTTTGACAGGGCAATACCTGAGTGGCAAAAGCCAGATAGAAGTACCCAAGAAAAGGCGTAAATGGTCCCATAGTATTACCGTCAAAGGAGCACATGAGAATAATCTTCAGGGGATCGATGTCCAGTTTCCATTAAATACATTTACCGTTGTATCTGGTGTATCTGGCTCAGGAAAGACCTCCTTGGTAAAACGGATCCTGTATCCCGCCTTACAGAAATCAATTGGTAATTATTCTGGCGAGCAAACCGGGGTCTATGATTCTATCGAGGGGGATATAGCACAGGTGGAACAGATCGAGATGGTCGACCAGAACCCTATCGGTCGTTCTTCCCGTTCCAATCCGGTGACTTATGTGAAAGCTTGGGATGAGATCAGAGCGTTGTATGCTAATCAGGCTGCATCCAAAGCTGCGGGATTGAAACCTGCTGCATTTTCTTTTAATGTTGAAGGCGGTCGCTGCGACGTCTGTCAGGGTGAGGGAGAAGTAAAGATCGAGATGCAATTTATGGCAGATATTGTGCTACCCTGTGAGGCCTGCGGCGGCAAACGGTTCAAACAGTTTGTCCTTGATGTGCAATATAAAGGTAAATCCGTAGCCGATATACTCGAGTTAAGTGTGGATGAAGCCATCGTGTTCTTCGGCGATCAGCCTAAGATATTAGCCAAGCTACAACCTTTGCAAGATGTTGGTTTGGGCTATGTTAAGCTCGGTCAATCTTCCAGTACGCTGTCTGGTGGTGAGGCCCAGCGGATTAAGCTTGCCTCCTTTCTGATCAAAGGGAATAACAGCAAGAAAACCCTTTTTATCTTTGACGAGCCCACCACCGGCTTACATTTTCAGGATATTAAAAAACTGCTGAAATCGTTTGATGCATTGATTAACCTTGGCAATAGTATCTTGGTTATTGAGCATAACATGGATATGATCAAGTCGGCAGACTGGGTCATTGACATTGGACCTGAAGGGGGGAATAAAGGCGGGAAACTGGTTTTTGCGGGATTGCCCGAAGACCTTGTACATTGTAAAGATTCTTATACAGGGCAATTTTTAAAAACACATTTAAAAGATTAAACTTACTTTAGCACCTGTTATTAAATGACTTGCTAATGCAGAGCGTGCTGGAATTAAGAATAAAGAGAACAAGGAATGAAGAATCGTATTCGTGACCGAAGGTTTGCATGACTGAAATCTCAAATCTAATAGCTCAATACTAATATCTAACAACAATGATTAAAAGATTTTTTTTAAGTATCGTATTTGGAATAGCTGCACTCTCCACCATGGCACAACAACCGGACAGACCCAAATTGGTCGTCGGTCTGATGGTGGATCAGATGCGCTGGGATTATCTCTATCGTTTTGCGGATCGATATGGCAATGATGGTTTCAAGCGACTTTTGAAAGAAGGCTTCTCCTGTGAGAATACCCTGATCAATTATATTCCGACCTATACAGCCATTGGTCACAGTTCGGTGTACACCGGTTCTGTTCCTTCAATACATGGTATAGCAGGTAATGATTGGATTGAAGAGCTTACAGGTAAGAATATGTACTGTACACAAGATGATCATGTCGTTGGTGTGGGTACGACTGAAAAAGAAGGTAAACAATCTCCACGCAACTTGCTGGCATCTACCGTGACGGATCAGTTGAAATTGGCTTCAAATTTTAAATCTAAAGTCATTGGTATCGCGATTAAAGATCGCGGTGGTATATTACCTGCAGGACACTTTGCCGATGCGGCCTATTGGTTTGAGGCGAAGTCAGGCAACTGGATTACCTCCAATTTTTATATGGATAAACTGCCAAAATGGGTGGAGGACTTCAACAAGAAAAAATTGGCTGAAAAATATCTAAAAGGGGATTGGAAGCCCATGTACGATGTGAGTACTTATGCAGCCAACAGCATTGCCGACGATAATATTTATGAGGGAAAATACCCGGGTGAAGAAAAACCGACCTTGCCGCGTGCGACATCCAAGCTGATGAAAGATGAGGGCCTTGAGTTGATCAAAACAACACCGATGGGAAATCAGTTCACCCTAGATCTAGCCATGGAGGCGATCAAAAATGAGCAAATGGGAAATAATCCAACTAAAAATACCGATTTTCTTTGTGTCAGCCTTTCGGCAACGGATTATGTTGGACACCGTTATTCATTGACGGCGGTTGAAATTGAAGATATTTACTTGCAGTTAGATAAGCAGTTGGCCGATTTCTTCGCTTACTTGGACAATACAGTTGGAAAGGGCAATTATACCTTCTTCCTTACAGCTGACCACGGTGCCTCCTACAACTCCAGATTCTATATGGATATGAAAGGAAATGGCGGTTATTTCTATTCCCGTCAGATTATTTCGGATCTGAACAAAAAATTGAAAGCGAAATTCGGACAGGAAAAAATTGTCAAAAGCTTAATGAATTACCAAGTCCATCTGAACAATCAAATGATTGACTCGCTTCAATTGGACCGTGACAAAATAAAAGAGACCATTATTCGCGAGTTGCGCCAGACTGAAGGTGTTGCTTATGTTGCGGATATGGAAAAAGGTGAAAGCCTGATGATTCCACAGCCTGTCCGTGAAAAAATGATCAATGGCTTTAATTACAAACGGAGTGGCGTTATCCAAATCGTTTGTGAGCCGCAATGGTATGACGGAACGCCACGCTCTACAGGTACGACACACGGTACCTGGTCGGGATACGATTCCCATATCCCGTTAGTATTTATGGGCTGGGGCATTAAGCCAGGCGTATCCAATACAGAGGTACATATTGTCGATATTGCGCCGACCATTTCATCGCTGCTGCATATTACCGAACCTAATGGAAGTATCGGTAAACCCATTACAGCAGTATTGGGCCAATAACGATTTGATATTAAATACTATTTGCCCTTAGCATAGATCCGTGGATTAAACTGTGCTAAGGGTTCTTTTTTACCAGCTAGGTTATAGGTTTTATTCTATAGAATAAAAAACGTAAATTTGCAATTCAATAGGGGGTTAACAAATTATGCTTTCCAAAAAGACAAAATATGCAATTAAGGCACTTATGGTGCTCGGTCGTAACTACGGAAATGAACCTATGCAGATCGTTAAGATTGCACAGGAAGAAAATATTCCAAAAAAATTCTTGGAACAGATTCTCCTAGAGATGCGAAACGCAGGGATTCTCTATAGCAAAAAAGGTGCAGGTGGTGGCTATAGTTTAAACAAAGCTCCTGAGGATGTATTTTTATCGCAGGTGATGCGTCTGATCGATGGACCTATCGCTTTACTTCCCTGTGTCAGTCTAAATTTCTACCGCTCCTGTGAAGAGTGTACGGAAGAACATGCCTGTGGAATCCGGGATACATTTGTTGAAGTGAGAAATGCGATGTTACAAATTTTGAACGATACCAGCATCGCTCATTTAATTAGTAAAGAAAAAGAATTGAATCTAAATGTAGATTAGGTAAAATAAATTGAGTCGTCAAAAACGAAATGGAGATGTAACAGATAAGTTGCATCTCCTTTTTGTTTTAATAAAATACTGATAAACAGTATGCTGATTTCTTTGCTAGCCTATTTTTTTATTGTCTGTTATTTATATTTTTAATTTCTTAGTTATTTAACATTATTTTACGAATTTTCCGTAGTAACATTAATATCTTTATTGCGACAATATATAAACGGAAATTTATGAGACTAACCTACTCTTTAGTTTTGTTTCTTTTACTCTCAGCCATCAGCACTATTTCCTACGCCCAACAGCGGCTTATAGGAGTCGTTGTTGATGGCAAAGATCAAGCTAAACTTCATCAAGCCGCTGTTGCGCTACTTAATCCCAAGGATTCTATTTTAATCAAGTTTGACCGGACAAAAGAAAACGGAGCTTTTCAGATTCTTAACCTTGACACAGGCATGTATAAGATGGTCGTGTCTTATCCGCAGTATGCTGACCTTGTCAAAGATATCCATATTACATCCCAAGGTCTGGATCTTGGGGCTATATCATTGTCAAAAGCAGCATTGCTTTTAGAAGAGGTGCAGGTCAATGGAAGAATCCCAGTGGTGATCAAAGGAGATACAGTGGAATACGATGCGGGTAGTTTTAAAGTGGAGAAAGACGCTAAAGTTGACGATCTGCTCAGGGTACTGCCTGGCATTACGATTGACGGGACAGGTAAGATCACGGCGCAGGGCAAAGAAGTCAAGAAAGTGTTGCTTGATGGTGAGGAATTTTTTGGAGACGATCCCACCCTGATCACCAAAAATATCCGGTCGGATATGGTAAGCAAGGTACAGGTGTATGAAAAGAAATCGGATCTGGCTGTGCGCACCGGTGTGGATGATGGCGAACGTACACAGACCATTGATATTAAGCTCAAGGAAGATAAAAAGAAAGGAATTTTTGGGCAAGCAATTGCCGGTGGGGGGACAGATCAATATTATGCTGGTAAGATCATGCTCAATAAATTTAAGGGATCACAGAAAATTGCCGTTTATGGTATCCTGGCCAATGACGGTATGGTAGGATTGGGCTTTGAGGATAGCCAGAAATACGGTGTTGGCGGAAGTGATAATGTGCAGATGATGGATGGCGGTGGTATTATGATCACTTCCAGTGGGGATGATACGGATGGCGGGTTTGACGGGAGATACCGCGGTGGAGGAGTCCCCAAAGCCCTCAATATGGGCGTCAGCTATTCGGATAAAACTAAAGATGATAAACATAAGATTAATGTCAATTACAAGCGCAATCAGATCAACGTAGATAATACAAGCACCTATAATGCACAGAATAACTTGCCCGAGCGAGCACAGATAGACAGTAATATTACCCGATCAGACAATGAGAGCAAATCACATGTTGCCAATCTGAGATATGATTATAAATTGGATTCACTTACCGATCTGACAGTTAATATGGGCTTTAATAAATCCAGCAGGGACAATTTTTCTGACGCAGAAGCCTTCCAGAAAACTTTGGATGGTCAGCCTATCACAAATACTAGGTCACGCACGGACCTGAATAGTGATCAGGATAAATTCAATGTGAATGCTCTATTGACACGACGTTTTAAAAAAGAGCGCCGTTCCATTACATTCGGCCTGAACGCCAATACAGATCAGAACCGTTCGGAGACATGGTATTTTTCGGAAAACTATTTTAACAATGACAGACGCACCGATACGATTGATCAATTTAAAAAAGACAAGTTCAGCAATAACACCTATGGAGCGTCGGTCACCTATACCGAACCCCTGTCCAAAAAGATTACCGGTTCAATCGGATATTCATTCTCCAGCAATCAATCGGAGACGCTCAATCAAGCATTCAATAAAGATTCCATCAGCAACGAATATACGGTATTAGATCCGCGCGTCTTAAATGATTTTGATTTCTCCAGTATAAAAAACAGCATCAATACTGCATTGAGCTATAAAACCAATACGTTGACCATCAATTTGAGCAACCGGACTGATTTTGAGGCTGTAAAGCGGACGTATAACAATTTAAATACAATACTGCAACGAGATCAAACGTCTATTAGGCCCTCATTAAATGTGAACTATAAGATTTCGAAAACGAAAAACTTGCGGTTCAACTATTATGGGCAGACAGTTCAGCCTTCACTTACACAGATAGAGCCACTCAAGCAAAATAGTCAACCCCTCGTAGAATATTTGGACAACCCCGACCTCAAAGCCGGGTTCAATAATTCCTACTCCCTCAGTTATAATTCTTACAAACAGCTCAAAGACCAGAGTTTCTATTTTTACATCAGTGCAAATCAGGGAAAACGAAATATCAATAGCAGTATTCGTTATAACCTCGAAGATGGTACCCGACAGATCTCTTTTGTGAATATTGATAAAGACAACTGGCGTTTGTATGGGAGCGGGTCATATAGTTTCATGCTCCAGAAGAAATGGGGTTTGAGAATGAGTACGGGACTGAATACACAATACAATAGTCAATATAGCTATTTATCACTTTTCAATGAAGCGCCTAAGCTCAACCGTAATACAACCTGGAGTGTAGGGCCCGAAATAGGTTTTAACCGATACAAGGCCAATAAATTAGATTTTTATATCCACTTAAGTCCGGGAGTCGAACAGATGGATTCCTATCTGCAGCCCGAATTGAACCAAACCACATTTAAATTCGATTCGTATGCCCAAGTCACTTATTACCTACCCAAAGATTTTAAGATCTCGGTATCCATGCGGCAGGATTATCAGGCTGCAACAAAGACTTTGCAGTCTATTAACATGCTCAATATGAATGGGTATATCTCTAAAAAATTCCTGAAGGACAAATCGTTGGAAGCGCAGCTATTTGTCAATGATATATTAAATAAAAATATTGGGGTACGCCGTTATCAGGATGGAACCGCATTTGTCCAGACCAGTAACGATGTATTGCGTCGTTATGGGATGTTAAAACTGATCTACAATTTTACAACGATGAACCGGCCATGATTAAATTAGCATTTTTTTTATCCAAACTCCATCTGGTTGATGGAAATAAAATTAATTATTTACAGATGAAAGGAGGCATTGTCAAATGAGCAAGCAATTGATAATAATGATGTGGCTGTTAGGTATGTCCATTACGGCAATACACGCCCAGAATGCATTTTTCCCAAGCAGTGGTACGGTGACCTTCGAGCGCAAGTTTCATGTACAGAACTATTTGAAACGAAATTATCTGAGTAAGCCAGATCTCAATACCTGGGAGAAGCTTAATGTAGACAATGCCGTCAAAAATGGACCAGTTGAGGTGATCACACAGCATACACTGAAGTTTTACGATACAGAGACGTTGTTTGAAACCGTAGAGGAAGATTATCCCACTAATTATCGGAATGTATCCCAATACAATCCGTCATTAGCTGATTCAAAGACCTATATAAATTTTAAGAATCAGGACTTCATTAAATTATTGCCTTTTGGCGACGAGCAGCTGCTGCTGAAAGACTCCCTGCCGGCAGTGAAATGGAAGTATACGGATGAATACCGCAACATTGCCGGATATGATTGTAGGCGGGCAAACGGGATCATCCAGGATTCCATCTATGTTGTCGCTTTTTTTGCAGGACAGATTCCCATCCCAGGAGGGCCAGAATTAATCCATGGCTTGCCGGGGTTAATCCTGGGGATATCCGTTCCCAGTATGAATCTTAATATGTTCGCAACGAAGATTGAGCTCACCAATACCCCAGTTTCCAATGTGCTGACCAAAAAGAAAAAGGTTGTCGCAGAATCGAAAGCGGAAATCATCAAAAAGCTGAAAGATACAGTTTACGATTGGCTTGATGACAAGGATTTTCAGAGACGGCTTCAAACTGTGTTATTTTAAGTAAACAATTACGGCTAGTGGCTGAATCATTGAAGGAGAGGTAAATGGCTAGCCCGGGCCGGCCATTTACCATGTCAACTTCAAATTTCAAGTGAGCCAAGCTTAGGGTTTTATTACAGATACTTTATCCATTGTCATGGACGTTGCATCAGCCGATAAAATTGCCGGACGGAAGTCATCTTCAAGAAGCTTAAGCGTGATATTGTGCAGGTGCAAGCCTGATACGTGACGCACAAACAAACCCCAACAAGGCATTTCTCCAAACATTGAAAATTCAGGATAGTCATGGATTTTTTCCGGAAAATCTTTGAGCCTGCCCACCGGAAAATATGCTTGCGCTTTAGAAGCCCTGCCTGGGTAAGTGATATGGATATTTTCTAAGGTGACATCCTTCACCAGGTGTCCTGGAATACCTGTTATAGAGGAAGGGAAAGGATTATGATAAGCCGGTTCAGCCGCCCTGATATCATAATTAATATCAGGGCGTCCGAATGGCACCTCCACCTCCATATTTCCTATATACACGTTTGAGATTGTTCCGGGTGTCTTTTTAGTCCGGTTTCCCAGACGGATAAAGAGTGCATTTCCCGTATTTTTTGCTGTAATATTCGTTACCCTTATATTTTCGATGATACCCCCGTCCACCGACTCGATGGCAATCGCAGAGCGAAAGGTATCAAATACCTTGATCTGATCTATGATGACGTTTTTGAAGCCGCCGTATGAAGCCGTACCAAATTTTACCGCACTAGCACCCGACCTGACCGTACAATTGGCAATATAAACCGAGTCATTACTATTTCCCGGATAGTACGATTTGAGACAGATTCCATCATCAGCGGCATTGATGTCGCAGTTTGTGACACGTACATTTTTACAGTCAGTGATATCCATGCCATCGTTGTTCCAATAAGCGCGGTTATGCACTTTTACGCCGTCAATAGTGAGCCTGTTGCAAAGTTCGAACGACAGGCCCCAACAGGCAGAATTCCGTAAAGTAGCCTCTTTTATAGAGACATTGTTGCACAACGAAAAGCGAAACAGCTTAGGCCGTACTTTTTCATTAGGTCGGTTTCCCCAGGAAGAGTAATTAGGATCCTTAATAATACCCAGATGGTATAAGCTATCAATATTTAAGGCAAGAGCTGTGCCTTGTCCATCAATTGTTCCAGGGCCAGTGATGCTGAAATTATCAGCTCGATAGGCCACCAATAGGGCCAGCGAGGAATTATCATCCTGTTTGGGACTCACAGGATGGCCCGGCATTTCAATCTCTTTGTAATCAAGAGGATTGGTATTTCCCAATAGAGTAGCGCCTTCTTGTAGGTGTAATTCAATATTGCTTTTCATGACCAGAGTCCCGGTCAAAAATTGACCAGCCGGAATGATTACCCGGCCACCTCCGGCGGCTGTTGCCTGATCAATCACCTGCTGTATTATTTTTGTGTTAAGGCGCTGTCCATCACCTATCGCACCATATACAGTTATGGGGTAGTCTTTTTTCTGATGAGCATGTACCATAGTGCCACACAGCAGACAAGCGAGTAGGGACATCCTTAAAAGATTAAAGATAAAGGGTTGTATTCGTATTATTATCATATTATATACACATTTAAAATATACTAGTTCAGCAATTTTCTTTCAATTCTCAGCTTTATAGTACCATTAGCCCTAGAGCTATATTCGAGCTCTTGAAAGCGTAAGTACTGTTGCCGGCAGCACGCCGGCAACAGTACTTAATTTAGCTTAAAGGTTGGCAAAATTTTAATAACCTTCATTCTGGATTAGTCCAGGATTCGCATCGATTTCCGATTGAGGAATAGGCCAGACGTTGTATTTAGGCAGTACGTCTCCATACGAGGGATTTAGGCGTTTCACACGGTCATATAGCAATCCCAATCGCATGAGCGTTAACCTACGTTTTTCCTCAATGCCAAATTCCCGAAGCCTTTCGTCCAAGATAAGATCTATGTCCACATCCGATGATGCCACTGATTTTGCTGCTGATCTAGCGCGCACAGTATTGATATCATTGGCCGCTAATCCCGGATTATTTAAATTCATATAAGCCTCTGCCCGTATCAGATAAGTTTCTGCCAGGCGAAACATATATTGGTCCATATAAGTCACACCAGCATTAGAGCTGAGTTGGAGTGAGCTCCCTGGTAAAAACAAATTTGCTGGATGCTCCCCAGGAGTGGTACATTTTGCCTGGTAAGCGTAAAACGCCCTAGAAGGTACTGTGATTCCAGGTGGCGGATTCTTGGTAGAGATGACCTGACCATAATAGGGTGACCGGGGATTTGTCGCCATCATTTCCCGGACAAAGTTGAGGTTGCTATTCCGGATATCATTATCAAAGTCGCTTTTCCAGATCGTTTCGCTAAAGTAAGTAGTCGGTATAGACCAACCTATTCCACGGCCACCCGTGAGATCATCGGCTGGTGTAATAAACGGATTGACAGCAATGGTGCTGTTCGGAATCTGTGCGATATAAGGTGCACACTGTCTTTCCAAAGCATATCCGGTCCTACTCGAAGAAGATGCTCCACCGCCGGGGATATCCGTTTCAAATTGAACGACCCACAATCCTTCCATGTTGCCCGCTTTACGGTTTTGGTTCCCCGGTTGAAACAAGTCCCAATACACGTTACCATCCGACCTAGTAGATTTAGCGCCGAAGCGATTATGCATTAGTTGTACCTTTGCACTAGAAATTACCGACGAGGAGAGGTCAACCGCTTTCTGATACTGCTTATCTGCCAGGTACACTTCCGCCAACAAATGTTGAGCGGCCTGTTTGTTGATAGCACCATCAGCCACCTGGTCGATATCTTTTAATCCGGCAACAGCTGCCGTAAGATCTTGGATACATTGTGCGTATACTTCCGCTTTAGAAGCGCGGGTATAGTCCGTTTTCACATCAGTTACACGTGCCAAGTTGAGCGGGACACCACCATATAAATACCCTAGAGTACGGTAGGCAAAAGCCCTGAAAAATTTAGCCTGTGCCGTGATTTCTGTTTGTTGCTCGGCAGTCATTTTGCTCTGCGCAGCAAGATCGATGATGGTATTCGCGCCCGATACAATTTTGTAAAGATTCACCCAATGCACCTTGGGGATATCATGGGTTGGATTAAGTGAGGTGGCCATTGGAGTGAACCTATTGACACCCGTGCCCGGCTCGCCATCATACAGAAAATCACAACCAGCAATATATTGAAATGGCGTGAGGTCATCATTTGAATAAAATTCCGTGCGTACCTTTCCATAAAGGTCAGTGACTGCATTTTTAAAATCCGAATACGAGGCATAACCATTTTCTGTTGCCAAAAAGCCCAAAGGATTTTCATCCAGAAAACTTTTGCTACAGGAGCTTAACATCGTACCAGCTCCCAAGTTAAATAATAATATATAGAGTAATTTCTTCATCACATAAATAATTTTATCAGCCGATTAAAAAGTTGCTTTTATTCCTACCGAATACGCTTTTATGAGCGGTCTACCGCCGTTGCCCAAGTTATTCCCGGTCGCCGGTGAGATCTCTGGATCCCAGCCTTTCCACTTTGTCCAGGTGACCAAGTTTTTTCCACTGACATACAGTCCAAGATTTTGAATGCCCCACTGTTTTGCAAAAGCCATTTTCCCAAAATCATACGCCAAAGTAATGTCCTGTAGGCGCACAAAGCTGCGATTTCTATACACATTCGGATTAATAATTGGCTGCGCATTGATTAATAAAGGGTATTCCCCATTTGGATTAGCCGGCGTCCAGTAGTCAATTTGACTATTACGGTTGATTCTGGTAGCCAATTCATTCGTCTGTACAGATTGGGTGTTATCGCCCAAATAACCATTTTTGCCCCCCTGTATTGAATTGACAAATACACTCAAGGAGAAACTATTGTATTTAAAAGTATTCAAAAAACTGAATCGGTAAGCCGGATTGTCAGAGCCCAGAATGACCCTGTCATTAGCCGTATATTGGCCATCCCCGTTAGCATCCACCACCCGATAGCTACCCGGGTAAAAACCCTCCGGGATATTATCGTTCAATTGGTAGATGCCATCCGTCTGATAACCATAAATAGTGCCCAGAGGATGCCCGATAAATAAGCTACTCGATGGCAAATCCCCCGTTCCCAATAGTTCTAACACCTTATTTACATTTCTTGAAAAAGAGAAAGTTGTATTCCATTTAAAACGGTCATTTTGGATATTAGCACTGTTGACCATGAGTTCGAATCCCTTATTGCCCACAGCCCCGATATTAGATTGGATAGAGCCAAATCCAGTTAACTGCGGGATCACCCGAGCAAAGAGCAAGTCGTTGGTCCTTCTGTTGTACACTTCAAAAGATCCCGAAATACGGTTATTTAGGAATCCAAAATCCAGGGCAAAGTTTAATTCCCTTGTTTTTTCCCATTTCAGGTTCGGGTTGGGCAGTACAGCAATAGACTGACCAAAGCTGGTTGATCCACCATCGCCAAATACATAGCCTGGTACAATATTTACACGATCCAGCGATGTGTAACGTGGTGTTTGGGTACCACTGATGCCATATCCCGCCCTTAATTTACCGTAGTTTAACCAAGCAATATTTTTGGCAAAATTTTCATCCGAAAAGATCCAGCCAACAGAGGCCGACGGAAAGGTTGCGAATTTATTGTTCTTCGCAAATCCAGAGAATCCATCACGGCGCAGCGTTGCTGTCGCCAGATATTTGCCTTTGAAAGCATAATTTACCCGAGCCATCTGATAGTTAAGCGCTTCGCGGTAAGCATCCGACTCAATAAAAGGCTGGGCCGCCAGACCAATATTATTATACCCGAGTGTGATATTCGAAAAATCAATACCACGGGCGCGAGTCCGATCATATTTACGTTCCACAGCACCATATAAAGCAGTAGCCGTAATACTATGTGCGCCAAAAGTCCGATCATATGTCAGGATATTGTCCAACGTATAGTCATAGAGCTGTTCGTCATCTTTATACGCTTCACCTTTTTGATTCTGCGCATACTTGCTGGCGTAATAATGTTTATCAGTTCTATAGTTGTTTCCAAAGTTGATTCGGTAACTCAGGCCCTTTATAAACGGAAATTTGATATTGGCATACGTATTTGCGGTAAAGTAATTATGGCGTTCGTAATCATCCACATCATACGTAAAGAAAGGATTGAGATCAAAGGTGTCCGGCACCGGATTCACCGCGTATGAGCCATCCGGATTATAAGGTGAGTTGAGCGGGGACATGATAAAGAGACCATAGATGGAGGGCTCTGCACCATCTTTGTTCACAAAAGACCCCGACGCCTGTAGCCCCAGCGTCAGCCAATCATAAGGACGAGTCTCCACGTTAGAGCGTGCACTCGTACGTTTAAACAAATCATTAACAATAAATCCGGCCTGATTGGTATACCCACCGGAGATCAGGTAGCTCACCTTTTCACCACCCCCAGATATACTGAGTTGATTGTCGTTGATAAAGCCCGTCTTTGTTCCCGCATCCCACCAGTCAAAGTCCGTCCCAACGAGTTCCGTACGGCTTTCATTTGCGTGCGAGCGATGCACATACTTTGACAGGTCAAAATCAGGGTTGGGCTGGACATAATTAGGTCCTAGGTAAGACTTGTCCCAATACAAGTCTTTGATATAATCCAAAAACTCATTCCTATTCATCGGGCGGTTGTCAGTCGAAGGATTTTGGGTAGCATAGGACGAGGATAAAGCAATGACAGGTTTGGCATTATAGTTTCCCTTGCGCGTAGTAATGAGCAATACCCCATTAGCAGCTTGAGCGCCATACACCGCCGTTGCACTAGCATCCTTCAAGAGATCAATCGATTCAATATCATCCGGATTGATAGAGGAGAGATCATTGTTATACTGTATTCCATCCAGGATAATCAATACATTCTGTCCACCACTGATCGTATTTTGTCCCCGTACCTGAATGTTGGGCGTGCTACCGGCTTGAGTCACGGGGCCAATATTTAACCCTGGAACTGTTCCCTGCAGACTCTGCATGAGATTGGTGTTGGGGGCATCTCTAAAAGCATTGATATTCGCTCTGACGACAGACCCCGTGATATTACGCTGGCGTTGCGTACCATAGCCCACAGCGACTACCTTCACCTCCTCCAAGCTTTGAGTAGCCGCCTTGAGGACAACGTTTACATTGGGCTGATCCCCTATGGACAGCTCTTTGATTTCATAGCCCACAGAGCGCAGTAGCAGTACGTCTCCCGGGTTGGCAGCGATCGTAAATTGACCATTTTGATCCGATACCGCATTTGTTGCGGTACCCTTTACGGAGACTGTCACCCCAGCAATAGGTCTGTTGGTGGTATCCGTCACACGTCCTTTGATTTCGATCGCTATAGAGGTCGACGATTTTACCTGACCGATATCCTTTTGATTACGTATCGGGGTCAAGATGATCGTTTTGTCCAGTACTTCCCAAGTAAAACGTTGGCGTTCAAATATGTTAGACAGGGCCTGTTTTATGGGTGTATTTTTTAAGTTAACACTGACAGGAGCAGCTTCCTTTAAATAAGCCGCATCATAAAAAAAGGCATAGCCGGTCTGTTTTCGAATTTCTTTGATTACTTTTTCTAAGGGAGCCTTTTTGAGCGATAAACTCACCTGTTGCGAATATACAGCTGCCTTGATCTGTATGCAAGCCACAAAGGTTAGTAAAAAAGTGAATTTCATGGTCAGTAGAGTTTTGAAAGGCATATAACGTATGCCCTTACCACAAATATTATTCATACATTTGTATAAGTTAAGGTTATTAAACAATTGATTAATTACTTTAGTCGGTAGATCATTAAAAACTAATCTTAACAAGGTTTTATGTTGGCGCATACACCTCGACCCCCAATTTTTGGGGGTTAGTTTTTTAAAAAGATATTAATTGACCATATAGAGCCTCCTTCCTTCGATTTTAAATTTTATCCCACTCGTTTTTTCCATCATTTGCAGTACCTGTGAGAGCTTGACATTGCGAGACAGTTCACCATTAAATTTCTTATTCGGGATATTCTCCATATCAATTTCGACATTATACCAGCGTGCAAGTTGTCTTAGAATAATACTCAAGTCCGTATTGCTAAAATAAAACATCCCTTTTTTCCAGGCGACGGCCTCTTCTGTATCGATGTGGTCCCTGAGCTGAATCTGTCCCGAAATTCCGAGCAATGCCTGCTGTCCAGGTTTGAGCGATTTTTTTATACCTGTTTTTAGCGCAGAAACGATTACCGCGCCTTCCAGTAGTGTCGTCTTGACCAACTTTTCATCATCATATGCGCCGACGTTAAAATGCGTACCGAGCACTTCGATTTTTTGCGTTGGAGTTTTGACGACAAACGGACGTTTCATTTTATTTCCCGGAGCATATAGCGAAGCGACTTCAAAGTACGCTTCACCCGTCAATTCAACCTCACGTTGTAACTGGTCAAAGGCCACAGGAAATCGCAGCGAGCTCCCCGCATTGAGCCATACTTTCGTGCCATCTGGCAAGGTCAATTGATATTGCCCACCTTCGGGGATACTGATGCGATTATATAAAGCATGTGAAGCATTCTTTTTAGAGTTGCTCTTCGTTGCGTAGGATAGTCTTCCATCGGCGGTCTTGTTGATCGTTGAGGATCCTTGGAGGGCAAGTATTCCCTGTTGCGAATCGTCCAAGTTCAGTGACGTACCATCACTTAACGTCAAGATAGCTTTATTGCCGCCAGGTTCGATATCATAGTTATTTACTTCAGGCTTTAACGCGGTTATTTTTGCTGGTTGAGGGGCCTCAAGCGTGTGCCAGACATAAAATATAGAAACAGCTAGGAGTATTGCCGCCACGGCAGATATACGGACAAATAGCTTTCGAATAATGATCTTTTTTGAAGGCATATTTTCGGCAATACGAGCATGTAGGAGTTCTGCTGTCGCAGAGGTATCCCATCCTGTATCATCCTCGTTATCCATATTTTGCTGAATTTGGGCATAATAATAAAGGTAACGTGCAATCTCCCTTTGGGATGCGGTACCGTTACTGATTTTCTCTGTCAGCTGTTGAAATTCCTCTTTCTTCATAATGGTTCTTATAACTAAGGCAGTTATAAGAATCATTACCCCCAAAGCAAGTTAAAAAAAAATTAAAAAAAATAAGAGACGAATTCTCGGGAAATAAAAAGGGTTATTAAAAAATAAAAAGTAATATAGAGATAAGCTTTGCCAAGGACGATTTCAATTTTCTTAGCACGATGGTCATTTGATTTTCAACAGTTTTGATCGATATATTTAGTGATTCAGCAATTTCTCTGTTACTCAAATGCTCTTGACGACTCAGCAAAAAGATCTTACGTGATTTTTCAGGCAGTTGACAAGTAAATTTGTGGATGATTTCCATCATCTCTTTAACCTCTAAACTGTCCTCCAGAAGGTGCTGAGGCTCCTCGATCCCCTTAAGCTGGTCAAAAAATGAAGATCTGATTTTGCCTTTTTTGATATAGTTGGCCACCTTAAATTTGACGGCGGTGAGCAAATAAGGGCGAAGGGATTCGATATGCAGATTGTTACGATGCTCCCATAGCCAGACAAACAACTCCTGTACGATGTCCAGACAAGCCTCTTTATCTTTCAGGAGGTTAAAGGCCGACCGAAACATATCATTCCAATAACGCCTATAGATTTCATCAAAAGCATGCTGATTATCGCGGTACAGCAACAATAATAATTCTTTATCTGAAAGATCCTTTACTGTCATCATCAAGGTTTAAAACTGCTGCAATTTAGTGATTTTTCGTTACATAAGATTTATTGGCATCAATTATCCATTTCTAACCAACGAACTTTAACGACGAATGAGCGCAATAAGTACCAACATGCAAAAAAAAAAGCCCACAGATTTTTTTCTGGGGGCATAATTTTGAATGGCGAGTCAGTGGCTAGCGCACTATGCTTCCTACTTTGATCGCAGTATCCGGTTTGACAAAATCCAGTCGGCCGTCTGCATCTTCAGCCATCAGGATCATCCCCTGTGAGGTAATACCTTTGATCTCTCGCGGTTCAAGGTTCACTAAAATAGATACCTGGCGTCCGACAATTTCCTCAGGACTAAAGAATTCGGCGATACCAGATACGACAGTGCGGTTGTCAATACCCGTATCGATTGTTAATTTTAGTAATTTCTTTGTTTTCGCAACTTTTTCAGCCGCTAAGATTGTTCCTACGCGGATATCCATTTTAACGAAGTCATCAAAGCTGATATTTTCTTTTGCAGGGGCTACCTTCGTATTGTCCGCGCGGTTTTTCAATTTCGCCTCAGCGAGCTTGTTCAGTTGAAAGTCAACTTGTTCATCCGTTACCTTGTCAAACAACAATTGTACCTCACCCAGTTGATGACCATCCTGAATGAGCGCTTCGTTGCCTGCATCGTTCCAGTTTCCTTGAGGGAAATTGAGCATTTCAAATAATTTAGTTGCCGTTTTTGGTAAAAAAGGCTGTGCCAACACAGCAAGGTTGGCAACAATTTGAGATGCGACATTCAGGACTGTTTTTACACGTTCGGCATCTGTTTTAATAATTTTCCAAGGCTCTTCATCAGCCAAGTATTTATTACCCAGGCGTGCCACATTCATAAATTCGGCAAGCGCTTCACGAAAACGGAATTGCTCCAGTGAAGACTTGATGGATGCCGGGTAGCTTTTTAATTCATCCAATACCGATTGATCTACTGTTGTCAACGGGGATCCACTGAATACTTTGCCATCGAAATATTTATGGGACAGTACCATCACACGGTTGACAAAGTTCCCGAAGATAGCTACCAGCTCGTTGTTGATCCGTGCCTGGAAATCCTTCCAGGTAAATTCAGCATCCGAGGTCTCCGGTAATATTGAGGTCAATACATAACGTAATTCATCCTGCTTGCCTGGGAATTCCTCCAGGTATTCATGCAACCAGACGGCATGATTTCTAGAAGTAGATAATTTATCACCTTCCAGGTTAAGGAATTCATTCGCTGGAATATTTTCCGGCAAGATATAATCCCCATGCGCATGAAGAATTGCCGGGAATATAATACAGTGGAATACAATATTATCTTTTCCTATGAAATGGATTAATGTTGCATCATCGGCCGGATTTTCATGCGTTTTCCAATAATCTTCCCAGTTTTTTCCATGGTCGATTGCCCACTGTTTCGTTGCAGAAATATAACCTATTGGTGCATCCAGCCATACATACAGCTTTTTTCCTTGCGCTTCTGCCAGCGGTACATCCACACCCCAATCCAAATCGCGCGTCATGGAGCGGGGCTGCAGACCCGACTTTAGCCACGATTGACATTGGCCAAAAACATTTGATTTAAGAATATTTTTCTTGCCTTCGATCAGCCATTTTTCCAACCAAGGTTGGTATTTATCCAAGGGCAAATACCAATGCTTCGTTTCTTTCAATACCGGAGTTTTTCCACTTAATGTTGAAATGGGGTTGATCAGGTCCGTTGGACTTAGCGAGGTCCCACATTTTTCACACTGGTCGCCATAGGCGCCTTCAGATTTACAGTTTGGACAAGTACCCGTGATGTAGCGGTCCGCCAAAAACTGGTGGTATTCCTCATCATAGTATTGCTCCGAAAATTTCTCGACAAATTCACCTTTATTGTATAGGTTCAAGAAAAAATCTTGTGACAATTGGTGGTGAATCGGTTCGGAAGTACGGTGATAAATATCGAAAGAAATGCCAAACTCCTCAAAGCTCTCCTTGATCTGTTTATTGTATTTATCAATAATCTGTTGTGGGGTAATTCCCTCTTTTTTGGCGCGGATGGTAATGGCTGCACCATGTTCATCCGAACCACAGACATAGACCACATCCTTTTGATTTAAACGCAAATAGCGAACAAAAATATCCCCGGGAATATAAGCGCCGGCAAGGTGTCCGATATGTAAAGGACCATTGGCATAAGGTAATGCCGAAGTAATTGTATAACGTTTTTTATCTAGAATACTCAATGCTTGGAAGTATATTAAAGTTTTTACTTGTTTCTTTCACAAAGATAATTCAATTTGCGGTATAAAACTAAGATAAATTTGTTCTCCCTTGATCCATTTAAATTTTTAATAGGGTAGACCAGTGTGAGCTAGGGCAGATATTTGGGGTCAGAATAAGCACATGTGCTCATGATAGCTTCATGACTGTATACGAATTAAATGATATGAAATATAAAGAATATGTCTAAAATACCTGATTTTCTTAAAGAAGGCGACAAAGTCGCCATTGTTTGTCCCGCCAGCTTTATTCGAGGGAATATTGATATTGGCGTTGAAACCTTAAAGAGCTGGGGGCTGGAGGTTCTGGTAGGGGAGACAGTAGGGACATCCTACCATCAATTTGCAGGAGATGACCAGTTGCGTGCTGCTGATCTGCAATGGGCGCTGGACGACCCATCCATCAAAGCGGTATTTGCCGCACGGGGAGGTTATGGCTGCGTCCGCATCGTGGATGCAATTGATTTTTCCAAGTTTGAGCAACATCCGAAATGGCTGGTGGGTTTTAGCGATATCACCGTATTGCACAGCCATATCCAACGCAACTATAAAATAGCGACAATTCACGGGCAGATGCCAAAGTCTTTTGAATCAGGAACGAAAGCTTCCCTGGAGACGCTAAAAAACGCACTTTTTGGTGAGTCTGTAGACTTTGCTTATGAGCAATCGGTGTTCCCCAATCGTCCTGGAGAGGCCGAAGGGAAGTTGATCGGTGGCAATTTGGCAATTTTATTATCCCTATTGGCTTCGGACTCAGATGTCAAGTATGCGAATAAGATTCTTTTTATCGAGGATGTGGGTGAGGCCTACTATGCTGTGGATCGGATGCTCTGGGCTTTGAAGCGAGCTGGCAAATTCAAAAAATTGAAAGGCCTTATTGTTGGCGGATTTTCATCCATGAAAGACAATGATCCGACATTTGGACAGACGGTGGAGGAAATTATCTGGGATAAAGTCAAAGAGTACGATTTTCCCGTTGCCTTTGGCTATCCAGCGGGGCATATCGATGATAACCATGCCCTGGTATTAGGCCGGAAAGTGAAATTAGTAACGAGTACGAATAAAACAGAACTCATCTATTTATAGCTTTTAGCAATCAAACTGTTTGATCTCGGATGAAACAGTTTGATTACTTGCGCTCAAGGCATCAGCCTGAATGTACAGGAATGACCATCATTGCCGCCTGGCTTTTCCAGGCCATTTTCTGTGCGATACTGGTATTGAAAATCCGGCTGAGCAATCCTTTGTCACGATGGAAAGTAACCATCATATCAATATGATTCTCATTGATGTATTGATTAATGCCCACGGCAATATCCGAGTGCAAGATATAGCTGTATATTGGATGGTACGAGGCCAGCATATTGGTCATTATATTAATTTCTGTGCTTAGCGCCTTACTGGCAGGATCCTCCTTGGTGACATGAACGACATACACCTCACTCTTGCGCAGTACTTCTGCAGCATTGATTAATAAGCGGTCTAACTTAAGCCGCACCTCCTTGAGATTGGTTGCGATCAGCATCTTTTTGGGGATTCTGAATTCAGCTTTGGCAGGTACGACCAATAGCGGTGTGTGACAGTTCTCAATCAATTTTAGCGTGTTACTTCCTAAGAGCAGTTTTTTAAAGCCACTTTTGCCCGCTGTTCCCACGATGACAAGATCAATGTCTTCTTCGGCGCAGGTTCGGTTGACACCATAGCTTAATTCATATTCCTCCAACACCACTTTCCATGCAATGCCCTGTGGGAAGAGCTGCATTAGATCCACCTGCCAGACGTTGAGATCCTTTTGTTTTTCTTCCAGGATATCCGAATTACTGATGACAACAGGCTCTGTGCCAACCGTGGGTACCACCTCATAGGTATGGTACAGCACAACCTTTTCTATTCCCCAAAGCGGTGCTAATTTTGCTGCATATTGCGCCGCAGCATATGCATTGTCAGAGAAGTCCGTTAATAAGAGAAGATTCTTCATAGTAATTTATAATCAGGTCTATGTCCTTAAATTACGTATTTTGTATCATAAATACAATATTTTTCTAAGGACATCCATTTCCCTGCTGTGAGGACCTTATTTTCAATCTTAATATTTGAGTGAAAATAAACACGCATCAATAACCGATTTTGGTTATTTTAGAAATATCAATCAGTAATTAACATTTTAATACATTAATTTTCTATTTATGGCAATTTGGAATTCATTGGGGAAATATAGAGATACAGGCTTATTGATACTTCGTATCGGATTAGGTGTCATGATGATTATGCATGGTTTGCCCAAGCTTCAAGGAGGGCCTGAACTCTGGGGGGGCGTCGGAAAAGCAATGGGCAATATCGGGATCAATTTTATGCCGGCATTTTGGGGTTTTATGGCCGCAGCCACAGAAACTATTGGCGGTCTTTTTTTGCTATTAGGTCTCTTCTTCAGACCATCGGCACTGCTACTTGCCTTTACCATGGTGGTCGCAGGATTGATGCACCTTTCCAAAGGAGATGGTGTTTCAGGTGCCTCACATGCCATCGAATTGTTTTTCGTGTTTTTAGGTCTAGTCTTTGTGGGGCCAGGGAAACATTCCGTAGACAAGAAGTAGTTGCAAACATATAAGCGGGCAAGTCGCATTTTATAAACAACTGGCGATACCAGTTGTCAGATCATGAGGCAAAGGGCCTTGCATGGATTGNNCAATCCATGCAAGGCCCTTTGTCCGGATGCTTACTTTGCCTTATTATTTATGACTTGTCCATTGGAATGACCAATAAGTTGGCCGCACCATTCCATGCCATCTTTTTGGAGATGCTCGTTTTGAATAAGCTTGCCAATAAACCCTGTTTCTTATGGAAGGAGAGGATAAGGTCAATATGTTTCTCCTTCGCATATTCTGCTATCCCCATCGTGATATCGTCATAGCTGATGTAATCATAGATCGGTTTGTACTTGTCTAGGCGTTCGTGCAAATGTTTTAATTCCTGAGCCAGATCTGCGGCAGAACCCTCCCTTTTGGCCACGTTCAAAACATATAACTGGGCGGAGAAAGCATCGAGCACCTGATCCAGGTCAAACAGACTCAATTTGCGGTCTACTTCTTTTAGGTCAGTTGTTGCTAGTACATGCTTTGGCACTGCTGGATTAACCTTATGGGAGACAATCAACATCGGCTTATTGCAGATATCCATTAAAGTAATGGCATTGCTTCCCACCAATATTTTGGCAAAGCCAGTCTGGCCTGTGATGCCCAGCGCCACCAGATCGATATGCTCCGATTTGCATAAGTCATTTACACCTATCGGAAGGTCGACATCTTCCATCCTATGGGATAAGGTCACTTGCGGTGGAAAGAGCGGTCTAATCAGCTCTAGCCATGCATTTAATTCTTTCTCTTTGGCCTCTTTTACTTCATCATTAACCACAACAATGGGTTCGTTGTTTACAATTGTTACGCTGTTGTACGTATGGTAAACAATCACTTGTTCAGTGTGCCAGGCCGTTGTACATAGGGCTACTTGTTTTGCAGCTAGAAGTGCATTTTCTGAAAAGTCGGTTAAAAGCAGGATACGTTTCATGCTCATGTATTTTTAATTGTAAAATTCGGTTTCTCAGGAATCGCTGGTACAGTACGTATTGTTGCAAGGTCATTACCCTTAGCGTCTGTTTGTACTTCCGTTTTTAGTATAACAACTAATCTTACGATAAGTTACAAACAAAAGGTAAAATTGCGATTTAAAGGCTATATTATATAGAATAAAAGGGACATAGCCTATCGCTCAAAACTAAGAGCATCTGGCATAAAGCCCCTTTTTCCAATCATTTGTACGAATAATTATTCGCCAATCGCGTAATATTTAAATCCGATATCTTCTAATTCTTTACGATTCAAGAGCTTGCGTCCGTCGAATATGGAAGCCGGTTTTTTCATTTTTTCCTTTATCTTTTGCCACTCATAGGTCTTGAATACGTCCCATTCTGTGAGTATTGCAATGGCGTGGGCGTCATCGCAGGCTTCATACGGCGTATTAACGATTTTGACTAAACGTCTATTTTCATCTGATGAGCGTGAGTTTAAATCGTCAAGGTCTGCATAAATTCGCTCGGCACTGACCTTTGGGTCGTAAACAGTAATTTCGGCCTGCTCGTTGAGTAGGTAGTCTGCAACATAAATAGCGGCAGATTCGCGTGTGTCGTTGGTATCTTTTTTAAAGGCCCACCCTAAAAATGCAATTTTTTTACCAGAAACCGTATTATATAACGTTTGAATAATATGGTCTGCGAATCGATGCTTTTGATAGTCGTTCATGATGATTACCTGGTCCCAATAATCGGCGACTTCGGTTAGGCCGTAGCTTCTAGCTATATAAACCAGATTGAGAATGTCTTTTTGAAAACAAGATCCACCGAAACCCACCGACGCTTTAAGAAATTTTGAACCAATACGCGTATCCATACCAATTGCTTTAGCTACTTCGTCTACGTTAGCTCCGGTCTTTTCACATAATGCTGATATGGCATTTATTGAAGATACTCGTTGCGCTAAAAATGCATTAGCTGTTAATTTAGAAAGTTCAGAAGACCATAGGTTTGTGGTCAATATCTTGCTCCGGTCTACCCAGTTTGCATAAATATCGACAAGTGCGGCAATGGCGTTTTCATTTTCACCTCCAATTAGCACTCGGTCCGGATTGATCAGATCTGTAATAGCTGTACCTTCTGCCAGAAATTCTGGATTTGATAAAATATGAAAGTCGACTCCATTTCCAGTGTTGTCAAGAATACTTTTTAGAGCTGCTGCTGTACGGACGGGAAGAGTGGATTTTTCAACAACTATTTTGCTGTTTTTGGCCACTGCAGCGATTTGGCGGGCGCACAATTCGATATACTTTAGATCTGCAGCAAGGCCCTTTCCTTTGCCGTAGTTCTTTGTAGGCGTATTAACCGAAATAAAAATCATATCTGCTTCGTCAATAGCGCTGTCGATATCTGTTGAGAAAAACAAATTTCGGTTACGCGCCTCTGCGACGATTTCACTTAGTCCTGGTTCATACACAGGAAGGTTTTCTAAGTTTTTATCATTCCAGGCATTAATGCGGGCGGCATTTACGTCCACAATTGTAACGTCGATATGGGGACATTGTTTGGCAATTACAGACATGGTAGGGCCTCCCACATAGCCAGCTCCGATGCAGCAGATTTTCTTGATCGTTTTGCTCATTTTGCTTATCTAAATTATAATATAACAATAAATGTAAAGTGTTCAGAACAGTTTTAGTGTTTAAATGTCGAGTAATTTGATCTAAAAAAAAATAAATCTTGCAAGCAAGTGTGGTCTCGTGGTTGTAGGTCAGGCGATTTTTATGTAAAACAGCGCTTTTCAAAAGACGACTTTAAGATATAAAAAAAAAGTTAAAAGCTGCAGCTTTTAACTTTTTTTTTAACTTGGAGCAAGTTTTTTCTTTTTTTGGATACTTTACTTGATCACTTCTTATTTTTTTTCAGCAAAATTGATGATGTAATCCGTCATTACTTTTGCACTTTCATCTTTTACGAAGTCAAGGTCCATTTTTGGTTGCGGTTTGCCCTCTTCCCATGCTGGTTTGCCCTGTAATTTCAATAAAGCATTGATACGCTCTTTATTTTTCTTGAGATTGTCATCTTTTTCTTTTTTGAATTTATTCAATTCCAGTGAAATTTTAACATCTTCATCTTTTTGAGCTTCTTCGATATCCTCTTTCAGGTATTTGTATTCAAGGGAATTTTTGATACGCGCCTCGTGCAAGGTTTCGAGCTTTTTGTCCACACCACTCATATCCGCGACTTTTTTAAAGTTGCTGGATTGGATTTGATCCCAAGGAAGCGCAGATTTTTCAGAACTTTCACCAAATTTCTCGGCCGAGAATTGAGATGGGAATGTAATATCCGGCGTCACCCCTTTGTGTTGCGTACTGCTACCATTGACACGGTAAAATTTACCCAGTGTAATATTGATCTGTCCATACTGTGGAGCACCTTCAGGTGTATCAGGGTCTTTCTCGCCCGAAGCTTTTAGTAGTAGACGGCTGGTCGGGCTGATGACACGTGACATATCGATCGCAGATTGTACAGTTCCCTTACCATAACTCTGTGAGCCTAAGATTACCCCTCTGCCATAGTCTTGGATTGCACCGGCAAAGATTTCAGAAGCCGAGGCCGAAAAACGGTTGATCATTACCCCTAATGGGCCATCCCAAGCTACCCCTGCATTTTTGTCTTCTTCGACATCAATATTATTTTTTGTATCCCTTACTTGTACGACAGGTCCTTTGTCAATAAACAATCCTGTCAGATCAATAGCCTCAGGAAGAGAGCCTCCGCCGTTGAAGCGTAGATCGATGAGTACAGCATCTACTTTAGCCTGCTTGAGCGTATCTAGGATTAGCCTTACGTCTCTTGTTGTACTTTTGTAGTTGGGGTCACGTCTCCTGTATGCCTCAAAGTCCATGTAAAATTTAGGGATATTGATCACCCCCACCTTATACATTTTTCCATCTGTACCTTTGATGTTCATGATCTCTTTTTTGGCCGATTCCTCCTCGACAACGATTTTTTCGCGGACCAAGGAGACAATACGTGGATGCGAGTTCATCGGTTGCCCTGCCGGAATGATCTTAAGTCGTACGATTGTTCCTTTAGGACCTTTTATTTTAGCTACAGCAGCATCCAATCTCCAGCCGATGATATCTTCAAATTCACCATCTTTGCCTTGAGCGACACCAATGATCTTATCATTTACCTGAATGGTCTTGTCCTTAAAGATAGGGCCACCAGGGATGATCTCATTGATGCTCACCGCCTCATTGTCAATCATAAGCCTCGCGCCAATACCTTCAAAAGTATTTGCCATGCCTTCGTTAAAGGCCTGTGCATACGATGGGTTGAAATAGGAAGTATGCGGGTCTACAGCATCTGTCAGCGACTGCATAATGATCTGGAAGGCGTCGTTGGAATTGTATTTTTTTGTTTGCGAGATTAAATTCACATAACGTTTTTTCAATGTCTCCACCTGCTTGGTTTTGGCGCTGTCGGTAGATTTTCCACTCGCTGTTTCCAAGTTTAACAAATCATATTTCACACGTTTACGCCATTGGTCATTCGCCTCCACGTCAGTTTTGAACCAGCTTAATTTTTCCCGGTTAGGTTGATAGAATTCGTCTTTAGTAAAGTCATGTGTTTTGTCTATTTCAGAAAGCGCATATTGCATTCTTTCTAAATATCTTTTTTTGTAGACATTAAAGATATGGAAGGCAGCAGAGAGATCGCCATCTTTCATATCTTGGGCAAGATTACTCTTGTAAGCTTGAAATTCATCGATATCCGACTGGAGCAAATAATTTTTGCTTTGGTCCAAACCTTTGATCAGATTATCGTAGATAATTCCAGATATCGAATCATTCATTTTGACCTTCTTGTAGCTCGCATTTTCCAATAATCCAATCACTTCTTTCGCGATGATCTGATGCTGGGTACTCGGCTTGAGGCCGCCATCATCTGGAAGCACCACCCGTGGTTTTGATCCACAGGAGACAATAGATACCACAAAAAGTGCAAATATGAGTTTCCTAAACATATTTTCGACAGTTTTAATAATCATTTTATAAAAAAAATTCAGCTCTTATTGATAAGCGTGCTAAATTTAGTGAAATTCATAGCACATTAACATAGATTCTAAAAATTTATTTGAATTAACCTTTAATCTTTACAAAAAGCTTAAAGTACAATTTATTTCCTACTTTCGGTTCCTCGGTTGATATTTTGTATGAAAGTCCTAATTGTACAATTCGTTTTTCAGTTGTGTATAAGCTTTGTATGTCTGGTCGGCTGAGGGATAATCTTTCAGCACAAGATATACTTCGCCCAATTTGTCCAATATAGCCAATGAAAGCTGCTTGTTATTCTCATTAGAAGCCAATTCCGCCGCCTGAATAAATTCTTTGATGGCGATCTTGTAATTACCATCCTTTTGTTTGGAGGCAGCAAGGAGATATTCGATCTCTGCAAGTTCGCCGCTCAATTTCTTTGCATTGGCCAGGTCACGTGCCTGTAGCAAAAACCACTGCGCTTCTGTGTATTTATTCTGGTTAAAATAAATCTCAGCAAGCATCTCCCAGGCGAATATTTTGCCTTCATAAGCTTTTGCTTTATTGAATAGCGGGATAGCGCTACGGATAATGTTATTCTCAGCGGCCTTAAAGTTTCCCTGTCCCGCACGTGCCATCGCAATTAACAGCCAGGCATTTGCCTGTTCGACATAGCTTTTGCTGACTGTCGCATGGCTATGGTATTTTTGGGCGCTCTCTTCTGCTTTGACAAAGTCGCCATGGTACAAAAGAAAATTGCTCAAGTTCAGACTGATCGTAGCAATATCATTGGTATTGTCTGTACGATTTGCCAATGAGAGGGCGTCATAGAGAAATTTTGACGCATTGCTGCTATCATTATTTTTAATGGCAAATAGCGCGGCTTCATTTGCCAAGGCATAGCCTGCGATCCAGTTTTCCGATTTCTTTTGATTTTCGATAGCATTATTCCATGCTGCGGTATTGGGTGGGACAGGATTCATCAGGTATTGAAAATGCCCGATGTTATTGGTGCTTTTCAATTGCAGCAATAAGCGTTGAAAGAGCAGTTGCCTCTCGATTTCCCTGCGGAAGCCCTTTTTATCGCTATAATTGTCCTCAATAATTTCATTTTCGGTCTTTGGCGGTGGCAGGAAATACACCTCCGGACCTATTCCTCTAAAAGAAGCATCGTATTTTTTTATTGCCCCAGTATAATCCTTTGGGGTTTGCTGTGCCCATACCTTTCCGCTCATTCCAAGGGTTGTGGTTAGGGCTGCCAAAAGTAAGGTCCAGTATTTCGTCATCCTTATAAATTTACGCTGTAATTAACGTGTAATACAAATATGAAGAAAAATTATGTGAAAAAATGTTAAAGTGTTTTTTTGAGTATTGTGTAGTTAGTATTGAGCCCCTGCCGGTACAAGCCTGCAGTTTTTCAGCGATACTTAATCAGGTTGACTAAAATATTTAGTTATTGTACTGTTTAATTTTTAAATTTGTCGTATGGCAACACGTATCCCACTTGCAGAACGACTGCGTCCCCATCAATTGAGCGATTATGTAGGGCAACAGCATATCGTCGGTCCTGATGCAGTACTCTATCATGCGATTCAACAAAAGAATATTCCTTCGATGATCTTGTGGGGGCCTCCAGGAGTTGGGAAAACGAGCTTGGCGCTGTTGATTGCGAAGGAGCTGGATAGACCCTTTTTCTCCTTGAGCGCCATACAAGCTGGTGTAAAAGATATCCGGGAGGTGATTGATAAAGCCGAACGGCTGATGAATTTTAATCAGGATCAGCCCATTCTATTTATCGATGAGATCCATCGTTTTTCCAAATCCCAGCAGGATTCATTGTTGGGGGCTGTCGAGCGCGGCTTGGTCACATTGATCGGCGCCACCACCGAAAACCCCTCATTTGAGGTGATATCAGCATTGCTTTCCCGTTGCCAGGTCTATGTGCTTGAGCATCTGTCCGAGGAGGATCTTATTGGCCTCGTGCAAAAGGCATTGCATGAGGATGAATACCTCCAAAAGCATGATATTGTCGTTGAAGAGTATGAAGCACTATTGCGCTTGTCTGGTGGCGATGCACGCAAGCTACTGAATGTACTTGAGCTTGTAATCAATGCAGCTGTTCTCCACAAAGAGCCGATTACCAATGCTTTTGTCCTGCGACAAGTGCAGCAGAATATGGCGATCTATGACAAGGCGGGCGAACAGCACTATGATATTATTTCAGCATTTATAAAGTCTATCCGCGGATCCGACCCCAATGCAGCGGTCTACTGGCTCGCACGCATGATCGAAGGTGGCGAGGATCCATCCTTTATAGCGCGGCGTTTATTGATCTTGGCTTCCGAAGATATTGGCAATGCCAATCCCAATGCACTTCTGTTGGCCAACAATTGTTTTCAGGCGGTGAATGTAATCGGATGGCCCGAATCACGTATTATACTCTCGCAGACCGTTATTTATCTAGCCACTTCAGTTAAGAGCAATGCCTCGTACGAAGCCATCAACAAGGCACAGGCCCTGGTGAAGCAGACCGGTGATCTGTCCGTTCCCTTGCATATTCGTAATGCGCCTACCAAGTTGATGAAAGAACTCAATTATGGAGCAGAATATAAATATGCACACGCCTTCCCTGGGAATTTTGTGGTACAGGAATTTCTGCCGAAAGAAGTTAGCGGTGTCAAGTTATACGAACCGGGACAAAACCCGCAAGAAGAGAAGATTCGTCAGAGCCTGCGCGACAAGTGGAAGGAGAAGTATAGGTATTAGATTGGCGTATTGAGATTCTGGGAGTGCGAGCCTGCGGTTCATAAAAGCAAAGGCGAACTGTTATAGCTCGCCTATTGCGGATATGAGTAAGGAAAATTATACTTCTGTGGTAGGGTTGCTTTTTAAGACAAAAGTTCTTTTTGGCGGCGAAGCTTTCTTGATGTCACTATTCGCTTCACTGGATGTAACCTGTTTTGCGCTACCGTTTTCTTTTCTTGCGGATTGCAGCATCTTTCTGAAGATCAACAATCCGATGATCCCTAATGAAAGCCAGAGTAAGTCCACCAATAAGATGTCATTTGCTCCTGAACGATAAGAGACCCAGATCCAATTGCCCGTCTTTATCCCATTCACAATCGGAACCGCCAAAGCCAACACCGAGCCCAACAAGAGTGTTTCCCGATTCGTTTTTCCAATATTACGGCGAATGATATAAAAAACACTCAAAGCCAGCCAGCTGTAGAAATAAACGTGAAATACAAACGGTTGATCTACTTTCGTAGCCAGTTTAACCGCGATAAACGCCACTGCTGTAACCGGAAACATGGTTAGACAAGCAGCCATAAATACATTGGCTGCCCAGAAATTGAAGATGCGCTTGCGCTTGGGGATATTGTTTTTATCCCGTGCAACCAGCCAGATCAAGATACCTGAAATAATCACAAAACAGCCCATAATACCCAGGACAAAGTAGATGATTTTGATCGGATAGCCCCCAAAATCGGCAAGATGCAAGCGGTAAATGAATCCTTTCACATAATCCAGGTAGGTGCCATTTTCGGCAGCAGATTTTTCGAAAAGTATTTTATTATCTGCTACACGATAGACCAACCGGCCCGAACCGGCAAAATTTTTATCGATATCAGCATCGTACAACGCAACCACATGCATGCTCCTGTCACCATAATTTTTGATAAAGATGCGGTTCATATGGCTGTTGGGCCATTTGCTTTCCAGTTTATCCAAAAAATCCCCCATCTTAAAGCCTGTTGTGAGTGGCTCGTATAAATAGGTATATTTTGTATTATCGTTGTAGCCCAGTGCAGCATATACCTCATTTTCCTTACCATCGTAAAGGTATTTGCTGAAGGGAATGATAAGGACCGAATTAACGATGAGAACGATACCTGTCAGCGCATACATAAACTGGTAAGGAAAACCGATTACACCGAGCGCTGTATGCATATCTGTCCACACCGTTTTCCACTTGTTTCCCGGCCTGAACACAAAGAAATTCGATTTTATTTTGTCCCAGTGGAGCATCAAGCCAGATATCAGTGCAAAGAGAAAGATAAATGAAACCAGGCCTGCCAAGGTATAACCAAAAGGCCGCCCGATATTGATCCCGATCTGGTTAAGTGGGGCTAGAAAATGGAGACGGTACAAAAATTCGCCCATCGTATAGCCGTCGCCATAGTCCGATGGCTTTTTTGTTGCCAGGTCATAGCTAAAATACATGGAATCGTCCGCGCCACGTCGGCCCCGGCCACGTTTTTTCTTTTTTTCACCCTTCGCTTCGCTGTCTTTTGTTATACCTTTGGTCTTTTGGGCGGCCATTAATTTTGCCCTATTCGCTACAATTGTATCCTGGGAGGCTCCGATATTGACATAGCTTGCATGACCATTATGCTGCATATAGAAGGCGATATCTCTTCCCTTAAGTTCTTTGACCTGGTTTATGGAGTCTAAGAGATGATCAAAAACCAGGTTTCGGTAAGTACCCCCTTTGTCCGACTCATTTTTTTGCCAGGCATTGATCTCATTTTTGAAGAATGAAAAAGATCCCGCAAAAAAGATCACATACAAAATAGCACAAATGATTATCCCTGAGATGGTATGCGTATTGAAATAGATATTATAACGTCTTAGATTCATGATAAGGATGATTAGAGGTAAATAAAGATGCCATAGAACACAGCAATCAAAAGCAGATAGATACCCCATATCAGCCAGCCGTTCTTAGAAAGAAAGGCGGCAAGCAATAAGATTCCCCAGGCGATAAAACCCGTGACATAGGCTGTGATCAATATGTCCGTTTTATCAAACAGTTTCGTCAGACAGAGGTGCAGGTAAAGCATCACAAAATAGCCGCCAAAAAAGCCTGCGGTAATTTTTAGAAAGCGTTGGAATGGACTGCTTAGATATTTTTTATTGGCAGGCATGGTTCAGAAGATGATTGTTTCTAATAGGAGAGCGATTAAAAAAACAACAGTAAGTTGTTTCCATTGGAAATAGCGGTAAGGCCATAAAAGCACGATAAGGCTAAAAAATCCCATCGCATAAGCGCCGAAAGCGAGTGTTCCTGAGAGGGTACCCTGAAAATACATGGTCAGCGCCCAGGAAAATCCAAAAAGGACAACGCCAAGGATCCTCGCGCGGGTTTTGTCATTCACCAATGTTAACAGTGCTGATGGACCATGCTGTATCTTGACCTTTTCCGAGGAACAGTACCAGAAAAAGCTACCAGCAAAAATTAGCAAGAGTAAAAATGTGTACATAGTTAGGAGTGCTGCTTGGTACAGATACCCAATATGCAATCTATCAGCATATTGGGTATTTACTTTAAATATAAAATGAGGTTAATCTAAATGTTCGATAGCAGTAATGGTTCCGCCTTCAACTTTTAGACCTCTAGTTGCGGTAGCTGCTGCTGCATCGATTTTATACACATAGCTTTCGCCAGAAGTTAGGTTTACGCCAATGTACCCTGTTTTGCCATCTTTCTTGCTATAGTTGTTTCTTTGTGTAAATGACTTTACTTCAATGGCTTGTGGTAAACCGGATATAATTTTAAATGTTTTGTCTACGACATTTACAGCTGCAATTGTTGTCGCCGCGCTGTAAGTGCCATCGGATTGTTTCTTTTTGGAGCTTACAATGAAATTGTTGCCGCCGACATAGGTCCAGTTAACGATGTTGTAACCACCTGAAATCTCAGCCACATTAAAGAAATAGCTTTTGTCAAATTCCGTGGTACCTGATGATATCCTTAAGATTGCAGAGGGATTAGTTGTTGTGATTTCAGATTTTGTAGGGTCATCTTTTCTTTTTGAAGTGGCATTGGCTGCAGAGAATGCATAAATATCACCATTCTCTACGGTTCCCAAACCATTGGTGAAATATTGACCGATATAGCTGGTACGCTCATCCGTAAAAACTTTTTCAAGCTTCATATCCGGATAAGAAAATACAGCAACCCAAGCTTTGTTAGGGTATTTTGTTGTAAAAGAAGAACTTTCTATACAGAAGAAAGGCGCATAGACTTTATTACCTACTTGTGTTAACCAGCTAAAATATCCAATTTCACCATTGTTGGCCAATTCGAGTGCATTCATCGATCCTTCGCCCACAATAGACAAGCTATTGGTACTGACTCTGTACCAAGTATGTGTTGGGGTAGCTAGGTTTCTTGACATTTTGGCCATCAATACATCCTCATTTACCGCGGCAAATGCTGCTACAGTCTCTGATTGGAAATTGGTTAATTTTTTCAATTTACCATTTTCAAGATTATACGCTGTTACAGCACCAGGGTTGCCCTGCCCGTATAGAAAGCTAAAAAACTTATTGTTTGTTGTTAAATAATAGCGATATGTGCCATCCTGCTCAATTCCGTTCCCAAGGATGGATGCCGTTCCTTCATCAAGGCTATTTGTCGTAACAAGATAGTCCGCTACGCCGGTACTTGCAATAGGAGTTACTGCGACAATATATTTGCTGCCTCCATCAGTAGTATTGCCTCCAGTGGGTTCGCTTTTCGAGCAAGATCCAAATAAAATAGCGGCTGCTAATAGGGAGAAAAGAGATTTTGTTTTCATGATTGAAATATTTATAGATTAATTTTGTTTGTTGAAGAAATAACGTAGGTTGATATAGAAGCCACGGCTTGGTTTTTGTAAACTGAAATTGTCAACCAAACGGTTATCCGTGAGGTTTTTGCCTTCCAGAGCAATATTGTATCGACCATTTGCGATGGAGTATACGACGTTGGCATCTAGGCTTAACTGTGTCGGAATTTTTCTTTTTTCGGCATCTGCGTCGGTTGAACCTAAGCCTGGCCAGTATAACCAGAATTCATGCACATACAATAGGTTGGCTCCCACGTTTAACCGGTTATTTTTGCCCCCAAGCTCTGGAAAAATTACTGAGGCGTCTAGATTGCCAAATAGATAAGGAATATTAGGCATTTGATTTTTATATAATGGACTTATACCTGTATATCCTGGTTCTACTTTTTGCATATTTTTAACAGATTGGTAGGTAGCGTTTAAGCCCGCCATGAACCATTTTTGGTACGAATAGCGTAGATCTAAGTCACCTCCGATAGAGCGTACGCCATCCCTATTGTCTGATACATATTTAGATTGGTTGTTATTTAATCTTTGGTAGATGAAGTCATCCGCATGGCGGTAAAATGCATTGGCCATTAAAGCAAAACGGTTATCTGGATTCAGCCTGAAATCGTAAAGTATACCCAAGTTGAGATTATTGCTTCTTTCTGGTTTCAAGGCAACATTTCCTTCGTAATTTTCAACGTCACCAAAAAGTTCTGTAGGCGTTGGCATCTTTGTGGTGAGTTCATAAGAACCCTTAATCTGGAGGGTCGGAGCTAGGTAGTAAGAGAGAGCAGTTCCATATCCTAACTTGCTAATATTCTTTTCCAACTCGTTATTGCCACTAGCGTTGTGCTGATTGTAGTGTTTTAAAAAGGCGTTAAAACTAAATTTGTCTTTTATATCATATTGATACCCCAAGGAGAGAACATTTTTCTGACTTAATTGGGCTTGTTCGTTGCTGGCATTTTGTGGATTTACCTCATCCTCACCACTACGCTTAAAAGTGTTGAATACGTCAGTAAGTGATAGACTTTGTCTTTCAGAAAGTTTATAATTTAAGATGGCATTGGCTACACCAGCATTATTTCTGTATTTATACATAGTGTACGAACGTTCTCCACCAGGCCCTTCGAGGTTTTTTCTGTTGCCATACCAGTCAAAACGTGCATGTACAGTATCAATATTTTGGTTATTCCCTAAGTTGATATTTCCGTTTAGGATTACATCCAAACCTTTTATAAAAAGATCATTCTTTTTATACTTGAATGTCGGCATCACAGTGGTTCCCCGATTGTGCCATCCCCCAAAAACAGATACCATGCGTGCCCCAGTTTGAATTTCCTTATAGCTTTGTCCGAGGACGACACCAAAGAGGAGTTTGTCAGCATAAGATTTATTGACCACACCAATATTAGCAATGAGCGATTCGTTATGATAGGTGTCGTGGAATCTTTTTAATTTCACTCCTTCCTTATATACACCAGTGTTAATGTCGGCTACGTCGACAGTGACCTTATAATTGTTGTCTGAATAATTTTGAAAAGCATTAAGTTGGAAGTATAAGCCTTTTTTTGTTGTATGTGCAGCATTGATCACAGTACGGTGTGTATTAAAGGATCCAAAAGAATAGGATGCATCCACATAACTATTCATACGGTCTCCGGTGACGATATTGACAGCACCACCTAATGCATCAGATCCCAACCATACTGGTACCACTCCTTTATAGATTTCAATTCTTTCTGCAATATTGATGGGAATATTATTGATTTGGAATGCTGAACCAAAATTTTCCATCGGAATACCATCAATAAAATAACGGATTTGGTCTCCATTAAATCCGTTCAACATCAAATTAAAATTAGAACCTACACCACCAGACTCTCTTACACGGACACCGGCTACACGGTCCAACGCACTAGAGATATCCATGGTCGTATTATAAAGCTTGGTTGCATCTACCGCAGTTACATTAAAAGCCTGCCGGTTCACTTCCTGTGCTTTTGTTCGGCCAAATACTTCTACCTGCTCAATTTCTTTTTGATCTGATACTAGTTCAAAGTCGAATGTATTTTCGCCCGCTTTTAAGACAATAGTTTTTGTTGTATTTCGATAGCCTACCGCAGAAGCCGTTATTGTAACGTTTTTTTGGTTAATGTTTTTGATTTCATAATACCCTGCTTCATCTGTTGACGAGTAAATGTTTCCTATGCGTATGGTTGATGACGCAACACCCTGTTGGGCTGTGGTTTTAACATATCCCTTTAATGATGCTGTAAATTGTTGCGCCTTTGCGGTACATACTAGTAAGAGAAGGAAAAGAATACTTTGGTATTTGATGTTTTTCATGTTTAAATTGATCATGTGATCTGCATTGTAAATTCTAGTCGTTTAGTAATATTAATATTTATTTAGATTCATTATAAACAGAGCAAATGTACGAATTATCTCCATACAGACAAATGCGGTTGTTAAAAAAGTTGATTTTTTTGTAACGGTCTACTTTTCATGCATTCCCCATGCAGATATTATCTTGTTATGCGCATTTACGTGCAGAACTTACAGCTAATTGAAATTTTAGAACTTTGTTTATGCCTGGATGGTAATTGATCGCAATGGAGTGCTAGAATGCCGAATTAATTTCTTTTCCAATAGATTTAGCTTTGTGTATCAAGCTAAATTTCTCTATGTTTGTTTTACAAAAAGCTTCAATATATGAACATAGTCCCTCTACAGCAAGTAGGACGTTGGGCAGCGATAGCGCTGATCGGACTTACTGTACTCTCCTGTAAAAAGGATCATCCTGAGCCCGAACCGGAGCCGGAACCGACTGACCGCACCGAAGGTCAGCTTATCAAAGACGATATTTATAAATATTATAAGCTTTATTCCGTATGGGCGGATGGATCTATTCCAGATTATTTAAAAAATCCAGCGGAGTACACCGATCAATATGGATCGGCCAGTAATGTGCTCGATGCACTCAAGAGGCTTACACCCGTTCATGTTGGGGCAGGCTATTCCGGGGTCTTTGACCGCTTTTCCTTTATGGAAGGGATCAACGGTTACAATATCTCTGGTCAGGCCAGTACAAAGATGGATAACAACGAGGGTTATGGAATCTCTGTGCAATGGTTTTCGATAGATAGCAAGATTGCACGACCTTACATTTCTTTTGTCGAAGGCGGATCCCCTGCGCAAGAGGCAGGGTTTAAACGGGCCGATATTATCACATCTGTCAATAATGACACGGAAAATTATTCAGTAGAAGTCAGCTGTCCAGACGAAGGCGGGACCTGCGAAGTGAAAGACCCTGCGGCGTATAGCCGATTAAGGGGTAAGATCAATTCGGCATTGGATGCGGCAAGTCTTACGCTTCAAGTGAAACGTGCGGATAATAAGGTTTTTGAAAAACCAATGAGCTATAATAATTCCTATGTGATCAATCCCATCTACAAGGATACGGTATATACCTATAGCGGCAACAACATTGGTTATTTGGCCCTTTCTTCCTTTGAAGAGATTGAAAATAACAACCAAAATCAGAAAAATATCAATGCCGCCTTTGCTGCTTATGAGACCAAACAGATCAAAAGCCTAATTGTTGATCTGCGGTACAATGGTGGTGGGTATGTGGATGCTGCTATTTATGTCGCGGATAAGATCGGCGGAGCCAAGACCAAAGGGAAGCTGATGCTGACTTACGAAATGAATAAGTATATGCAGTCCGATGCAGCAAAAAATCTCAGGGATCAATTGCATATGTATGATACCTACTTTGAGGGGCTCAGTACGCTAAATCTCAATAAAGTCTATTTCTTGGTGAGTGAGGAGACCGCCTCTGCAGCCGAGATGCTGATCAATGTGCTTACACCACACCTTCCCGTGCAGATCATTGCCACCGAATCACGGACCTATGGCAAACCCGTTGGTTTTTTTGAGCAGAAAGTTCAGAATAAAGTATCCTATTGGCCAGCTTCATTTATCCTGAAGAATTCACGGGGAAATCTTGGCGAAAAATATAACAAGGGCACTGACCGAGACCTGCGTGATTACTGGGACGGCCTTGTTCCTGATCAGTCTGGTGTCGGTGATGATGTGTCAGCCGGTGTGGGTGATCCTAAGGAAAGCATGCTGGCAACAGCCCTAGCTGATGCTGCGCCGACAAGCGGAACACGGGCAGCATTACGAAGTATTTCTTCCCGAACGATCCAAACAGTGGAGCAAGGCAAAATGCGTACCAGGCCTGAGCGTGGTATGATCAAGACAAAGAGCAGATAAAGTTCAAAGCATTAAAAAAGGTCAGCAGATAACAAGATATCTACTGACCTTTTTTAATAAAGGCACTTTATACAAACCAAGCTTGCGAGCCCGGGATGATATTACGCGCTAGCAAATATAAATGAATGGCACAGCTCAGCTGCGGCAGCATCCGGCAAACACTGTAAATAACCTACTTGCACTTCGCCAACAATTTTTTCCAGGATAGTATTCATCCCCGAAAAAAGGTCTTTATTCCACCGGATAGCGGTACAGCTCGGGAGCACCGCAATAAAGCCCTTGAGGTCAGGCTGCCAAGTAAATGTATTGGTAGGAGCCTGTTGTAGCCTGACAAAAGCTTTGAGCGGCAGTCGTTCATTTTTATAACAAGGCGTTTTGCCGCTCCAAGGCGTTCCATAGATAAATATACCATCACTTGTTATGCGGACAGCCGGATTATCATCATTTAACAGTACCGTGTTGGGAATATGAGTTTGCCAAAGTCTGCTGTGCGTGCTTTTTCCAGTTCCACTTTTACCTAAAAAAGCAACCCCCTTTCCTTGATGGTTGACTACAGAGGCATGGATCATAATCGTATCATGCGAAAGACTGGCCTGACCAAATATCATCATCGACATCCAGGTAATCACAGCGCTCTGTTCATCCGCTGAGCTATCAGGGACATAGATCGTAGATTCGTCAAAGTTGCGGTTACTGTACTGGTACCATGTCCCATTGCCCTTCTCATTTATAATGGTCGTAATAAATGTATCCCCCTTTTCATAAAAGCGAAACCGATCACCCCAGGCAATAGAGTCATCCGTTCGTAATACACCCATGTCAGCTTTTGCTGGAGCCTCTTCCACACTGATATTAATGACAATGTCAGCTTTATCATCCGTCGTATGGATTTGAAAATCCCGAAAGGAGAGGAGGATCGTATGGAGAGGGATATTCGTTGGATGGTTAAAATCCAAGATTAAATCTGCGATACGGTAGCGGGTTTGAGCAAACTCAGGTGATTTCGTTATATTCATGGTTCAGTTCATATTTTAACTTATTACTTCGACCTTCTTTAATCGAGGTAGATGCGATGCTGGCATTTATCCGCCAGGTTCAAGTCGTGTGTTACAAAAAGACATATTTTATGCTTTCCGTACTCCAGCAGGCGTTGTGTTAAGGTATCCGAAGTTGTCCGGTCCAGGGCCGAGGTGACTTCATCAAAGAGCCAGATATCACCATCATGCATCAGCGCACGCGCAATAGCGATACGTTGGGCTTGCCCCTCCGATAGGCCCATTCCCGATTCGCCCACTAAAGTATCCACACCATCTGGAAAATCATATACAAATTCCGCACAGGCCAGCCAGAGCGCCTTATCTATTTCCATTGGTCCATCATCTTTGACATGGAGCATGAGGTTTTCCCGTATTGTTCCACTAAAGAGCGAATTGCCCTGTGGAATATACGCAAAGTTGATGCGGTGTTTTGCTTCCAATGCCCTTTCGCCATCTTTGTCAACCAGTGTGATATCCCCTTTTTCAGCTTTAAGCAACGCCAGCAATAGACGGATCAACGTTGTTTTTCCCTTTCCGCTGGGGCCGATAATTGCTGTTGACTCGCCGACTTTTAGCGAAAGGTTCAACTGCTGCAATACCCATTTATCTTCGTAGCGAAAGGACAGGTTGCTGATACGCAGTTCCTCGGTACCATTCAGTCGTTGCTGCGCTACCTGAGGTTCAACTTCACCCTCCTGTAATTCTAAGAGGCGATCAGCAGAAACCCGAAAGCGGACGAAGCCAGGGATATAGCCGATCAAGGCGAGAATTGGGCTCTGAATGCGCGCCACCAATTGCAAAAAAGCCGTCATTGTTCCGAAGGTAATCTGCCCGGATTGTAGCCGATAGACCCCCCAGATAAATGCGACCAAATAACCCGCGTTCATGGCCACTTTCATCGCTCCCTGTGTATAAGTTGAAAAATTGATCTGACGCATTTTCAGCATAAAGAGCTGCTGCTGCGTTTCGGTCAACTTTGCACGCCTTTTGGGGAAAACGCCCATGGCACGTATCAGGAGACGAAAGCGAAGATTTTCCTGTAGCACCTTTGAGAAATTACTTTCCTCCTCTTTCACCTCCCTGCTGAGTTTGCGCATTTTACGGAAGTAAATCTTTGAAAAGACAAAAAGGGGTGAGATGGCCAGGATCATCAGAGCCAGCATGGGGTCCATATACCACAAAAAACCCACAGAAGCCAATAGTTGGATAATGGTCAATACAAAGGAAATCACCGTACTGGCGATGGTATTGGCCACTTCTTCACAGTCGGTCTGAATCCGGATCTGAATATCACCTGTATGCCAGTTTTTGATCAGCCGCCATATGGATAGCATCTGTGCGTCGAGCATATGACGTTGCAATTGCAGCGTCAGCATCAGCTTCACGCGTTCGAGTAGACGCCCCGAATAGCCCTTGATGGCCACATTGAGCGTAATGCTACCTACAATGCCAATTAACAGCCATTTGAGCGGCAATTCCCCGGGAGAGGTGGCTACGTCAACTGCTTTTTTGGATAGGTATACAAACACGAGGGAAAGCGCTATGCACATCAGTTCCAATACAAAGTATAGGAACAATCTGCCGCGATAGCCTTCGCTGATTGACCATGCCCAGCGCGCATGCTGTTTCAGACTGTTGTTGTTCATTCAGATTGATAATGGAAAGGTTATTTTTCCAATAAGCCTTGTTTTTCAAAGTCCGAAAGTAAGACTTTAGCATCGGATTGCGCTTGTGCTGCATCTACCTCATAGTTATCACAGAGCAGTTCGACGATTGTTGTTTGATCAAACTCCCTTCCTTTTAACTCTTCCCACAGCCATGCGGCAGAACTATTCAGGGTATACACGGTGGATAGATCCACCATATCCTGACTAGGGTCAACAATTAAATGATCTGAACCAATTGTTCTCAATACTAAATCCGATCTCAATTTCATATGTAAATTATCTGTTTTTAATGGTCATATTAGGTATCCATTTATATTTAATTCGCTTGAGCTATTTGGATACGTTATATGTTAGGATTAAATAGAATAAATAAAATCAAAGTTAATAATTATTTTTCATCGGCATAATTGTTTTAGTGCTGTACAATGCGTTTCAATTTTGCAACAATCCGACGGAGCAGCCGAATATGATACCATGCTAAGCCCCGGAATCTTGCCCAGCCGTGATTTAAATCAATTTCCTTTACTGCATGCTGTGGATAAAGAATCGAAGCCACAGCGATAATATCTACAGCGTAAATAAATTCCCTTAATACCAGATTACCATCACCAGCCAGGACGATCCGTCCTTTTTTTTGCCCAACATACCGGTGAAAAACATACTTTCCCGCATGTTTGGCCAATAGATTACTACCTATTTGCAAAGGTCCGCCCCGATAAGCCTGTAACAGGATACTATCGCCATCCTGAATAAAAGGGCGCATACTTCCGCCTTTAATCCGGATACGAACCTCCTTGCCTTCATCCAGCATACGCTGCACCTCTACAAAATATAGGTCATTGGAGATGATTCGCGTACCATTGTCTTTCGAATGTTCAGCCATATCCTATTGGTTGGGTTGAACAAAATACTCAACCACCGGTTGCAGATAGGTATCCTTTAATATGACCTTCTTGTTTTCATCCAGAAGATATATTGTTGGCGAGGCCTTGAGGTCGTATAAATTGAACGATAGGATCTTGCTATCACTGTCAAATCCATTGATCCATTGATCCGACAATTCTGATTGATAATCTTTCCATCTGCTGCGGTCCCCCCAGGGGTCAATGGCCAGTACCTGTACCTGTCGCTGGGCGAATAGCTGTAGCAATTGCGGTGTATCACGGAGTTGGTGGATCGTTTCTTTGCAATGCGAGCAATCCGGATCATAGAAGATCAAGAACGTATATTTCGCTTTCGTCTGTGATAGCTTTTGTTTTGCCCCACTGGCCAGTTCGTAGTTGAAATCCTCCGCAGGTTGCCCTACTTTATTACGTCGTACCAGCTTGTATATTGGCCGATAAGCCTCTTTTTCCAGATCCGACAGCAGATCCGTTTTGATTAGATGGCGCAGCACCGACTCATAGATACTATCATTGCGCATCGGCGAATTACCATCATAGAGGTAGTGTTCGTATAGTTGAACAAAGTGGTCAAAACTTGGTCTATTAGATTTGGCTTTGTCCAGCATCAGGTCCACAGCCTTGTCCCGCATTGCTGAATCAGGTGTTTTTGATAGTAGCCCGATAAAATCAGCAAGTTTTTGTTCGCCAATATCCGGGCTCTTCACTTGTGCGCTGTCTTTCATGTCAAACTTATCCCAGAAATGCAACAAGCTACTGTCTGCAGTATTTAGCGTAGCTGCCTTTTGCTGCATTGTTTCGTTACTTTCCTTTTTTGATTTATTATTTCCATTGCAAGCCCATAGCAAGCCTACGATCAGGCCCATCGGCAACCAAAAACCAAGAGTTGAACTTTTCATTCTAATTTAATGCTTAACTTTGCTAAGTTAATAAAACTTTCAGGATTCCATCCGCAGAATCATATACGAGATGGAATTGTTGCCGCTTGTTTACTAGACCAGCCTATTAAATTCATGGTGCTTAATAGAATAAGGTGTAAAGCGTAGCAAAAGAAAGCTCTTTTACGTTAGAAAGCTAGATAGTGACAGACTTAATCAAGGAGTAAAGTTTTATTTCCTGCGCGTTTAAAGCTTCCAGTGTAAATTTTTAAACGATTTAATTAAATAGTTTTACTAATTTTGCGCCAAATGCCAATATATCGAATGAAAAAAATAATTTTATGGTTTTGCATGATCGGATTTGTGGGTTCAGTATACGCACAGACCAATCCTGCCAATATCAAAGTGGATAATCTGACTGATGCCCAAATCGAGCAATATGTCAAACAGGCTGCTTTAATGGGCTATGACGAAAGCCAATTGGATGGATTTGCCCGTGCGCAAGGGGTATCTGCCGTCGAAGTGCAAAAACTAAAAGATCGTTTGGCGAAAATTAAACGCAAGAAGCAACAACCCGATCAAACACAGGGGAATGATAACAATAGCGCTACTTCAAGTCGAACGAGAGGACGTCAAGTAGGTGGAACAAACAATACCGATTCCTTACAGAATAAACGGACCAATAATCAAGACTCCGTTCAGCAAGACGATGGAAAATTAAAGATTTTTGGTGCAGATCTGTTTAAAAATAATAGCATTACTTTTGAGCCCAACCTTCGGATGGCGACACCGAGTTCTTATATCATTGGTCCAGATGATGAGATCTTATTGGATATCACGGGGGATAATGAGGCGTCCTATACATTGCCTGTGAGCCCAGATGGGATGATCAAAGTCGAGTATGTCGGCCAGATTAGCGTTGCAGGCCTATCCATTGCAGCAGCAAAAAGTAAGATTGAACAACATTTGAGTGGCACCTATCCAGCGATCCGTTCGGGAAGGACTAGCGTGAGCGTCACAATTGGTAATATCCGTACGATTCGCGTTACGCTGACCGGAGCTGTTACCAAACCAGGTACCTATAGCCTTCCATCTTTGGCTACAGTGTTCAATGCACTCTATGCTTCTGGCGGTCCCAATAAAAATGGTACCTACCGTCAGATTCAGGTAATTCGCGGCAATCGTGTCGTCAGTACAATTGATGTGTATGATTTCCTGGCCAATGGTATACAACAAGGCAATATACGTTTACAAGATCAAGATATTATTCATATACCTGTATACGGTGCGCGTGTACAGTTTGAAGGAGAAGTAAAACGACCGGCTATTTTTGAGACCGTAGCAGGCGAATCCTTATCCGATATCTTGCGCTATGCGGGTGACTTTACGGAGAATGCCTATACGGCTAAGATTAAGGTATTGCAGACGACAGGCCGTGAACGCAGTGTTCAAGATGTTTATGCTGATCAATTTGCCAATTATACGCCAAAAGGCGGTGATCAATATATTGTCGCACCGATATTAGAACGTTATGCCAATCGGGTATCTGTCCTGGGTGCGGTATTCCGCCCGGGTATATTCGGGCTGGAGCCCGGTTTGACCTTAAAGCAAGTGCTTGAAATGGCCGATGGCGTACGTGAAGATGCCTTTTTAGAACGTGGTATCATCAATCGCCTCAAGGCGGATAATACATCCGAGTTGATTAACTTCAATGTACGTGAAGTACTCGCTGGCACAGCTGCTGACATTCCATTGAAACGTGAAGACAAGATCGAGATCGCCTCTATTTTTGATTTGCGTGACGAATATAAATTTACCGTTCAGGGTGAAGTACGTTTTCCAGGTGACCTGCCTTTTGCGAGTAATGCGACTTTGGGTGATGTGATCCAAAAGGCGGGCGGATTGACCGAAGCGGCTAAAAATGCTCGTGTGGAGATTGCCCGGAGGCTTGCTCATCGTAATGCTGGAGATCACAACTCTTCACAAACCATTTTAGTTGATATTAAAGATGGCATGCTGACTGATCCGACGATTGCTTTACAGCCTTATGATGTGATTTCAGTGTTAGGCGATGCCGGTTTCCGTACGCAGCGTCAGGTGACTATCGAAGGGGAAGTATTGTATCCTGGTGTTTATACCATCTCAAGGGAGGACGAACGCATTTCCGATATCATTAAGCGCGCTGGTGGTTTGACTACTTATGCTTATACAGAAGGTGCCTCCTTAAGACGTACCGGTATGTCTAAATTAAAAGCAGAGGAAAAGAAAGAAAAGGAGCGCCTGAGAAAAGAATTAGAAAAGGACAGTTTAGACGACAACAACGGAAATACGAGCGATCAAAATAAAGAAAACGAGGAAGAGGACGCAAACAGCTCTAAAGCAAAAAATAAAGCACTTGCCAAAGTATCACAACAGGGCATGTCTGCTGATGATATTGAGCCCAGTGATCTAGTTGGTATAGAATTGAATAAAATTTTGGAGAAACCTTACGAAAAAGGCGACTTGCTTGTTTTAGATGGTGATATTATCAACGTGCCAAAAGAACTGGAAACGGTGAAAGTCGCAGGGGAAGTTTTGAATCCAAACAATGTGGTCTATGTCAAAGGTAAAAACCTGAAATATTATATCAATCAAGCGGGTGGGTTTACAGACAATGCCTTGAAAAAACGTGTCTTTGTTCAATATGCCAATGGCGCTGTCAAAGGAAAAGATGGCGGTTATCCTGATGTTAAGCCAGGAGCTGAGATTGTTGTTCCAAAAAGAGCACCAAGAGAAAAGTTAAGTTCGCAAGCATGGATTGGAATTGGTACTGGAATAGCATCGACTTTGGCTATTATTGTTAGTTTATTTAAGTAGGATATGGCGCAGACGAAGAATAGGCAAGATATAGCTTTAAAGGAATTCGTGTTAAAAATTCGAGATTGGTTTAAGTATTTGCTTTCCAAATGGTATGTATTCGTTATTGCAGGTGTTTTAGGGACTATTATAGGCTTCTTCTATGCAGGGGCTAAAAAGCCGACCTACACAGCTACTACAACTTTTGTTCTGGAGACAGGTGATCAGGCAGGTGGAATGGCACAATATGCTGGTATGGCAGCTCTTGTCGGCATAGATTTGGGCGGTAAGGGTGATGGCATATTTCAAGGAGATAACTTATTGGAATTATACAAATCTCGGAAAATGATAGAAGCGGCATTGTTAATTCCATCAAAAACTGACACTTCTAAGCTGCTCATTGACTCTTATTTGCAGTTAACTAACGCTAGAGATCTTTGGATGGAAAAAAGTCCAGCGTTACTGAAAATAGATTTTAGACATCGGCATGATCCACTATTGGACAGAAGCCGTGATAGCATCATTCAAAGAGCGGTCAGCGACATTAACAAAAACAATCTAGTTGTCGGTAAGCTGGATAAAAAGTTGTCCATAATTAAAGTGGACGTGAAATCAATAGACGAAGTTTTTTCAAAGGAATTTAATGAAGCTATTGTTGATCAGGTCAATACTTTTTATATTAAAACCAAGACAAAAAAATCGTTGGATAATATTGATATATTACAACATAAAACAGACTCAGTTCGTGCTGTAATGAATGGTAGCATTAGCGTTGCAGCGTCGGTTGCAGATGCAACACCTAATTTGAATCCTACTCGACAGGCCCAGCGATTAATTCCGACGCAGCGTTCTCAATTTTCAGCAGAAACTAATAAAGCTATTCTTGGACAATTGGTACAAAATCTTGAAATGTCTAAGATGGCTTTAATGAAAGAAGCACCTTTAATTCAAGTTGTTGATAACCCTGTGTTTCCGTTGCAGAAAAACGGGTTGAGTAGACTTATAGGCGGAATAATAGGAGGTATTTTGCTCCTAACCATTGCATTTATTAGCTTGATTTTTACAAAATTATTTAAAGATATATTTAACGAGGCAGGGTAGTACATAATTGCTTTTCCGATTTGGAAAGGTTCTATGAAAAGCTCTATTTATAAAAAAAGATATGGTTAACTACGACTATTTAATTGTTGGTGCAGGTTTATTTGGAGCCGTTTTTGCGCATGAGATGCACAAGAAAGGTAAAAAATGCTTAGTTATTGACAAAAGAAGTCATTCAGGAGGTAATGTATTTTGCGAAAATATAGAAGGCATTAATGTACATAAATACGGCGCCCATATTTTTCATACGAATGATAAAGATATTTGGGATTATGTAAACTCATTTGTTGAATTTAATAGATATACAAATAGTCCAATGGCCAACTATAATGGTGAATTATTTAATTTACCATTTAATATGAATACATTTTATCAACTTTGGGGAGTTAAGACTCCGAAAGAGGCACAGGAAAAAATTAAAGAGCAGGTTGAAAAATTAAATATAAAGAAGCCAACGAATCTTGAAGAACAAGCCTTGTCATTAGTTGGTTCAGATATTTATGAAAAGCTTATTAAAGGTTATACTGAAAAGCAATGGGGAAGGAAAGCTACTGAATTACCAGCGTTTATCATTAAAAGATTACCTGTCAGGTTTACTTATGATAATAATTATTTTAATGATAAATATCAAGGCATTCCCATAGGAGGTTATAATAAATTAATAGATGCGCTTTTGGAGGGGGTAGAAGTCAGGCTTAATAGTGATTTTTTTAAAAACAGAATGGAATGGATGGCTATTGCAAAAAAAATAGTTTTCTCAGGGAAGATAGACGAATTTTATGATTTTAAGTATGGTAATCTTGAATATAGAAGCCTACGTTTTGAACATAGTATCCTGAATGAAGAAAATTACCAAGGAAACGCTGTGGTTAATTATACCGCTTTCGATGTTCCATATACGAGAATTATCGAGCATAAGCACTTTGAGTTTGGTAAGCAAGTGAAGACAGTCATAACAAAAGAATATCCAGATAAGTATGACGACGGGAAGGAAGCATATTATCCTGTGAACGATGAAAAGAATATGGAGCTTTTCAAAAAATATAGTACACTCGCAAAGGCGGAACGCAATGTGATATTCGGGGGAAGGTTAGCAGAATATAGGTATTATGATATGCATCAGGTAATTGCGACTGCGTTAAAAGTAACTAGAGAATGTTAGATATTAGGAAAAACACAAAAGTTTTCGTTTACTGTCCTGCTCAGGTCGTTACCGGTGGTGCCGAGCTTTTACATCAGTTAGTGGATTTATTAAACAAGCAAGGACTTAATGCCTTTATTGTTTACTATGGAGACAAGGGAAGTCAAGTACCGTTAGCTTATAATAATTATAATATAAAGGTGGCTGATTCGGTAGAAGATAATGAAGAAAATGTGGTTGTCTTTTACGAGGCTGTTTTCGACAAGATTAAGGCTATAAAAAAAGCGCAAGTTTTTTTATGGTGGCTTAGCGTAGACAACTTCTTTATTTTTGGCACAAACTTTATTAATATAGCTGACCTTTGTAGATTTAATTTGTCTTTTGGCCTAAAAATAGCGTTGTCGAGATGTTATCAACTTATTTTTAAAGGGCGGAATCTTTTCAGAAATACCTTTTCAATCAAATGGCTTCGAAATTTGGATGCTGTAAACGCTTACCAATCAGAATATGCCCAAAATTTCTTAATTAATAATGGATTTAAATTGACTACTCCATTAAGTGATTATATCAATACAGATTTTTATACAGGATTCTCGACGAAGAACAGAAGCAACATGGTGCTATACAATCCCAAAAAAGGATTTGAATTTACGAAACGATTAATCTCCAATGCAAAACACCTTAATTGGGTTCCTTTAGAAAATATGACGCGGGAGCAACTCGTTGCCGTTTTTAATGAGAGTAAATTATATGTGGATTTTGGCTACCATCCCGGGAAAGATCGGTTGCCACGCGAGGTTGCTTTAAATGGCTGTTGTGTTATTACTGGAATGCGCGGATCTGCACGTTTTTTTGAGGATGTACCGCTCGCGAACGAATTTAAATTTGATGAAAATAAATCATCCATTGACTCTATTTCAAGGAGAATAGAAGAAGTATTGGCGAATTATGAAGAACTAGTCCCAAAGTATGATTATTACCGTGCACAAATTCTCAGTGAAAAGGAAATATTTGAGGAACAGGTTAAGCAAATATTTAAAGTGAATTCCTAAAAATGAAGCGTTTTCTATTTTATATTGGCCAATTACTTAATTTTTTTTTCAAAGATGTCACTACTTTAATTGGTAGGTGTACTCGAGTTATTTATTCGGGATACGTTTCGAAGAAATTTAAAACGTTCAGTTTTGGGTCTATTGTGGAGTATCCACTATATGTTACCGGGGGTAAAAATATCGAAATTGGCAAAGATGTACACCTAGGACAACGACTTCGTATTGAAACCTTTGAGGAATATCGAGGCACGCATTTTAAACCACGTATCAAAATAGGAGATGCGGTAGGAATAAATCATGATTGTCATATCGGAGCGATTGAATCGATAGAAATTGGGAACAACGTACTAATAGCGAGCAAAGTGTATATTTCAGATCATTCTCATGGTAGTACAGGTCTTAACGATTTGGAGTTGCCACCTGTTTGTCGGCCATTGGTTACAAAAGGCAAAATTATTATTGAAGAAGACGTATGGATAGGTGAAGGAGCAGCGATATTACCCGGAGTTAAAATTGGTAAAGGCGCTATCATTGGAGCAAATGCAGTTGTTACTAAAGATGTTGCTCCTTATACAGTTGTTGGTGGTGTCCCTGCTAGAATCATTAAACAGCTAATATGAAGAAAAAGAAACTTAATATAACTTCTTTGTTTTATTTGGATGAGAGTATTTTGAATAAAGATTTTTTTTTGGTGCCTTTCTTTTTAGCAAAGCGTCTAAATGCTGATTTCAATTTTATCTATCCGCAAAATAAAAACAATGAGAGTTATCCTCCAGTCCATCGTGGGGCTAATTTAATTCCAATTAAATCGGATAGCGAGTTTACTTTTTCTTTATGGAAAGAGCGACAATCTATCTATTATATATTGAAAAATGCCCGTAAAATAGACATCTTGTTTTTGGTTTGGCTGGATCCCCGGAGTATACTTCTTTCATTTCTTTATAAAATACTAAATAGAAAGGGATATTGTATTGTTAAGGGAGATATGGATGCAAATGAATTAAATGCCGTAACTTCTAATAATATCCTTTCCAGAATGAAACAAAATCTTAAGAATAAGCTTCTGAAATCAATTGATCTATTGCTCTGTGAGACTTTAGATAGCTTAAACATAATAAAAGATGGTATTTTGGGACCTGTTTTATCTTCTAGAGTCTACCTATTGCCGAATTGTTTTGATGAAGAAAATAGACTAGAATTAGGGATTGAAGTTAAAGAAAGTTCGGAAAAGGAAAATATAGTGCTTATCGTCGGCCGGATTGGTGCTGATACCAAGAATCATTCCATGATGCTTAAGGCGTTGGATGGTATCCGGATGAATGACTGGCGTGTAATTGTTATTGGAAATGTCGCAGATCATTTCAAACAGGAGGTCGATAATTTTTATAATCAGAATCCTGATTTAAAAAACAGCGTTAGTTTTATAGGTCCTATTTATTCAAAAAAGGAATTATGGCAATACTTTAGTAAGAGTAAAGTTTTCTTGATGACTTCGGTTAAAGAAGGGTTTCCCAATGTATATCCTGAGGCTTTACGTTTTGGATGTTATATTATAAGCACCAAAGTTAGTGGGGCTATGGATATAACTGATAATGGCCATGTTGGAAAACTAATAGAAGTTGGCGATGTGAGGGCGCTAAAAGAATTTCTACAAGATGAAGTTTTTCAGAATAATATTGATTTTACAAGTTCGTATCATTCGGCGATTGAATTATCAAAAAACAAATTTTTATGGAATCCAAATATGAGCAAATTAGTGGAAGCGAAATTTACTCACATGTCGAATTTTTAACAAGAGTATGAAGGATAATGTAGTTTTTACAATTTGTGCAAAGAATTATATTGGATTGGCACAGATTCTTGGAAAATCAGTTCAAGCCCACAATGCCGATACAGATTTTCTAATTTTTGTTGCTGACGAGGTGTTTGATGAGGCGATTCTTTCCGAACTGCCATCTAATGTAATAATAGCTAAAAACATACTTGGTTTAACTGAAGATATTTGGTCTGAAATGACTTTCAAGTATGATCTGACAGAATTTTGTACATCTATTAAGCCTGCGATTTTTCTTTATTTATTAGAAAATACGCGGTATAAAAAGGTTATATATTTAGATCCTGATATTTACGTTTTTAATACCTTGGCTCCTATTTACGATCTGCTTGATCGACAGTCTATCGTTTTGACACCGCATCTAGCCAGGATTTCGGAAAATTATCGAGGTGAACTTCCTGATACAGACTTTTTGGGGAATGGAATTTTCAATCTTGGATTTTGTGGGGTTCGAAATGATGCTGTAGCAAAAAAGATGTGTGGCTGGTGGCATAGCAAGCTTTTAAAAAACTGTTTTATCGACCCTTATTTAAATACTTTTACCGACCAAAAGTGGATGGATTATTTGCCTGCATTTTTTACTTCGGAAGAATTGATCATTACTCACCATCTCGGTTTGAACATTGCGCCATGGAATTTTTTTGAACGTAAAATAATTCTGGAGGATGGAAAGCTAATGGTTCGTGCTCGCGAACAAGATGATGATCAGATATATCCGGTTATATTTGTTCATTATTCAGGATATAATTATACAGCGCTTAAAGAAGGAAAAGTGATCCAGAATAACGTTTCCGCATTAAATGATTATGAAGATGTAAAACTCTTGACCGACCTTTACGCAAAATTTATACAAGAAAACCGTGCGGTTTTCGATCATTTTATCAGCTTGGATTATTCTTACAATAGCTTTGAAAATGGTATAAGCATAACTAATTTTCATCGACGGATTTATAGGTCGCTGAATAATAAGGGTGAAAGGATTTCAAATCCTTTCGAGTGCGGGGGGCATTCTTTCTTTGCACGGTTGAAAAAAGCAGGTATGGTTCGTCAGACATCAGTAAATATTGATAAAGTAGATAAATCTAACTTGAAAGGTGTTGGTGCCAAATTGAAAGTATTCAATCGACTTATGAGGCTTTTGTATCGTTTGATAGGTTTCGAGAGATATTCGCTTATTATCAAGCTTTTGCGTCCTTACAGCCGTTATGAATCTCAAATCCATTTAGTAGATAAAAGATACGATACGGACAATATTTAAAATTAAAAATTATATGTTTTGAGCGCAATTATAAAAGAAAGTTTAAAAACATCAGGTGTAAATTATATTGGGATAATTTTAGGCGCGCTATTTACATTATATCTTACACCTAAATATTTTCCAACTGAGGTGAATGGATTATATCGTCTATTGCTGGAATATTCAGCAATAGCAGCCGTTTATTTTCATTTTGGAATGCCTTCCATTATTAATAAGTATTACCACCGAGTTAATTACGAAGGAAGAGTTAACAAAGGGTTTGATTTTTTTGTATTTGTGTGCCCCTTGGTCGTTATTTCTGTGTTTGCTATATTCCTTTATTTCTTCAAGCCGCATTTTGTGAACTTAATAGGCTCGGATAAGGATTATCAGATGATAGATAACTATATTTTCTTCCTGGTGCCACTTATATTGTGCAACGTATATTTTTTCATTTTTGAAGGATATTCGGCTATGCTTGGGAATATAACAGTTATTAACTTCTTTAAGAATATTGTGCTTAAGATTTTTAATATACTATCTGTTATCCTTTATTTTTATACTCGGGATTTTAAGTTTGTAATGCTCTTGGTAACAGTGGGGTATCTCCTAAGTATAATATGTGTATATATCTATGTTCTTAAACTAAAAAAATATATTATAGACCTAAGGCCAAGTCTGGCATTTTTAAAAGAAAATGGATTGCTGCGTGACTTTGTCAAATTTTTACTATTTCTATCACTGAGTAACTTTAGTTTTTTCCTACTCTCAAAAGTAGATGTCTTCTTTGTCGGAAAGTTTACAGATTTATCTAATTTGGCATATTATACGACAGCAACATATTTTGTTACGTTATTACTTGTACCCTATTCGGCAGTATTAAATATATCTTTCCCTAAAATTGCCAAGACCTATGTTGATGGTAATATCGAAGAATTAAGGACTCTTATTGCTAATAATTCGGTATACGGATTAGTGTTGGCAGCATATATATTTGTCGTCATTTGGAGTAATCTGGATACCATTTATTCACTAATACCAAATGGTGATTTGTATAAAGCGGGAAAATTTATATTTCTTATTTTAAGCGTAGGTAAACTAGTTGATATATCAATCGGATCTTTGGGACAGTTAATTACAATATCAAAATGGTATATGCTAACACTTTATAGTTCTATTGTTATTTCAATTATAAGTATTTTCCTTGGTTATTTTTTAACCTCGAAATATGGAATTATCGGGGCCTCATCATCCATTAGTCTATGTATTTGTCTCTCTGTCGCTTTCCAACTTTTTGTGGCGAAATATAAAATAGGTGTTTCTCCTTATTCAAAGAAGGTATTGATTTTGATTTTGCTAGTTCCTTTTATACTAGTGGGGTGTATGTTGATCGATTTGTCTATCAGCAATATGTTTGTTTCTTCATTAGTTAAAGTTATCGTGTCAACAATTTCGTATTTTTATATAATTTGTAAATTTCAAATAAGCCAGGATGTCAGTTTTATTATAGAAAAGACTTGTGCTGTCCTTCGCCAGAAATTTGGTCAATTAAAATAGAAGATGTTGATATGAATATTTACATTATCATATTTACTATTTTGAGTTTGTTTTCTCTAATTGAAAGCACAAATCTCGATCGTAGGATAACACTGTCTTTTTACTTCATATTCTGTTTCGGGTTTTATATTCTGTCATTTGTTCGATGGGAAATAGGGACAGATTGGAAGAATTATTATGATTATTTCCAATCAGTGGGAAGTATTCCATTTGAAGATGATGTTTTTGAGTGGGGATATAGTATTTTGACTCGCGCAATAGCAGGTTTTACAGATAATTATAATGTTTTTTTGTTTGCAGCAGGCCTAATCCTTTTTTCATTTCAGAGTATGGCTCTCAAAAAAATGAGTCCATATCCAATTATGTCTTTATTGTTTCTATGGTCTATACAATTTGCGAATGTTTTATTTGTAAGGCAATGGATTGCGATAGCAATTCTTATGTTTTCAGTTATTTACATTGAGAAAAGGCAGTTTATTCCGTTTATTTTACTTGTTGTTTTAGCCGCTGGATTTCATCGTACCAGCTGGATTTTCGTACTGGCATGGTGGGTTTACCAGATGAACTTTTCGAGAAAAAGGATGGTTCTGCTATTATTGGCCTCCATAGGTTTTTCAGTTGTTATAACCAAGGTCTTGGAATTTTTGAGTGGTGGTATTGGGGGAGTCGTTCAGGCAAAAATAGATACCTATCTTAGTGATGAATTTAATGATGATACAAACAGCGAGATAGGTTTGCTATCTGTTATCATTAGAGGCTTTGCTAATAAATTTCTGATTCTCTTTACGTCATTCTATCTGTACGATAGAATAATAGAGAAATATCCTCAGTTTCGTGGATACCTTAATTTGTATTGGTTTGGTGCTATTATTTATTTTAGTACGATTTCCATTTCTGTGGTCTTTGTGCGCATTTCTTATGCCTTTGATGTTTTTCAGATTATTCTGGTAGCCTATTTCTTTAAGCTTATTGAAAGTCCGTTACTGCGTTTTACGGCATTTTTGGTGCTCGTATGCTATCTTTTTTTACGTATGCGTCAGCAACTTAATGGTCCATATGCTGATGAGTTTGTTCCATTTAAATTGTTTTTTTAGTTTTGATTAAGTATTTAAAGTTATATGGTCTATTTTGTGGAGTTGAATAAGGACAATGAAGCTCATTCTTCATTAAATTATTCGATGATAAAGGTTCTTACGCTTAAATATGAGGATATAACTGTTTTTTCATCTAAGCGGCATTTCAAAGCGATTGGGTTAGATGGACATGATCTGAAGCGTGTGCTTTTTAAATCTATTCGAGTCATCGATGGTAATTGGACCAGTTGGTTTACAAAAGTATTACGGGAAAGTTTTAATGTCTATACTATCTTCCGTGCCGCAAAAAGGGAAAGCGTTCAGCTGATTTATATTTCTTCCATATTTCCAATATCACATCCCTTTTTTAAGGTCATTAAAAAGTTATTCCCTGGTATTCGCGTTATTGTTGGTCTTCATGGTGAGATGGAATTTTTAAAAGATACGAAGAGCAGAAAACTTAGGTTTTTAGGATGGTTTTTAAAAGGAGGATTTAAAATTGTAGATCAATCTGTCAAATATTTGGTTTTTGGTGCTATTATAAAAGAAAACCTTAGTGGCTACAGCGTACCAAGCCAGAGCTCCCTCTTAAGCATAGATCATCCTTATGATTACAGGACAGTCTCAATAGGGACAGAAAAGAGAAGTAATAATTTACAGCTTGGAACAATAGGAATAGGTAGCATTAATAAAAGGACACAAAATTTATTTCTATTGGCTGATTATTTCAAAGCAGAGGTTTTGTCAAATCGTCTTTCTTTTAATTTGATCGGTACCATGCTCCCTGATTTGGAGAAGTTTGTCAACTCCTATGTTCAGACAAATGGATCTAATACGATTTTATCGAAGAAGGAATTTGAACGTAAAATTTTCGATCTTCATTATAGCCTTTTTTTCTACGACAACGAATTCTATAGTTTATGTGCCAGTGGCGCATTTTTCGATGCTATCAAATTTGAGAAGCCGATTTTAGCATTAAAAAATGATTATTTCACTTATTATTTTAATAGGTTAGGGAATATAGGCTATCTATTCGATGACCTTAATGCAATGAAAAGTAAAATAAACGAAATATTGCTTGGAAACTACCAAACCGAATATCAGGAACAGGTTGAAAACTTACAAAGGGCGAAGCTGCAACTGTCAATAGAGAAAATAGCAGATGATTTTTTTAGTCAATTTAATGGTAGTAAATTTTAACCATGATTTATATTAACGGCCGATTTTTAACGCAATCCATTACAGGAGTCGGGAGATTTGCACTTGAAATAAGTAAGGCTTTGCAAAAGCAAAGCGTAGAATTTACGCTTTTAGTTCCAAAGAAGTATAAAAATAAGTTAGGAAATGATTATGGGTTGAATATTAGGTTCATTGGATCTGGTGATTCCCATATTTGGGAACAACTGTCACTTGCCTTTTTTATGTTGACTCAAAATGATGCATTGTTGATTAACTTCACAGGTTTGGGGCCGATCTTATACAAGAATAAGCTAATGACTATCCATGATCTTTCGTTTTTACACGAACCGAAATGGTTTTCTAAAGGCTATTACTATTTTTATAAATATATGACTCCTATTGCGGCACGGAATAGTAAGCATATTATCACAGTCAGTGAGTTCTCAAAAAAAGAAATTATAAAATATCTGGGGATAGCAGCCAATAAAATACAGGTAGTGTACAATGGAAATAGCTTTACTAGAAATACAAATGGTACGGTAAAGCAATCTAAAGGATTTATCTTGGGAGTTTCCTCGCTAGATCCGAGGAAAAATCACAGGCTTTTACTTCAAGCGTTTGGACAGCTTTCAAAAAAGATCGATCTTGATTTGATTTTAGTAGGAAAAGCTGAACAGCATCTTAACTTTAATATTGACATAAAAGATTTTGACGCATCTCGAGTGCGATTTACAGGTTATATTTCAGATGTCGAATTGCAGGAACTCTATGCTCAGGCGACACTTTTTATATATCCAAGTCTGTATGAAGGTTTTGGGATACCGCCATTAGAAGCTATTTATTTTAATTGTCCAGTGTTGATTGCTGATATTCCAGTCTTTCGGGAAATTTTTCAAGATTCGGCAGTCTATTTCAATCCGCAATCTAAACAGGACCTCGAAGAGCGAATACTTTTTTGCTTAGATAATCTAGATGAAATCAGGTTATCGGATATACAGCGATCTGTAATTTTGGACAAATATAAATGGACGAACAGTGTATTAAAAATTATTGAACTATTACCATGAAAATCTTACATACTGTTAAACATGCTTACCCCTCTACAGGTGGAATGGAGTCGGTTGTTAAGGATATTGTTGAGGGTGGGCATGCTGTGAGTAATGACTTTAGCTTTACTGTCTACTCCAATTCTTATACTAACGATATGCGCTTTCAGCGATTTACTCATAATGGAATTTGTTATATTAAGGAACGCACTTTTGGGCACTTTAAAAGCCAACCTCTAACCCTTTACTATAGAGAACTCGCAACATTGATAGACCAACATGACGTAATCCATCATCATTATCCCTTTCCCAATATGGAGATTAACTTGGTAAACAGAATAAATCGTCTAAAAAATAAAAAGCTCATTGTTACGTGGCATGCCAATATTGGCCAGTCAAGGTGGAAATCTTTAGAGAAGTTTTATGACCCGTTCGTGAGGAAGATACTTGATCGAGCGGATTCAATTGTTGTCACTTCGCCACAATTGATTGAGAATTCTTCATTATTACCTTCTTACGATAAAAAGATTGAAGTTATACCACTTTCCTACAATGAGCGATATGATACATGTCAAGGGCAAGTGCGCTCACTGAAAAAAGGAGCCGTTCTAAATATACTATTTGTCGGCCGGCTAAGAGCCTATAAAGGACTTTCATTTTTAATTAAAGCAATAAAAGATCTTAATGTAAAATTAAGCATTGTCGGAAACGGGGAACATGGCCGATATCTACGTGAACTGGTGAAAGAACTTCGTGTAAAAGATAAAGTAGAATTTTATGAGAATCTAGATGATGTGCAGGTGGAGCAAATGTATAACCAATCAGATCTGTTTGTATTGCCATCAATCAATGAGGCAGAGGCATTTGGAGTGGTTCAGCTCGAAGCCATGGCAAAAGGACTACCCGTAATCAATACCAATTTAAAGTCCGGAGTGCCATTCGTCTCCTTGCACCAAGTCACGGGGCTTACTGTTGAGCCGAAGAATGTCGATGCATTACGCGAGGCTATCAATTTATTAATACGTGAGCGCGATCTTTATAGCTCATTTTCCAAGAATGCGCTTGAGCGGGTAAGAGAATTTTCGAGGGAGAAATTAATAAACGCTTATTTAAATTTATATAAAAAGTAAGATTAAACAATGTTTAGGAATTAAAGCCAGTATTTTTTTATTGTATATAGACAGCGAGCGTGCTATTATAGATAATTTGAGATATAATACACAGAAGATTAAAAAAATATTTTCTTCATGTAGCGAAAATACTATGGTTAACGTTTGTTAAATAAAACTTAATATTATTATATTTGCAAAGCTTTATTTGACTAACTAAATATATTTTATGATTTATATTTTTACCCTTATATTCCTTTTCGTTTTAGAGTTTCTTTATTTAAAAATAGCAGATCGGTTTAATATCATTGACAAGCCTAATGAGCGCTCTTCACATACGAAGGTTACCATTCGGGGAGCAGGAATTATTTTTTATGTCGCTTCGATCATATATTTTTTTAGTAATGATTTTGAGTACCCTTGGTTCTTTCTAGGGCTTACGCTTTTAACCTATATTTCATTCTTAGATGATATTCGTGGGGTGCATCCAACAGCGAGATTAACAGTTCATTTAGCATCCGTATTACTCATGGTTTATGAGTTTGGTGTATTCAATTACCCATGGTATTATCTTGTGTTAGCATTTGTATTCAACATTGGTGTCATTAATGCTTATAATTTTATGGACGGTATCAACGGAATGACAGCATTTTGTACCTTAATTATGGGGGGGCTTTTACTTTACGTTAATACCAAAATAAACTATATCGAACAGGATTTCTTGATCTATACTTTGATTGGTGTAGTTGTTTTTGGATTTTTTAATTTTCGTAAGAAGGCGGTCTGTTTCGCCGGAGACGTAGGGCCAGCGGTACTCTCCTTTATGTTGTTGTTTGCCTTGGGAAAATTAATTCTAAAAACAGGTGATTTTACCTATATCCTTTTCCTTAGCGTATATGGTATTGAAATCGGCTGGTCCGTTGCGCGTCGTGTGTATCAAGGATATCATATCTTTGAGCCACATCGTACGTTTTTACTGCACATGTTAAGTAATGAAGTTGGTCATAGCAGCCTATTGGTCTCAACTGTCTATGGTCTTGTCCAATTAGTGCTTGGCGCATCGGTAATTTATATTGTACAATTTGATGCTTCCGTACAATGGTCTTTTGCTATCACAACACTTGCGGGATTGAGCGCATTTTATCTGATCGTAAAGCAGTATATCTTCAATAATTACTATATTAAGGGAGAGGAGAAGTATGCTATCCGTCACAGGCGTATTCTCAGGTTGAAAGCGCGTAGAAACACAGCGCGAAAGTTGGTTTCAGAAGTCAAATTAGCCCAGGAAGCCAAGATTATCGAAATGCCTAAAAAGGAGAAACGAGAAGATTTATTGCATACCGGAATTTGATATGATCTAAAAAACCTCTAATTTTACCTCGACTTTTAAGAGGAGTGAACATGCAGTCAGGATTAAGTTTTACAGCAATAGATTTCGAAACAGCCACAGCCAACCAAAATTCTGCCTGTGCTATCGGATTGGTGGTGGTGGAGCAGGGAATTATTGTTGATGAATTTTATTCACTGATCCAGCCTCCTCAAAACCAATACATGTGGCAGACTACCCGTGTGCATGGTATAAGGGCAAAGGATACCGCCACAGCACCTACGTTTAAAGAATTATTTCCGCGTATTTTTCCATTAATCAATAATCGTGTTATGGTCGCACATAATGAATTATTTGACCGTGGCGTTTTGCGCAAGACCATGAATTACTATAATCTCCCTTATGATAGCCTGGGTTTAATGGAGAAATGGGAATGTACTTTCAAGATCTATCAGGGGAAAGGTTTTAAGCCTGCCAGACTAAATGCTTGCTGCGAGGTATTGGGAATTGAGCTGAATCATCATGAAGCACTTTCCGATGCCCGTGCCTGTGCCAATTTATACCTCAGACATGCTGATATCCCTTCTTTGGCATGATATTTACATTGAATTTACGTAGAATGAAAGGAGGTCATCCATTGTTCTCATTATAAATTTTATCTTTGATAAAAGAAAGAGATTGTCATTTTATTGGTTTTAATTTTAATTTAATTATGATAAATATTCCAGCCAAAGGCATGCGTATAGGGATTACCTTTAGTGCTTTTGATTTATTGCATGCCGGGCATATTAAAATGCTTGAAGACGCTAAGCGTCAGTGCGATTTTCTGATCTGCGGCTTACAGACTGATCCAACTTTGGACCGGCCAGAGAAAAATAAGCCCGCGCAGACCGTTGTCGAGCGTTATATTCAGCTTAAAGGGTGCAAATATGTGGATCAGATAGTACCTTATGCTACTGAACAGGATCTTGAGGATGTACTTCGTTCTTTTAATATTGACGTACGTATCGTCGGCGACGAGTATCGGGAGAAAAACTTTACCGGTAGAGCGTATTGCGAGGAAAAAGGAATCGAATTGTATTTCAACAGTCGCGACCATCGGTTCTCTAGTTCTGGTTTGCGTAAAATAGTGGCAAATGCCAATTTAGAAGAACAATCCTTATTGAAATCAGACCTTTCATCAACAATCTAAGAAAATAACTACATGAAAATAGGAATTACTTTTGGTGTATTTGATTTGTTGCACGCCGGTCATATTATGATGCTGGAAGAGGCTAAGCGCCACTGCGATTATTTAATTGTTGGGCTCAATACCGACCCATCGGAAGTATCGCCGGAAAAGGCTAAACCCACACAGACCATTGTTGAGCGATATATCCAGTTGGAGGGCTGCCGTTATGTGGATGAGATTATTCCTTACGAGACTGAGCAAGATCTGATTGACATGATTAAGGCGTTACCAATCAATATGCGTATTATCGGCGAAGAATATCGCGACACTGACTTTTCGGGACGGTCGTATTGTGTAGAAGAAAATATCGAGATCTATTATAATAAACGCACACATCGTTTCTCGAGCTCAGGTTTACGCAAAGTTGTCGCAGATAAAGAAGCAGAGAAAAAATAATATTATGAGCACAATTATCCATGTGGTATTAACGGGGGGCGTAGGGAGTCGTTTATGGCCACTTTCCCGGAAGAGCTACCCAAAGCAGTATCTTTCCTTATTTAAAGATGGCTCCCTGTTTGAAATGACCATTAAGCGCAATCAATCACTATGTGGACAGGTTATCGTGGTAGGCAACTGTGATAATCACAGTTTGAGCCGTGAGGTCATGGAAAACAATAAGGTTGATTATATCGATATTGTCGAGGCGACCCCACGTAATACTGCTGCTGCAATTGCTTTTGCCGCATTCGCGGCTCAGCCCGATGATATCCTTATTGTCACACCTTCGGATCATGTTATTGTAGGTGAGAAGGAATATGCGGAGGCTATAAAAGCTGGTATCGAAAAGGCCAATAAAGGTTATATCGTCACTTTTGGTATACAGCCAACTCGACCAGAAACGGGGTACGGTTACATCGAGTATAAAGATGATAAGGTCCTTTCTTTCCGGGAGAAGCCTAATCAAGATACGGCAGAAGATTTTATTGAGCGGGGTAATTTCCTCTGGAATTCAGGTATGTTCTGTTTCCGCGCGGATACTTTCTTAAGCGAATTGCAGAATTTTGAACCCAAGGTATATGCAACGGCGTTTAATGCCTGGCAACACCGTCAGGATGGGGAGCTTGATTTAACTTTATCTAAGGAGATTCCTTCTATTTCGATTGATTATGCCGTAATGGAGCGATCGAAGAAAATCCGTGTGGTTGCTACGAGTTTTCAATGGTCTGACCTGGGATCTTTTGAGTCCATGTACGATTACTTAAAACAGACCGGGCATCCTGTCGATGAGAATGGTAATATGGTGATCGGTACGGATATTTATACCGCTTTTGTTGGTTTGAGAGACAGTATCTTGGTGCATACAAAAGATGCAATTTTGGTCTTGCAAAAAGAAAAATCGCAGGATGTTAAAAAAATCTACAATACTTTAGAACGTCATCAATCCAAATTGATTGACTAGATTACTAGAATAAAAGCTGAACCTGATCGTTACAGTCCGGCTCAGCTTTTATGATATTATCCTTTTATTAGAACCGATATCCGTAAAGTGCTTGGTTAACAAAAAGTTAATCTTTATGGCTGATTGTTTGCTCGTGCATTCTCAAATGTCCCCTATTTGTCCCTGCCGAGTTAATGTTTAATTAATAGTATTATTATATATTTGGTTAGTATTTAATAGCGTCGGTGCGCAATACTTTAGTCATTTAACTTTAACCAACATATTTAATATGATGACCATAGCCATACTTATTGTTTTATTTTTAGGGGGATATTTTTTCTGGCGGAGAAAACAGCTGGAACAGCGATTTAATAAAAGCGTCGGAATGACTGTCAACTATATGTTTCAGGAGCGCCCCGGGCAGTACAGCGGCGATAGAAATGCCAGAAGTGGTGTATTTATCTTCAAAGCTGAACGAAACGATGACCGGCTGAAGAATATCGTTATCCGAAAAGTAAAACCATTACATTCCGCGTTGGATGTCAATCTTGAGCAAATTTTAGTGATACCATTTGAGCGACAAGATAGCATAAAATCAGATGTTTCAGTACGTTTTAAAGTTAACCGAAGGAGTGCAAAAATTGAAGATTTAAAGGGCGGACGTATAAGTATTTCGGGCGTGTTAAACTTCGAGCAAAACAGACCAGAATCATTTACTGCTATAGTGCCAATTTCGGATCTTTATCAAAGAGCTGAGATCTGATCGATTAAAAAATACTCTTGTTTTATATTTTTTGGATACCTTGTTACAAGGTATCTAAACTTATACCCATTTCAGACTTAATGTTCCACGTGAATTGTAGTGCCGAAACTCTGTGATTCAGGAGGCTAAAAAACGATTTGTCAAAAATAAATAGTTTATTTTTATTATTTAACAATTTATTCATTTGCATAGCAAATCCGGATTGAGTACTTTTGTTACTCATTATTACTAAACCGATGTTGGATTCATTGATTACTTCTAAGACCCGGCTCAAATTGTTGATTAAGTTTTTCGTTTCTGCGAGTAACCAAGGACATTTGAGGGGACTGGCTGATGAATTTCAGGAGTCAACCAATGCGATTCGCAAAGAGCTTAACCAACTTTCAGAAGCAGGCTATTTGGAAAAGAATACATCCAAAAACAAAATTCTGTACCGAGCCAATACTTCCCACTCCTTATTTAAGCCGCTTCAAAGATTAATTCATACCTATTTGGGTATTGATGAAATTGTGGAATATATTCTACAGAAATCCGGAGATATTCAGGAAGTTGGCCTATTAGGCGACTATGCTGCAGGAATAGATTCTGGAGAAATAGATGTGTTAATTTTAGGTGAAAATATAAATCAGGCATATTTATTGCAGTTAGCGGACAAGGTTGGAAAAAAGTTGGATAAGAAAGTGAATCTTTCTTTTGAGAAATCTACAGAAGAGCAACGTTATCTTAGTTTATATACAAATAATTCCAATATATAATACTTTTTATAAAATGAGTAAAATATTAATTACGGGAGGGGCCGGATTTATAGGCTCTAATCTTACAGAGCATTTTTTAGGTAAAGGACATCAAGTGGTTGTCTTGGACAACTTCGCGACTGGTCACCGTCATAACATCGAGCAACATACCAATAATCCAAATTTTAAATTGATTGAAGGTGATATTCGTAACAATAAAGATTGCCAGATAGCTGTAGAGGGAGTTGATTATATATTACATCAAGCAGCATTAGGGTCAGTCCCACGATCGATAAAAGATCCACAGACAACGAACGAAGTAAATGTAACTGGTTTTTTAAATATGCTGGTGGCAGCCCGTGATGCTGGTGTTAAGAGATTTATTTATGCGGCATCATCTTCAACGTATGGCGATTCGGAAAACCTACCAAAAGTAGAAGATATCATTGGTAAGCCATTATCCCCATATGCAATTACAAAATATGTCAATGAATTATATGCGGATATTTTCTCGAAAACTTATGGTTTAGAGACTATAGGACTTCGTTACTTTAATGTATTTGGACGTCGCCAAGATCCCAATGGTGCATATGCAGCGGTAATTCCGTTATTTGTGAAGAAGTTTATGAGTCATGAAAGCCCAGTGATTAATGGTACGGGAGATTATTCACGTGATTTTACTTACATCGACAATGTGATTCAGATGAACGAGCGTGCTATGACAACTAATAATGCAGCTGCCGTTAATACTGTTTACAATACAGCTGTTGGGGACCGTACTACTTTAAACCAATTGGTCGGTTATCTGAAGGAATTTTTGACTGAATATGATGCGCAGATTGCCCAGGTAGAAATAATCCACGGCCCTAATAGGCAAGGGGATATTCCACACTCACTAGCTTCAATTGATAAAGCTCGCCAGTTATTGGATTATGAGCCTACACACGTCATCCGTGAAGGTCTGAAAGAGGCGGTAAAATGGTATTGGGATAATTTAAAATAGATTAATTAGATTAAAAGCATATAGATAATGAAAAAAATAGCTGTAATAGGGTTGGGTTATGTCGGCCTTCCTTTGGCAAGATTGTTCGCAACTAAATTTCCAGTATTAGGATTTGACATTAATCAAAAGCGTATTGACGAATTGCGGTCTGGCAAGGATTTAACCTTAGAGGTTGAGGATGATATTCTTCAGGCGGCATTGGTTAATGAGAATCCATTTGCCACAAATACAAATGGTCTGTATTGTTCGAATCAATTAGCAGATATTGAAGGGGCTAATTTTTATGTAGTTACTGTGCCAACTCCGGTAGATAAAAATAACCGACCAGATTTGACGCCGTTATATAAAGCTTCAGAAACCGTAGGGAAAGTACTGAAAAAAGGAGATATTGTTGTTTACGAATCTACCGTTTATCCAGGTGTGACAGAAGAAGAATGTATTCCGGTTTTGGAAAAAATATCAGGACTAAAATTCAACGAAGATTTCTTCGCAGGTTATTCGCCAGAGCGGATCAATCCAGGTGATAAAGAACATACCGTTGAGAAGATCTTAAAAGTTACTTCTGGCTCCACTCCAGAGATTGGTGAGGAGGTTGATGCTGTTTACAAGGAAGTAATTACCGCAGGTACACACTTAGCTCCTTGTATCAAAGTTGCTGAGGCCGCTAAGGTAATTGAAAATTCACAACGTGATATCAATATTGCGTTTGTCAATGAATTAGCCAAGATCTTTAATATCTTGAACATTGATACCCATGCTGTATTAGAAGCTGCTGGAACGAAGTGGAATTTCTTGCCGTTTAAACCAGGTTTGGTTGGCGGTCACTGTATCGGTGTAGATCCATATTATTTAGCACAAAAAGCACAAGAGCATGGTTATCATCCAGAAATTATTTTGGCAGGTCGTCGTTTAAATGACTCTATGGGCGAGTATGTAGCTTCGCAAGTTGTTAAAACCATGATCAAGAAAGGTATTAATGTAAATGGCGCAGAAGTCGTAATGCTTGGTGTGACGTTTAAAGAGAATTGTCCAGATGTACGTAATACAAAAATTGTTGACGTCATTACTGCTTTAGAAGATTATGGTGTGAAGGTAACTACTTATGATCCATGGGCAAATCCAGCTGAAGTTAAACACGAATATGGAATTGAGAGCGTGACAGAATTACCCGCGGCTAAATTTGATGCAATTGTATTGGGGGTTGCACATGAAGAGTTTTTGAATATTCAACTTAGTGATTTGAAAAAAGAATCAGCTATTGTTTATGATGTGAAAGGAATTATTTCTGAACAGGCGGATAATAGACTTTAAAATAGAAAATGTCAAGTTCAAAAACAATAGCAAAAAATACCCTCTTTCTTTATGTGCGAATGTTTTTTAATATGGGAGTATCTCTTTATACATCTCGTATTATTCTTAGAACACTAGGGGTTGATGATTATGGTATTTATAATTTGGTTGGGGGAGTTGTAGTTTTGTTTTCTTTTTTGAATGCAGCTATGTCATCTTCAACTCAGCGATTTTTGAATTTCGAAATTGCTCAAGGAAATCTATTAAAAGTTAATAGGTTATTCTGTACAAGTTTTAATATTCATCTCTTAATCAGTTTCGTTGTATTGCTTTTAGGAGAAACAATAGGTTTATGGTTTTTAAATCATAAATTAAATATTCCAGAAGATAGGCTGTATGCAGCGAATTGGGTCTATCAGATGTCATTGCTTACGACTATTATCGATATTACTCGGATACCATATAATGCAGTGATTATAGCTTATCAAAGGATGTCTTTTTATGCCTATGTCGGCATTTTGGAAACAATATTAAAATTAGTGATTGTATACCTCTTGCTGGTTTTCAATGGATATGACCGATTAATAGTTTATGGCATCCTTTTAATGATTGTTAATTTTATGATTAATATAATATACAGATGGTTCTGTATTAAGAAATATAACGCACAATCTATCTATCGTTTTGTGTACGATAAAAAATTAATGTTATCAATGGCATCTTTTTCAGGATGGAACCTTTTAGGGCAAGTAGCTAATGTTGGTGCAAGTCAAGGTATTGGGATGATATTAAACATTTTTTTGGGGGTTACGCTAAATGCTGCGGTAGGAATTGCGAATCAGGTTAATGCGGCGATATATAGTTTTGTGAGTAACTTTCAAGTAGCTTTTAATCCGCAAATTACTCAAACATATGCAAAGGGAGAATTTGAAAGACATAACAATTTAATATTGACAACGTCTAAGATGTCGTTTTTTCTATTAGCATTCTTAGCTTTTCCTATTTTAGTAAATACAGATTTTGTACTTCAGTTATGGTTGGGAGATAACATACCAAGCTATGTACGAGAGTTTACGCAGATTATTATTTTTATATCTCTTATTGATGCCTTGAGTGGGCCATTTTGGATTGCGGCGCACGCAATAGGCAACATAAAAAAATATCAAATAATATTATCGCTAATTCTCTTGCTTAATTTACCTTTGGTATATTTATCATTAAAACTCGGTTTATCTCCTACTTACGCTTTTTTATGGAAATTTTTACTGAATATCTTGGCTTTTTGTTATCGATTCTGGTATATTAAAAATAGAAATCATCTAGACAAAAAGAAGAGCTTAAGTTTCTTGTTTGTCGCAGTAATTACATTAATATTAATTGTAGGCATGACAAACTATTCATGTTATTCGTTCACAAATAATAATTATCTAAATTTTGCTATAAAATGTGTTTTGGTTGAATTTATACTATTTACAATTGCAGTATGTATAGGATTAAATAAAAAAGAAAGAGAACAAATTGTTGTATTTATTAAACGTAAAATAAGTAAAAATTGATATTATGATAAAGACACTAGTTGCAAAAATGAGATCGCTGAAAAGAATCATTTTGAATAGACTACAACTAAGTCAAATTGCGAAGAATCTTGTCGCAGATAGTGTGGGACAAAAGAGAATTTTTCTGTTTCAGACTCCAACACATTCTAACATTGGGGACCATGCTATTGCAGCGGCGGAAATTGATTTTTTTAAGCATTATTATTCTGATTATAAGCTTATTGAGATTAATCAGTCGCAGATGATAAATTTCGTTAAAAAGTATAGAGCCCTGATTAAACAAGAAGACATAGTAACATTACATGGTGGAGGAAATTTTGGTAATGAATATATGGCAGAAGAAAAGCTAAGAAGGTTTTTAGTTGGGAATTTTCCCGACAATAAAATTGTTGTTTTACCTCAAACTATTTATTATTTTAACAACGACGAAGGTCAAAGGGAATTAAAAATTACACAAGATATTTTTTCAAAACACCCAAAGCTTACATTGACAGCTAGAGAAAGTATTTCGTACGAATTGATGAAAGAGTATTTTCCAAATAACAACGTGATACTTACTCCGGATATCGTATTGTTTACATCACAGATATTATCTCAAAAAAGATCTTATGGATTGGAGGTGATTAGGCAAGACCAAGAGTCAATATTGTCAGAAGAAGATAAGAAAGAAGTGAAAAAATTATTAACAAGTAATTTTAAACAAGTAATTTCATCTGACATGCATGTTAAGGACTTCAGGTCCATCAATACTGTGAACGAAAGAGCACAAATTTTAGAAGGTAAGTTTAAACAATTTCGCTCAGCAAAGATTGCTATTACTGATCGTTTGCACGGAATGGTGTTTGCCGCGATTACAGGTACACCCTGTATTGTTTTTAGTAATTATAATCAAAAGGTGACAGGAACATATGATTGGATTAAGGACTTAAAATATATCAAATTCGTTAAAAACGTTGAGGAAGCAAAATTGGCTTTTGATGAATTGATCCAGTTAGAAGATTACCAAATGTATGACAATTCGAAATTGCTCGAAAAATACAATCCTTTAAAACAAGCTATCGATGAATAAACCATTAATTTCTGTAATTGTACCCATATATAATGTGGAAGAGTTCCTTCCTATTTGTATTGATTCTATTTTGGCTCAAACTTATGAAAGAATGGAAATCATTCTAGTCGATGATGGGTCGCCTGATGGCTGTGGCGCAATATGTGATGAGTATGCAGATAAAGATAACAGAATTGTTGTTATTCATAAAGAAAACGGTGGTTTATCAGACGCACGGAATGCCGGGCTGGAGGTCGCCAAAGGGGAATATATATGGTTTGTCGATAGTGACGATTATATACTATGTGATTGTTTAGAAGATTTTATGTCAGAGATTCATAAGAATTCACTAGACTTGCTTTCTTTTGGTTTTCAGAGAGTTACTGCAGAAGGACGAACGTTGCCAACAAAAATTAATTATAACACTAACACATTTATAATTGATGGTGTCGAGTTGTTAAATAATTACACAGTTATATCCAATGCTTGGATGTACATATATAAGAAGGAAATCATTGATAATAATAACATCAGATTTATAAAAGGTATATATCATGAAGACGAAGCTTTTACAACAATCTATATCTCTTATGTACAAAAGTATAAACATCTTGGAGATGCTGTAGCTTATGCCTATTTATCTAGGCCGGAATCAATTATCAATACTTCAGATTATAATAAAAAAGTCAAACGATTAGTAGATATGGTAGTTGTGGTAGATGCTATAAACCTAATACGAATAAAAACTTCAGGACTTCTTTATCGCGGTCTATCTCGTAAATCTGAACAACTGTTAATATCAATATTTTTAAGAATGAAAAATGAGAAAATAAAAAGGGAAGATATGGAAAATATTGTTAATAAGCTAAAAGACATTGGTCTTTATCCGTTGGCTATAAAGAGTGAGCGTTTGAAATTCAGAATTTTGGGTAGGCTGCTTAACAATAGATTTTTTCTTAAAATATTTCATCATTGATGCAAGAGATTTATTTTATACAAGGATATTATTATTATCTGCTGTTCTTTCTATTAGCTACGGTTGGGACTTCATTTTTTAGCTATTTTGATAAGAAGCAAATCAATAACCTGCAATTTTTTATATTGATCTGTTTTTCTTTGTTTACAGTGTTTTATATTGGCGATAGAGATAATGAAATCGGCGTAGATACATATAATTACAGTCGTGCTTTTGAGTTATATAGAAAATCTGATACGTTTTTTATAAAGAAAGATTTCTTTTTCGACTTCTTTACTTACTGCGTCTCGAAAATATTTGATTTTAATTTTTTTTTGAAAATATGTGCATTTTTGTATGTATTTGGAGCCTTTATTGGTCTGAAAAAAATATTTAAAGAGAATTTTTATTTACCATTTCTTTTATTTATTGTTTCACCGTATTTCTTCCAATTTGGAATAAATGTAATGCGTAATGGAATTGCCGCATCTTTATTAATGATTGTAATTGCATACTATTATAATGGAGAAAAGAGATGGAAAATAATAACAGTTACAATTCTCTCGTTGGGGTTCCATATTTCAATGATTATTCCTATTTTAATGTTTTTTATAGCAAAATATTTAAAAAAAATAGAGTTAATACTGCTTATTTGGCTTGGTGCAATTGGCATTAGTTTGTTGAAGATTAATATAATGGCTCCAATTGCTAACTTAATGTTAGATTTTTCTGATCGTGTCGGAAGTTATGCGGAAAGTAGTGATGAAAGTAGCTCTTGGGGTAATTTTTTAGTTTTTGGTGCATTCCCTGTCTTATTCGCTGTTTATATGATAGTGTATAAGAAATTTAGGAATGTTTTTTATTTAGAATTAACAAAAACTTATATGCTAACACATACAATCTATATTGTTCTTATAAACACTACTTATGCATTACGATTTGGTTATCTTGCAGAATTCATGATGTCTATTTTGCTGTTTTTTCCATTGATAGATAATTCTGGTCTAAAAATAAGTTTTGTTAGGTTTAAATTAAGTTTGTTTATATTAGTTGTTTTTTTGGTTAAAGGTTATAAAATATTGGTAGTTTAAGATGATGATAACAGTTTTTACAGCAACCTATAATAGAGCTGACACCTTGCCACGCTTATATGATTCTCTATTACAACAAATATCAAAAGATTTTGAGTGGTTAATTGTTGATGATGGTAGTACAGATAATACGGAATATCTGGTTAAAGAATGGATTGATGAGGGGAAAATTTCTGTTACATATTTTAAGCAAGAAAATGGCGGTAAGCATAGAGCTATTAATAAGGGGGTAGATCTAGCAAATGGAGTTCTCTTCTTCATTGTTGACAGCGATGATTATCTTCCAATGAATAGCTTAATGTTGGTTGAAAATTACTATTCACAGATTAAAAATAATGATGAATTCATTGGTGTAGTAGGTTTTAACGCATATCCGGATGGTGAATTAATGGGTCAGAATATGTTTCCTGAGGCAATAACTGACTCTAATTTAATTGAAAGAAGGGAGAAATTTGGAGTAAAAGCTGATATGGCTAAGGTATTGATTACAGAAAAATTTCGCTCCTTTAAATTTCCGGATATTATCGGTGAAAAGTTTGTTGCGGAATCTCTTGTTTGGAATAGGATGGCAATACAATATAAATTCAGATATTTTAATGAAGTGATTTATATTGCTGAATACATGGAAGGAGGGCTTTCTAATAATAGTATAAGAAATAGGAGGAAAAATCCAAAATATACCACATTGTTATATCAAGAATTATCAAAAAATCCTATGGCTCCGCTAAAATTGAGATTTCGGGCGTTAATCAATTTTTGGAGATTTGCATTATGTAAATCTAGTAATATCTTCGAGCTATTAAAGGAAGTGCATTTTTCCATGTTAGCCGTTATCGCACTTCCATTAGGTGTAGTGTTATCTTTTAAAGATAGATTTATGCAGGATGTAAATATTAAAAAAATCAAATAATGCAGGGTAGAAAAATATTTAAATATGTAAAACCGCTTTTGAATACTTGTTCGGCAATTCTTAGATTTTTCCCGGCTTTTGTAAATTACTTTCTATGGGATTTGTTTTCTAATTTTGGAGGAAAGTTATTTTGTGGACTGAGATTTATTCTTGCTAAAGCAATTTGTAAAAATGTTGGAGATAATGTCTATTTTGGAAAGTATGTTATACTGAAAAATGCAAAACACATTTCGATTGGAAATAATGTTAGTATCCATGATTACTGTTATATCGAGGGAGCCGGAGAATTAAATATCGGAGATAATGTTTCGATTGCTCACAATTGCTCAATATTAACGTCAAATCATACATGGGCTAATGTGGATATACCAATTAAATATAATAAAGAGGTTTTTGAAAAGGTAATTATTGAAAATGATGTTTGGGTTGGATGTGGTGTGAGAATTCTTGCAGGAGTTTTGATTAAAAGAAGAAGCATCATCGCGGCTGGATGTGTTGTCAATCGAGATGTGGAGAGTCATACAATAGTGGGAGGAGTACCTAATAAATTTTTAAAAAAAATAGACTAATTATGAAAATATTTGCTTTGTTAATTGTTGTGTTTTCTAGTATATGTGGAGCTTGTTCACAGCCAGTGTTTCGATATAGCACTAATTTACAGCCTAAAAAGGTTTCTGTATCTACGGAAATACAAGGACGCCAGTTCGTAGAGATAGTAAATTATCTTCCTCCAAATCATGTGAAAGATGGAAGTGTTGATTATACTAATTTCATACAAAAGGCAATTTCGGAAAATTCTTATGTAAAAATGCCAAATTTTCCGATTCAAATAAATGATAATGGGATACATCTTTCAAACAATAGTATAATAGTATTTAATGAAAAATCGAAATTATATCTCAAGCCCTCGAGAAAACAACAGTTCGCAATGTTAAAAATTGAAAACAAGAAGAATGTAACGTTGATTAATCCAGTACTTGAAGGTGACCGTAAAAAACATCTGGGAAGTGGAGGAGAATGGGGGATGGGAATTAGTATCTTATCGTCATCCAACGTAAAAATATTAAACCCATCAATTAGGAACTGTTGGGGTGATGGTATTTACATTAATCGCCTTTCAGGAAATAAAAATTCCGACAACATTATTATAAATGGAGGAATGATGGATTTTAATCGTAGAAATGGAATTTCTATTATCAGTGGATCTAATATTTATATTAAAAATATCCTATTATCCAACCAAAGCGGTACCTTACCAATGGCAGGATTGGCTATTGAACCAAATAATAGTAATGATATATTAAAAGGGATACATTTGGATAATATCGTGACTCATAACAACAATGAATCGGGAATTGGTATAGTATTGGTTAAACTAATTGGGAATTCACTTAAAACAGTCTCTATTGATGTCAATAATCATATAGATAATGGATCTAAAAATAGTGTATTGATTTCGGGGCTCAAAAGTAAATATCAAAGCCAAATTAAGAAGATAGGGGGAAATATTTCCTTTAATAGCTGTGTTTGGAATGGAAAATCAAACGCAGCTAGAATTGGTAGCAACTTTAATTATATGCCAACATTAACTATTTCTAAGGTGAGATCGACTGATAAGAAGTTACCTCAATTAAAACGGGATCTAAAAGCACGACGAATTTCCGTAATCAATTAACGAGATCTATAAACTATGGAAGCTTATTTGTAATTCAGGAAGACAATAAAAGAGTAGATATTTTAATCACAGTCAGTTATTATTTTCATATTGTTATTAGGCAGTTCTTCAAATTAGAAGTGAGCTACCGCTGAAGGGGCTTATTTGTATTATCTACGGCTAAGAAAATAGTGTCTTGTGTTTCAACTAAGAAATGTGATCAAATTTTATGATTAAATTATTAAGGATAACAACAGTTTCTCATTCATTAGATCTGTTGTTAAAAAACCAACTTAGATATGTTGGGGAAAAAGACATCGAAGTAACTATTGCATGTACTAAAGATGAGAGGATCAGAGAGATACAAGAAAGAGAGAAAGTGGACTACTGTGAGTTGAAATTGACTCGCACATTAAATCCTTTCAAAGATTTACTTTCATTATTCGCTGCAATTAAAATTATCAGGAAACTAAGACCTGATGTTGTTCATACACATTCTCCAAAGGCTGGCATCATTGGCATGTTGGCCGCTTGGATCTGTAATGTCCCTTTAAAAGTGCATACCGTAGCAGGGCTACCATTGATGGAAACTGAAGGTTTAAAAAGGCAGATGTTAATTCTAGTAGAAAAAGTTACCTATTTATGTGCCGATTATGTTTTACCTAATTCGTTTCGACAAAAAGAATTTATTGAAGACAAAATTTATACAGGAGATAAGCTCCAGGTTATTGGTAAAGGAAGCTCCAATGGAATAGATTTAACATATTTCAATCCCGATTTATTCAACTCTGTTTATTGTGAAAATTTCCGTAGTGGTCTCAATATAGAGAAAGATGATATTGTTTACTGTTTTGTTGGAAGATTAGCATATTATAAAGGAGTCAATGAATTAATAACGGCTTTTTGCACTTTGAATAATAAATATGCTAATGTCAAACTTCTTCTTGTAGGCCCTTTTGAAGAATTGAATCCTTTAAAAGACAGTACTTTAGAACTGCTCAAATCGAACAAAAGTATTATTTCTGTAGGGCATCAGAATGATATTCGCCCTTATTTAGCGATATCTGATATATTTGTGTTCCCAAGTTATCGAGAAGGATTTCCTCAATCATTAATGCAGGCAGCGGCAATGAATCTAGCCTGCATTGCTACTAATATCAATGGTTGTAACGAAATTATTGAAGATAATGTAAGTGGGGTTTTAATTAGTCCTAAAAGTTCAGAGGAAATTTTAGACAAGTGTGAATTTTTATATTTAAATTGGGAATTTAGGATCAAGATTTCGAAGAATGCTAGATATAATATGGTTCAAAACTTTGAGCAAAAAAAATTCTGGGATAAGTTAATAGACTTTTATAAGGAAAAGTTGAAGCAGAGATGATAAATGTTATATTGGGCTGTTCGGGCTTCATCGGAAAAAATTTACTTAATTCGCTATCTGATTCTGTTGGATTATCATTAAGACGTCAAGATTGGAAAGATAAATTGGCTGCTAGTAATGTTAACGCTATAATTAATTTAGTCGGGAAAGCTCATGACCACAGTGGGAGGTCTGTTGAGAGTGACTATTATTATGCCAATGTAGAATTGACAAAGCAGATCTTTAAAGAATTTTTGAGATCTTCTGCTAAACTTCTAATTCATGTTAGTTCAATTGCATCCCAAGAGGAATTTGAATCTCTTCAGCCGCTGAATGAGACAGATGAATGCCGTCCTGTTTCCTGGTATGGACAATCTAAACGCCAAGCAGAAGAGTGGTTGTTACAGCAAGAAATTCCAGTAGGTAAAAAGGTAATAATCATTCGCCCACCTATGGTTCACGGACCTGGAGATAAAGGGAATTTAGGTTTATTATACAAAATGATTTCAAAGGGAGTCCCATATCCTCTAGCCTCTTTTGATAATGTTCGTTCCTTTATTGCTATCGATAATTTGGTTTTTTTTATTCAAAAAATTATCGAAAAAATGAATAGTCTGGATACAGGGATTTATCATGTAGCGGACAACGAGCCTGTTTCCACTAGAGAAATCATAACGATAATAAAGAATGTTACAGGAAAAACTGTTCCAGATTTAGCGCTTCCTAAATTTTTTGTGAAAAGTATTGCTAAGATAGGGGACTTCATTCCCATCCCGTTAAATAGTAAGCGTCTAAAAAAAATGACAAGTAACTTGCTAGTTTCTAATAATAGGATTAAACAGCTATTAGATATTGATTGCTTGCCAATGACAGCACAATTAGGAATAAAAAAAACAATCGAATCATTTCGATAGATATAAATTATATAAAATTATTTTATAAAAATGACATATATTTTAGTGTTGATTGCAATGTTTATCTTAGAGCTTTTTTATTTCAAAATAGCAGATCGTTTTAATATTATTGACAAGCCAAATGAGAGATCATCACATTCTTCGATTACATTAAGAGGCGGGGGTATTGTTTTTTATCTTGCTGCCTTGACGTATTTTATTTCATCGGGGTTTCAATATCCATATTTTTTTATTGGATTGACATTGATGACAGTTATCTCTTTTCTAGATGATGTTTTTACTTTGTCTAATAGAATACGACTATTGATACATTTTTCATCTGTGCTTCTTATGGCATATCAGTTAGATCTATTTGATATGTCTTGGTATTATTTGTTAGGTGGATTTGTTGTTGTCGTTGGGGTTATTAATGCATACAATTTCATGGACGGTATTAATGGTATAACCGCCTGTTATAGCTTGGCAGTAGGTGGTTTACTCTTAATTGTCAATCAAACTATACATTTTATTGAAAATGATTTATTGCTTTTTTCTTTAATAGGAGTGATGGTTTTTGCTTTTTTTAATTTTAGAATTAAAGCAAAATGTTTTGCTGGAGATGTTGGCTCTGTGGCCATCGCTTATATTTTACTCTTTGCATTAGGTTTATTAATCTTAAAAACGACTAATCTCATTTATATATTATTTTTAGCTGTTTACGGTATAGATACAGTATGGACAATTATAGGAAGATTGTATCGAAAAGAAAATATTTTCAAAGCACACCGATCACATTTGTATCAATTTTTAGGAAATGAGGTTGGAATAAATAAACTACTTATTTCTTTTATATATGGACTAATTCAAATTTGCATAGGTTGTTTAGTTATATGGTTTTCGAATGAAGATACTAATACACAAATATTATTTTCTATTACAGTCTTGTTTGGATTGAGTATGATTTATTTAGGTATAAAAAATTATGTTATTAAAAGGTTTGTAGCACATTAATATATATTATGGCAAATATAAGTACTATACAAGGTGGGAAAGCTGAAGATCACCGAGGGCAAATTCGATTTGTGAATGATTTTGATATGTCTTTGGTTAAAAGATTTTATATTATTAAAAATTTAGATACAGAGTTAATTCGAGGATGGCGCGCCCATCGAGTAGAACAACGTTGGTTTTATGTTCTTTCAGGAGCTTTCTCTATTGATTTAATCGAAATTGATAATTGGGAAACTCCTGATCCATGCCTTCCTGTAATAAATAAAATATTGACGGCTAACGAAATGCGATTGTTACATGTTTCGGCAGGATTTGGTACAGCTTTTAGAGCATTGGAACCTGGGAGCGAACTATTAGTATATGCAGATCGCTCTATTGCCGATGCATCATTAGATGATTATACTTGGCATACTAATTACTTTTTAAATTATCAACCATAGTGTCTGTCTCTTACAATTTAAATTTAAACATATTCTGTTTTTTATATATTTGGGCATGGCTTTTGATAACAATGGTTTTTGACAATAGATATTATTTTATTTTAAAATTGCATCTTTACACCTAATTTGGATAAATAAATATATTTTTGTTGATAAATTACTAAGAAATTATAATATATAAATACGCATGCGATTATTTTCAAAGTATGGTCTATTCCTGGCATTATTTGCTCTAATTTTAATAATGTTTGGTTCCTGTGGTTCCCGTAAGAACATGGTCTATTTACAGCCTGATTCGAGCCAAATAAATACGTTGTATGAACAATACGTGCCCAAGATTCAGATTAACGATATCTTGACCGTTGTTGTTACAGCAGCCGACCCTAAGGTGACAACACCATTTAATCCTGTAAGTTCAATGACAAGCGGTACCTTAACGCAGCAAACTGATATGGCTCTTCGCCCCACTTATACGGTTAACGATGAGGGAGATATCACCTTGCCTATGTTAGGAAAGGTTCATGTTGCAGGTTTAACTCGTGTCCAAGCTATAGAGAAACTGAGAATTGAGTTAGCTCAGTATATAAAGGACCCAGGTGTAAATATAAATTTTAATAATTTTCGGATTTCCGTGTTAGGAGAGGTAGCTCGTCCTGGATCGTTTACCTTACCAACGGAAAGAGTGACTGTATTAGAAGCTTTAGGAATGGCTGGCGATTTGACCATTCGTGGACTTCGTGAGAATATCATGTTGATTCGAGAAGTGAACGGACAAAAAACAATGCATCGCTTGGACTTAACTCAACAAAACACATTAAATTCGCCATATTATTATTTAGCGCAAAATGATGTCATTTATGTCGAACCAAATAAAGCGCAAATCAACAATTCGAAATTGGGAGCAAATACTAATATCATTATTTCGATTGCAAGCTTATTAATTACAGTGATTTCAGTATTGACCCGATAATAAATTTCATGGAAAAATATCCTAAACAAATTAAGGAAACTCAAGAAGAGGAAATTAATCTACGACAGCTTTTTGAGCAATATGCCTATTATTGGAAATGGTTTGCAGTGTCAATTATTGTGTGTATTGGGATTGCAGTGGTCTATCTTAGATACGCTCAGAAAAATTACAATGTAACTGCAAAAATTTTACTAAAAGATGAGCGAAGTGCTTCTGCTGGAGAACTTGCAGGAATTGCAGAATTAAGTAGTGGTTTGGGGTTTGGTGGCAATCGGTTCGCTTATGTAACAGATCAAATAGAGGTTCTTTCTTCTAGAAGGCTAATGCGAAAGGTTGTTGATCAACATCATTTAAATATTTCTTATGCGCTTAAAGGTAAAATCCTTTCTTCTGAAATTTTAGAAGCCGAAATGCCTTTTGTGTTGCAGACTCAAGGGAACCAAGATAGTATAATATTAGATCTTCGTGTAGTCACAATCGATGGGAAGCAGCTACAAGTAACTGATGCTATAACTGGGAATAAAATGACTTGTAACTTTGATGAGTATTTTAAGGTTGGAGAAAGACCTATATTATTCCATAGAGTTAACCCAAAGCGTATCGATTTAGGAGTCGAGTATACAGTAAGCGCTATTCCGAAAAATTGGGCTGTTGATGCTAATTTGGCCGCTATTTCTATTCTTCCGAGTAAAGAGGCTCAGTCCTATGTGGTTAATTTTTCGATGATAAATTCATTGGAGAAGAAAGCTAAGTTGGTCTTAAATTCATTAATTGATGTTTATAATAATGATTTGACGGATGATAAGCTCAGAACTACTCGTGCGACCTCTGACTTTATTAATAAACGCTTATTGTTGATTTCCAAAGATCTTTCTGGGGCTGATGAACAAGCTGCAGAATTTAAATCGGCAAACTCAATGGTCGATATGGCTACTGAAGCTGGTGTATTTTTGAATAATGCTTCAGAGAATGACAAAAAAGTGTTAGAATATCGTACACAGCTACAATTGGTTGATCATATGAGTGATTATCTTAAGAACCAAGAAGTTGGTAAACTTATACCGTCTAATATTGGCTTGCAGGATGCTTCTATAGGCAATTCGATAACTGCTTATAACAAATTAGTTTTAGAGCGTGACGATTTGTTAAAATCGGCCTCTGAACAAAATCCTGCGGTAATCGCATTAAATGAAAGTATTACTGAATCTGATAAGAATATTCGCCAGTCATTGAAAAACTATCAGAAAGTAACACAATTAGCTTTAAGTAGTATTCAAAGTAAATCAAATGAGATTAGGGGACGTATTAACTCGATTCCCAACCAAGAACAAGGCTTTAAAAAGATTTCAAGGCAGCAACAAATCGTAGAATCACTTTATCTATTGCTTTTACAAAAACGTGAGGAAAGTGAAGTTAAGGCTGCTGCAACTCCCGATAATTTGAAAATTATTGATGCTGCTTATGGCAATGGTATTCCTGTTTCTCCAAAAAAAGCAATAGTACTAATAGGAGCACTGATTGCAGGCTTCTTGGTCCCCTTTATAATTCTTTACCTTAAATTTCTATTGGATAATAAAATCCATTCGCGTAAGGATATCGAGGACATTGTCAAAGTACCAGTTCTTGGTGAAATTCCTACTGCTGAAGATACTATCGTGCATTTAAATGATCGTTCTTCTTTAGCTGAAGCTTTCCGTATTCTGCGAACCAATATGAACTTTATGTTTGGAGCTGAACAGAAAGATGCTTCAAAAGTTGTTTTCGTTACTTCAACAATTTCTGGTGAAGGTAAGTCATTTGTTACGACCAACTTGGCGCAGATCTTATCTATGTCTGGAAAAAAGGTTTTATTGATTGGTGCGGATATTCGAAGTCCCAAAGTATTGGATTATCTTGGACTGTCTCACTTACAGCATACAAATGTAGGGATTACGCAATTCTTGATCAATCCGGATATGGATGTAGATAATATCATTATTAAGAAACCGGGGAACTATGATTTTGATGTGGTTTATTCAGGATATATAGCTCCAAATCCGGCAGAGTTGTTGATGAACGGTCACTTTGACGACGTGATTAAATACGCTCGTGGACATTATGACTATATCCTAGTCGATACTGCACCAGTTAGCTTAGTAACCGATACATTATTAATTGCACATAATGCTGATTTAACGCTCTATGTATCTCGTGTTAATTATCTTGATAAACGTCTGCTTCAGGTGCCTCGCGAGCTATATGTAGATGGAAAATTGAAAAACCTTGCGGCAGTAGTCAATGACGTAGACTTTGCCCGCGGTTATGGCTACGGCTATGGTTATGGCTACGGTTATGGTGATAAAGGAAAAAAGAAAAAGGGCTTAGCAAAGGTTTGGCAAGACCTTAAAGATCGTTTAAATATAAAATAGCCATATACGAAAATTGAGTTTGGCTTCATTATTGCAAAGCCCCAAGTCGAAGAGTCGATTTGGGGCTTTATTTTTATACTAAATTTTATTACAATTCGTTATGACTGTAATATTTTTAATACTAATCAACTTACTATGGTAAAAAAACTATTTTGCACTTTATTCGCATTACTGGGTCTGGTTATCGGGACCGTTTCGGCTCAATTTTCTCGACCAATAAGTGTAGGTGCCGGTGCTGGGGGCATATTCGCGTTAACGGATCTTTCCAATAATGGAGCTAAATTTGCTTTTTACGGCGAAGCAGATTACCTTATTACTCCGTTCATATCTGTAGGGCTGCATGGCGAAAAAGGTAAATTGAATGGTAGCGGTTATAATAGTGAATTTGAAAATAACTATTATGCAGCAAATGTGAATGGAAAGGTACGGATAGGACAATTTCTAGGGGCCTCAAAAAATTACAGCTATTATACACTTCAATCAAATACCCTTTCAAAAATTCTTTCGAATGTTTATGTAGGGGCAGGTGCTGGAGCTCTTAAAAATCGTATTAAACTACAACTTGATCCAGCATATGCAACTTCTATTGTTGACCTTGGCGGAGAAATTGCTGAGGATCGGTCGGAAATTCATTTTGTGATACCTCTAAGTGTAGGCGTTGACATTCCCTTTGGCCGCACTTTATACGGGCCACAATGGGCAATCAATGTCAACTATCAGCATACCTTAACGACCAATGATAATTTAGACGGGATAATTAATAAAAATAATGACCAATATGGTTTTGTGTCCTTGGGTTTAAAATATGCACTTTTCAATCGGAAATAAGCTAATCGAACAACCTAATTTAAATAACAAATGATGGTAAATATATTAAAACAGGTCTATAAAAATCGTCTGTTGGGTTTTGGCGTTTTGGCGATCGTAATTGGCTTTTCTGCCTGTAAATCAAATTCAGCAATCTATAAAGCACCTAAAGTAAATGCCTTTCGAGGTGGTAAGCTGCCAGCGCCCCCAGGTATGGTGTATGTTCCTTCGGGAACAATCCTTTTTAAAGGATCTTTGGATAGTGGCAATGTGGGTAAGAATGTCAGTGTCAGTGCATTCTTTATTGATGAAGCTGAAGTAACAAATAAACAATACCGTGAATTTGTCAATTGGGTGGCTGATTCTGTTGCTGTGACAGATTACCTACAGGATGATCAGTACTTTTTAGAGATCGCTGGGGAGCAAGTAGGACAACGGAGAATTAATTGGGCGAAGGTCAAGAAAGTTTCTCCGTTATGGAAGAGCAATGATCCGAGCATTCAGGAACGCATTGCGCCAATGTTGGAGATGCGAGGTAATCGACGTGCACTTAATCCAGAAGTAATCAAATATCGTTTTTCCTATTTACAGTCGAAGGGTAATCTGAAAAAGGGCTATGTGACGGATTCCGTTGCTGTCATGCCGGTGGAAGATATCTGGACAAAGGATTTTCCAAATGCGCAACTAGCCTCATTAGATGCAAATTATTTTTCCCATCCTTCTTTTGATTATTATCCCGTTGTTGGGGTCACATGGAGACAAGCGCGTGCGTTCACGGATTGGCGTGCGAGCCAAATGGCGGCTACAGTATTGAAAAACTCTTATCTTAATGGATATCAACTAAGCCTGAGTTTACCAACAGAGGCGCAATGGCAATATGCTGCATCCGGTAAATTGGATCCGCAAGATACCGTAGCAGGTTCTCGTATGACCATTGACGGTGCGGAAGGTAAAAAGAAATTAGCTGTCAACTTTAAACAAGGCGAGGGTACTTACTCGCGCGATGGTGCTACATTCACCTTGCCGGTTAAATCGTATATGCCAAATGCTTTTGGTGTCTACAATATGGCTGGTAACGTTTCTGAATGGACATTGGATGCTTATAGCCCATCGGCAGTCGTATTTGTCAATGACCTTAATCCTGCATTATTGTATGATGCTGATGCGAAAGACGGTGATGCCCTTAAACGAAAAGTTGTACGTGGTGGTTCATGGAAAGACAATGGCGAGCAGCTGAATAGTGAGACACGGAATTATTCGGTGGATTACGAACCGCATTCTTATATTGGCTTTCGTTGTGTAATGTCCGCATTTGAAATGCCGACCGTACAAAGTAAAACACGTAAATATTAATCTTGGCTGTAAATATAAACACGATTACGATGAAAATGAAAACAGTAATGACAGCTTCCATGACCTTGGTCGTTGGGTTGTTGTTCGCTCAGCAAGAGACGACAATAGATACAGTTCCTCGACAACAGGATACGTTAAATAACGTAATTTCCGGGATTCCGGTTGAATCGGGGGAAATTAATCCCGATACTATCCCCACCACAGACGGATTTTATCAGGCCAATAGCATGGAAGATGCTGTTCCTTTCGCTTATCCTGAGGTGAATAAGAAGAATATCCGTTTCTACAAGCGCGTATGGCGTGATATTGATCTAAAGGATGAAAAAAATAATATATTGGCGATCCCGGGCAATTCTCTTATAGAAGTTGTAATGAAAGCGATCGAAAAAGGGAAGCTTTCGCTTTATAGCCCTGATGACGATTCTTTCAAAGGACGATTAAGCGCACAAGAGGGGATGGCACGTTTTGCGGATAGTGTGTTAGTCCCAATCTTTGATGATGAAGGGAACCAGATTGACTCCAAAATGGCGCTGAATGAGTTTGATCCTGCTCGTGTAACCAAATTTCGGGTGAAAGAAGATATCTTTTTTGACAAACAGCGCAGCAGATTGGAGACACGGATTATTGGTGTTGCTCCGCTAATGAATATTACCACTTCAGCGGAGTTGGCCGAATCAGTAGGTGCTACGCCAGCCTTTTGGCTTTATTTCCCACAATTGCGCTACAGCCTGGTACAAGTGGATATTTCCGATCCAGACAAAGGGCTTTATGATATGACCATGGACGATTTCTTTGTACAGAATAAATTTGCAAGCACAATTGTACGCGAGTCATCTCCAGGGATGTTACAAAATGTAAAGGAAGCTGAAAATGGAGCGCAACAATTGGATGGTAAGAAAGTAGAGGAAAAACTGGATGCTTACAAGAAGAAATTGTGGAGTAATCCAAAAGGTGTGAAAGCGGAAGAATTGGAGGGCAACCAGTCTAAAACGCAGGAGCAGCAAAATCAATCCAAGACGGAAGAAGTGAGAGAAGAGAAGGTCGAAGAGGAAACAAATTCCGAAAAATTATAAAAGAATTATTAAGCAAGCAAAGGCCTTTTCTGTTCCCCAGAGAAGGTCTTTGCTTTTTAGAAATTTTACGATTTGTTAACGTGTCATTCGGACACTTGGCATATATTTTGTCTAGGTAGACAGGTTTGAGCTGGCGACAGCTTAAAGCAAAACAAACAGAACAAACAGAAATCACTTATTTTAAACTAAACTTAAACTTTTATGTGTGGAATCGTTGGTTATGTAGGCCAGGAAGAGGCCTATCCAATCCTTATTGATGGCTTAAAGCGGCTCGAATATCGCGGCTATGATAGCGCTGGCGTCGCTCTTTTACATCAAAATACAATCAATCTTTATAAAAAAGAAGGTAAAGTAGCAGCACTGGAACAAGAAGCTCAAGGGAAAAATCTAAGTGGAAATGTAGGTATTGGTCATACCCGTTGGGCAACACATGGTGAGCCCTGTGACCGAAATGCGCATCCGCATTTATCGGACTCCGGAAGGATCGCATTGATCCATAATGGCATTATTGAAAATTATGGTCAATTAAAAGCTGATTTAGTGCAAAAAGGATATGATTTTAAAAGTGATACAGATTCTGAAGTACTGGTTAACTTTATCGAGGATATCCAAATTAATAATAACTGCTCACTAGAAGAAGCCGTGCGAATCGCACTTAAACGTGTTACGGGAGCTTATGTGATCTTACTTATCGATCCGCAATTACCGGATACGATCATTGCTGCCCGGAAAGGATCACCTTTAGTGATTGGTGTAGGGGAAAAAGGCCACTTCTTGGGCTCAGATGCTTCACCGATGCTGGCTTATACAAAAGATGTCGTTTATATCAATGATTATGAAATGGCCATCGTTCGCCCCGATGAATTGATACTCAAAAATTATGGAAATGAAACGATCACGCCTTTTGTGCAACGGCTCGACTTAGACCTCGAAGCGATAGAAAAAGGGGGCTATGAGCATTTCATGTTGAAGGAAATCTTTGAACAGCCGCAGACAATTTTTGATTCTTTCAGAGGCCGCTTAGATGCCGAGCAGTTACGCGTTACATTAAGCGGTTTAGATAGTATCGCTGATAAATTACTGAAAGCACGTCGTATTATTATTGTCTCTTGTGGTACGAGCTGGCATGCGGGCTTAGTTGCCGAATATATTATCGAGGAACTGTGCCGGGTGAATGTTGAGGTAGAATATGCTTCTGAGTTTAGGTATCGCAATCCAATCATTGATGAGAATGATGTCATCCTGGCTATTTCTCAAAGCGGTGAAACAGCTGATACACTAGTTGCACTGGAGACTGCGAAAAAACAAGGTGCGACGATATTTGGTATTGTGAATGTCGTAGGCTCTTCTATTGCACGCTTAGCGGACGCAGGTGCGTATACACACGCTGGACCGGAGATCGGTGTGGCAAGCACCAAAGCTTTTACGGCACAGTTGGTCGTATTACAGCTTTTTGCCTTACGTCTGGCCCAATTAAAAGGGACAATATCGGATGAACGCTTTAAAACATTGATTGAAGGGCTTGCAAAGATCCCTGAGCAAGTCGATTGGATATTAAAAACACAAAAGGCAACGATACGGACTATCGCTGATAAATATCGCGAATCTTCAGATTTCTTATACTTAGGTAGAGGCTATAACTTCCCAATAGCTTTGGAAGGGGCACTAAAATTGAAAGAAATTTCATATATCCATGCTGAAGGCTATCCTGCTGCAGAGATGAAGCATGGCCCGATTGCTTTGGTGGATGAAACGCTTCCGGTGGTATTTATTGCAACACAAGATCCTTTTTATGAGAAAATTGTAAGTAATATGCAGGAGATTAAAGCACGCAAGGGACGTTTGATCGCAGTGGTTTCTGAGGGTGATACGCAGGCTGCTGAATTAGCGGAAGATTATATTGTAGTTCCTCAGGCAGATGAGATTTTAGCTCCTTTATTATCTGTAATTCCATTGCAATTACTGTCCTATTACATCGGTGTCGAACGCGCTGTCGATGTTGACAAGCCGCGTAATCTTGCAAAATCTGTCACAGTAGAATAAGGTCTTTTTTTATTGATAACAATTCAAACAATGATAAATAACAAAGAGAATAACCAAAAGCCAATTCTGGTTATCCTGGCTGCCGGGATGGCAAGCCGTTATGGTTCAGCTAAACAAGTTGAAAGCTTTGGTCCATTTGGCGAAAAAATTATAGATTATTCCATTTACGATGCAATACGTGCTGGCTTCGGTAAAGTCGTTTTTGTGATTCGTGAGGAATTTTTGGCCGTAATGAAGAGCAATGTTGGTGACAAACTTCCTGATACAGTTGAAGTCGAGTACGTCTACCAAGATTTTGATTTACGCAAATTTGGTGTAGACCGCGTAGTCGAACGTCAGAAACCATGGGGTACGGGACATGCCGTAATGAGTGCTGAGCCAGCTGTAGATCGTCCATTTTGTGTGATCAATGCAGATGATTTCTATGGTTACGATGCATTCCAGAAGATGGCTGATTTTCTAAAGGAAAGAGCCACTGATCAAGAAATGGCTCTGGTTGGATTTGAAGTAGGAAATACATTGTCTGATTTTGGCTATGTATCCCGCGGGGTATGTGAAGTCAACGCGACAGATCACTTACAAAGTGTTACCGAACGCACCAATATTTACCGTAATGAGGGTAGCATTGTTTATGCGCAGCAGGAAGATGAAACAATCTTACCAAATAATACACGTGTTTCGATGAATTTCTGGGGTTTCACACCCAAGATCTTTGAAGTTGCCCGTGCGTTATTTCCTGGTTTCGTCGAACAAAATTACGAAAACCCCAAAGCAGAGTTTTTTATTCCAGACCTACCAGACTATATGGTTAAGCAAGGCCTAGCCAATTTCTCTGTGTTACCCACAGATGCAAAATGGTTTGGAGTAACCTACAAAGAGGATAAAGAACAGGTGCAGCAAAGTATACAACAGTTAATTGTAGATGGGCATTATCCACAACGATTGTGGCCAGTTAAGAAAGTGGTAGATGAGAGTATTTATTTAGATTTTTAGTCTTTTTGAAGATATCTTTTAATCCTTCATGAAAATTGAGAGAAAATATGTTTTATCCTGGCAATTTAATTTAAATTGCCAGGATAAATTCTAAAACGCCCTTTCTGGGGGAGGTTTCAAAAAATTTAATTGTTTAATAATCAACTTAATTTTGTAATTTGTTTTTATAGGCATGAGTTAAACATTTTTAATTGATTTATTGAATTGATCTTATTCCGGAATGCTATGAGAAAACTTGCTAACCATAAATCTCTCAATAAAAAGATTATTATATCATGTAGTTATTCAAATTCAATAATAAATTTGCGTGGGAAACTAATAGAGGAATTATCCAAAAAATATCATGTAAGCATTATAAGTCCTCAAATAAATAATAATCAAATAAGGGAGACGTTAGAAAAATGGGGCGTTTCTATTTACGAAATCACACTACACCCTAATAAAATTTCGTTTTTATCTGATTTAAAGTATATTTTCCAAATCAGAAATATACTCAGCAAAGTACAGCCAGATATTTTTTTCGCTTATACCATTAAACCCATTCTTTATGGCAATATTGTTTCTTGGATTTGCGGAATACACAAAATTGCTAATTTATTTACCGGCATGGGTTATATGTTTCTAGAGAAACGTCATAAGACATTTATTGATAAATTATTTCGAGTAATCTTGAAGGTAAGTCTAAAAATAAATAGATCAACATTAATTTTTTTTCAAAATCGAGATGATTATCAAGAATTAACGAATCTTAAGATATTAAATAAAAGAAGTAATGTTTTGATTGTTAATGGTTCAGGTGTAGATTTGGAAAAGTTTTCCTATAATAAGCCCGACATATCTAAGGTTAGCTTTCTTATGATAGCAAAGCTTGTCAATTCAAAAGGAGTAAGGGAATTTTACGAATCAGCTAAAATTATAAAAAATAGATATCCGGATGTAACATTTAAACTATTGGGCGAATACGATGGACATGGAACTGATTGTATTTCTAAGACATTATACAATGATATAATTAGTAATCGAGTGATAGAGTACCTTGGCTGGTTAGATGATGTTCGTTCGGTTATTATCGATTCATCTGTAGTTGTTTTACCCTCCTATAGAGAGGGGGTGCCTAGAAGTTTGTTGGAAGGTATGGCAATTGGGCGGCCATTGATAACAAGCGACGCTATTGGTTGTAGGGAAACTATTGAATCCATTCCTGGGAAGATTAATGGATTTATGGTCAATCAGCAGGATATAAATTCTTTAACAAATAGAATGGAATTTTTTATCATTCATCCTGAGAAAATAATAGAATTCGGATTAAATGGCCGAGAATTTGCTGTAAGAAAATTTGATGTTAACGAAATAAACAATTATATAATGAAGGCGCTCCGCCTGAACTCTTAAATTCCAAAATTATGAAAGATACTGGTTCGACTAATATTACATTTATTATTGTTGAGGTAATGTTACCGCTAGTTTTATCATATTTTATTACATTTATTTTATTCAGTTTTTTGCTTAACAAAAGAATAGACTTGAAAATGGTTGCTCAACCTAATGCGAATACTGTAACCCATGTTTTACCTACTCCGCTTATAGGGGGGATAGGGATTTTTATTGGAGTTATGCCTTCTATTTTGCTCTTTTTAGATAAAAATTTTCACTTGAAATCTTATATTTTTGGATTACTACCTCTCGTTTTCTTGGGTCTTTATAAGGATAGATTTCAGTCTGCATTATCACCAATTCTTCAGCTAATATTTCAAATTACAGCATCAGTTGTTTTATATCTTCATTGGAACGAAATAAACCATCTTAACTTTAACTGGTTTAATATGAGCATTTTTATAGCGGTATCTTGTGTCATTATCAATGCGTATAATTTTATTGATGTGATGGATGGATTAGCTGGAGCTTATATTTTGACCGTATTTATTACTCTGGGGGGTGTTATGATTTATCAAAAAGATGTTCAACACATTTCTTTTGTCTTTTCTTTTATTGGTGGAATTTTCGCTTTTCTAAAATTTAATTGGACGCCAGCAAAGCTATTTATGGGCGACCTTGGTTCATTTGGGCTTATATATTCACTCTTATTTTTACTAATTTCGGCGCGTCCGTCAATGGGTATCCCTACAATTCTAGAGTACCTTTTTATTTTCTTTTTAGTGATTTTTGAGTTTATTTTTACTATTTTAAAAAGAATAATGAAAGGAAAATCTCCATTAATAGGAGATGGTATTCATATCAGTACCATATTGTTAAAGAACGGAGTTAAAAGTCAAGCGATAGTTACTTATGCAATAGTAATCACTTTACTTACGAACATAATAGCTTTTTGTATAAGAATATTATAGTTTTTTATCAGAAAATAACGATCGTACTGCGTCCTTTCCAGATAAATACGCTTCTTCCATAGAAAAATATTTCCACAATCCGTATCTGCCGATGGGCGTAATATTATTTACTGTTAGTTCATCCATCAAAGAGCTGATTATAATTTTTTGGCCTTCACTAATATATGTATATGCTGGTGATATAATTATGCTACTGACTGTAGAAAAGCTGCCAAAATCAATCAGTTTATAATCTAATAAGTATTGGATTACAAGATCTGCAATTCGCTGATCGGTGTAGTTTTGGCAATGCCTTGTTTCAACCTCCACCGATATGGACACATGCCCAGGAGGACAAGTATCATTAATGACATTCTTGGGAAAGCCTAATCTGTAGAAAGGAACCCTTTTATCTGGAACATAGAGCCAGTGGTATTTATGTAATAACGAACCCTTTATAATAATTCTGATATTCTTTATGCTTGTATATTCATAATTTGATATAATTTTATTTGAAGGATCAATTAAAGAAGAAAGCTGAGAAAGGGGAACGGAGCTAATTAGGTGATCATATTTATACTCCTTCCCCTTAAGGTCATAGCAAATTTTCTTTTTGACATTGATAGAAGTTATCTCTGTCTCATAAAAAATATATTTTTTTATTTTTTCAGCTAGGGCTTCTGCCATAGAACTGATCTTGCCTGATTTTGGATAATAAAAGAAATCATTATATCCCTGGTAGGGGACGTCTGAAGTTGCGCTTTTTAACAGTAAATCCATGTCAATAGCTGGAAAATAATTTCCCAAACAGTCCTTCGGTAGTTCGTCCAACGGTCTACCCCACAGTTTTTCGTTATAGGGTTCAAAGAATAATTCAAATAATGTCTCACCAAAATGCCCTTTTATAAACTGACTTAACGTATTTGATTTTTCTTTTCTTTCTTTCCCGATTTCACTGATAATTTTATGTGTAAGCTCTTTTCCTAGATGTTTAATATTGTATTGAACGGGATAGGGGACAACCTGTTTGTCAATAAGAACAGCGGTCCGTTTTTTAACTTTTGCAAACTCTGTAGTACCCTGTAACAGATCTTTTAATCCTTCGTCAGTCTTTACATGCAAGTAATGACCCGTAAAATCAAAAAAGCAATCGTCGATAGAGTCTGTTCTCCCCAGCCCGCCAGGTTCAATGGCGGATTCAAGGACTTTAAATTCTATACCACGTTCTTTTAATTCGATGCCAGCACCTAGACCAGCTAAGCCAGCACCAATTACTATTACAGTCATAAAAATTAGTTGAAATATGAAATAAAAAAATCAACAATTTAAATATAAAAAAAAGTTGTTGCCGTTGTGTAACATTTTTTATCTTTTGTGTTCTTTAGTGGGTGTTGTTTTTTCTTAACTAGTTATACAGTCCACTTTATTTAATATATCATATAAGTTCTATAGAGTATTCGAACGGAATTAACATGGTTGATTATTGTAACAAAAAATAATCGGCATTCTAAATTGCAGAACTATGTATTTTAATTATTCATTAATAACTCCTTCGCAGATACTCTTGTTATATAAATGTGGGAAAAAGCTTTGGCCCATTTGGCGAAGAAATTATAGATTATTCCATGCAATACGTGCTGGCTTCACATATTTTTCATCAATAGGAGGATACGCCTTTTATATGTTCAAAATAATCTTGACGGTGCTAATCACTATCCTTGCCCAAAAATTTGGAATAAGTATGTATCAGTGGAAACGCGATAGCCTCTTCTGGGGCATATTTGACATAGCGTTTGAAATTCTGCCATAGACGTTTGGGTGAATCTGGACGAGCAAAAAGTTTTGCCGTTTTGCTATTTTCAAATCGTTCGTCGTTGAATCCGAAATTCCCCGAGTACCATACCTCGTCGAACATCCAGTCCACTTCAAGATCGTCCGGATAGGGAAAGGGTAGCTTATTTTTAGGGAGCCCCAAATTTTCGACCAAAAGTTTATGCAGCAGATGTATCCATTTTAGGATGCCAGTTTTTTCGTAGATCTGGTGTAGTGCTTCATTATTTATTTGGGAAGAGACTGTATAATAAAGTCTTGCAGAATCACAAAATTGACGTAAGCCTATTCCATAAGTAATCAGATGTTTTAATATGTGGATATTGACTTGAAGCAACTGTAGTTCCGGTGCTAATAACCGAACCTGGACGCCATTAATGACCAAACTCTGCTTTGCATGCTCATATTTTTTTAAAAGTTGATTAAGATATTTTTTTTTCAACGGACTACGAAAATCAAATGTCCTTTTGTGATGTTCAATATGAATTCCTCTCCAATCATAATCCAAACTGAATCCAGCAGTGTCCTGAAAGCTTGGGTGATTCTCTTTTAGAAAGTTACGTGCCTTTGTATAGCCATCCTCTTCGAAACAGAAATCAATATCCCCACTGATCCGATGGTTAGGCACTCGATAATAAGAAGCAACACCCTGACCCTTTTGTAATATGGGACGGATACCATGCGCACTGAAAGTAGTAAACTGCTCGGCTATGACACTATTCATCTTGGCATTGTGTCTTTCAATCTGATCGACCCTAACTGCCCATTTTAGACGCAGCGATTGCGGTGGAAGCTGATTTTCTTCTAAAAAAGAGAAGCTATCGTAAATTAAACCTTCGATAGTGTGGTTGATCGCATAACGATATATTTTGTGCCAATCATTGATAGTCATTGGGCGATCCACCGATAAGGTTCCCTCCCCCCATAATCCTATTCGTAGCAATTGAAAGAATATATCCTTTAGCTGATTGTCCATTGAGATTTTTTGCAGAATAATTTATCCAAAGATAATGATTTATATAGATTGGCAATGGGTTATTGACAACATTTTGCTTGTTGAGGAAAGTATGTGCTTTTGATTTGTCTAACTCTAGAAAAGTTATAAAATAATATCAAATAACGAAAAATAGCACTACTTTTTATTAGGAAAATCGATAACTTTAATGGAGAACTTTAATATAAATACAAAGCCATGAACCATTATAATTTTATGAGCGCTATTGATCAGAGCATTTCTGAAGGCGTTAAAAGAGGGATACTTCATTTAACTCAGGAAGGTGATTTAACAACCGACAATCTCATCCATATCAATGATTCAGCATTAGTGAACTTTACCTCTTGTAGCTACCTTGGATTAGAACATGACGAGCGTTTAAAACGTGCGGCAATAGCTGCTGTGGAAAAATATGGCGTGCAGTTTTCCGAATCAAGAGCCTACGTTTCCATCGAATTATATAGGGAATTAGAAGAGTTGATGAGTGAGATTTTCGAAGCCCCCACCCTTATTGCTCCTACCACCACCCTTGCCCACTTGTCCGCCATACCTGTAATTTTGGATTCAGATGATGCTGTGATCGCTGATCAACAACTCCATAATTCGGTATTGAGCGGCATCAACGTATTTAGGGCAAATTGGCCAATTCATTTTGAAGTCCTTCGACATAATCGGTTAGATTTGCTCAAGGAACGCATTGAAACACTCCAAAAAACATACAAGCGAGTTTGGTATTTTGCAGACGGCATCTATTCCATGTTTGGGGATCGCTGCCCGGCTGATGAAATCTTTAATTTGTTAGAGTCCTATCCTTCATTTCATACTTACATAGACGATGCACATAGTATGAGTATATTAGGCAAAAATGGAAAAGGATATATACTCAGCAACCATACCATACACGAAAGGATGATTGTAGCCTCATCGATGGCCAAAGCCTTTGCTACAGGTGGCGGTATTTTGGTTTTTCCGAATAAGGAATTAGCCAGAAGGGTGCGTGCCTGTGGGGCTCCATTCAATTCCTCCGGTCCGTTGCAGCCGGCGACCTTAGGTGCTGCGGTAGCTTCTGCAAAGATCCACTTAACTGACGAAATCTTGGAGCTGCAGACAGAACTGGCAAATAGGATAAAATATGCAAGCGCGTTATTTAGGGACACCGCACTGCCACTAATTTCGAATTTTGATTCCGGAATATTCTTCGTTGGCACATCAAGAGCCGAGCTAGCATATACCATTATGGAAAGGATGATCAAACGCGGATTTTTGCTGAACATCGGGGTATTTCCCGCTGTATCCAAAAATCATTCGGGGATAAGATTTACAATCACTACACTTCAATCCTACGATCAGATCCAAAACATGGTTAGGACGCTAAATGAAGTATTTTTTGAAACTTTGGAGGAGCATCAATATTCGGTTGATCAGATCTATAATGCGTTTAAGGTCGTAGCCCGATTAGACGATCGTGCGGTCGGCGAATTCATTGACGAACAAAGCGCTGAAAAAGAATAAGAACGAATTCTCCAGTAACCTGAGATATAGAAGGGCATAGACCTTATGTCCTTATTAATTCTGAAATTTTCTGGCGGCTTTATGATTGGAGCACTGGGTTAAGCGACAGGCTGTTCCACCGAGTTATAAGCCCATCCCAAGATGTTCTTGATTGAAGTTTTGATCCTGTCCAATCCTTCTGGCGTTGAGATATCGATTTCACAAACGGTACTTTTTGTATGCGCCGAGTGAAGGACAATGTAATAAATACCTGCAACGAGAATAGTTACGACAGCCCTCAAGTCGAGATCCTTACCTTGAAGTTCTTTATCCGCAAAAGCGAAGAATAGCGCACTCATCTTTTCCCGTTCCTGAGACATCTCAGACATGAGTACAGACTCTTCACAAATCTGCCAGGCCAATATCTTTTGCATTTCAGTATTTGTAAGAAAATCTTCGAATTGATTTAATAATAAAGATTCTAAAAAGCCTCTTGATCCCACCTCAGGCGAATTGCCGAAGTATTCAACAGCGTTCACGGTTGCAGAAAGCCAATAGTCTTTTCCTCTTATGTAAGTTTCAACCAACTTGTCCAACGATCCAAAGTATAAACTAATGAGCTTACGGTCCACACCTGCCGCCTTTGAAATATTGGCTATCGTAAGTCCGGGATATCCTTTTTCTTCAAGAACTTTACCAACTGAAGCAATTAACTTGCCCATGGTTCGCTCTTTGTTGTTTTTTTCTCCTTGATATTTTTTTCTCGACTGTTGTTTAGTGTTCATAATACTAGTTGAAACCGAAAGATTTACGGATTAAAATCAAATATAAAAAAAATCATCTTCGCCTGGGCTTAATTAGCTAAAATGTTGTAAATTATTTAAACGAAAGGTTATAAAAAACGCTACACGAACTGTTTGAAATAGGAATCAATGCCATCGGACGATGACCTAAAACTTGTTTTTATAATCTCCAAATTCTCTTTTTGAAACATTGGATATGTTTTTGGAGGGACAACAACGCTGTTGCACACTAAAATAGAAAATTGTAAATTAGTAGACACTAATATGAATGTCCTGAATGGGTAATAATCCACTAGGAATATCAACTCACGACCGGGTATTAAAAACATATTCAGCTAGAGATCCTGAACATCCGGATTGGAATATCTAAGAACATGAAAATCACCGAAAGATAATCGTTGAAATAGACCCCAAATCAGGGAAAATATACTTTCTTCGACAACGTTGATTGTTACCCAGCTCTTCAATCAGAGCTATTTAATCCTTACAAATTAAAAAAATGGTTTTTAAATTATTGCGATCCGATGTGAATGTAGATGATAGTACATTCAATGACCTTTATTCTCCTAGGATTAGAGAGCTGGCAGAGCGCTATTGGACACCTGTGAATGTAGCCCGGATGGCGTCACAATATTTAGTTGAAAATTCGAATGACAAAGTACTCGATATCGGAGCCGGTGCTGGCAAATTTTGTTTGGTGGGCGCTGCTTGCACAAATGGAAGGTTTTATGGTGTCGAACAACGCGAATCGCTTGTCCGTGTTTCTAAAGACTTGGCTCAAAAGCATGATATACAAAATGTAGAGTTTATTCATGCCAACATTGATCAGATTTCTTTCGCTGATTACAATGGCTTTTATTTCTACAATTCTTTCTACGAGAACCTGGATCAATCCTTTCCGATTGATAATTCAGTACTTCCTAACAAGGATCTCTATTATACTTATACAAATTACCTCAGAGGTCAGCTTCAAAAAATGCCTATCGGAACCAAAGTTGTTACGTATTGGAGTGGATGGGACGAAATTCCATTGAGCTTTGATATGGAATACACGGCATGTGATGGCTTCCTGAATTTTTGGAGAAAGAATATATAATGCTGTTATTTTTTTGCTCTCTATAGTTTGATTCTCTTTTTATGAGATTGACTCCCTGAATAAATGGGTTTAGAAAATTAGCTTATACTCGAATAAACATTTATTGTTATCTTAGATTAACCAGCAATAAATGAGTTGATTATGAAACGATTTTTATTTGTAATAATTTTTTTTCTTGTCTTCACTATTGGCTTACGGGCACAGGAAAAGTTTGACCCTGTAGCCTGGAAAGCTCCGTATAGCCTTGGTCTTGATGGCTGGGGGATCGAACGATTTTCGATACCGATAGATTTTGCGCCTAAGATTCCCTATAAGGGAGTAGAGGATGTGCGTTTTACGGTAGGATGGAGCAAACCCGAGAGTGATGAGTATTGGTCTTATGCTTTCTTGTGGTATATAGAGGGCCAGCAAGTAATCGATTCAAAAACAATTGAAAATAATCTGTCGATGTATTTTGATGGATTAGTCAATCGCAACATTGAGAAGCGTCATCTTCCAAAAGATCTGATCAAGAAAACCAAGGCGAGATTCAAGAAATTAGCCGAGTCCGAGGGAGATGATGAATCGACTTTTATAGGTACAATTCAAATGGTGGATTATATGGGCAAGCAGCCAATAACATTGCAAGCAACAATACATTTGAGAAAGTGTCCCGGTACAGATCATACCATTATTTTCCATCAGTTTTCGCCGCAGGAAAGATCTGCCCCAGTATGGTCAAAGTTGGATGGACTGTGGGATACTTTTCGGTGTTCGGAATAATTTCAAAGGCTTGTCAATTTGGCTATTTCCAGTCTATGGAAATAGCCTTAAAGTCTACAAAATAAGGCTCCCCTGCTGAATGCGAATAACCGAATTTAAATAATTTGATCATTTTCACAGCCGGGAGTTTTTGAACATATCCTTTGTTTTAGATTTATCATTGAGTGACTTATTAAAGATACAAAAGGATTCCGATTATTGGATATATTTTTATTTATCGAATGAATTATTACTCCCTATTGCGGGCTATGGAAAGCCGGAACGATTTTAACATTTTATAACAATTTCTTTTAAACGAATCGAGCTCTAGGCTGTTCTATTTATAAAAAAGAAAGGAAAATGTTATGAGTGAATTAACTTGGAAAGGCCGTTGGAATGAGATTAAAGGTAAAGTAAAACAGCAATACGCAGATCTTACGGATGATGATTTACTGTATGCAGAAGGCAAAGAAGATGAATTGGTCGGTAAACTTCAGAAGAAGACCGGAAAAACACAAGATGAGGTAAATAATTGGTTGAACGGTTTGTAGAAATAGTGTTTTTTTGTGATAATGAAAAGCGGATAGCAGTAATGTTGTCCGCTTTTTTTGTGAACATGTTGGGATACTTCCAAATAAAGTTAAGGTGTCGGATTGATTTATTAATGCAACTATATTGCTTTTGTTTGTATGTTTGTTTATTTGCAACCATATTGCATTAAAAACTATACCATATGATCAGACCAATAAAAATTATCTTGGCATTTATGTTCACAGCAGGGTTATTTATATCCTGCAAAAAGGACGGGGAAGTGCCCGAGATTAGTCAGCCGAAGGCTGAAAATGTAGAAATCGGTTATGCAAATAATAAGCAGGCGATCAGAGGACGGGACTTCCATTTTAATGCGGATCTCCTTGCGGGAGACAAAATCGAATCCGTTCAAGTAAAGATTTTACCCAAGGTAGGGGAGACCTATACCTCATCATGGAAAATGGAAATCACATGGGATGAGTTTAAAGGACTAAAAAATGCCAATGTACATAAGCATTTTACTATTCCATTGGAAGCACCCGAAGGTAAATTTGATTTTTTCTTCATTGTAAATGATGCAAGCGGATCGAAGCTGGAGCTAAAGGAAGATTTTCAGATCTTCGATGCGGCTAATATGCCCGTCGATCCTGTCGTAGACCGTGATATTTTCTCCCGAAATGACGAGATGATCTATTATATGAATACCTATGTCGAAAACCCCTTGCTGTTCAAAAAAGGGGATAAGTTTACAGCCCGGGCACAGATTAAGCAGATACAAGGTGATGGTATCCTATATACAGCATTGATCAAACGGACGCTGAATTATTTTCCTGAAATCATAGATAAACTTGACTTGACAAAGGCTATCATTATCTCTAAGGTGGAGCATAAAGATTTGGGGCCAGCATCTAAAGTCAATACCTATAAGTTGGTCGATGGAGCCCTCAGTGGTGACGATATTATTATCGGTGCGGAGAAAGATGGCTTGGGTAGTCAAATTGCAGGCGACAGACAATGGCAATCTGGTCAGTACAATCTTGTTATTTTATATAAAAATACAACTTTTAACATGAGTACATTCAAGTCTATTCCTATTACAATTACGTTTTAAATCAATAGGCCCTTTAATATAAAAAAACTCCCCTATCATCGGGCGATGCAAGGGGAGTTACCTTTTTTATTAACCTAATTTTTATGAAAAGTACTTTATTGAAATTCAAGGATGATTTAAAATAAAGCCTCCAGATGTAACTCAGGAGGCTTAGTTAGAGTTGGTTTTACTTTAACCGGCATTACTAATATAATGATAAATATTTAAATATCAAAAGTTTTTGGAATTTGTTTTTGGTTAATGTTTATTCATCACTTAGTTTATTTGGAAGGTACGATTCCAATCATCGGACGCTCGCCATCGCCGTAGAAGTATTCGAAGAGTTGACTAGGTGTGATTTTAGAAATTTTTGCCAAGGCATATACTTAGTACGGATAAAAGTCGGTTTAATCAGTCATGTTTCTTACTCTGCTTATGCGACTTCCATTTGAGCCAATCTCAGTTTAAAACTAGGGGTTATAAAATAAAGATCCGCATTCTGTTTTAATGGGAAGCAGTACGAGTGTCTAAAACGGGAATCATTGGAGGACCTAGAGTTTTCTTATTATAGTTGAACTGAATCTATTTTTTTATATAGGTCGCAACTATTTGAGCTGATATGGAACCGTCTTTATTTATGCGATTAGTCTGCCCTTGGATAAGAGACACTCCTACATGCTTTTTTAATAATTTATAAATCCTATCGGGGTTTAACAATACTGAATACTTAGTTTCTAAATACTCTTGAACTTCGGCAGTTGTCTTGGTGGTTTTAAAAAATGGAGTGTGGAGGACTATATATGCAATTACCTTAATTTCCCACTTACCTCTATTATCTTTTAAAAGAGGAAATGCGTTAGTCTCTTCCCCCGAAAAGTATTCATTGATATTCTCTTTATTTCTCTCTTTAAAATATTTTATTTCTTCGATGGCGCTGTTCAAAAGTATAATTTCAGATTCGAAATCAAAAAATTCTACGAGACTTATAGAAAGTGGCTTGCATATTTTGTCTACTGTTTCGACAGAAATAGGTATTGTTTTGCTATGGTAGCTTTTGATGGCACTTTTGCCAATATCTGTGAAAACGGCCAGCCCTAATAATGTAAACCCTGTTTTTTCTAGAATATCATCAATTCGGGTCGATATTTTTTCGGAAAGGATTATGTTAGTTACTTTGGCCATATTAAAAATCAGCGTATTTTTTATTTAAAAACTTTTGATATTTATGTCTGTTGTTTGTATATTTGTAGTACAATCGGTTCGTTGATTGTAGTCTCGGATATCGAAACGGCAAATTTCAAATGACACGAGGCGTAGGGTTTGCGAACCCCCAAGCTTTTTGTATCTTTACAACAAGTAGGGGCGAGCACTCTCTATTGGAAACTGTGTCAAGGGCTCTTTGCCGTGCCTGATATTTGGTGGAAAATAGTGAGGCTCGCCTCTTCTATATTTATAGATGCTTCCCTCTTACTTCCCTCGAGACTCTTAATGATAACCCAATTCATAAATTATGATTACAAAAGAGTCCAGAATCACAACACAGAGACGACAGATCAAGGATCCTAGTCGTAAACATGCAGTAATCCTGCTGATCAAGAACAAATATTGCCCTCCGGAGTAGTATCAAAGAGCTTAAAATCAACAACGACCGATACCATATGGTACCGGAGTGTACATAAAAAAGCCTGTAAGGCCTGCTTATAGCATCAACATTGTTGGTTTTGCCGACCTGATTTTTTCAAGATCAATGCCCGACAATCGCACTATCCTCGTTTCTTTTATTCTTAGCAGCTTAAAAGTACGGATTTTGCAATTCATAAGCAAAGATTCTAAAAAATAAATATAGTTTTTCTATAAGAAAGGTCGGTTTTTCATTTTCCATATGGATGCGGTATCGTCCATATCTATTCACCCGTAATTGTCTAGCACCGCATCTGAGAACCTATTAATAGTTCTAATTATTTACTGGAGTGACCTAAGCAAGGCTTAGGAACCTGGAAAAACTGATTTAAGTCGGAAGGGCGAGTTATATGCTTTGGTCACTCTTTAAACACCTAAAAAATGAGATATTTTTTTGGGGCAGGAGAGGTCTTGCCCAATCCGAAGACAATCAAACTGTGTAGTGCCCTACTATCTATCCTATGGTTTTCTATGTTTAGTTTATCGGCTCAGACGCCCCGCAAGGACAGCGGGGCCGATGGGCTAACGATAAAGACAATCAATATCGGTGATGCTATACCTGATGATTTTTGGAAACGAGAATTTACTGTGTTCAACAACGGCCATTTGTCTAAATCAACGCTCGCTGCTTTCAGAGGGAAACTTCTGGTCCTAGATTTTTGGTCGACAACCTGTTCTCCCTGCCTGATTCATCAAAGGGAGATTGAATTCTTTAAGCATAAGTACGGCAATGAAATTAATGTTGTTATGGTAAACTCCGTGCGTACAAGGGATAACATACAAAAAATTGAAAAGCTTAATAATCGGTTGAAAAATAGTGATTTCGGTCTCAAATCCATACACTCCATTATAGACGATGATTACCTCCATCGCCTATTCCCCTTTAATGGATTTCCCTTTTATGTCTGGATAAATCAGAATGGTAATGTCCAGACTTATACGATGCGAAATTTATTGGATAGAGATTATAATGCGCCTTTTATTGATCCGACATCTAGTACAAAGTAAAATGAAAAAGTATATTTTCCTTTTTCTGCTTTCTTTCTGGGGATCGATAGCAGCACATGCACAATTTAGGATAACTGGCAAAATACTAGGATTTAAACATCAAGCTCTTGAGAATGCCACTGTAAAGGCTGGGGCTGTAGCGACTTCTACAGGTCGGGATGGAAAGTTTGAACTTCTTGTACGAGATAAACATGGATATATAGCTGTATCGCATATTAATTATCGCGCTAGGAATATCTTGTACGCATCTCCAGATTCAGTGATCGTTGTCCTTGAGCCAAAAGAACTTGCCTTAGAAGAAGTAATCGTTTATAGTGACGGATACCAGTCGCTTCCAAAAGAACGGGCCACAGGTAGTTTCGAAATGATAACTAATAAAGTGCTTAATCAACGCTCCTCCTTAAATATCATTGATCGATTGGAGTCGACAGTACCAGGACTTCAATTTGACCGACGTAAATCCGCCACCGCTATTAATGTTAGGGGACTAGGTTCTTTTTCTGATGCATTGCTTAAACCGCTGATTATATTGGATAATTTTCCCTATGAGGGAGAATTGTCGAATATAAACCCTAATGATATAGAATCCGTAACAGTTTTAAAAGATGCTGCAGCAAGTTCAATATGGGGGGCAAGGGCTGGCAACGGAGTAATAGTCCTGAAATCTAAACACAATGCTGAAAAGTCTTCAGAAAAATGGGAGGCCGGCGTTAGCTTCATGATCACTGAAAGGCCTGATCTGGACTATGTGCAACAGATGTCTTCTGCGGATTTTATCGGGGTAGAACAACAATTATATGAAAAGGGATTTTATAAATCGGCATTAAGCAATAATAGCCCATCATATCTGTTTTCACCAGTTGTCAAGTTGCTTCACGATATAGATTTGGGTAAGATATCAAAGGCGGAAGCTGATAGGCAATTTGAAATATATCGAAATACGAATTATAAGGATGATATGAAGCGTTACTTCTATCGGAATGCAGTATTGCAACAGTATAATGCAAGTTACGCCACGCATTCCAATAAACTCACATCACGTTTTAGTATTGGCTACGATAGAAGCTTGGCAAATATAGTTACGGATAAAAACAACCGATTCTCTTTAAAATCTGACATGATGTATCAGCTCGCTAAAAATCTAAAACTGAGTAGCGTCCTCCAATATGTCAGTACAAGTAATAATCAGTCGCCAGCAATATTTAGTTTCCCTATATACCCTGGTGGCAATCGACAAGCACTTTATCCCTATGCTCAATTAGTCGACGGAAATCAAACAGCTTTAGCGATCCCGTATTCCTATGCAACAGATTATCTGATGAGCATTTCAGATCCTTTGCTGGACTGGACAATGAAACCCTACAAAGATATCTTTGATTCACGTACGGACGATAAGATGGACTATTTTAATGGCGGGCTCAGTCTGATTTATTCATTTTCCAAGAATTTTAAGTTTACTGGACAATATAATATTGAAAAGCAGATACAGCGTCAAGAGACTTTATTTACAGAAGAAGCTTACTTTACGCGAAATCTGATTAATCAATTTACAACGTCGACGAATGGTCTGCTTACTTATGGCATACCAAAAGGTGCAATAAATACCTTATCCGATAATCGAATGTTGAGCCATCGTGGACGCGCTCAGTTAAATTATGAACTGAATAATACTTCCCACAAATTGTCTATACTTTCGGGAGCTGAATTTTCGAAAAGGACAAACGAAGCCTCGTCAAGTCGGGTCTACGGTTATGATGTAAACTTGAAAACCAACCAGCCTGTAGATTATGTAACCCTATTTCAGACGTATAGCGGATTGGCGGGTAAACAGGCTATCCCTTACCTCATGTCGGAACAGATGCGTGAAAACAGATTCGTATCTTTTTTTGCCAATGCAAGCTATACTTTCCTAAATAAATATACCATCAGCGGTTCCGCTAGAAGAGATGCGTCTAACCTGTTTGGAGTAAAAACAAACGATAGGTGGAATCCTTTGTGGTCATTTGGTGCGGCTTGGTCTGTGAGCAAAGAGAAATGGATGCGGACAGTTCCAGAGATTAATCATTTGAAACTGAGATGGACCATAGGTCATAGCGGGAATATCGGCGGTATAACCGGAACCCAACCGATCATAACTTATACCAAGCCACCTTCGGGAGCCCAGACATCTTTGCCAAGAGCAATAGTAAGTTCCCTGCCAAATCCTTCGCTAAAATGGGAAGATATCCGTATGATAAATTATGGTCTTGACTTTGGTTTATTCAATAACCGAATCTCAGGGTCCATCGAGTATTTTAACAAATTGTCATCTGACTTATTGGCCTCCGACCTAATTGATCCAACCTCTGGTTTCTCAAGCATGACGAAAAATGTTGGTAAGCTGATCAATAAAGGATTTGATTTCAAATTATCCGGACGTATTGGAAATAGTGGAATTTCTTGGACTCCGACTCTATTTTTGTCCAGCAGCAAAAATAAAGTGCTTGAATTTTATGGTACTTTAAGCACAGGAACAACTTATACAACAAAGACCGGGACATCAATGCGCCCGTTGAAAGATAAAAGCCTTTATCCTGTGTTTTCCTATGTTTATGCGGGCTTGGACCCCCTTAATGGTGATCCTCAAGGTTTATACAAAGGTGAAATTTCTAAAGATTATCGCAATATGTTGCGTGATTCTATTCAATACCTAAATTATTACGGTACAGCATTGCCTCCTTATTATGGTGCTTTTCGTAACGAATTCAACTGGAAAAATATGTCGATCTCATTTAATATTAGCTACAAATTTGGTCATTATTTCCAAAAAGAGACTATTCGCTATGCCTCCCTTTATAACAACTGGATATCACATAAAGATTTTGAAAATAGATGGGTAAAACCGGGAGATGAACTGACCACGACTGTACCTTCAATGAATTACCCTGCTGATACAAATAGGGATACCTTTTATGCTAATTCGGAAGCTAATATTGAAAAAGGAGATATTGTGAAACTACAAGATGTTCAACTCAACTATATACCAGACTGTTCTCGATTTTTTCAATCAAAAAAAATAAATGTTCGATTCTTTTTTAATGCAAATAATGTGGGCGTATTGTGGAGGGCAACGAAGTCTGATTTGGATGCAGATTTTCTTGGAATACCAAGTGCAAGAAACTTCACCCTCGGACTGAATATCTCCTATTAAAGAATTGCTAACTAGTTATCATTAATAAAATTATAATTTTATGAAATATGCAAATTTTAAAATTTTAAATTTTGTGTCGGTCCTGTGTCTGTTTATTGCAAGTTCCTGTGGGAAATATCTGGATGTAAAACCTGATTCTTCCCTATCCACCCCGCAGACATTAAAAGATCTTAGGGCTTTGTTAGACAACGAAAGTCGTATAAATCAGACTTATCCGGGATTGGTCGAAGTCGGGACTGATGATTATTACTTGAATTTTGATCAGATCTCTTCTCAATATCAACTTTATCAAGACTTTTACTTTTGGAAGAAAGAATTAATCAATTCCGGTACATCAAGTTGGCAAGCTAGTTTTGGGACTATTTTGGTCGCCAATATTGTATTGGAAAACTTGGAAAATATAGTTTCAAGCGATTTTGCGATGAAACAAGAATTGAGTGGTGAGGCTCATTTTCTCCGTGGTTTAGCCTATTATTATCTCTCCTTGGTCTATTGTCAAACGTATAAATATGGAAAAGAAAATAATGAATTGGGGCTGCCACTACGAACAAGTTCTGATTTTAACATTAAGACACAAAGATCGTCTTTGAATAAAACATTTGAGTTTATCATAGCCGAACTAAAATTGGCAAGGGAATTATTGGCCGAAAATGTTGCTGTTAAAACACGACCGGATAAAACTGCGGCAAGCGCGGCCTTAGCAAAGGTCTATCTTTATATGCAGGATTATCAAAATGCGGAAAAGATGGCGTTAGAGGTGTATAATAAAAGCAATGTCTTGCTGGATTATAATAATCTGGATATACAATCCATTAGACCGTTTCCTGCCTTACATGATGAAATGATATACCTTGCTTATTCCGTGGAAAATGCCGAACTGCTCAATGAAGATGACCTTAATATATCTCCAGAATTATACAACTTATATGAGGAAAATGACCTTAGAAAGAGAGTTTATTTTAAGGATAAGGGAGATGGTTTTAAGGGATTCAAAGGGAATTATGCGAGCAATTTCTCTACTTATTTTGCGGGGTTGGCGATGGATGAAATCTATCTTATATTGGCTGAATGTAAGACGAGGATGGGAATGAGCTCAGAAGGGTTAGCATTTCTAAATAAATTGCTTATCACCAGATATCAAAATGGTGTATATGTGTTGCCTGATTTTGCTAGCGATAGCCAAGCATTAAAATATATCTTACAAGAAAGACGAAAAGAATTGCTCTTTAGGGGAGTACGTTGGTCTGATTTGAAAAGATTGAACCTCGAAAAGGAATTTGAAACAAGGCTTAGACGTGAAGTCCGTGATGGTGATCTGGTACAGACAATTTATTTGGAATCTAACGATAGCCGATATGTTTATCCAATTCCTGAAGATGTTATTCTTTTAGGAGGCATCGAGCAAAATACCAGATAAAGAAATGAGGGAGAGATTATCGGTTTCTCCCTCATTTTCGTCAGGTATTAGTGTTTTCTGAAGGCAGTAACAGTCTCGTTTTCTGTTGGCGTTTTTGATGGTTGTAATGTTTCTATTGCGTCTTCAATTCGCTGTTCAACTGTTTCAGTTCCCGAAGCGACATAATTCATGTCCGGCTCGTTCGGATTTGAAGGGTTTGCAGGAGCTTGCAATTCACATACGGTTTGATAAGGTAGACTATTGCAACTTTTTCCCGCAGGTAAACTCGTAGAATATTTACTCGGGTCCGTCGGACTATCACTCGAAGACCCTGTAAAATACCATGTCTGATTTGCACGTACAATCTTCGTTTCTTTGCTAGTCTTAACTTCTTTCTCAGCCTTTACCTCTTTTTCATTTTTAATACTTTGGGCATTTGCACCCATTGAAATTCCTAATGTCATAACACCAATGCTCATGGTGCCGATGATTCTTTTTACTATTTTGTTCATGTTTCTATGTTTATAATTTTAAAAATTTACCTATCCTTATTATCCTCCTGGATCAGCCATGGAGTTGTTCCCTATTGACCGGCCGGTACTGCCCGAGCCCAGCGGATCTGTTATCTTATACCAAAGTTAGGGCAGCAATCTTCCATGGATGTATGACTTTTCGGTAGGCCATTGTATGATTTTTCGATCAATCGCTATCGGTCATCCTTATTTTTATCGGTACCATATTGCCCCGGAGCAACTCCTGTCTGCTTCTGGAAAAAAGTCGAGAAATTTTGCTGATGTCCATAACCACAATAATTGGAAACCTCTTTGACAGAATACCCCATGAGCAACAGGTCTTTGGCCTTTTGGATCAGGAGCTTATTCCAGGTCTGCTTTGGCGTTTCACCGTACGTCGACTTGTAGACTTTGCCCAGTTTATTGATGTCCGTCTCCAGTGCATCGGCAATGGCCCGGATCGAACAGCAGCTAAAGGTCTGCATTACCTGATCGCTGATCAGCTGTAGGGCGCGTTCGGCCAGCAGCTTATCCGGATTGATCTTTTCATGCCCCTCAAAATTTTTGTAAATGGCAATATCGTACAGGTCATAGACGAGCTTTACCGCCAGGGCTTCGTTGTCCTTATGATACTTGAAAAAACGCGTTTCAATCTGGGAAAGCTGATAGCGGGTCCGCTCTTTGATAGGCCAGATGGCACTCTGATAAAACCGATCTTTATCCCGTAGATGGGCGGATCTGAATTCTGATAGAAAATGGCGCTCCTGGTATAGGACGGGTCGTATATAGCCTATGTCGACCAAAACGCCATATACCAGATACTCGCCAGGGGCTAGGTCGGTATGGAGCGCCCCATTGGGAATATAAATATAGCTGGCGCATGTGGAGGGAAGCGCTGCCCGGCTGTTACCTGATGCTTGCTCAAGTATGATTTCGGTAGCTGAATGGAGACTGTACAGCAGGTGGTAATCTGCTTTGGACGTTTCGATGGATAGCCTGTTGAGTACCTGCACATGAGCCTGCAACCGATAGAATATAACACTATGGTAGTCCATATATTCTTCCACTAGCTGGATGCCTGTATCTTCATAACGCTGTAGCTCGGAATCTGGCAGCTTGGGCAAAAAGGCCTTCGTCTGATCGCAAAATTGATCTACTTCGGGTAGCATAAAATGGAATGTTTTTTTCATAAATAATTGGCTTTTGGTTATTTAACGTGTTTGTTATTACCTCCTTCCCTTGTATCGAGATCCGCTGTCGCCGTTCGCACCTGTAACGTTGGCTCGGTGGTCTCAAGAGGTTTTATAACTGGCTTGGCAATGCGGTGTAAGAGGGGATGATCCCAGGCACAGAGGTTGTACCAGATCATCAGACAAGAGAAATGGATCAAGCCCATGGTCAGTGCGATACCCAAATGCATTAAAATAATGCCGGTACTGATATAGATACGTACTCGGCCTTTGATCCATAGCAATCCATATCCCAATTCTAAAAGCAGGGTGGCGATTCCCAACCCGACCCAAAGAGCGGTAAGTTGCTGGGCTGACTGGGGGATAGTAACCAAAGCGGGGCTCAAGGGCTGCTGAAGGGCTTTCCACATGGCTTCGCCATTCCACCAACTAGATCCAATGGCCTTGCCCAGGCCGGCAAAAAAATATACGAATGTAAGCTGCAACCGGAAAAGCTTTGTACCGAGCGCGGCCCACTTTTCGTTGGGTAGCCAACGGCTGCGGAAACAGCAGAAAATGACACTGAAAAATAGGCCTGTCTGTCCGAGATAGTCCGCCCCGTAGCTCCAGGTATAGTTGGCTATAAAGAAAAGGTAATGCAATATAAAGAGTATCAAGATAGCGGGGCCGCTGCATTTGTCCAAAAATACCGCCAACCCACAGATGATGTACAGCAAGCCAAAGAAATGGATCCATTCTAGGCTGGCTATTGAGTACTCCGGTAAATTGGCAATTAGGGTGTGGATGGAGAGTGTACCCGGTCGTTGCTGCGAAAAAAGACTGTGCTGGTCCAAGAATATTCCTGTTCCGTATAGCATACTGAGGTCTGGCCAGAACCGCCACATTTCTATGGAAAGCAGCAGGCCCAATCCCCTAGACATCGTGGGTAGGGCTGTATCGGTGCCCAACTGTAATTCCTTGCTCATCAACTTAATTTTTGGTATGCTCAAAAAGAATAATGTATTGAGATGAATGGAGCTGGTGGCTGTTTTGATCGACTAATGGGGGGACATATTTCGCTATTAGACGGCATGAAACGCTATCGGCAGCAACAATATTGGCCAGACTGCCTGTCAGGGAGCTGACGGATGCACGCATCTGATCCTGTAGGGATGACTGACTGCTGTCAAGAAATGATGAACCTAGTTGAAGGTAGCTGTTGAGCCGGAGCATTCCGGTCGTGCTTTGTATGCGTGGTTCACCTAGAAAATTTTCGTTACCCCCTTGATATTGGATATATTCAAGCTCTACCTGCATGCCCACGCTGGGGCCATAAAATGTATAGCCGCCACTCAGACCTGCAAGATCCCGGTATAGGCAAACCTGCCTGAACGCTTCTGTTAAACGGTATGGAAGGTTAAAAATGCTGCTGAGATTATAGGCTGATACCATACCGAAATGTATGGCACAGCCTAGCGTAAAAATCAATCTTAACATGGCGCTATTGTTATCTCGAGCGTTTCGAGAACTGTTCTTTGGGGGAGGAGGGAAAGAATAATCGGGTAGATAGTCCATCTTGAATGGGATTGTCCACCGCTTTCAGGTGTATGTAATTTGTACTGGATCTGTCCTGCACAGACATGGTGGAAGTAGGGATAAGGTCAATGGCAAAAAACAGGCATACGCTAAGTAGATAAATGGATAACTTGAATGGTTTCATGATGTAAGTATTTTTTGTTTATTTCTTTAAATTGGTAAAATCAAGGGATAACTTTGGGTTAACTATTTGTTTATGTCGGCTGTAATTATTTATTTTACGGCTATAACTATTTTTGTTGCCATTCAAGATAAACCTATTATGAGCAAATTTTCAGTTGTTATTATCGATGATTTATATGGTGCGCTAGAGGATACAGCCGCCGTATTGGAAGAGCTTGGCTTATTTCAGATAAAAGGAAAATTTACTTCGGTAAGAGATGCTGAAGTATATTTTATAAATGCGGACGAAAAAGTTTATATTATATTCTGTGATATTGAGATGCCGGACTATTCGGGATTTGATGCGATTAAACGAATCCGCTGTTACTGTTCTCATTTTGTTTTTATCACAGGATATGCTGACAAATATGCTTTAAAAGGCTATAAAGTACATGTTGATGGTCTTTTGTCTAAACCTGTTGAAGCGAGTGAACTGCTTGATTTATTAAAGTATTTACAAAGTAAGGCCCCCGTCAATAGCGCTGATCTCGACCTCAAGACCGAACCGACGATCTTCCTGGATTTCGTTGACACGAATAGTGAGCTCCATTTTGCACGAAAGAATGGTCCGCCAATGCGAAAACATCCAGAAAATAAAAGGGTATATGAAAAAGTCCCAGTCGCGCTTGCGGAAATTTCTTATTTGGAAAAAATAAGAAATTACATTCATTTTTTTGCGCTTAGACCAAATGATCAGTTTGTCTTGCTGGGGGTGCTCAACAAAAGGATGATAGATATAGAAGATATACTCCAGCAGGATCCGAGATTTGTCCGGGTCGATCAGTCTGTATTTATTAATTTAAACTATGTTAAAAAAGTGGGCCTGGAAGGGGTCACTGTCGGGTCAAAATTTCTATCTGTTTCAAAATCACGTGCTGATGAACTCAAAAGAAAATTGATGCTGATGGATATTAGCCACAAATCGTAAGGTCATGCCAGCAAGAAAACAATTTATGCTTACTTGGCTCAAAAATATTGTACTGAGCACTGCGATTGTCTTCGCGCTGGCTTATATTTTCCTGATCATACCTGCAGCATTTCAGGATTGGCGGGATCAATTGACTGCCATGGGCCTTATCGGTATTATATATGGAGTGGTTAGGCACCTGATACTCCCTAGACTATTTATATGGTCCAGGTATAATGCTTGGCTATTGATTACTTTCCTCATGCTGCTTTTTCTGTTTTTTTGTTCTATTCCAATCTTGATTAGCCTGTCTACGGGTGCATTGAAATGGACACCAGGAAAATGGGATATTGAAAATTTCTGGCCCGTGATATTTTTAATCATTCCGCCCGTACTGGTAGCTTTCTTTATGTATAGCTGGCAGTTTGGTGTTGATAAATGGTTAGCCTACCGGGAAGTGCAGCAGCGGCTTAACGAAATCGAACATATATCCATCAATTGGGAATTAATTGCCTTAACAAAAAATCTCAACCCTCATTTTATCGCTAATAGTATGGCTACTGTCCGGACATTGATCCGAAAATCGCCTGACAATGCATTGCGCGCGATTGGTTTATTGAGTAATATAGTTACTTTATACATGAATAATGAGGGGCCTTGGATAGACTTGAGAAGGGAAATGGAAATGGTAGATAAATTGGTGCGGATGTATGAATTTATCAAGGGGCATGCGATTTCGCTAAATGTGGAAAATAGATCGGATGGGGCTTATATGATTCCCAAAATGCTCTTGTTTAATCTGGTCGAAAATGCATTGCAATACGGTGAAACTTCTATAAGGGAGTATCCTATATGGATAGGGATTACCCTATCGGAAGATAATCTGGTGACACTGCAGGTATCAAACCGCATTGCCGCGCAAGCAGTGGCTGGTAAGGTAAGTCACAATACGGCGCTAAAAAGAATGGAGCGTCAGCTGCTGCTGCTGAATCCACAGCATTCGGTCCTTGTGGTGTCTAATGATGAATCCGTATTTACGGTTTTGGTCTCTTTTTATCAGCATAGCATGGCCAATACGCAGATAGATCGGAAAAATGTGTAACTTTAGGTAATTATAAACCTTCACCATCCGTGGGTATTTCCTTTGTTTCGCGGGGCTTGGCAGACCTTGAAATGGAATTAATTGATTTCTTTGTCCATGGAAATAAATAACCCTACCTGTGCGTCGATGGTCTTAAACCCATAGACCATGAACCTAAGTGTATTCTTATATACATTAATAAATCGTATAGAAAAATTGACCGAAATTTTAGTGGCGATATACGGTCTGCTGACGGCCCTAATCCTTATCCTTAAAGTAAAGAAAATAGAACAAAAGCCACTGCGCGAACGTAAACTCTGGACACATACCGAAGTGACGGCATACCTGGGGATTAGCGTCTCGACTTACAAGCGCCGTGTGCAGGAGGGGCTGCTCAATCCGATGACACTCACCGGGGATGACCGTTACTTTGAGGAAGATCTGACCGAAGCGCTCGAAAGGAGCCGGCTCAAAGGGAAAATATAATTTGCAGGCTTAGTCCTTCTTAGGGCAAGCCTGCACTGTTGTGTCACATGGAATGTATTAATTTAAAATATAAGCAGTGTTCTTCCCTTGCCCTATTTTGCTGATATGATTGGATTTTACTAAATGCTCTAAGTGCTTTTTTAAAGTATTTCTATTTGCTTCTGTTAATGTAACTAGCTCGGCTATTGAGGAGTGACCGCGCGATTTTATGATCGATAAAATGGATAACGACAACGGTGGTAGTTTGGCCATTAACAATTTTTCCTGCGAAATTTTAAGCTCTAATTTTTTCTTTTGTTGATCTAGCGCCTGTAAAAAGAATAATAGCCAAGGTTGCCAATTAGGCTCTTCCTCCTGCAGTGTAATTTGTGTGTTTCGTAAAGCTAAGTAATAGGCATCTTTACTGTTTTCTATGACAGCCTCCAACGAGGAATAAGGCACATAGATGTAGCCTGCATTCATTAATAGGTATGTAGTTAATATGCGCGATAAGCGGCCGTTCCCATCTTGAAATGGATGAATAGCCAAAAATTCAACAATAAATATTGCGCATATTAATAATGGGTGGAGTTTTTTTTCTGCGATGGATGCATTCGTCCATTCAACAAGATTTTTCATTCTGAAAGGGGTCTCAAATGCACTCGCAGTAACAAATATAACCCCTAAACTGTTTCCTGACTGATCAAACGCCTCTATTTGATTGCTTTGGGACTTATAAATACCGCGATGCCTTTCATCCTTTTCGCTGAATTTTAGAAGCTCTTTGTGAAGTTGGCATATATAATTCTCAGAAAGCGGTATTTCGTTGTAGTGCTGGAAAATAATATCCATCACTGCAGCATATCCTGCAACTTCTTGCTCATCTCTATTTTCTAGTTTTTGTATGGCGACATTTGATAGTAACTTTTCAATTTCTCGATCCGAGAGTTTACTGCCTTCTATTCGCGTAGATGATCCAATACTTTCTATTGTGGCCACTCGTCTTAATGAAGTTAGTTGCTCGGGAGCAATATTTCCAAGTGCTTTCCAGGCTCCTTTAAATTCGTCAATTGACGCTATTAGTTGAAGAATATCGGGGCTGATTAATAGTGATTCTGTTCTCATTACCTATATATATACCCAAATATACCCAAATCATTTGAATTTTATTATTAAATACCTGCAAATATACCCAAATATACCCAAAGGCTTTTCGGTAAATCGGCGAAGGTTCTCGTCAATTTGATAGATCTATCAAGATAAAGCAGATAAGGGAAGTTCATTACGCGAACGTAAACTCTGGACACATACCGAAGTGACGGCATACCTGGGGATTAGCGTTTCGACTTACAAGCGCCGTGTGCGGGAGGGGCTGCTCAATCCGATGACACTCACCGGGGATGACCGCTACTTTGAAGAAGATCTGACCGAAGCGCTCGAAAGGAGTAGGCTCAAAGGGAAGATATAATTTTCTGGCCCCAGCGGTTTGATTAGGCGCTAAGGATCGGTGACTTGGCGCTGTGACTTTGCGATCTTCCCGACCAAAAGTATGAAACAGACCGGTGACTGTTCGTTTTTTCCGCTTGGGAAAAACGAACAGTCAGTGGACTGAATAGAAATTCCCCCTGACTGGTTGGCGCAGTCGGGGGAATTTGCGGTTCAGTCACCCGGAAAGTTTGAACAAACACTGGTTTGTTTCATTTCCCCACCTGGCCAAATGGACTTTTCACTGGTCTGCTCGGGTCAGTCATTGGATTATGCGAATATTCCTAGCGACGGAATCACTATTTTACTGTGCGAAACTGAGCAGTCACCCCGCAAAATCATCCTTTTCTGGCGTATTGCCGATCAGGTTGGCTCAAATTGGCTCAATGAAGTTCAATCTGGCTCAAAACTTCATTTTCGGTCCGTTCCCATACTATGTTTGTGTCATTAAATGATCTCGCGAGGAATATTTAATCGTTAATAAACAGATTTTTAACTGACTCTGCCAAATAGCATGTGCAGGTCAATAAATAGAACAAATATGGCAACAAAAATGAAAGCCTTGATCGGATTTGGAAAAATGAAAGATGATGAACTGGTGATCAGCTGCAATACAATTATCGGTGCAATGACCGGCAACGCCAAGTACCCGACACCGACGCCCGCACTGGCGGATATACAGATTTTGCTGAATGATTTCACGGCCAAACTGGCCATTGCACGCAAGCGTGGTTCGCCAGAAGATACCGCCCTCAAAGATGAGAGCCGCAGCCCGCTTATTGTGGTGATGCAGCAGTTGGGATACTACGTCAATTCGGTGGCCCAAGGCCATCTCTCTACCTTACTGAGTTCGGGATTCCCGACCAATAGCACCTCATTTGCCAATCAGGTGCCCCTAAAAGTGGACAATGTAAGGCTCTCGGACGGACGGCAGTCTGGGCAGGTGAAGCTGGACTTTGCGCCTCAAAAGATAGCGACCATCTACGAATACCGCTATCGCATACGAACGGATATTCCGGTCGAATGGGGAGATCGGTTTACGACGACTTCGTCCCGGAGCAATATTATCGCTCCGCTGGAAGTAGGCAAATTCTACGAAGTGCAGGTGCGTGCGATCAACACCCAAGGGGTAGGCGACTGGAGTGATTCGGCCAATATCTTGGTGCGCTAATGAATATGTTGCTCAAAAGAGTCAGACAGGGGAAAAATAGTACCCTGTCCGAATTGTATATAGATGGCCTGTTTCAATGTTATATCCTCGAAAACAGGATACGTGATCATAAAATCAAAGGACAGACTTGTATTCCGGCCGGGAGGTATTGTCTAGGGATTAACTATTGGGGCGGGATGAATACTGCTTATAAAAAGCGTTTTCCGGATATACATCAGGGGATGATCGAGATACGGGATGTCCCAGCGTTCAGCAATATCTATATCCATATCGGCAATACGCATGCGGATACGGCTGGCTGCCTGCTGGTGGGGACTTATTTCCATAAGGACAGGAACCACGAAGACTATGAAGTATATAAATCTCAGGAAGCTTACCTGAATTTATATCAAGTGGTGATCGATCAGGTAAAAAGTGGCAAGGTCATCCTGTCTATCGAAAATAGGCTGATAGGAGGGAACTACGCCCGTTTGAGCCGGGGCGTGTAAATCACCGAAGGTAGCTAACGTATAATAAAAAATTTATTACGAATGAAACAGATAATCAATAAAATAGGAAAGGTGTTGGGACTAGTACTCGCAGCACCGATAAAGCTGCCCGGAAAGGCATTAAATATAGTACGGTATCTTGCGTTGGGGCTGGGGATCATCGAATCGGTCATCAACAAAGATGATCAGATGATAAGTGATGGGGAGACGGATGAAGCGGGCTCGGAAGATAAGGTTGACCATTTAGGGGAACAGACGCAAGATAGGCAAAGGGTAAACCCGGTGGAGAAAGGAGCGATCAATGAAACTTAGTGATATGCGGTTGTCGGCAATCGGTGGTACGCTCTGTGGTATCTGGGTTTCTTTTTCAGTAGGCGACCTGATTAACGGCGCATTGACGGCATTGGTCGGAACGCTTGTGAGTTTCTCGTTAAGCCGTATTTTAAACCGGATATTTAAGCGCAAACAATAAAATGCCATAACCCTACCGAAAGTCTTTCCAGGGTTCCCAAGGTAGAGCTGGCACAGGAGCGAAGTACGATCGCAGCTACGCTGATACAGACAAATAGATAGGGTAATTTTTAAAATTTATAATTGTTAAAGCCATTTCCGCAAGGGAGTGGCTTTATTACTAATTATTTTAGTATTTGTAAGTCTTATTTGTTCTATTTGCTTTATAACCAGTAGACTAAATAATATTATGGATAATTTGGATTTTAGTAATAACCCTGATTTTCAGGATAAACCGGTATTTATTGATCCCACGGTTGATGTAGGCTTCAAGATCCTGTTTGGGGACAAGCAGAATCTGCTGAATTTTCTGAACATCATTTTTCAGGGGAGAAAAGAGATCGTGGACCTTAGCTACCGCAACACGGAGCGAATAGGGCGTGGTGAAGAAACTGGGACGGTCATATTTGACCTTGTTGTAGAGACTACCACTGGCGAAGAAGTGATCATCGAGATGCAAACGAGCAATCATAGGAACTTTAAAAAGCGTATGCTGTACTATGGGTGCAATGTAGTTTCTGAGAAAGCGCCACGAGGCAACCGTGCGGGATGGGGATATGACATTCCCGAGGTTTATACCATTGTTGTCATGGACAATTTTAGGATGCAGGGTGTGGACGATGGCTGTTATTTTCACGATATTTGTCTGTGTGACAGAGGGGACGGGAAAATATTTTACGAAGGATTTGGTTTTATTTACCTGCAATTGATTAATTTTGTGAAAAGCGAAGCGGAGTTGTCAACTGATCTTGATATGGTATTTTACATGTTAAAGCATCTGTCGACGCTGAGGAAACTACCGAAGATCATGAACAGTGCGATTTTCCAACGTTTTTTCCGGCTGGCACGCTACGCTAAGTTATCAAAGGAGGATCAGGCTATGTATGACATCAGTTTAAAGCGCAAATGGGATGCAGAGGTTGTTCGTCAATGGCAGATTGAGGAGCAAGAGCGCAAAATTGCAGAAGGCATTGAAAAAGGCATTGAAAAAGGTCTGGCAGAAGGTCTTGTCCAGGGTAAAGCAGAAGGTCTTGCTAAGGGTAAGGCAGAAGGACTTGCTAAGGGTAAAATAGAAGGCAAGATAGAAGGTAAAATAGAAATTCTTAGGGAATTGGGGTTTACTATTGCTGAAATCTGCCAAAAGCTCGGTCTAGCCAAATCTGAGGTCGAGAAATATTTCAAAGGAGCATAAAAGCCAGAATACATATTTTAAAATTTATAATTGTTAAAGCCATTTCCGCAAGGGAATGGCTTTTTTATGTGGATAGCAAAAGAAATATATACCTTCTAAAGCCCATTCGACAATGGTGTCAAACGGGGTAGTACCATTTTTGGCATGGAACTATTTCAAGGACTTTACAATTGAATATTCCATTGACATAAGACATCGTATGTATGCGATCGCTCACTCGGATGACTAAAAACAGGTAGGATATTCATGTTTAATGCTTTGTTAGTTATAAAATCTGGAGGCTGTAAGAAATGATCTCACTTTTTCTTCCTCACTATACTCGAGTTCAATAATTTCTTGAATTGCTTTGGATTTATTTTTTGCGTTATTATAGAAAGATTTACAAATTTCATAACCTATAAAATAACCTAAATCTGCGCTTTCTCCCTTCTGGCCACCATTATACAGCCAATTCTTATAATCCGTGGATAACATTTCTCTTTTAAAATCAGATTTAAGTTGGCTGTAATGAAGTTTTCCGTAAGATATATATTTTCTTTGCAATGGTTTTTCTAGTACAAGCTCTGTGATAAAATCACATGCACCTTCTCGGATTACCTGACTCAGTAGTAGGGGGCTTTCTTTTTGAGATTGTTGTGTATGGATGTATTCGTGAATATTTAAGGAGATAATATTATCCAGGGATTGTTCCTTAAAGACATTTTTCAACCAGTCATTTTTAAATTCAGAAACATCAGTTTCCGCATTGGCGGTAGCGATCTCTGCTCCAATCAAAACCATATCTTCCAATGTCGTCCCCCCTGAACGTAAACCTCCGACAGTAAAATACATTTCAGAGTCTTTCATTCCAGGATAAAGTAGGGCAAGCTTATTCACGGCATTATTTAGGTCTTCCGTTTTACTTTTTATGGACAAGGTATTCGCCCTGACTGATTTCCAAAATTTGGGGTATTCAGCAATAAGCTGGAGATAAAGGCTGTCATTATAGTTGCGTAACTTCATAAATGCCTTTAATCCTTTTGAAGCCTTATCAATATATAATGAGTTTATAAAATGTGTTTTAGCATTAAAGTTCTCAGTTGTTTGAATGCTATCATAGGCATTCCAAAAATTTTCGATGTCTGAAGTTATTATTTTTCTATTAATTTCCTGCGCATAAGTATTTGTGAAAATAAGTAGCTGCACTAAAAATAGTATCGTTTTCATTTTGCTGTATTTAAAGGTGAGTTTGGGATAAATTTTATTGTATAGTTTGTATCAATAAACCTAGTTGTTTTGCGGTCCGCTGAAGATTTAAACTAGTATGTTTAATGGCCTGTTGTAGTTCCTCAGGACTGTTGCCAATAGCAAGTAATGTTGTGAAATAGTCTTGTAATCGTTTGTCTATGGTTCTCGGAATGCTACCGGCAAGACCGATGATAGGTTTGCCGGCTTTCTTAGTCAAGCCTGCCAAGACTACAGGAGCTTTACCTGCTAAGGATTGTGAGTCAATACTGCCTTCGCCGGTAATAACCCAGTCAGCCTGTTTAATCAACGTCTCAATTTTGGTTAGCTTACAAAAATATGGGGCTCCCTTCTGCATGTCTGCTTTCATAAATACGTTGAAAGCTGCACCCAAACCTCCGGCAGCCCCTCCTCCATTGACCTTATTCAATGATTGTCCCGTTGTCTTCTTTGTCAAAAGATCGAGTTGGGACAGGAATGCTTCTAAAGCAACGACGTCTGCGCTGCTTGCTCCTTTTTGTGGCCCAAATACAGCAGCAGCCCCTTGTGGGCCTAATAATCTATTCTCAACATCGCAAAGTATGGTAAACTTTATGCCGCTAATCTTTTTATTGAGTTTTTCTAAATCTAGTTGCACGATGTCTTTGTAGTTTTGTGGACTGGCTTGCAAAACCTTACCGGACCTATCTAAGCATGCTAATCCTAAAGCCTGCAACATACCTAAGCCTCCATCTACCGTGGCCGATCCGCCAAGGCAGATAATAAATGAGCGAACTCCCTGTGCTATATTATGCGCTATAAGCTCACCGAGCCCCCATGAACTTGATTCCAGTGGGCTCTTTAGCTTACCTTTGATCGACTTAAATCCTGACGTTTCGGCGACTTCGATAATCGCAGTTTTGTTGTCATGGAGTAGGCCATAATGTGCCTCTGTGTTTTGAAGGTAGGCGCCTTTCACTTCATGCTTATGCATGCTCCCTTTCAAATGCTTGGTCATTAGAAAGGAAGTATGATCGCCACCATCAGCGATAGGGAATTTAATAAATTTCGCTTTTAATAGACTTTGGTTCAGACCTTCGGCGATAGCCTCTGCGGCTTGTTCTGCAGTAAGGCTCCCTTTAAAACTATTGGGGGCAATTAAGATTTTTTTCATAGAAATTTGAATAAACTTCAAGGTTTAAGAGAGTAGGTCATGGTTTTCCTTCAACAAAAATATCATCCATGATACCTGATTCAGGATACTCAGGCATGATTAAGCGTATGTCAGGACCTGCTAATAGTTGCATACCGATTTCCGGCGCCTCCCGATCAACAGGAAAAGAAACCGGGCTACATTTATGTAGTAACCAAATTAGGAAAAAAATAGTGTATTGCCAATCTTTAATAATAGGTTTTTGTGCGCTCAATATAAAAATAAATACGTGGGACGAGGTTTCCTATACCAGGGACGGAAGGTCTATTTTCAGGGATAAAAGTTCCAGTTTTAGGGACGAGTGACCAATACGAGGGGTGAATGACCAATACGCGGGGTAAACTGCAAAAATCCTGATGTTTACAAATCACGAGAAACGGCAGCATGAATCAGTTTACTTCTAGAAATAGCATTAGTAAGACGAGATATTTTACTAATTATATTAGTATTTTATGCTAAAATCTCTTATCTTTGTGAAATTAACCAGTTGATAAGTTGTTATGAGCCACATTTTTTGCGGTTGACCTTTCGGATGCTGTTTTTGATTTATGGATTAGTATAGAGGGGTAGTAAGTTATGATATTCAGTTATAGACAAAATATATAAGTATGGGTACACTGGAGCAGCTAAAGCCTGCCAAGAAGAACGATGAGCTTCTGAAGGCTATTTTTGAAGATAATTTCCCGGACTTTCTGCGGTTTATGTATCCTGATGCAGATGCTGTTTTTGATCTGGAGCGTGGGCTCACCTTTATGGATAAGGAATTGTTGGAGATTATTCCTGATCGAGAGCGCAAAAAAGGTAAGCGTATGGCGGATCTTTTGGTCAAGGTTTTTTTACGAGACGGTACCGAGAAATGGATTTTAGTACATACGGAAATAGAAGGCGGCAATGACCATGGGTTTTCACATCGGATATTTCAGTACCATTACCGTCTATTAGACCGTTATCGTGTTCCAGTTGAGACCATACCATTTTTACGGGCGATCGTGGCCAGCGCCGGCCTGCTACATATAGTTATTCTGTGTTCCGTACTTCATTAGAGTTCCGTTATCTGAGTTATCAGATATTCGATCACAGCGAGAAAGAGTTGCTTGTTATGGACAATATTTTTGCGTATATTGTATTGGCCTGTCAGAAGTCTTTACAGGAAGATAAGCTTCCTGAGGAAGAACTGGCAGAGCAGCGTAGCACGATTGCACGCGCACTGATACATACAAATAAATATAGTAAAGATCGTATAATGAGCTTTTTAATTTTTTTGAAGAGTTTTCTTTTTATACGGGATAAGGAAATAAATAGTAAATTTGACCAATACATTTATCAAGTGACTGGAGGCACAATTGAAATGGGAGTAATCGAAACAATAAAAAGACAGGAACGAGAGAAAGGACTTAAGACTGGAATTGAAAAAGGATTCAAAACTGGAATTGAAAAAGGTAAACGTGAAGAAGCTATTGCCATTGCATTAGAGTTCAAAAAAATGGGCATTGCTATAGCTGATATTGCTAAAGGTACAGGGCTATCTGTAGAAGAAATCGAAAAACTGTAATAAACTTAATTTTAAGGTTTATAAATAATATAATAAAGCCATTCTCGCTAGGGAATGGCTTTTATTTTTCTTAGTATCCGGCACGAGATGGTATTGTACTATGGTAGCAGAATGGTTTTCTTTAGGGACGAAAGGTCTATTTTCAGGGATAAAAGCTCCAGTTTCAGGGACGAGTGACCAATATGAGGGGTGAATGACCAATACGCCATCATAAACGAAGCAATTATCTGTTTTCTACTAATTGCTTTTATTTTTCAGATTTTTAGTGTAAATTAATATAAATCAATCTTTTATTTGTTCTACATGGATACGTACTCAAGCCAAATTACACATATTACACCTGAACATGCGCATAAAAGTCTTGCCCCATCTAATCCGTATATCACTCATCAGACTCGGAATTTGCTCTATCAGCTTAATAAAATTGGGCAAAGTGAACAGGTGCTATTGGGGCATCAAAGTACCAATACGCTGGGGCGGAAGGGTATTACAAATATTGGAAACTCGGATATTAAAGATGTATGTGGTCAGTTTCCGGGGATGGTCAGTTATGATCTGGGCTGGATGGAACTGAATAATGGTGCAGTATGGCTAGAAGGGCGCGTCGCTCATCTTATCGATGCCATCAAATATTGCTGGAAAATAGGCTTGCCCATCTGCTTGTCTTGGCATACGCGCAACCCCATCGATAAGGTGTATGACCAAAAAAACCGAAATGCCAAAGGAAAAATCAAAGATTTGGGAAATACAGTGGCTCAGATCCTTACTGATCCTACAGTAAAAAAGACTTATCTGTCTTGGTTAGCGATGTTGGCTGATTTTTTCGGACAGCTGCAGGACGAGAACGGCAACTTAATTCCGGTTTTATTCCGCCCATTCCACGAATGCAATGGGAGGTGGTTTTGGTGGGGCAAAACGGCCTGTTCGGCCAAAGAGTATATCGAACTCTACCAACTCACGCATGATTACCTGACGAAAGAGAAAAAGGTAGATCATCTATTATGGGTATACAATACCGACAAGGTTTTTTCGGAGGCCGATTTTATGGAGCGTTACCCGGGTGATGCCTATATCGATTTGCTATCGCTAGATTTTTATGATTCCCCGCGCTACAGTACGACTGCTTTTCGGCAGAATCTTGACAAATCAATGGATGTCCTTGTCGATTGTTCGAAACAGTTAAAGAAGGGTTGCTTCATTGCTGAAGGTGGTCTGAAAAATTATAGCGATGCACATTATTTTACGGAAAGATGTGTTCATTATTTTAATAAGGATATAATCGCCTTTATTTTTTGGGCCAATACTGCTAAGAATTATTATGTTACTTATGCAGGTGATCCGCAACAAGGCGATTTTTTAGAAATGCTCAAAACGCATCCGATTTTGTTGGCGGATGAGCTCGGCAAAATGAATATATATCGTTGAGTAGCTGTGTTATTCAATTAATTTGCTTTGGTGTCTTTCTAATATATTGTAGATATGTTTCACGTCTTGTGATTTTTCTTTTTGAACCATCAGCAATGCATCCGCTGTGGAGACGAGTATGGTATCTTTGAGCCCAACGAACGCAGTATATTGCGTTGTTCCAATGGACATGTTGCCAAATTCATCCACAGGATGACCAACATCAACCAAATAGTCATATAAGGACTCGAATGAGCCCAAATCTGACCATTCAAATGCGGTCTTTACAACCCTAATTTTTGTGGATCGTTCCATCACGGCGTAATCGATACTGATGGAGGGTATTTCTTTGGAAAGTGCTCCATCAAGCCAACCTTCAGAACTGGATTTCCATGTTTTTAAGGCGGCGGAATAAACGTTGGGAGCATGTAGTTTTAATTCTTCCAGTAAGGTATCCGCCCGAAAGCAAAACATCCCGGAGTTCCAAAGGAAATTGCCGCGTTCCAAAAATGATTCTGCCGTATCCTGATTTGGTTTTTCGCGAAAAGAACGTACCTGATCGTCTTCGTATTCGATATATCCATAGCCGGTCTCTGGCTTGGTGGCCTGAATGCCGAAGGTAACCAGGTAGCCTGAGCGTGCTTTGTCGATTCCGGCAGTGATCGCCTCTGTATACGCTTCGTCGCCGATAATTAAATGATCGGAAGGTGTCACTAAAAGGATATCGCTGGGATCAGAGGCCAGGGCAGCAAAGGCAATGGCTGCTGCGGTATTGCGTGGGGAGGCTTCGATAATCTGCTGATGGGCAACCTGCATGCTGTCTAAGGTCTCTTCGCTCAATTTATAATTGTCTCTGTTGCCAACGACTAATAGGCTATCGGTCAGGAATTGATTGCGTTTGATGGTCATTCCAAAAAGGGAACCTTCTTTAAACAGATTTAAATATTGTTTAGGCTGATTTTTGCGTGATAGCGGCCATAGGCGGCTGCCAACGCCACCACTAAGGATGACATGTTTGATCTTATTCATAATTTATCGTTAAAATGTAGGATGTTAAATCATTGCTTTACTGTTCTTAAAGGATTCTTTTTCGGCTACGACCTGCCGTAGACCATGGCTGGAAAAGCGATGGGTACGTTTGTTGTAGTGGATGTTGATGTCTTTCTGAATACAAAGTTGCCTTCCTGTAAAATCACAATCGCGGTATTCTTCCCCAATGATACGGACCTGGATAGGTAAGGCCAGGAGCATATCAATCAAATCCTGCTCTGTCTCGTAGGGAATAATTTCGTCCACATAGCGGCAGCCTTCTAACTGGATATAGCGTTCAACAATGGTCTGGCTCGGCTTATTTTTTGTTGGATTGATCTCGGCAGGATCGGTATTGAGACCGACAATGAGGTAGTCGCAGTGGACTTTGGCCTCTTCTAACATCATAATGTGTCCGGCATGTAGGAGATCGAAAACTCCAAAGGTTATTCCAATTTTCATCTAATTATCTTTTTTAATGGCTGATGAGAGCTCGCAAGCTCGGTTTCATTTTTTGATCTATTAATGGTCTAAAGGTGATTAGTTGCTTATTGTTAGCTAGTATGACCAATGGACACTATGCACTGGCTTCGTTGTCTTGGATGGTCGGACTAGTCCACTCTTTTTCGGCAACTAGACGCCTTAATGCGGAGCTTGAAAAGCGATGGTCGCGGCTGTTATAATAGAGGATAATACCCTTTTCTTCACAATAGAGCCGACCTGTAAAATTTTTCTCCCGATATTCATCGCCTAAAATCCGGACATCAATGTTAAAAGATCGCAAGACGTCTTCGAGATCTTGCTCGGTGGCATAGGGAACAATCCGGTCAACATATTTGCAGCCTTTAAGCTGAATGTAACGTTCGACGATAGACTGCGTAGGTTTGTTTTTTTCTGGTCTATCTAAAGTCGGGTCGGTCTGTAGGCCACAGATTAAATAATCACAGTGGTTTTTTGCATCTTCCAGCATTTTGATATGACCTGCATGCAGAAGGTCAAAAGCAGAGAATGTAATTCCAATTTTCATTTCTTTTGATTTTATAGTTAAAAATAACGATTCACATGTAGTAGGAGGCCTGATCCACTATAGAACAATTTACCCTGATCGGTCGCAAAGGTGGCACCGATGCGGGTTTTGTGCAAGAATTCTCGTTCGGCACGGAGCAGGAAGGAAAATTGATTGACGGGTGTAAAGGAATCTTTATAGGGGGTATGAAAATGAGACCCTGTTGATTTTCCGTATTCACTGGTGGCAAATGTACCATAGTGTCTGGCTAACGTTAGCTTACTGATTATATACCATTGATATAGGCTGAACTTGGACCCCAGATGGCCCGCAACCACCCTATTACTAATAAAGAAATCTTTAGGATAATGGGCCTGGCCGGGCCTCACGGATTGTGCCGTGGCAATTAATGGGCTGCCCATTCCTAGCCCCTTATAGGACCAGCCCGCCAGATATTCTGAATTGTTATAATAGTCTTCGTCGCCAGATTGGGTAGGCTTGGACCAGGGATAACCGGCCTGATCTTTAGAATAAAAAAACTCGATTAATAGGCTCTGCCAATCAAAAGCTTTACCTGATTTGTCGTGAAAGGACTTATTGCTGAGCGTAATGCCGTTTAGCCCATCTTTTATGTTGGCCAGTTTTGATAGGGCACCTACATCATAAAAATTTTGCCGATAGACCAAGAGTTTTATATTCCCAAAATCATAGGAGACTCCAAGGTCTATCGACCCTTGGTGATTGCCCATTTTTGAGCGAGGTACTGGACTGCCTTTGCCTCCAAAGGCCTTCCCGAGAGAAACATAGCTCAGGGTTTGAAATAAATTGAGATCAAAGGCTTCTCCATAACGTTTCTTTTCGCCTCCAAATTGGGCCTGATGGTTAAATCCGCCTATCAAATTCAATTTCCAGCTGGGTTGACCAAAACTGAGGTAAAATGATTTCTTAAGGAGATAGGTTTCCAGTTCATAATCCTTAGTGGGTACGAGAAATGCACTGGGATTCATCTCCGATTTGCCCATGTAACCTATGGCAAAATTACCTTTAAATGCGAATATTCCGCCAAACCAAGGAAGACGATAGTAATCGGGGATACTGATCTCCGCTTTCGGAACACCGAGTGCATTCCCCGAAACAGCGAAATTTCCGGAGCTGAGCAGGCTGTCGCCGTTTAATCCCATGACTTCCTTACTACGACCTAGACGGAATTCGGCCGCATGATATTTGAGCTTGACATGGGCTTCAATCAGATCGCCATTGACTTTTTTGCCTAAATTGGCCCTTCCTTCCAGGGCATAACCCCAATCAAAGGAACGTGGACGCTGCCCCGGCTTTGGGTTAGCATAATTTTTAAAGACGCGTCCAATAACACCGGAAGAGGCCCCTTCAAGTGGGATGGATCCGTACTGGTTGGCACGCATCCATAAAGGTACGCCTTGATCATTGATATATCCGGCATTGACTTCCAGAAAAAAATGGGAATTACCTGTACTATCCTGTTGTGCCTGGATTTGTAATCCCGGATAGCTAATCTGCAGGAGGATTAACAGTAAAGCATACAGCCAGATCCCTCTTGTCGATTGAGCAAAGTATCGCGTGAATTGTATAACATAGTCTTTTCGCATCATATTAGGGTTTAGGTGAATCAACGAGTTCGCTTGCGGGATGTGGTGCAAAAGGATTGCGGTACCGTCGAAGCTTTTCTTTTAGGATTAAATAAAAGAAGGGCATATCGTCGAGGATGTACCGTTTCCATAAGCGTCTTGGTTCTTTCACAAGACGGTATAGCCATTCTAATCCCAGGCGCTGAATCCAAAGTGGCGCTCTTTTTAGTGTGCCTGCTTCAAAATCTATCGTGGCACCCAAGGCCATAAATAGTTTGATGCCTGGAAGTTGGCTTTTGTATTTATATATCCATTTTTCTTGTTTAGGGGCGCCAACCCCAACCACCAGGACGCTCGCTCCGGATTGATTAATCAGCGCAATGATTTCCTGACATTCTGCTTCATTTTTTTCAAAACCAAAACTGGGAGAATGGGCTCCTACCACCATATGGCGGCCTACCTTTTGGTTGATATTAACTGCTGCCTTATGGGCTATCCCTGGTGCGGCTCCCAGTAGGAATAGGCCAATGTCTTCATGCGCTTTGTGATAATGATAATACATGGGAAACAAGGTGGATCCTGGAATGACTTGTTGCACAGGTCTTCCTAATAGGCGTAAGCCTAGTTGTACAATATTGCTGTCGCAAATGATCCATTCGGCCTGATTATAAATCTGGTAAAATTCATGGTCCTTCTGTAGTTTCATTAAATGGTCTACATTAGGGGTAATCAGAACACCACTATCCATTTGCGCCAAGAGTTGTGGAAGCTGGATATCGAGCATCTCTATATTGAAGATAGGTTGTGTTTTCATATGCATTGCTTAAACGTTGGAACCAAATTTTTTGCGGAGTTTTACAAATGGCATTTCTACTTTATAAAAAGAGAAAAGGGAAAATACAATGGTGAATATCGTCACAGACAACTGCCATTGCAGCCCGTATTTTGCAAAGTACAAGGTTGATAGGGGAATGGCTAGCCAATGAAATAAATAGATGGAATAGCTCAACTTGCCAATATATACCAGAATAGGATTGGCAAAAAGACTCCAATTGATCTTACGCTGTGTCGCGTAAACAATATGGACAATCAAGGGGGCCAAGCATATGCCTTGAATCGTATACCGTAGGGTTTCTCTGAACGCTTCGTCACGCCATAGGAAGGTAAGGAGGAGCCCTAGAAGGGAAATAAAAAAAATAAGTTTACTGCTCAGTATACTATAAATCCGCTCTTTGTGCTTGCTCATATACAGCAAATAAGCCAGTAGGGAACCATATAGAATGGAATCTATACGGGTGTGGGTTAATGAATAATTGTATTTTTCATAGATCGCTGGATCTTTTAATTGGATGACGTAATAGAAGCGGAATAGTAAAGGGATAATCAACAAGAATGTACAGAGTAGGATATGGGCCGCGCTATGCTTGTAGGTCCAGAAAAGCATGAGGGGATAAAAGAGGTAATAATGTTCTTCAATGGATAGCGACCATAAAATTTTAAATGTGCTCCAAAGGGGATGTTCTTGTTGATAGTTGATAAAATAAACATAAAAGTAATTTTCAAAATAGAAGAGCGCTGCTCCAAGCTGCGCAGTAATGAGTGGCACCCGGTGAATCAATAGTATGATAACTATGGTAAGGGTAAAGAATAATAGGGCCGGGTAGAGCCGGAATGCTCTCCGGATATAAAAATTGACAAAATTGATGGTATGGGTTGTCTGAATTTCATGAAGAAGAAGTTTGGCAATGAGAAATCCACTGATGAAAAAGAAGACCGTGACCCCAAATCCCCCTGGAATTAAGTGCCCCAATCCGACATGGGATAAATATACAATGAGAATGGATATTCCTCTAATCCCATCAAGTTGTTTTATATTTTTATTGTCTAATAACATAGTATAAATTCGCTTATTTAACTCTTCTGTTTTCTCTATCGACCAAAACTTGTTTGTATTTGAATATTTTTTCTAAACCAATGAGGATATTGCTTCTATGTGCGAGTAACTGCTTGGCAACGTAGGCTTTTAGCCCGAACTTATGGGCATTGGATACGAAGTACAAAACAGAGTATTGATAACTGGACAGGTGGTAGCTTCTTAGTAAATCATTGACCCGAATGGTCTCATCAAAGCGGGATTTGAAATAGTCTGGATTTACGGTATTGACAATACTACCTTCTCGGACGGTTACGGTATAGAGGAGTTCTTCTTTGACGGTGAAGGAGCTGCATAGGATACCGCACATGCAGGAAAACCACATGTCATTTCCTGCGATGACTTCAGCAAATCGGATCCGATGTTGTTCGATAAAACTGCGCCGATAGACTTTGCCCCAGGGTACTGAATATTTGTAGCGTACATCCATCTTGCCCCGCTGTTGAAAATTGGTGATCAGCTCATTGAAAAAATGATGACGATGGCTTGTTTGATAGCTTTGCGAATCGACAGAATTTACTTTGTAACATATTAAATCTTTATCATAGGCTGGAATACGGTCGAGCTCATGGGCAAGTGCATGGGTAAAGTAGTCATCTGAATCTGCAAAGAGAACATAGGTGCCACGTGCCATCTCCAGGCCGATATTGCGGCTGGCTCCGGCACCTTTACCGATGCTATTAAGGTGTAACTTAAAGTTGTAGGACTTTTGCAGATCCTGTAATTTTTCCTTTTCGCTTGCTTGGCTGGCGTCATCAACAACGATGATTTCTAGATCTTCGCGCTTGGGAATTGACTTCATGAGCCGGTGGAGCAATTCAGCTGAATTTTTGTGGGGAATGATGATGGAGTAAGTCATAGCTAGGTAATAAAAATATCGTTAATCGTTTGATTGGATAGGGTGCTATACTGTTGTTCGGCACGTTCAAGTTGCTCGAAATGCGCTTGCCGTCGAACAAGGATATCGCTGAGCTGGCGCGTAATATCTGATGCTTCTTGCTGCGTATCTAGTAGGAGTGACTGTAAGCCTGCGTCAATAAATATCCCTTTAATCTTTACATGTTTATTGATATCGGTTACTATGATGGGCAGGCAACCGTATTTTGCCGCCAAGAGCGCAACATGTAATCGATTGGTGAGCACTGCTGCTGCGGATTGATAATAATGCGCATTTGCGAGCCCTAATTGCTGCTCATGGAAGTGAATCGTTGCATCGGTTTGGATCGCTGTATAGAGTTGCTGGCTAAAGGCTGCATCCGAGGCGACTTGATAGACGATTTCAAACTGGTATTGATCGGCATTTTGACGTACAAGGGCTTGAATAAGTTGGAGCAGATCTTGCTGATAGCCAGCAGCGCTGCCTTGATGGACGGCGCTCCGAAAAGAGAGCAGGATCTTTGGCCGGCTGTCTTTTCCGGTATCTCGCGCTGGAACTGGAGTTGTTTGTGGTTGGAATGTCCAGCATAGATCAGGAAAAATCTTGGCTTGTGATATGCCCAATCTTTGGGCATATTGAAGTGATAGACTATCCCGAACATAATAATAGCGTACAAAAAGAGCCCTAAAGCGTTCGCCGATGTCGCCAAGGGGGCTTAACGGACCTAGCGAAAAGCCGATCTTAATAATCCGTACGCCTAAGAGATAGAGCAGCAGGTAAAATAATCCTGATAGTATATATTTTAATCCGGTAACATTTGATGTGGTTGACTGATCTCCTGGGGGGGAGGCAAGAAAATAGACCTGTTGTTGGGGTGTGAAAATTGTTTGTACAGCACATTTTAGTAATTGGAGATGGAATCCTAACGGCCGGGAACTTGATTTTTCGGTTTCTTGCAGGGCTAAAATCTCAGCATAATAATCGGGCATGCCTTTGTCGCTTACAACGACCTGACTGAATTGCCGAAAGAATTTGAGCAGGCTTTTATTGATCAGTTGGTCGCCAATATTATGGTATTGTGTATATCCTTTATAAAACAAAATGTTAGGCATGGTTAATTAGGCTTTGGTAAAATGTATAATATTGCTTTTCGATTTTCAGGATATTAAAATTTTCGGCATAGTCCCTGCGTTTTTGCTGTATCGATGGATCGTTTACAGCTGAGTTGTTGAGGTGTAGGCGTAGCAATTCACTGAGATGATCTTCATCTTTGGCAATGAATGTTGGTTCTATTTGCTCAATCAATTCGGTCAAACCGCCACCATCTTGCATGACCAGGACGGGCTTCCCCAGATGGAGGCACTCGATGGCTACCAGCCCAAAAGGTTCGGAAACGGACGGGAAGACACAAACATCCATAGCCTGTTGATAGGCATGCACATTTTTTTGATAACCGGTAAAATAGATGCGATCGGTTAAATTTAGCGCTTCAACCAACCGCTCGAGCTTTTCTCTCTCTGGGCCGTCGCCAACTAAAAGTAGGGCGGCTTCTGGGTAATCTGTACTTATTTTGGCAAAGCTCTGGATGAGTAGGTCTACACGCTTCCAGCTGATAAACCTACTGCTTGTCCCAATGATATATTTGCCCTTGCATGCGGGATACTGCTCAAATACGACACTGCTGTCAGCATGTTGGACAAAATGTACACCATTGTAAATGACTTTATTGTAGGTGGTTTGCAGCCCTTTGTCCACCCAATATTGTTTGGAGTATGTGGAGTTGTTGACGATACCTTTGCAGTGATTGTTCATCTGCCACACTTGTAATCCTGCTTTCATTTTATGGTAATAGCTTTGCTTTCTCCGGATCGCGCCGGCAGTATGTACAGTGAAGATGACAGGTATACCTGACTGTGCCAATGTGCGCAAGAGGAGTGGCTTGAAAATATGAAGCTGCGCAATATCGTAGTCCTTGACAATGTTGTGGATGTTTTGATAGCGGGAAATGCGCAGATCAAACGGTTTAAGGACTTGAAAGTGTATTTTAACGTCGAGATCCAGCATTCTTCTGTTGGCTACCTTATCTTTGGCCTGGCAGCATAAAATGGCTACTTCGAGGCTCGGGTTTTGTAATTGAGCCTGAACCAGGTAATACAGGTAACTTTCTATACCCCCAAAGAGAAAATCGTGAACGACATGTAATATCTTAAGTTTTTGCATGGCTAGTGGACTTTTGCTGAAGTTGATAATGATATAATAAGTTGCCTTTGCTTAACATATATAGTGCTAAACAGAGCGTGGGGATGGTGCCCAATAGGGTAGAACCTGCAATATTCCCGATAAACAGAAAATAAATGTAATATTTAAGGTAGCTGTATTGCGGCGCGACTTTTAGCCGTATGACTTTAAAGAGCAAGACGCCGAAAAATAGCAAACCCAAAATACCGAAATAGAGAAAGATGGAGGCATAACCTACATCGGCAGGGATCAGCCCCTGACTACGCCCGTTTTTATCGACAAAATCTCCATAGCGTGACTTGCCTAGGGAAAACATGCCATTGCCAAAAATATCATTTAACGAGCTCCGGGAAACATCGTTAAAATAAAATTTGTAGGCCGCAAGCCGGACATTGTCATCCCCGTCCTGTTGGGATTCCAGCTCTTTATTGGTTCGTTCTTGTAGCCCCTGAAAGATATTGGCAGCAAGAATGGGTAGTATAAATACCAGGCTCCCCAGAACAATAAGGGCACTAAGTTTTTTGGCGAAACTCGACCCTTTCAGGTAAAATAATAATCCGAGTAGTATGCTAATCACAATGGTCTGACGGCCTAATTGAAGCACGATGGTGATAAAAAAGATCACGATCAGTAGGAGCCATTTGTTCTTGTTGCGCTGCATCTTATACTTATTTATGGCAAGGAAAAAGGCCAGATACAAGGGGCCGCCACCTATGAGTGTCAAGCGGATTCTCGACAGGCCTCGTTCGGTATCGATTTCCTTCCCTATTTCGCCATAACCCAAAAATAACCGTGTTGGTGCAACAGCTAGTGCGATGTAAAAGCAGACTATAAAGAGCGCTGTAAACCACCATAATAATTTCTCCACTTCCTTCGTTTTAAGGTTGCGCTGAAGCAAATAATAATAAAGCAGGAAGGAAAAAAAGGGCAGGCAGGAGAGCAGCGTATCGATAATACTCTGCCCCCAGGTCATCATACAGACCAGTGAGGAGAGGAAGATGATCCCAATAAATAAACGAATGGGATTTGAAAATACATCTTTGTAGCGACTGTTGAAAAATCCAGATGCTACTGATCCCATCAGATATAGGAGAACAGGGTAAAAAAATAGTTTCCAGATATCGTCTGTAAACCCTAATGGCCGGAATAAACGGACATAAAGTAAACTGAACAATAGCACGAATGCGCCTGCGGAGCTAAGTTTGTTATGCCTGCTGAAGATCTCCATCGTACTGAAAGGTCAAAAAGTTGTCAGCAAAAGTGCGTTCCACTTCCAGCGCAGCCATGGACACGCTATAATCTATGGTCCACTGGGTTACTTGGGGGAGGTCCTGAATACTGTTGATAACCCTATTTTCGAGGCTCAGTTTTTTTACAAGATTGAGGACACGGTGGGGGTTAGACGGCTTGTAGACACTATAAAAGTCTTTTTGAAAGTTAATAGCGAAGGCTGTCCCATGAAATGAATTGGAGACAACAAAACGGCATTGGTCGAGTACATCCAAAAATTCGGCGGGCCCCAGGTCTGCAAGGGTATACTGGATGGGCAGCTTGGTTTTTACTTTGAAAAGGGAAACAATCGGTAAGGATAATTCTTGTGCGATACGGTGGGCAATTGCAATGGTTTTGCTATCGTTATCAAAGGTGTAGAGCAAAATAAATTCTTTTGGTAACCCCTTTACCGGTTGGCGGATGCTTAGCCAATTGCTTTTGTTAAGTAAGAGGGTTGGATCCAAGACGACCTGCACATCCTGTTTAATGGGGTTAAGCTGCTGTCGTAAATATTCTTCCCGTACGGCGACTGCTTGATAACTGTCGAGATACCGCTTCAGTTGCTGGAGCTCCAAGGCATTAAAGTCACGGGCGCCCGCACTCGATGCGTAAGCAAATTTGCGGGGTGAATGATTGGTATCCAAGAGATAAACAGGGTCCAACTGGCCTCCGGTAAACTGGGGGTTCCAGAGCTGATCACTGCCACTCACTAAAATGTCGAAGCTAGATGAAACTGCACGAAATTCGCCGATATGATGTACTGGCGATGTGAGCGGAATATAGTGCTGTAGAAAAGCGTTAAACTTTTTTTCCTTTTTATAATTGCGCCTGAGCAAATAATAGCTTATAAAATGTTTGACATTTTGCAGTGGCGTTTTTCCCCTATCCCACAATTGATGGCTATATTTTTTGGTTAGTGCCTCCTGTTGATAATCAATACAATAGCAATTAGTGTATTTCTGATTCAAAAATTGACATAAGGCATAGGCTTGCAACATGCCGCCATAGTTATAAACATTGTGAAAAGTAACAATTCCGATTTTCATTAGGCAAAAAATTTAGTGATTTGATCGACTTCTAACCGTGGTGAAGAGGCAATTTCTAGCGTGTCTGGTAAATAGCCCGCCGAGATTACTAAACCAATCCGTTCATTATCGGGTATATGAAGAAGCTTGTGTAAACGCGTATCCCGTTTATGGTCTACGCTCCAATTAAGCGGGCAGGCTCCAATCTCATGGTGATGAAGTGCATTGAGCAATGACATGGCAAACATGCCTGTATTTATGTAGGATTCATTTCGGTCATTTGGCCCTTGAAAATAGGATATATTGGCCGTCAAAATAAATAGCGTGCTCGCCAAATGTCCAAAGCCCCGGTTGCCATATTGAAGTTTAAGTACTTCTTCTTTTACTTCGGGCGAGGTGATTACATAAATTCGATTGAGCTGCCGATTGCAGGATGTTGGTGATTTCATGGCGAGACTAATACATTTTTTTAAGATTTCTGCGGGAATGGGCCTGCTGGAATAATTGCGGCATGAATAGCGTGACGATGAGAATAGATCAAAAGGGTGATCCTTGTATTTGAAATATTCTTCCCGTGTAAATCGTAGTTGGTGAACCTGAGGGGCTTGTATAGTTGAATTGGCGAATTCCTGATACTTCTGGGTAATCTCTTCGGGCAAAGTATAAGCTTGTTCCTGATGAAAGTAAAAATATTCTGCCAATACGTTCTTGCTATGCTGATACTCTAGACACCTGATGTCATAACCTTCCTTCTTAAATTTTTGTAAGAGTTCAATGAGATCCTTGATGACAGGTAGGCCAAATCCAAGTCTAGTCTCGGGCATGGTTAAGCCTTTCTCAATCACATGGTATAGGATAGTCAGACGACCTTTGTAAGCATCCTCGTTAGAAAATAGCTGTTTTACATTTGAATAGTTGTAAAATCTGACCAGATCATAGTAATAGATGCGGAAAACACGCATGTAAACTAATGCGTTCTTACCTAATATAGCTTTTAAACGATTCATACACTAAGACTTATATTTTTTTTCTTTATCTTTTTAATAGCCGCATTCAGCATCATCCGCTCCGATGCATTGATGCCCAATAGGTAGATGCTGAGGAACATGACGATGGTATTGAGCATGACAGTAAGAAACAGGCGGAGGATGGAGAAATTAAGACAGTATTGAAGTAAAATCATGGTACATACGGCAACACTCGATACCAATATAACCTTGATAATGACCTCACTGAAAAAACGATTGATTCCTATTTTGGTGACTTTATGACAAATGATTAAACGCAATGTCAGCGATACAACTTCCATGCTGCTCATGGCTAAAAGTACCTGAAATACAGTACAACCGAATTGCAGCAAAATATAGGTTATGGGGACGATCAGAATAATAGTGCTGCCCACAATAGATTGATACAGCTTGATGTTTCCGCTGGCTTGCACAGCGGATTTTAATCCCGTTGATAGCTGGTTGATGACTGCATTGATCAGGATAACTGTACAGAAAAGACCGGTTGTTGGTGGTATTTTCGGAAGCCAAAGGTGAAGGACGCCATTCATCTCGGCAATGAGGGGAATGACAACAAATAGCAACAATAGGGTGGAACTTTTGGACGACAGCAAAGAGAGCTTGGTCATCCTTGCCCGGTCTCCAATTCCCTCACTTTTCATGATCTGTGGATTTAGGGCTTTGGAAATGATCACAGAGAAAGACTGGAGCTGGGAATTCATTTGCTGTGAAATCGCATATGTACCATTCATATTAACGCCCAAAAAGCGGTTTAGCACAACCGCAATGCCTTGGCTGGAGGCGACATAACAAATCGATCCAAATAGATTCCAGGTGGCATAGGATAGCATTTCACGAAAGAGATATCCTTCTCTTAACCATTTCATCTGTATGCTGGACTCCTGGTATTTTATTCGGCACCATAGTGATTTTGCAATACGGATCACAATGGTGGTAAACACGATGCCGGCACTGTAAGCAATCAATTTATGCGCGCTGAAAAAGGTGATATAATACGCTGCCACTAGCTTGAGCATCGTCTCGACGATGCCAATGATGGCGTCAAATCGCATGTCTTCTTTGGCATTGATCAGTGAATCATATGGGACAGCATTGACAGTAAAAAAGGTGCTGATGACCATCATATGGTAGCAACAGGTAGCTTCAAACTGCTTGTCGGCCGGAATTTTAAGAAAACCACCCAAGAGCCAAATGCTAAGTACTTCAAGGACGAAGACAAGGATAAGGCTGATCATAAAGTGGATGCTCACACTCGAATTGAATATTTTCGTTAACGTATGGCTATCATTTTTACCGAGATGATACGAAAGGTAGCGTTGGGTGGTGATGGTCATGGCTCCATTGATAAAAGCAAGCATCAGGATAACGCCTGCGATCAGGTTGTAAATACCAAAATCGGCAATGCCCAGTGCACTGATTAGGATCCGGGTACTGTATAATGTGACAAAGGCCGAGAAGATAAGTTTGCCATATAGAAAACTCGTATTCAATAATATTCGTTTAGCGGGGTTATTCATGGCGTGATTGCTTTATTTTTATTTCTTGTTCCAAAATTTCCACCAGGGCTGTTTCTCTTCTTGCCCATAGTCGCCATAACCGTAGCCGTAACCATAGCCATAATTTCGCTGATAGCTGCCTTTGGCCTGAACATCATTGACCACAAACTGTATGGGTTTGATTTTTCCTTTCTTTTCCAGATCGTTTGGAATAAATAACTGCTCCTTGAAAGTGAAGTCTTGACGGATGATATAAAGACAGACATCGGCATAGCGATTTAATAGTTGTGCATCAGTAACGAGTCCCACTGGCGGAGCATCGATGAGAATGTAATCGTAACGGTCTTTGAGGCTGTTTATCAGGTCTGCTGTCCGTTGAAGCACCAATAATTCGGCCGGATTAGGGGGAATAATTCCGGCTTGAATAAGGTCCACAAGCTCATGTTTGCCCGATGGGGTAATGATTTCATCTATTTCCATGTCGGGACGGACGACATAGTGCGAAAATCCAGTCCCTGCGTCAATAGATAATTTGGAAGTTAAGGTGGGTTTCCGAAGGTCGAGCTCCATCAATACCACGCGTTTATTTAGTAAGGCTAGTGTGACGGCTAGGTTCAAGGCAATGTAAGACTTCCCTTCGCCGGACATGGATGAGGTAAATAGGATGGTTTTACCGCCCTGCAATACAAACTCTAGATTGGTCCGCAATGCCCTAAACTGTTCGGCTATAGGTGATCTTGAAGTCTTGGTGATCACAACCTGCTCATGGCTTTGGTTGTGTGCAATCGCTCCCAGGACTGGCAGATTGCTCCGGCTCGTAATATCTTCTATCGAACGAATACGGACATTAAGCAGGTCTTTGAGGTAAATAATCACTAATGGCGTGATCAGGCCTGCCAACAATCCCAATACGTAGATAAGCTTTTTTTTCGGAGCGATGGGAAATTCATCTGCCTTGGGTGAATCAATAACTTTGGCATTGGCGACGTTGGCTGTTCGGCTGATAGCTGTTTCTTCCCATTTTTGTTGTAGAAATATATATTGCTCCTGTTTGATCTGTTGCATCCGCGTAAGATCGATAAATCCGCGCTCGATGGTAGGTACTTCTGAAAGTTGATTTGTCAGCAAGTCGCTTCTTTGCTGTTGTTTACTCCGCGATAGATCCAGTTGTTGCCTTGTATTTTGAATATTGGCGATCATATCTGCACGCAGGCCCTGCAATTGTTTGTCAATATTTTGAATAATCGGGTTATTGACTGTATTGCCCAATAGTAATCTTTCACGTTGTAAAACCAGCTCATTGAAGCGCGGGATCAGGGTGTTGAAGGAAATATCTTGCGGGATAATAGATGCCGGGACTATCCGTGGATTGCTGCTGTCCTTAAGATACTTGCTTATATCATCTAGTATGGCAAGCTGCGTTTCAGCTTCGGCGAGGGATTTGCTATACTCCGAAGAGGTATGCAAGAGGATCTTGCTCTGTTCGGAGATGTCAGACAGGCGGGCATTCTTCTTATAACCGGATATTTTATTTTCTACCCCTGCGAGTTCCTCTGTGACAAATTTAAGTCGTGCATTGATGAAAGAAAGGGTCGAATCAGCAACTGCATTTTTATCATGCAAATTTCGTTCGATGTACTTTTGAATCAGGGTCCGCAAGATCTGTTCGCCGCGCTGGGCAATGCCGTGATTTAGCGTTAGGTCTATAGTTGACACATTTTTATTGGTAACTTCAATATTGAGCGATTCTGCTAGGCTTCCGACCGCTTTTCTGATGGGGATAACAGAAAAGCCAAAGGTCATTCCTTCAACAGTAGGATATTCTTTTTTGTGCAGGATCACGGTGCCTACGCCGGGTAGGCGAAAGCCCTTGTCATAGGTGGTGCGAAAGCTCGTGTCTGCATTGGACAATTCGACGGTTTTGCTGTCAATTAAAAGGGCCGTAAGGCTCATGCCGTCACGAATAGAGTCCGGATTTGAAAGTATTTGAAGTTCAATGGGAGCCAACATGACTGGAGCATTATGTACCTGTCCGGCGTTGAAATAGGTGATATAGGTTTTTTCGGCAAGTACCGCTTCCCGAAAGAGGTCAGCCGTTTTTAATACCTCTACTTCATTGTCGACAGAATTTTTTGCGCCCATAAGGCTTGAGAGATCCAGCAAGGCTGAGGGCTCCACCATTCCACCCTTTTTATCGTCCGATACAAGTAATTTGGCCTTAATGGTGTAGGTCGGGTTAGTATACCGAAGGTAGAGATAAGCCAGGCTTAAACCGACGAGTGCACATAAGGCAAACCAATACCAGTTGCTATAGAGTCGCCGAATAAATTGGATCAAATCACGATTGTCCGATTTGGTATCTTCAAAAGTTAATTCGTCTTCCCAGTCGTTTATTTTCTTCATATAAAAGATCGTTAGAGCGTGTCAGTTTAGTAGTTGAATGAAAATACAATGATGGATTTGGATACATCAATGTATACGGGTGAATACGACGACTAATAAAGATAAAAATGAGCCTACTAGTGCAAAAGTTTGCGTCCGTGAAGCATTATTCATTGCCGCCTTGCCTTTTCCAGGCTCTACATAGATTACGTCGTTTTGTTTCAGATAGAAATATGGAGAACTAAAGAGCTTACTGTCGTTAAGATTGAGTCGGACGAGCTCTTTTTGTCCATCGTGATCCCGTGCCAGAAGCACGTTGTCTCTACGGCCATAAATGGTCATATCCCCCGCTAGTCCCATCGCGTCAAGAATGGTGACTTTCTCATTGGGTAAACTATAGGTCGCTGGTCTAGTGACTTCCCCCAGGATGGTGACTTTGAAATTGGCGAAGCGCACAAGCACATTCGGATCATTATAATATTTTTTTGCCAGATTGGTGATCTTTTCTCTGGCCTGAAAGGTGGTTAATCCCTTGACGTAAATATCGCCCAACAGGGTAATATTGATATAACCGTTTTTGTCGACCAGATAACCCGATATCAGTTGATTACCCACATTGCTAGCTGAACTGGCACCTACAGCCTGTACAGGCGTGGCCTGATTGGAAATGGCTGCCGAGGTAGGGTCTGAGGTCTGGATGGTAATATTTAATATATCATCCTGTTGGATGGTAGGATCCGTAAAGGCTGTCGACGCACGCAATAAGCGGGTTGAATCGGCCGGAAGATCGTTAAAGTAAACCGTTTTTTTTACTGAACAGGACTGTAGTGAAAAAAAGGTAAGTAGGAGATATAATAAATACTGGGCGTTGTGTAAATGGATTTTAGGAATACTCATGTTAATAGTGTTGTAGTTGTAGAATTGTAGTTTATTGTTGTAGAACAGCGTGCACCTGTCCTCCTAATTCTTGGTTTTTTAGCTTACAATTTTTAAATAAGATGTTGATATTGTGGGTTGTATAGTACTGTTCCAGTACCTTGGTATGTTTGCTATGGTGCACATCGGTGCCAACGAAATCGATTAGTCCTGCATCAATCAAGTGTTGGGCTGCTGTTTTTTCCCGGGAGCCATAGTACCCAGAGAGAGAGAGCAGGTTAAGCTGCAGGTAACATCCGCGATCACGCAATCTTTTGATTTTTTCTATGGAATCATGGTAATAGATATAGCGTTCTGGATGAGCCAATATGGGCTTGTAGCCCAAGGTCAGCAGCTTAAAAATATCCTCTTCGATGGTTCGGCTTTCGTGTATGTAGGACATTTCTATCAAGATGAAATTTCCGGGGAGTGTCAGCAAATCCTGCTCTTTTGCGTTGGATATGAGGGAATGAAAGTGGCTGTCAACCATGTATTCTGCTGCGTAGCCCCCATTCACGTTATATTGTTGCTGTAGGATTTGGTATGCAGTTGCGATAGATTTGGGCGTATTGGGATGTACTTCCTGATATATATGGGGCGTAAAGTAGAATGTGGATATGCCTAGTTGCATGAGTGAATCTATTAAGGCAACGCTTTGGGTAATGGAGGTACTACCATCGTCTATTCCCGGGAGTATATGCGAATGAATATCAACCCCAAGCCATTCTAAATTGTATTTCGAAGTATTACGTTTGAAAAAATGCCACATGTGTTTATTTGTTTTTGATTACTCCGCGAGCCTGAAGATTGTAGAAATACCCGGCCGGAGCGACCGGCCGGAATATCTCCCTACAATCACAAGTCAACACTTGAGTTCTTTGATATTTTAATTTGTTTATTCATTTTAAAATGCATTTTCTTCTCCTTTAATCATATTGATCGCTGTCATACAGACAATCTTAAAATCCAGCATGGCAGACCAGTTGCTTAAGTAGTCCAAGTCGTATTCAACTCTCTTTGCCATGAGCTGTGGGTCTTTGGTTTCGCCACGATATCCGTTAACCTGTGCCCAGCCCGTGATACCGGGTTTGACAAAATGACGTACCATATAATGCTGAATTAGTTTGCTATAGTGTTCGGTATGTGAAAGCATATGCGGTCTTGGTCCGACGACACTCATCTGTCCCAAAAAGACGTTGATAAATTGTGGAAATTCGTCAAGATTGGTCTTTCTGAGAAAGCGTCCAATTGGCGTGATGCGGTTGTCATCTTTTGAAGCCTGTTTGGCATGGGAATCTTTATTCTGAACCATACTCCTGAATTTGAAGCAATCGAAAGATTTATTGTTGCGGCCAGAGCGGGGCTGTCTGAAAAAGATGGGGCCTGGGCTTTGTATTTTAATAATAATGCCAACTAAGGGAATCATCCAACTTAAAATAAACAGCATGACGAAGGATGAAATCAAAAGGTCAACGAAACGCTTTTTTAACCTGTTTTCCATGGATGACATGGGCTCTTCATGCGATTTTAGTACCGGAAGCTGCATGGTCAAAGCTTCTTGACGACCGTTCCCATACGCAATGTTGGCGGTAATCGTGGGAACAAAATTGAGCTGTACGCATTGGTGATCTGCGGCTAGGATTAGTTCTTGACTGCAGTCTGTAATATCATTTGAACCAATGAGAAATACATCGTGAATACCCGCTTTGGAAACTTCTTCAAAGTAGCGCTTAAAGATGTCAATCTTTTTTTCTTTACTGAGGTCTTTTTCGTCCGATTCAAAGGGAATTGTGTCTACTGTGTAGAAAGCATTTTGCCTGGAGAAAGCGGCTGCAATGTTGTCTAAATTTTCATAATGGCCGATCAAAGCTACTTTTTTATTCCACTTAAATCGTTTTGGCAATTTAACATAAATGTAGGTGAGCAAAAATCGGGAAATCAAACAATACAGAAAAACGATGATCGTAAGGGAAATCAGAAAGGAACCGATGCCCGTAAATGGGTGTGCTAAAAGTGCGTAGCCTGAGAAGATGATCATCAAAGCTATTGCAGTTTTCAGGGTGGCTCTGTAGATGCGCTCAATGTGCTCGATCGTTGCGTCATTATACAGATGGTGGATGAGCGATAGTGCCAATGCGGCCAGATTGAACATGGCCCAGAATGAATAGTAGTTACTTGAAATGACCTCCGCTGTGTCAATGAATCCATTAGCTGTGCTCCATGAATTTACAAGTAAAAAAGACAAATTTAAGCAAATGGCGTCTGTTATTATCAGTAACATTTTAATACAAGTTAACGCACGGTTTTGAACATATTTTAGCATAACACTGAATGATTAGTCAAATTCAATGGATGATAAGGTTGTTTTGAAAACCATCACGATAACTATATTAAATAGTGTATTTAATGTTATATAAGAATGTAAATTTTCCTTATATAACATTTAAATGAACTAATGTTTTAAATATCTTAATTTTTTAAAAAAATAAGATTCATTTTCGTGATTTTAATTTTCTTAGTTAGCCATATTATCCAAAATAAATTTTAGCCTGCCGCTTTGATTTGATAGCGACAGGTGATTTGCGGTTTCCCGCGTACTCAGTGTTGTTTGTAGATTGTAGATCTAAGTTGATCATTTCTGTACAAATGGCAGGCCAATTATTAGTGAATTTGTTTATTTTAAATAGTTAATTATTGAAAAATAATGTTTTTGATTGGTTTTTAATGTTTTAGTTATTTATAAAATATAATATTTTGATTTTTTATTCATTTTTGTTAGTGATATTGTATTGAAAACAGGTCAATCATTTAAAAAATGTACAAAAAAATAGATATTTACATATTATTTAGTGCTTAAATTGATATTTATATAGAAATAACGCTAATTATTGTTTTTAATTTTGTTTTTCTTGTTGATATTACGCGATAATATGTAGATAATATATTTATTGTGTATTAATTATATGTTATATATTTGTTTGAATATGTTTTTTATTAAATTTTTATTGTTTTTTCTGTAAAAAAATGATTTTTTTCACGTGTTTTTTTTAATTTTTCATTTTTTTTAGGAGAATATATGTTTTTATTTGGTTCTTTTTGCCAATGTTATAGCCGGAAGGTATTCATGGGCTCTTGCTTAATTTAGCTGTTGGAATGTCTTTATTTTTGGACAGCGGTCTGGTTAAACTTTCAATTTCAGTATTGTGCCGCATGGTAAATGGCTTTCCGCAGGATATTATTTTGTGCTAATGAAAAAAGTACTCTGCCTCTACAAACTTTAGCTCCGTAGATGTGTGCTAGGTATTAGTGGATACACAAGTTTTTGGTGTTCATAATTGTAGCCAGAAATGGAGCTGAGCTTAGGGAGAGTGATTTGTGCCGATACACCGGGTATACCTCTTGTATTATTGATTGACAGTCCGGGGACACGGCCTTGAAGTTCTTGAAAGAAAGATTCCCGTTGGGTGTCAGAGATATTCGATCCGGCGACGACAGGAGTGGAATATCCCAGTGTTATCTTTTAATTTAGTAACTTCGCCTGCGATTAATTATTTTGAAAAGCCGCGGTGAATACCGCTATCGTTACAAAACCTGCTGCTTAAAAATGTTTTTTTGGAATTTGACTGATAAGAGGAATTTAGGTACGATAAATGTAAGGATTGTCTTTAAAATATTTAATTACTGAAAGGGATACTTTTTTATCGTATTTCGCGATTAAAGTATATAATATCTTATATAGTTAGATGAGTAATTTGTGGAAAGAGGGCTTATCCATTAACAAGCCGCGTTGGATAATTCTACTGTTGGACATGGCGGTGGTGGCCACTGCTTTTTTGGTCAGCTATGTGCTTATATTCAAGCATAGAGGAGCCGTAGAGCTAGACAATATGGGTAGGCAATTGCTACTTGTATCGTTGATCTATTTGATTTGGTTCTGTATCTCAGGTTCATATAAGAGCGTTGTCCATAAAACCGGGATCCGCGAATTACAACGTATTGTCTTGACGGTTGTGTTGGCATACTTTTCCGTTGAACTCATTTCTAAAACCATAGAATGGCTGTTTCCTTCCTATGGGGATATGCTTCCTTTCTCGGATACACAGCTTTTATTTCATGCATTGATAGCTGGTTTTGGCATGACCGTTAGTCGTGTGCTTTACCGTGCGCTGTATCATGCATTGATGTGGGGTAATAAAGATAACCGTATTCCGGTGATTCTTTTTGGTGCCGGCAATATGGGCAATACCACTTTTCATTTTATCCATACCACCTCGCGCAACAAATACCGGATCGTAGCCATTATGGATGATAATCCCCATCGCATCGGTAACCGTATTCAAGGGTTTAAAATTCATGATATTAATGCTTTAAATAAGGATTTTGTACAGCGGCATGGGAATGCATCCGAAATTATCATTGCGGTGGATGACCGTAACCCTGAACGCTTAGATCAAGTTTTTAAACTCGCCGAACCGATTCCCTTAATTGTAAAAATTATCCCGGATACCGCCCGGCTATTGGCCGGGGAGGTGGCGACAAGACAGATCAGGAGCCTGCGTATCGAGGATTTGTTGGGCCGTAAAGCGATTGACCTGGACAATCCTACTATTGCCTCTGAGATGAAAGGCCAGATTGTGCTTGTCACTGGTGGTGCCGGCTCGATCGGTGGTGAACTGGTCCGCCAGCTCGCTCATACGGATCTAAAGCAGCTTATTGTGCTGGACCAGGCGGAATCGGCTTTGTATGATATTCAGCAGGAGCTCAGCGGCTCCCATCATTTTTCGCGTTGTGCCTTTATTGTAGGAAATGTTAGGGATGAGTCTTTTATGGATACTTTATTCCAGTTTTATCGTCCTACTTATGTATTTCACGCAGCAGCCTATAAGCATGTGCCCTTGATGGAGGCTAATCCTTATGAGTCTATTTTAACAAATGTATGGGGATCCTATAATGTAGCGCGACTTGCTGACAAATATGGGGTGTCCAAATTTGTGATGGTCTCTACTGATAAGGCGGTGAATCCCACAAATGTCATGGGCGCTACCAAGCGTGTTGCTGAAATTGCAATCTCAACTGTCAATATGCACTCCAGGACTAATTTTATTGTGACCCGCTTTGGTAATGTATTGGGTTCCAATGGTTCGGTCATTCCATTGTTTGAAAAGCAGATGCTCAAGGGCGGGCCTTTGACAATCACTGATCCAAATATAACCCGCTATTTTATGACGATACCCGAAGCCTGTCAATTGGTACAGGAGGCTGCGGTAATGGGAAAAGGCGGTGAAATATTTGTTTTTGATATGGGGGAGCCTGTGAAGATTATGGAACTGGCTAAGAAGATGATCAGACTCAAGGGGTATCATTATCCCGAAGATATCGATATTAAAATCGTTGGCCTCCGGCCCGGAGAAAAAATCTACGAGGAGCTTTTGGCTAATGGGGAGAATACGGAGAAAACCTATCATGAAAAGATCATGATAGCGAAGGTGAATACACCGGATTTAGCCTTCCAAAAAGCGCGTGTAGAACGTTTATGCGAATTTGTAAAAAATGCAAATTCCAATGAGGACAAAATGAATTTGGTCAGATTGGTCAAGGAAATCGTTCCTGAATACAGGTCTCAAAATTCTCTTTTTGAAACATTGGATAAATAAAAATTGACGCTGTAGGGCTTTCCTGGCGTTTTGTTTTGATGGACGCTAGAAAGTATTGCACACTAAAATAGAAAATCGTAAATTAGAGCACACTAATACTATTGCCCCGAATGGATAATAATAATCCGCAAGACTTATCAACAGAATCTGACGATCGTTTATTGAATACATATTCAGCCGGAGACCCTGATCATCCTGATTGGTATATCTATGAATATGAAAACCACCGCAAGGTACTCGTAGAAGTAGACCCCATATCGGGCAAGATGCACTTTCTTAGGCAGCTCTGATTATTGCCCCGCACTTCGGAGACAGATCATACAATTATCTTTCGTCAGTTTCCTTGCAAGATAAGAATGCATAAAAAACTCCCCAATCACCGAGCGATGAAGGGGAGTCACTTTAATTAACCTAACTATGAAAACACTTAATTCGAATTTCGTATCTATTGCAGTTTTTCTTTTAATGCGTTGAAAACAAGGGCTGCCACGGCGGTACCGCCAGCTGCCTGAAAATGGGTATTGTCCTTTTGCCCTTCGGGGTAAGCCTTGTACTTTCCGGAAGGAATATTCATAAAGTAATTTTGAGTCACGTATGCTTGACCTTTGCTGGTAAACAGGTTCATGGAAAGCGCATTCAGGTCGATGCAGCGTACATTTTGCTCTTTCGCGATTGCTAGCACTGCGGCGGGATAATCGCCATGGACGTTAGCTAATTTGCCTTCTTTCCATGGATAATTGCGTGCCACCGGTGTCAATAGGATAGGTATAGCGCCTTTCTGCCTGGTTTGAAGGGTGAACAAACGCAAAAACTCCTTATAGCCTTCGATAGGTACATAGCGTTCGGTATGGGATACTGAGCCATCATTATGTCCAAACTGCATCATCACAATGTCACCCTTGTTTAGTCTATCATATACCTCACGCCATCTTCCTTCCTGAAAAAAAGTACGGGTGCTTCGGCCGCCCTTCGCCCGGTCGTCAATCCGGACTACATCGGTTTTGCCAATCAGATGGCGTAGCTGCGGCAAGCTGTCCGGTGCAAAAAATGCTTGGAACATCTGGCCCCATCCGACCAGGGGAAAACGTTTTTCCATATATCCCTCTTCAAGCGAATAGTCAGCGACAGTGGAGTCTCCGATCAGGTAGATTACCACCTCTTTCTTGTTGTTAAGAAAAGATGAAAATAACAGCAGGCAGGCTAATATAGAAGCTTTGATGGCTATCGGTACTTTGTTGATTGCTGCAGTGGTGCTCATGGATTTATAATTTGGTTACACAAGGATAACAAACTTGGCTGTCACTTCCAAGCTAGTTCTATGCAATCGTTGCCGGTCATAAAAAGGCATGGTCCCTGCCTTTTCCACTGACACCAAAGATAGGTATGCTATAAAAACGAACGTCGTCCGATAGGATAATAAAGGGATGGCTGGAATATTCCTGCACGCGATGAAGATTGCCTGAGTACATTCATTGTAAAATAGGATTTAACATTATAATAACATAATTTCTTAAACGATTCGGGCTGTAGGCTGTTCTATTTATAAAAAAACGAAAGGAAAATATTATGAGTGAATTAACATGGAAAGGCCGTTGGAACGAAATCAAGGGTAAAGTAAAACAACAATATGCAGATCTTACAGATGATGATTTACTGTATGCAGAAGGCAAAGAAGACGAATTGGTCGGTAAACTTCAGAAGAAGACCGGAAAAACACAAGATGAAGTGAATAGCTGGTTGAACGGTTTGTAGAGATAAGTGTTTTTTTGTGATAAGCAAAGCGGATAGCATTCATGTTGTCCGCTTTTTTTCGTTAACGTAGGGGGGGGGGGGGGGGGGNNAATAACCAATTATAAACCTAATAAGGTATTGCAAATATAATTTCTTTTATTGTTATTTCCTAAATTTTTGTCAATTAAATTCTGTTTTTAATACAAATTTAACATTTTATTATGAATAATATGATGAAAATCATGTTTTATGATATTTTTTGGTATTATTTTGATTTTATTTTCTGGTTATTCGTTCATTTTTTATTTATTTATGGGTGTTTTATTGTTTTTGTCTTGAGTTTTTCAATGAATTTGTTTAATATTTAAAAGTATATTTGTTTTTTTAGCGTGTTCTGCCCTAAAATGATTAAAAATATTGGTTTCCTGCCAATGTTTTGTAATATTTTCACTTCAGTACAAGCGCAAGCATTTGTAGACTACAAAGAGTCCTGCTGCTAAACTTTTTCTATCGCAGACTTGTTGATAAGGTATATGAAATACATCAACACTTATTTATTCGGAATCTTGTTGGCAGCACTTATATTAACAGGTTGCCGTGACCGCAACGCAAAAACGCAATCAGCAAGCGATAGGGAGGCGGACCTGACCGAGCAGGCTGAAAATACCGATTTTACGCTGGCCTGGCTCAATGCGCTATTCTACGAAGAAGATTTTGAGCGCACATTAAAATCAGATCTGCAGCTCAATAAAGAACAGGTCACTGCCCTAAAGGCGGCGGCCAGTGCGGCTGTCGGGGAGTTAAGTGAGGACGAGGAAGCCTCGACCAAATCGTTTAAAGCGTCCATCAAACAGGCGACGACAGAAATTGTGCGGATCCTGGGCGAACAAAAAGCCGGACAATTCTTTCATTTTATAGCAGCACGGTACGCGGATGAGCAGAACAAGCTGCCCTTGCAGCCTAATCAGGTCCCCGAAGATACACGGATCGTTGTCAATGCACCAGCTTTTCGGATGGATGTATTTCAGCAGGGAAAGCTGATCAAAACCTATAAGATCGGCGTCGGTTATCCTGAATTTCCTTTGCCAACGGGCGTGCGGAAGGCGACCAACGTAATCTTTAATCCTACCTGGACGCCACCAGATGAACCATGGGTAAAAGGTAAGGTAACGCCTGGGGAGAAGGTGCCAGCCGGGAGCAAATTAAATCCCTTGGGTCCAATCAAAATTCCTATTGGCATGCCTTCGTTGATTCATGGCGGAAAAGACGCGTCCAAGCTAGGGGCCTTTGCGTCCCACGGTTGTGTGGGCCTGACGGATGCGCAGGTGCAGGATTTTACCAAAGTACTGACCCAGGTAGCGGGCAGTCCAATTTCAGCTGAAGAAATCGCTGACTACGAAAAGAAAAATACGAAAACTGAATCGGTCAAATTAAAACAACCGGTGTTGGTGGAGCTGCGCTACGAAACCATTGTCGCGCAGGATGGCCAGCTGCATATCTATCGCGATGTATACGAACGGGGTACCAATACTATTGAGAATGCGACCCGTGTGCTTGACGCCTACGGGGTTAAATTTGAGAAACTCAGCGAGCAGGAAAAAAGCAACCTGACACAGGCTCTGAATGAGATGAATCAGGACGCGCGTGGCAATAAGATTGCGGGGGCTGATCACCCAGATCAGGGCCCTGCAGAGGATAGTGCCCAGAAAAGAGAGGCCGCCAAAGAGAACCGTAAGGAAAAGGGCCAGGTCACCCGGAAAGTCCTTGGACAGCAGGATATTGCTGTGCCGATAGCAGCGCTCAAGGATAAGGGCTATCCAGCTCCCGTAGCATATAATGCTGGTAATTAAGGCTTTTACGACTATACAGCGTTTTCTATCGAGTAAGGCGCTGTATAGTCTGATTTTATTTGACCTTAACCAATTCTACACGGCGGTTTTTAGCTCTGTTATCTTCTGAATCGTTGGCAACAAGAGGCCGTTCAGCCCCATAACCTTTTGCTGTTAAACGTGATTTGTCAATTTTTTGCCCCACCAGAGCGTTGAGTACGGCATGTGCGCGCTCATCAGAAAGTTTTTTATTATGTGCTGCGTCGCCAGTATTGTCCGTATGTCCTTCAATGGCGATTTTGAGCGTAGGATTGTTTTTCAAGGCTTCTGCAATCTGAATGACCAGGTCTGTTCCTGCTGTGGTAATACTGGATTTGTCTGTATCAAAGGTGATGTAGACAATTGATTTTCCTGTTTCTGAAAGATCCTTGCTAATATCATCTGCCGTGATTTTGCGGATCGTCTGTTTAAAATTATTTTCCTGTAGTATGTTGAGCTTGGCACCTGCATTATCCGCCGTATATTGAATAAAAATATTGCCCTGATTTTTGCTGCGGATCACGTATGTGCGGATCTGCTGATCGGCATATCCGATGTCGCCCTCATCACCTTTGTAGGGGTCTTGTTTATGGTAACGCTCGTATTCTTCGGGAGTGATGCTGCCATCAAAAATTTTCACGGCACCAATGGAGGCCAGATAATCTTCCATACTCTTTTCAAAGTAGCGTTGTGAAAACTGTGTCCCCTGTTCGTTGGTGATATTGGCTTTGTAGAGTCTTCCTTCGTAGGGTTTCATCACACCATTGATCGCAAAATAACAGACATCGAAATCCTTATTGATGGGTTGGTTCATTTCTTTATATCCTTTTGGAGGAGTAAAAAAGGGAAATACACCGATATCCGAATCTGAATAGGGGATACTGGCGAGGTCGAGCGTCGTTGATGTATCGATTTGTGCAGGCTCCTTCGCTGCTGAAGTATCTTGTTGAATGGGAGCTGTTGTGGTTTCTTTTGGTTTTTGATTACAGGAACCCATAACTGCTGCGAGTGCAAATAATAGTACTGTTCTTTTCATGATCCGTTTTTTTTCTCTTTTGCATAGACAAATTTTATGCCTAAAGGGTAAATAAAACTATGCGCCCTTCTTATAATAGAGATATGGCCTGCGCGAATCGTCTGGTTTGCGCGCTGTTCTCGGTAAAACTTTTTTCTCCAAGAGCTCAAGACCAACATATTTCTTGAGTAGTGCATACAGACGCTCGGGCCTGATCACAATATGATGTGTTACCTCCAGGTCAATTGCGATTTGATCAATCGTCCGTGCGGTTAAAAAGTAGTCCGAAGTATAGATCAGCTGTGCAAGAAATTTGCGTTGATGCCTAAGGTCGGCATTGATACCATCTGGCTTGGATCCCGGCCTTTCCTTATGACGCGGTTGCTCGAAAGAAGACAGAAATATAACCTTAAACTTGACCAAGTTTGGTAGGTCCTTTGTATGGGGAGGCAATTGCTTTTTCGGATTGAAAAAATCCGAAAGTGATATGCAGAGCGGTGTGCAGAGCCTTGCGAAACTATCAATGGAGAGTGATGAGGACTTTTTGAGTGCACTTCGTAGAGTTGAAAAGGATAATCCCGTAAAATTTGCTAAACCTTCCAAGGGTAATCCGGTTAAATCCATAAGCTCTGTGATCCTTCTTGATACAAGTGCCGCTACATCATGATCCGTTATCTTTCCCATATTTTTCAATTCTTTTGTTTAATCGTCGATCTGATAGTATCAAATCCTATTGATCTGTTTTGCTATTTCTAAATTTAGAAGTATAAATAGATTCCTACTAATTGGTTAATTGCTGAGCCCGAAATCGAGCTGATATTAAAAACAAAGACCGGCAAAGGGATATGCCGTCTAAAAGGAAATACGTGAAAAAGATGACTTCTACCGAATCAAGTGGTAGAAGCCATACTTTTTTAGTAATTATTTATTTTGGATACAACGTACTGGGTAGCCCGCACGTTTGAAATAGTTCTGTACATCCCAGCCACCATTTTCGAATCCTCGACCCTGTAGTGCTCTGTCATTACCGCCAACTTCCATATTTAGCCAATAGATTGCTGAAGCTTGTCTGAGGACTTGAGATCCATCTACAGTACTTCGATGACCCGCAGCAGGAAAGCTTAATTTAATTTCGCTGCTCTTTTTACTGGTCATGATATGTGCTGCAGTAAAATCGGAAAGTCCTGTTGATGTACCTGTATTCGGAATCCAGGTTCCGATAGACGTGTGGCGGGTATTGTTACCCAAAGCAGTGTACTCTGCCTGACTAGGCAGTCTGTCATTCAAGCCACATGGATCCAACGCTGCTTTGACAGGAGCGGCTGCAGTACCACTGTTCCAGGAACCATCAGCAGCAGGTGTCGTATTCCAGCCTGCGATGGCACCATCGCCGCTGTATGCATTTGCTACAGGTACTTGACGGCCCCATTGATAGTAATTACCGTATAGCGCTTGTACAGAAGGAACGGCATCCGGATTATTGGTCGCCGGGTTTACATTTGTTACGCCCAGGTTGTAACGATCCCAACGGTAACCGCCGATCACAGCGTAGCGGGCATCAGCTGCCGTAGCGCTTCTTGTCTCATTGGCCGCATTGACATAACGGTCGCTGTTCAAACGGATGCGTAGTGTATAAGCTTTTCCCGGTTCTAATGTGCTCGCTGTAAATTCAAAAGGAGTGACTCTTGTATTGACATCATGTCCTATTTTAATACTTCCTGCGTCAATTGCGACAGCAAAACTGGTTGTGCCGGTGGTCGCAGCTGTATTCAGGATATACGACTTGGCCGTTGCATTAATACCTGAAACGCGGAAAGGTGTCGCGGCCTCGCCACCAATGACAGCTCCTGTGCTGAGGTCTATGGATGAATTTTTGTTTAAGCCGCCCGCATTGGATACTTCAGCATTTACAGGAGTCTCGGATAGGTATCCTCCCCTGACATAGTTGCTTGTGCCAAATGTACCTGTTGCATCTGCCGTGTGCAGCTGAATGCTTACTTTGGAAAATTTATGCTGCAAAGTAGCCGCTAAAGCTGTAGGTTGCCCGGTTGCTTCGATTTCTTTTTCCACAAGCGCATACATAAAATCGGCACCTTGCTCTTCGAACGAGTCAAAGGTCAATGTCAGTGCTTTGCTTAGGTCGCCCGCGGCATTGATGTTTGATGTTGGTGCCGCTGGTGGTGCATCCGTTGCAGAACCTAGCGAATAAATCACAAACTTGTAAGTTTGTCCTGCAGTCAGCTGTCCGGCAAACATTACGGCGTCTGGCTGGGCGCTGCTGCCGATGGCCTGGTCGATGTAAGTTCCATCAAGTTGGTAAGCGACAACCCGATATTTTACCTCGGTGGCAAATGGTACAGCGGCTTTCACATTCGTACCCGCTTTTAACGAAGGCTGTGAAGTAGCGCTTAGGTCTTCAGATAGTTCAGCAGTGATTGTAAACGGACCGGATTGAATTTCTTCAACGGCTATTATTGGACTGCTTGTCCGGTTATTCTGCGCTTTGGTAACGGAACTTGGTGCAAATTCGGCACCTAAAGCTTTAAAAGTGATACCGTCTGTCTTGTTTTCGACTGGCGTAGATTCGCTGTCCTTACTGCAGGAAGAGGCTATCAATAATAGCACCATAGCGAATGATATTGTTGTTCTTGTAAATTTAAACATTGTTCTTTTCATGTGTAAGGTTATTAAAATTATGGTGTCCACCATTCGCCATTATCTGTGCCTGCATTCGGATCTTTGATCTCACTGCCACCCGGTGTGAATCCACCGTCGTCTACGCCTGGATTTACGGCAGAGCCTGCGGCAATACCTTGTTCCATCTCTACCTGTAACCGCTCGATGGCAGGTCTGAGGTAAATGTTTTTTTCAGTTCTTTTTTTCATGTGTATTTTATTATTTGGTTTTATCTTATTAATGAAGTCCCTTATAATTACCCAGCATCCGTTGAGAGATTGAGGGCCAGTAGTATCTACCGACAAGACTCTTCTTGCTATCCTGCGGTTGCTGGCATTGAATCCCGACGATTAAAAAATTAGTGCTTCGATTTTAAATTTCTCTTCATTTTAGTCTTGGCTTGTACTGTAAAAATAATTATCCGTTGTTTTGATTATTCATTACATTGATAATGTAGAGCCTTGATACATTGTAACATATCGTATTTCCTCTGTCAAAGATAGTGGAGAACAGAAAGAATCCTTAAAATACAGCTATCACATTGATATCACACTTTTGTAATTGATTGATATATAGATTCTTATTGTTATTCTTAAAGCTTTTCTTTAAACTTTTTATTCCATTCTTTATTTACTGAGAAAGTTAATTCCTTCTCAGGTATCATGTCGTATAAGGTGTATTTTGTGTTATTAATTGATAATTTTTTTCTGTTTTTATGATTTATTTATTTTATATGGAAATTTTACTTGAAACTTGGATGTGATACATCTGTGATATCTATGTGTAATTTCGTTATGGGAAATTATCACAATATTTGCTGCCAATTAAAATATTTATTCATCTTCAAACTAATTAAAGAAATGATTCTACAAGTGCAAATAAAGAAAAGTTGGAGCGCTCTGGCGTTATCAACTCTGATTTGCGGATCTTTGTATTCCTGTAAAGAAAGTAAGGATAGTGTAGCGACCAGCGGCAAGGCTAGCGTTAACATTCAGTTGCTTGGGGTTGAAAACCCAGTGGTAACAACCAAGAAAGCGGGTAATGGAACTAGTTCTTCGACTACAGCACAGACAGTCGTTGTACCTTTTACCCGTACAAGTTCTTTTGAAGCAACGTTGACGAACGGATCGTCTGCAACAAGTGGCAACCTGTTGCGTGCATCATCCGGTAGCCGCGCTGCTGTCACAGAAGAGATAACGCCTTTGGCTGCAAACGTTAAGTATAAAATCGTTGTTTATAACAGCAATGGGGAGTATGTAACCGAGAAAACCTATACAAACTCGGATAACAATACCGAGGAGATCGCGCTAGATGCCGAACAGACTTATACGTTTGTGGCCTATTCTGTGAACAGTACAGGAACAGTTCCAGCTGTAACAGCGCAGACCACCCTAAGTAATGCCAGCCTTGATAACATTGGTGCAGACCTTATGTATTTCAAGAAAGATCTAACGGTTCATTCTGGTGATAATAATTTGCATGTTGTATTGGAACATAAATACAGTGAAGTGACGACAAACTTGACTATGGCAACTGAGATGACCGGAGCGATAACAAGTTTGGTTTCCCCAACGATAAATCCTACCCATCCTAGCGCAAATTTAAAATTGGCCGATGGTACGATAACTTACAATGGTACGACCTCAACTGCTGCTGTTCAATTCCCGCTATTAGGAGCTGGTTTGCGCAGCGTATCAAGCGTTCCTACTTTATTGATTCATCCAGGAGAAACAAACGGCTCGTTCAACTTTGGCTCGATCACGATCGATGGTGAGACGAAAACAAATGTTTCTGTTGTCGGTTTACAAATATTGCCCGGACAACGTTACAACTTAAACCTGAACTTCAAAACCTGTACGCAACCCGTTACTGGTGGAGCGGATCTTAACTGGAACTATGCTGCTTCTGGTGGCGGCGCGGTGGTAGACGGAGTGGTCGTACCAGCAGGTGGTGTCGTGGAGAAAGACCTTACTGCTCCGGGAGCAGACTATGGGTTTGTATTTGATATTCTTCAATTGGACAACTCCTTTAATATGGAGATAAATGGTGTGAAATTGGCAACTCAGGAAATCCAGTTTGAATCAGGTATTGCAATTGCGCCTAGGAATGTACAGTTTGAGGATGGAAGTATATATAATGGTGTCAATACAGAGGGCGGTGCTAATGTGCCTCAGATCTACAGTATGACAGGTACTGCAGCAAACCCAATTATCCGTGTGGTTATTAGCCGTGATGGTAAAGTGACAATGTTTGGTAGCAAAAGCTCTGGTGGAGCATTGTATCCATTGGTACTGACACAAGGTTCTTTCAATACTGTTCAATGGTCTACGACGGACAATAACGTTAAAATTACACAAGTTGTTCAGGGAGCAACCAAAATGGTGGGATCAGGAAGTGGTAGAAAGAAAGTTGCTTGTCCATAATAATCAGCGTAAAATTTCGCAATAAATTGAAAATAATAGCGTCTAAAAATTAAGATATGAAAACTAATCAGTCAAAAAAAATATATACAAGCCCAAAGATTGAGGCGACAAATGTTGAATTGGAGCAAGGTATTGCTGCAGGTTCTGCAAATACCATTAGCAATGATCCTCAACAGTCTTGGGAACAAGCGGATGATGACAACCGTACGATTAACTGGTAATTTATCCGATTACATTTGCTGCAATTTATAGGTAGCAGTTGCTCGACAGGTTTGTACACCTGTCGAGTTTTTTAGCCAAATATGATCCGAATGTACTGCCGAGTTTAGGAAGCTCGACCCGAATTCGAAGTACGGAATTGGAATTTTACGCCATAGCTTTTCTCAATTTTTCAACTAAAAATAGTGCTGATTATACCAAGTCGGCTGCGCGTTGTTCGCGCAAAAGTGGTGAATCATTTTCTTTGGACGGTGAATCTAATAGCTAGATACGAGTAAAAATACAGTTTAATTAACTTGCGGATTTCCTAATCTTCATCCTTACGTTCGGCATAATGTTAGGATCGTACTGTTGTAAATAATTGTTTTTCAGCTCATTGTAAAGATGTGATATCAATGTGAAATGCGCTTTTTCTTTATTCTTTCTTCAAATGACAATATTTGTCAGCAAGATAGGTAAGATATTCTGGTTGAGAAGTTATTGGAGCAAAAGCATGGTGGAGTTGTTTTTGTGAAGAAATTTAAAAACTGGATTTTACTGCATTGTCGTTGGGACCTAATTTGCGTGAAGGTTCTACAATAATATATTTTGGATGACTCGGTGGGGGCCAAGCTGCCCCATCGAGTTTAATTGCTAGCAATTCATATTCCTTCTGAAAAATGAATATAAATCTTCTGCTTGCTGGCAGTGATACTTAGGAGTGAAAAACAGAATTGGAAATAAAAATTTACTGAAAAACGATATGCAAAATGGAAACCGATAAATTCAATAACTTAATCACTTTGGCCAAGAACAATAACGCAGAATTTTTGACTTTATTCAACGAATTGTATCCTGAATTTGTTGAATCTTTAAAAGCGATAAATCCCAAAATCCGGAGCAGTGAACTGGAATTCTGTGCCATGACCTTTCTGAATTTTTCGACCAAAAATATTGCTGAATATACTTCTGTAACGATCCGTGCTGTGCAGGTGCGGAAAAATAGGTTGCGCAAAAAATTTAATATCGCTTCGGATATTGATTTTAACAACTGGATGCGCGAACAAACACAACGCAATGTAGTTGCCGAACCGGAACAAGGTCCATTGGAGACTATGTTTTAATGCTGATTGATATAGGTTTAGTTTTTAGATAGATAGCAAATTCACCATTGAGTCCATAACGGATTAGGATTAAAAGAATAATGATAACGATGGGACAAATATCGATTATCATTTTATTAACCTACAGTTGATCAGGGGCCACTAAAGCCCTTTAAAAAAGATCCCTGGTACTAAAAGGCACCGGGGATTCTTTTTAATAACTTATTTACCTGCGGAGGAAAAAGATATTATAATCCTTCAGGAGTAATGTACAATGTAAATGATTCTATTAGTATTGATATTTTTCTATGGACTTGATCTGGTTATTGCCTTCGGTGAAGACCAAAGTGGGCTGATGTTGATCAGCTTCTTCAGGAGACATCGTTACAAAAGATAAAATATGGACGGTATCGCCAACTTGTGCATGAAGTGCCGCACCTCCGTTCATACAAACCTCGCCGCTGCCCCTTGTTCCGGGTAGTACGTATGTCATTATCCTGCTGCCATTGACCGCATTATTAATATATACCTGCTCATATTTCTTTATTCCTGCGGCTTCCAGTAATGCGGCATCGATGGTAATAGACCCATTATAGGCGACGTTAGCTTCCGTCACGGTGACCGTATGTATCTTAGCTTTTAATAGTGTTACTTCCATGTTAAATTGCTTTTGCTGATTGGTTTAAATGTGTGTGTGCGATTTTCTTGAACAGGAATTTTTGATTATCCTGTAGTAAGGTGAAATATGTGCCGTCCATCTGCGTTAAGACCTCAAAAGGGGCGTTGATAATAAAGCGTTGCTGGGGACATGATGTCCAAACTTGGTTTATGTTTTCTCCAGTATAGCTATAGCTGGACATGATGTACTGAGCATCTTGTACGGTACAGGCTGCAAGATGAAACCACATGCCTTCGCCTATCCCACCCAGCCATTGTGCGTCTATTGGAACATTGGGCGGTCTTAAAGGCATCTCCAAGTGGCCTTTGGTCAGGTCACATCCTAATGTTGAAGCCGATCTGCTGTTTAAATTCTCTTTAAGTAAACGCCATTGGAACGTTAAAGATTGTGTGCGGTCCATGTTCCAACTTGTTAACTGTCCGTCTTCATAACAGTATATCTGTTTATTTTGATGGGTATTGACGATATTACTTGTTGGACTGGGAATGATGGTCTCAGGAATGCATATCTTTCTTATACGTCTATCTGTTGACTGCATGCCGGCTTTGAGCATCTGGGCGACAAAGCGGGAACAGCTGTTGTTTCCGGCAGCTAGTGCGCCGTAGGGGATCGGTCCCATGCTACAGAGCTCTTTTGCATACGCCGTGGCTAGCTCATGATCCACATCGGGTACGATGGAAAATAATAAGCGTCCACCGCCATGTGTAACATGTTCAATAGTTGTCAAATCCCGTAATATTTCCTTGATATTGGTGATGGTGGAATACGAAGGGTCAAAGATAGCCGATGTCTGGATGGTTAGCCTGGGATCAAAATCTTTTGAACGGGCACGGCCAAAACCACGTGGACAGACATAACGGCCAAAATCATAGTAGGAGACCTCTCCTGTACGCTGTGACACCAGTAAGATGGCTGCATGACCTACTTTGAAGTTCAGGTTCTTTACCAGTCCGCAACGTTTTAAAAAACTCATCCATTTTTCGTCTCCATAGGCAGTGACATCCGGCCAGGCCAATGGAATAGCGAAATCATGAAAATCCTTAGTCATACACGCTGTTTTTAGTAGTCAATGAATGGTATAAACTATGCAGATAACGATCGCCATAATCAGCAAATAATAGCACAATATGATCGCGCATGTCAACGGTGTTGTTCCTACAATAATCTTCCAATCCTGCCAGGATTGCTGCACTGGAAAAACCGGTTAGCATTCCTGTATGCTGATAATAGGCTAAAGCTGTTTGCACCGTAGGGCTACGTTCGACTTGAAGAATCTGGTCTACAGCCATGGTATCAAAAATACCGGGTACAAATTTGCGCCCTATTCCTTCGATTTTCTCCATTACGGTGTCTGATGTGGGTACTTTGCCTGTTGCTTTATATGGAGCGAGAATGGAACCCTTTGGTTCAATCCCCAATACTTTAATGCCATTATCTTTTTCTTTTAAATATTTCCCAATTCCTGATACCGTACCGGTAGTGCCGAGCCCCGCAAAAAAGTGTGTTATCTTTCCGGATGTCTGCTGCCATATTTCTGGCCCTGTTGTTTCATAGTGCGCACGGCTGTTTTCAGGATTGTTATACTGATCGGTATAGTAGCTGTTACGGTTCATTTGCGCGAATGACCATGCCCGATATTGTGTGGAATTTTTATCCAGCAGACCATTGGAATTGTCGCAGTGTACAATCTTTGCGCCCAAGTTTTCCAAACTCCTGAGCTTTTCTTTGGAACAATTTTGTGTGACGAATATACAAGACCTGTACCCTAATTGTTTCGCCAGATAGGCAATTCCAATCCCGGTATTGCCACTGCTTGCTTCGACGAGGATACCATCGGGTTTTATTAGCTTTTTGGCAATTGCATCTTTTACCATATACCAGGCCGCTCGATCTTTTGCTGTTTGATTTGGATTAAAATATTCCTTTTTAATAGAGATTTGACACTGGTATTTGCTTGAAAGATAGTCGCATCGATGTAGTGGTGTATTCCCGAAAATAGATGTATTCAATCGTATAAAGTAAGTTTACAAATTAATTCACTACCTATTAAACGGTTTTTATATCCGGATTAGTATGAAATGCGCGTGGCGAACGGGCATGTCACATCCAATTTACATAAGCGCCCTAGGTTGTCATATGCTGTTTAATTAGATTCCAATCCGTCTCAAAATATCATCAAATTGTCTCAGTGTTAATTTAAAGTGATAGAATATTTTAATTTTACCCGGATCAATCACACCAATTATATGCAGTATCGGGAAAATAACTATTTCAATTTTTTTTGGCGCCATAGGCAATTGACAGCGTCTCTTCAGGTACTCTTTTAGTACGCCTTTATATACAATCAATATCCCTTAATAAACATTTAGCTCATGAATTTTAAAATCAACAGTTTTAAAGTGGCTACTAAATTATTGCTATTCAGTAGCAGTCTCGCTGCTGGAGCCACTTTGGCTATGCCGACTACGCTTTATGCGCAGGAAGCACAGCCCAGCCTAAAAGGTACGGTCAAGGACGAGCAGGGCAGCCCCGTCGTTGGCGCCACGGTATCCGTCAAAGGTAGCCCTACCAGCACATCTACGGATGCCAACGGCAGTTTTAGTCTACCAAATGTTAAGAAAAACGATGTTCTTGTCGTTCGTATGATCGGGTTCGTCAGCAAAGAAGTTGTCTACAGTGGGGGGACCACAATGTCAATACAGGTTATATCAGATACGCAAAACCTGGAAGAGGCTGTTGTGGTCGGTTATGGCTCGCTAGAGAAGCGGGAAGTAACCAGTGTTGTGACCAGTATCAAGCAAAAGGACATGGTATCCGGAGCGGTCTCACCGCTGCTTGCCATTCAGGGTAAAGTTCCAGGTCTTAGCGTCGTCTCTACAAATGGTACGGATCCCAATGCTGGTGTATCCTTGCAATTGCGCGGTGTCAATTCGGTCAATGCTTCACAGGGCCCTTTGGTCGTTATTGATGGTGTGCCTGGCGGCGATATTAATTCGGTCGCTAAAGAGGATATTGAATCGATCAACGTACTACGCGACGCTTCGGCAGCAGCAATCTATGGTACAAGGGCTTCGGGTGGGGTCATCCTGATCACGACAAAACGTCCTCAGGTAGGTAAGGCCCAAGTCAATTTTACGTCTGAATATTTTATCGAAAGCATCCGAAAACGGCCGGAAGTACTCTCTGCGGAGAAATTTGTGGAATATGGCCTGGGCAAAGATCTGGGGCACCGGACAGATTGGTATGACGAAGTGACCAACAACAATCCATTTAGCCATCGGCAGGTGGTTAATATTAGTGGTGGTTCGGAGAATGCTAATGTCTATACGACATTTACCAAAAGAAATGCCAACGGTATGGCCATCACGTCCAAAAGGGATGAGATCGGTGGACGTATCAACAGTGCCTTCAAATTTTTTGATGGTTTTGCCGAATTAAATACCAATGTAAGCTACAATGAGGTGAAAGCCTTTGGTGCCAACGGCGATATCTTTAACAACAACGATATCTTCAATATGGCATTGGTGATGAATCCGACCGAAACGCCTTATGACGCGAATGATGTCAGTGGATATAATGTGATTGAAGATGGTTATGATATTTGGAACCCTGTTGCGGAGGCACGATTGCGATCGGATCAGAAGCAGTTTAAATATCTATTGGCCAACACGACATTAAAGCTGAATCTGACCGATCACCTGACCACGAGTGCGACGATTGGCATAAAAAATAATACGGAGCACGGCAACTATTACCGATCTGCTCAGCATCGCCTCTCTAGAAAGAATAGCGTGGACGGATTTGCCAAACAATATTACAGCAGATTCAATGACCGTGTGTTTGAATGGACGGCCAACTATACCAACCGTTGGGACAGGCATTCCCTCAATGCTGTTGTGGGGTATAGTTATCAGGACTTTAATGGACAGGGATTTTCAGCGGAAAACTCCAATTTCCCTGTCGACGGGATTAATGAACATGATATGAACAGCGGAACTTATCTTTCTGATGGACGTGCTGGATTGGGGTCATGGAAAAATCCTTGGGTCAAACTTGCCGCCTTCTTTGGCCGTGTTAACTATTCCTATCTCGATCGTTATATCCTGACAGCCACGGCACGTTACGAAGGTTCGAGTAAATTTGCCCCTAAAAATAGATGGGGCTTTTTCCCTGGTCTATCTGCGGGATGGCGTGTCTCGCAGGAACCTTTCCTAAAGGATATCCAGTTTATCAATGACCTTAAACTACGTGCGGGCTATGGTGAGACGGGCAATGAAGGTTTTGATGCCAAGGTGGCTACACGGATGTACAGTGCCGACACCTGGTTTCTGCAGGATGGCAAATGGTTCAAAACCTATGGCGTCATGCACAACCAAAATCCGGATATCAAATGGGAAGTCAAAAAGGAATACAACCTCGGACTGGACTTTGCTGTGCTGAATAACCGATTGAGCGGCCGTTTTGATGTCTACAAACGAAAAATAGATGACCTTATTTATGATATCAGTGTATCGCAGCCGCCTGCCATCCACGACAAAACAACAATGAACGTGGGCAGCATGCAGAATACTGGGTATGAGTTTGAGCTTAATTTCAGGGCGGTCGAAAATGACAATTTTAGCTATACGACCAGCATTGTAGGGTCACATAATAAAAGTAGGCTCAATACCCTGTGGGGAAGTCAGACATTTACCGACCTTAAGAATTTTCCGGCGCCGGGTTCCCCGGGCTCGGCTGTTAGATTATACCCCGGTCAGGATATCGGGCAATTCTTCATCTGGAAATTTGCAGGGTTCACGGATGATGGCTATTGGAAACTCTACGACAAAGATGGGAATGCTTTTGATGTAAGAGATCGTAGTAAAACCCTTGAAGATAAGTCCTTTGTGGGTAATGCGATACCCACGCTTCAACTCTCCTGGAATAACCAGTTTACTTATAAAAACTGGGATGCCAGCATCTATATGCGTAGCTGGATCGGGCATGATGTCTTTAATATGATCAATATGTATTACAGTCTTCCCAATGTGACAGGCCAAAATGTGCTAGAAGAAGCTTATGATAAGCATAAAAATATCAAAGGTGAAAAAGAACTGAGCGACTACTGGCTTGAAAAAGGTACGTTCCTCAAAGTCGATGCGCTCAATATAGGCTACCGGTTCAATCAACATTGGATCAAACCACTTAAATCGATGCGGGTTTATGCGACGGCACGCGATCTTTTTGTTTTTACCAACTACAGTGGCCTGGATCCGGAAGTGAATATCAACGGACTGGAACCCGGCTTTGAGGAACGCAATGTCTACCCTAAGACAAGGACTTTTATGATGGGACTTCAAGTAAACTTTTAACTGTTAATAACATGAAAAAATATAGCACTATAGCAACAATATGCCTGGCATTGCTGGTGTCAGGCTGCACTAAATTAGACCAGGAATTCTATAGTTCGGTCACACCGGATACTTTTTTTAAAAGTGAAAAAGACATTAAAGCTGCGCTGTTTAGGCCATTCACACATGCCAAGTGGTATTTAGGTGAAGACCGTTGGCGCCTACAGGAATATACCGCAGATAATTTTGCCGTGACGACCAAAGGCCGCCATTGGTACAACGGCGGAGAAAATGAGCGTTTTCACTATCACCGCTGGACGCCAGACGACAATTGGATCTGGGAAAGCTGGCGGGGGACGCTAATGGGTATAGCATTGACCCTCGATGCAAAAAGCGACCTGGACAAACTGGACTATACCAAATTCGCCTTGACGGCTGAACGGAAGGCTGCGGATCTTGCCCAGTTAGATGCATTAGTCGCATTCTTTTATTTACGTGGACTGGACTATTTTGGGGGAATGCCCATCTTTGAATCCTTGGAACAAGAGTCGTTACCCCGCAATAGTGACCAAGAGCTCTTTGATCATACCGAAAAGCTGCTCAAAGCTGCGATCGAAAACCTGCCGGCAAAAAAAGCGGACGACAAAGAGGAAGGAGCAATACGGAAAGCTGCAGCGGCGGCAATGCTCGCTCAGCTTTACTTTAATGCGGAATCGTATATCGGGAAACCGATGTACGCGGAAAGCCGTAAAATTGCACAAGATATCATCGATAAGGTCTATGGTGACTATGCACTCGACAGCAAATGGAATGGCGTGCACGGATTTAAAAATAATTTATCACCCGAAATTATCTGGTCCATGCCCTCTGAATTTAAAAAGTTGGAGTATAACTGGTTTTATGCGGACTTCTACCATTATAATACCCGTCAATTTTTTGATCAGGATATGGATGGAAATAATGGTGCACACTTGACGCCATCGCGCAAGCCCAATGGTGCGCTCTACACGGCTGACTTCAAATTAGGCGCTCCTTTTGAAACGTTTGACAAGGGTGATCTACGCAAAGCACCTTATGTTTATCATGGTACAGACCAATACGATGGCATGTTTATCGTTGGCCCGCATAAGACGCCTGAGGGCGAGACCATTGTCGGCGGCGAAGAATATAATGGTTTACCACTGAATTTTGTAGATCAGGTAGCCCGTTTTTCAGATGTTGGTCCGAAGAAAAAATACAGTTCAATCGATCAGCTCCCTTCCAAGATGTCCGAGGGGGAAGAAAATACGGGCATACGGCTGGTGAAGGTGCCAATCCCGAATCTTGCCAATAATGAATTGCGATGGGGCGCAGATCTTCCGGCTATTCGCCTTGCAGAAATTTACTATATCCTAGCAGAATGTAATTATAGGCTAGGGGACAAGCAGCGAGCTGCTGAGCTGTTTAACGCAGTGCGTAAACGTAATTTTGCCAATAACGTAGACCCAAATCCAGTGACTGCAGCATCCATCGACAAATATCGTATCTTGGACGAGTGGAGCATTGAATTTATCGGTGAAGGGCGTCGCCGTACAGACCTGATCCGGTGGAAAGCGTTTATAACGGAAGAATGGTGGGACCATAAGCCCAGCAACGCTACGCATCTAAATCGTTTTCCAGTACCCAATAAAGCCATTGCGGGTAATAGCAACCTGACACAAAATCCAGGTTATTAACAGACAATATAGGTCACTTTCTTCAGAAGGTGACCTATATTTTACACTCTCATGCTTCCTCCTTAAAAATCCCATGTGGTGCCCCCTTTTCGCTGAGCCAAAACATCCCACTACGTCCATTGCATAACAACTTTATTTTCATTAGAATAGCTTGCCAAGATCGCGCTCAACGAATAGCATAGCACGAATTAACCCCGAAGAACTAATTTAAGTTTAATGAAAAACTGGCATCATTTATGTTATTGATACAGTTCAATTCTTACAATACCAGGAGCTATTTCCAACTATTTTTTTCTTAAAGAATCAATGAAAGTACGTGAAAGTTTTTTGTTGTCCGTTCTCCAGCAGTCGCCGCATGCGACGGCAATTTATGACAGTGCTGATCTAAATATTGCCTTCGCAAATCAGGCCATGTTGGAGATGTGGTGTGCAGACAGTTCAATCCTGGGGCGTACTTTTTGTGCCTGTTTCCCGGGTTTCAAAGCGGAGGGCTTTTCTTCCATTTTAAAAAATGTATGGAAAACCGGGATTACCTATCGTGCAACAGATACGCCGGCGAACATTATAGACCAAGAAACCAAAACATTACGGTATTTTAATTTTGAATATAAAGCATTGGTTGATGAAACGGGAAATACCTACGCTATCCTTCATACAGCGAGTGATGTGACAGAGCACTATCTCGCGCGCACACGTTTAAAACAACAGGAGGAGCAACTTTCCTTTAACAATGAGCTGGACTTGCTGGCAAATACGCTTGCCCACGATATAAAAAATCCGCTTGCGGTCTTAAAAATGGGTAGTGATTTTTTGAGTAGAAATATTGATCTACAAGTCAATATAAGCCAAAGGTGGTTTGAGACGATCCGCGCAGCTATAGTGAATATAGAATCTATTATCAATCAGACATTGCAACTCGGCCGGATACGTAGTGCCAGTACGCTGACCGAATGCATCGCCATGGATAAGAAGATCGCAAATTGTATTGATGAGGTCAAACTAATTTATCCGGATCAGGCTGTCGCATTTGAGCTAGGCGATTTGCATGCATTGTATGCAGAACGGGGGGCCGTTTATCAGATTTTTATGAATCTGATCGGAAATGCTGTTAAATATGCAAAAAGAACCGAAAAGGCAATTCTAAAAATTTATAGTGAAAAAATTGATAAGGGGACAGTCTATTTTATCGAAGATAACGGGATCGGTATTCCAGAAGATGAACTCCGCCAGGTTTTTCTGGCAAATGAACGCGGTAGCAATACGGAGTCCGCTTCGGGCTCCGGAATAGGGCTGACTTTGGTCAAACGGCTGATGGAACGCATGGGTGGGACGATCAACTTGTCCAGTGAACTGGGCAAAGGTACAATCGTGCGTTTATTTTTTCCGGCTACCTGTGCTGGAAGCTAAGGTGTCATCCCTGTTTAAATCAGAATTATTTTTTCCCAGTTTGTCCGGCTTTGGGCCCTCATCGCAGTAGCCGGTACACTGCGGAGCTTTCTACTGAGCCCAATATTACAGTGGCTCGTTAAACGCAGATAAGGAAAAGGGCTTCTGTTTGTGCAGAGGCCCTTTCCTGTTTAGAATATAGAGGCAATTATTACCCCTTTTGTAATCGGGTTTTCTCTAGTTATTTTTTCACAGCCTATTTATACCCCGGATTTTGTTTCAACGGTTCGCCCTCTTTGTTGTTCAGCTGGATTTCCGTTAATGGGATAGGCAACAGGACGTTGTGGTCCTGGAAGCCTGTGATAATCTTATTGGCGGGGCCGGCATCTCCGTTTAGTGAGATACGCTCTTTCAGCTTATTCATGCGCACCAGGGTCATTCGACGGTTTTCTTCCGACAGCAGTTCCCGGGCACGTTCATCCAGAATAAAGTCAATGGATAAATCGCTTGTGCTTACCCGGCCTAATGTGCTGTTTCCGGATTCGGCACGGGCAGATTTGAACGAACGGTCCCGCAGTTTGTTGATATCATCGGCCGCAGCAGCTACATTTCCTTTACGCAATCGTGCTTCGGCGCGTAGTAGGTAGGTTTCGCCCAACCGCATTACTGGCCAGTCCTTGACGAGTGCATAACCAAAGTCATCCAGGGGATCGTATCCACCCCACTTCGTTGGAAATGGATACCAGACTTCGAGGCTATCGTTACGGAAAGGGATAACCTTATCTCCGGTTTTTATTGTAATATTCTTTACACCGGCACCTTCCGCTACGCGGTACCCGTCAGCGTCAACACCGATGGTCTTGCTAAAGCCGGGTCTATTGTAGTTTGTGGTTCGTCGTATATTAAAATTGCTGTTCCGGATATCTCCGTTGAGGCCTTTCCAGACTGTATACTTCATAAAATTGCTCAGCCGTAACCGGCCATTGCCACGTCCACCCAGGGAGTCTGCATTCACCATCCCATCCCATTTATGATAGGCGGGCTGCCATACCCGGCGATGCTGTGGATTGTCGATCGTACCGCCATTGATAGATCGGTTAAACTCGACCTCAAAGGTCCAGATCGCTTCGGTATTCCCCTGGTTTCGGCGCATATTGCCTTGCCGGAACATGTCCCGATAGTAGTCGCCGCCTTCGGTGAGATACTTGCCATAGCGGGCATCCACCAATTTATAATTGCTTCCGTCGATAATGGCGGTGGCCATGGCTTCAGCCTGGGTCAGGTACTCCGCATCACGCATGCCCATGCGTAAATAGGCTTCGGCCGCAAGCTGTCTGGCCATATCTTTGTTGATGCGGCTTGGGGCAGCTGCTTTGCCCAGATCGGGCAGCTCTTTAACGGCATACGCTAAATCCGCAGCAATTAATTTGTCGACCTCGGCCACAGCGGTACGCGTATAGTTAAAGGTCGGTACTTTGATCGAGCTGGTCAGCAAAGGAACATCGCCCCAGAGGGTAACCAGCATATTATAGGCGTATGCACGGAAAAAACGCGCCTCGGCACTGGCCTGTGGATTGCTGTCACCTACACCATCAATGATCAGGTTGGCATTATTGATAAAGGCATAACAACGTTCCCATAAATAATTGACGCCACCATTTTCTGAATTTAAATCCGCATATTGGTAGAAGGGATTTTCCACACCCTCCGTAGAGCCCGCACTGGTAATGTCTGTGCCGATCTGCCAGCAGGAAAGGAATCCCTGACGGCTGCTCATGCCCCATAATTGCCCAAAGTTATAGTGTAAGCCCAATAGCCTATTTTCTACTGTCGTAGGGTCCACCGTATTGGCGTCATAATTGGAATAGGGTTTTTCGGTCAAATAGTCCTTACCACAGGAACTGGCTCCTAGCGTAGCCATTGCCAGTAGCGAATAGATCACGGTATATTTTTTCATCATCTTTTTCTTTAATCGTTAAAAATTAAGGTTAACACCTAAAACATAGGTACGTACCATAGGGTAATTGATCGCATCATTTTCTGATCCACGTGTAATGTCGCGGGCTTCTGGGTCCCAGCCCAACCAATTGGTCCAGGTGTACAGGTTGCGGCCACTGGCATAGACGGTGAGCCCTCCGACGCCCAGCTTATTGGCCAGTTGCTGTGGCATGCTGTAGCTTAACGTCACATCTTTCAGGCGGGTAAAGCTTGCCTTAGAAGGAAAGCCATAGCCATACACGTTGGAGTGGTTGCCTAGGGAGCGCCATTCATTGCTTTTATTCTCTGGAGTCCAATAGCCCAATGCTGCTGGTGTGCTCCTGCGGCCCATTTCGTCCGAAGCCGCGCCGATCTGTGGGTTATTGCGGAGTGCGCCCTGTACCGTATTGATAAAAATATTGAGTGTAAAATCTTTATAGCTAAAGGTATTGGTCAGTCCGGCAGTCCATTTAGGTGCTGTCTGTCCGAGTACCGAGCGGTCAGCATCACTGATCTTGCCATCGCCGTTCAGATCGGCGAGTTTAAGGTCTCCGGCTTGTGCCGCATCATCCCAGCCCTTATTGGCGCCTGAAGCAATCTCGTCTTCCTGCCAGATGCCGACCTTCGTATAATCGTAAATAACGCCTACTGGCTGACCGATAAACCAGCGGTTGCCCAGGTCTTCCTGCCCATTGCCGTAGACTTCCTTGATTTTATTTTTATTGCGCGAGAAAACCAAGGTAGATGACCAGTTAAAGTTTTCTTTTACAATATTTTTGGTGTTAAGCGTTAGGTCAATACCGGTATTTTCGAGTTTGCCCATGTTGGAGAAAACGTCCACGAATCCAGTTAATTTGGGTAGCAACTGTCTGAGCAACATGTCATAGGTGCTCGACTTGTACACATCGATACTACCTGAAATCCGGTTGTTGAGTAGGCCAAAATCAATCCCGGTGTTCAAGCCTTTGGTTTTTTCCCATTGTAGGTCATCGTTGCCCATCTGCGTGCGGATCTGCAGTGCAGTATTGGATAGCCCATTCATCGCCATGGGAAAGGAATTCATCAAAAATTGGGTCTGATAGATACTGATCGCTTCATTTCCGGATAGGCCATAGGAGATCCGCCATTTCAGGTTGCTGACGATATTTTTGCTATTTTGCATAAATGCTTCGTTATGGATATTCCAGGCCGCAGCTGCGGATGGGAAAACGCCATATTTATTGTTACGACCGAAGACGGACGAACCGTCCCTTCGTACGGTGAAGGTAAACATATACCGGCTGTCATAGCCATAATTGAGTCGTCCCATCTGGGAGATAGTCCGGTATAGATCGGCGCGTGAACTGACCTTTTGTGTGTTTGCAGCACCTAGATTACCCCATCCCAGTGCATCATTCGGGAATACCTCCCCCGTGGCTATGGATTCTTGCCAGTACTTGCTCTTGGCGGCATAGAGGCCCGTAAAATCAAAATGATGCTTTTCGATATCTTTGCTATAGGTCAGGATGTTCTCCACGGTATAGGATTGGGTCTCGCGGTTGGTAATGCGACCCAGCCCGGCAAAATTATAGACTGATTCGCCCTCGTATTCATTGTTGCGTACCGGGACGTAGGAATAGCCCGCATTCAATTTATATTTTAATCCGGCCAGTGGCTTAAAGAGCTCGCCAAAATTCAGCTCGGCATAGCCATTCAACGAAATATTGAACTGCCGGCGCTGCGGATCCAATGTCGTTGGCAGCAATGGATTGGCCCAGAGCTGCTCGGAATACATCGGATACTGTGTCAGCGTGCCATCGGCATTGTACATCCGCGCATAGGGGCTCATGGCCGCGGCTTGCAGCAAATTTGCACGTCCGCCGTCTTTATTGTGTGCAACGATAAATGAAGAGGTTCCCACCGACAAATATCTGGTGGCTTTAAAGTCGGTATTGGTCCGGAAGGAATAGCGTTTGTAATTGTACCCTTTTACTACGCCTTTTTGGTCAAGGTAGTCGCCCGATACAAAATATTTGGCATTTTCACTTCCTCCGGATAGGCTGACGTTATGATTCTGCACCACGCCCGTCTGCATCACGGCATCCAGCCAGTCGGTGGTCGCGCCATTTTTGTAATTGTCGAACTCATATTCATTGCGCACCGGCCCGCCATTGAAGAGGCTGGTATTGGTGATGCGTGCATACTCGGCATAGCGCTTGAGCAATTCTTCGCCTGATACAGGTTCTGGAATATGGGCAGCCTGCTCTATCCCACCGTAACCGCTATAACGGATCGAAGGTTTTCCGGTGATACCTCTCTTGGTCGTAATCAGGATAACGCCGTTAGAACCATTTACCCCATAGATGGCCACAGCAGATGGATCTTTAAGTACCTCTACTGATTCAATATCGTTGGGATTAATATCATTGATGGAGCCGTCTGTGCGGGTCAGCGGAATACCGTCGACCACAATGTAGGGTTCGGAAGTGGCATTGATCGAATTTTTACCACGTACCTGTGCCGAGGGGGCATCGCCTGGGATGGATGATGCCTGCGATACGGTAACATTCGACACCGCACCCTGGATCGCTTGCATGACATTGTTGACCGGAATTTTGGAAAGACGATCCTTGGGCACCGAAGCGACCGAACCGGTAATATCGGAACGCTTTTGGCTGCCATATCCGACCACGACCAGCTCTTCCAGCACATTATCTGCTGGCATCAGGGCAATGTCAATAATTTTTTGCGCTCCGACAATTAGCTGTTTTTCCTGATAGCCGACCGATGTGATGATCAAGGTACTGCCGGTTGCTGCCTGAATGGAAAAACTGCCTTCTGCGTTGGTCTGTACGCTCGCGGTACCACCCTTTACACGGATCGTGACGCCGGCAATGCCTTTGCCCGCCCCATCCCGGACAGTTCCTTTCAAGCCAGACTCCTGTCCATAGCTGGACAGGGCAATTAAAAAAAGACTATTTAACAAAAGGCCTTTTCTGGCATACTTGCTGTAGTAATGCTGTAACATAATAGATTTAATAATTGATTGGAAAATATATTCTCTGGGCGCTACATGGTGTAAAGCCTAATACAAAGATCGTCGAGAATGAAATTTAAGGTGTTTAATTAGGGGTCAATTCAGTTGAAATTGGTGTCAAATTGGTCTTTTTCCTTTCCTTTCCAAAGCACTTGAATGCTCCCATGGCTTTGTTTTACCGTTGGAAACAGTTCTTCATTGCGCCAATGTTCCCCCGATTTTTTCCAAAGCTGCAGGGTGACAAGCCAGGGGTGAGATAGCGGACTAGCTTTTAGGTAGCTGCTAAGGATTGTGCTTTTCGTTGCAGCGGGATGAAGCCCCTCGCAGGCGATATCTTCCAGGCTTTGCCAACCTAACAAAGGGACCATGGCCAATTGGTATTGTCCATTATCGATAATCGTCGCTTTTAGACCTTTATAACGACGCTCGGATGTTTTGATCGGTAAATTATCCCATTGGGGGAGTGCATGGTGTCCCAAACGCAGTGCAATCGGACGGCTAGTGTGCAACCTGTCACAGCGCAAAATACCCTGCGGCAATGGTTTTTCATGCAGCTCGATCTGCACAGTGGAATCTCCTACGAGGGAACCCATCCGGCTATAGATCTGCTCCTTATAACCTTTGAATTGGTAATGGCGCAGGGATTCCCATTCACCGGTTTTGATTTCGAAAGCATAGTTCATCGACACCAGACCATGTTTCCCGTCTGCCTGCCAGGGAAAAGCACTATTGTAAGCCAATTTGTTGTAATTTTCGGTGCCCTGATAGTAGCCAATTGTCTTACTGCTGTTACAGGAGCGGATCTCGGATGCACCGATGCCTGTGTAGTCAGTAATCAGGAGTTCGGCGCCACTGACATAGGTATTGTATACTTTACTTTGGGGAATTTCTTTTTCCCATGCCCCCAGGTTTTCCGAGGTGGTCCAGAAACTGCTGTCGTCGGAAATAAGCAAGCCGAGGAAAAATTTACCCAACCAATAGGCGCTGCCGCGGCAGCTATACTCCTGTACCGCTGGATCAAATGCGCCGTAAAAACCCAAGGTGGGTATGCCATCTTGGAGAAAATCCGGATGTTGCACAAATTGGAGCAGGCAGCCAGAGGCAATGCGCCGCATCCAGCCATAATTGACCGTCGGATCTTCCAATTCACCCAATAAAGCGAAAGGCACGGCCGCGCCCATGCGATAGGATATGCTGCGTCCCCACATGATCATTTCGCCATCCCTGCTGTATTGATAGGGATAACTTTTTGCCAGATCCCGCAAATTGGACCGAAACTGCGCTGCAAACTCTGGATACATGGTTGCACCGTAATACTTGGCCCAAAGCGACCCGTAGAGCTGAAAGGCCCACATGCTGTAGTAATCATAATAGGGACTGTCACTATACCAGCCCTCGCCTTTATAATCACCGAGGCATTTTTCGAGCAAGCCTTTGAGGTAGTTTTCGGATATCGCATAACCACGGCTTTTAAAGAAGCTCATGATCATGATATTGAAAAACCGCCAGTTCATTTCGATGGTGGGTCCTTGTCCATAGCTCAGCATGGTATGTGCCAGGCTGTCCTTTACCGGTTGGGGTAGGGGATCCCACAACACTTCGGGGGCGGCTATAAGAGACACTGCCAGGCCGCCAAACTCAACAAGCTTTTGGCTAGGTCCGCCCTTATCCGGTAAGGGGGCGATGTAGCTGTCTGTTTTGGGGTCGAGTAGGCGTTGCAATTGATGCCGGTAATAATCGGCAACACGGATACCCCGGATCGTATAATTGGGATTCTCCTTGAGCAGTGGCAATGCGACAAAAAGGGTACGGCAGAGCCCCTCCAGTTTTTCGGTCTCCGTATGCACGCCATCCCGCGGATAGCTCCGGCCAGACTGTTTGGCAAATTGCATGGGGCTGTTGAGGTCCTGCACGACCGAAAATGCGCCTTCCAGCAGATAAGATGCCGCATCCAGCCAGTGCTGTCGTGTCATCCCCGTATAGGGGCTTTGCTTAAAATCCGGATTGACGATCTCAAAAACTGATTTCTTATTCTCCTGAGCCGAGGCCTGTAAGGCAGGCAGCATAGCCAGACAGATGGCCCATATGGCCGATTGTATGCGTTTTTTCATCTTTTTTTAGCTTATTTGGTTGCATGTGGTGTCCACTCCATCACGTTTACTGCTGTGGGGGCATTGCTCGTGAGCCCCTCACCGTCCTTCTGCAGGGTAGCCTGAACAAACAGGGCGATTTTGCGCTTCCGCCGCCACAGTTCGCTGTCATAATTGGGTTCCCAGGACCCCACGCTGGTCTCACTGAGGTCATAAAGTGTTCCGGTAACGTCATTCAGCCCCTTTACTTGCAATATACTGGGGCGCGAGCCGCGTTCCTGATCTCTCAGGATCAAGGTCAAGGTCAGCTGCTCGTCTTTTCCGCGTATGAGCAACTGGGGGCGGGCAATGGGGATCTCCTTGGTGCCATGGCCACTTAGACTAAAGGCTGTTTTTCTGAAATCAAACGAACGAATATGCCATGCCCCCTGCTGGCGATAGATAATTTTGTACTGTGGAATGCGGCTTTGCGTATCGCGCCAATAGGTCGCTATATAAGGATTCCCTCGTTCGTCGGCGGCCATGGAGGTCTGGTTGATCAATTCATGGTCTTGCGGGATGTAGGCAGCATATTCTACTGTGGCTGCATTCATCGGTAATGCATAGCTTGCTCCGGCACTGTTTTGCCAGGTCTGTCCGCCATCTTTGGAGCAGGCGTAGGCCATGTCATGATTGCTGGCTACATCAGGGCTCTCCCGCCAAACCCAAGACAGGTGGATGGTTCCCTGCTCGTCCACGCAGCTCTGCCAATAGGCATTCCGCTTTCCCTGACCATCGATCAGGTTGTTGTGCAGCCGTTTCCATTTATCCTGCTGTATATCGTAGCTGTTGACGACGAGGTTGCCATTGCCTGATCCGCCGTCGCGATACAGAAAAAGCAACTGACCATTGGGTAATTTTAAAAATTCGGGATAGGTAACTGCTATTTCGTTGTCGCCGGTCATTGCCCTTTCGGGACCAAGCAGCAAGCTATTGGGGGCTAGGGTACGCGCATACCGTAATTTACTGTTGTGCTGATCCCAGCTGACATGCAGGTAGCCGGTCTTGTCGACCATGATGCTAATGACGTTGTGGGCATCCTGCGCATTTCCCTGATAGGCTGTCCGGGTAATTTCCCAATGCTCGCTGGATATTGGGCGCTTGCCCAGCACTACGTAGCCCGCATCATCATAATACGCAATATATTGGTACTTATCATTGCTGACTAATGCGTTTTTACGGAATACCGCGGTATTCACAGTGTTTTTTGCCCAGCCATTCCCGACGAATAGCGCTTTGACCTGCGGCTGTTGGGCTACCGCTGGATATGCGCCAAGCAGACAGTAGGCATAGATCAAAATTCGGGTTATCATTGCGTGTATGTTCATCGCTAAATTAGTATACTGATGGTTTGTCCATTGCGTGTTGAAATACATGTACTTATTGCTGCTGTGCTGGATTGTGTCTCGTCTAGCACAGGGATAGCCTTGCGAACGTTTTTTAGCTTATGGAATAGCCTGACTATGGTCCTTGGCCCAATCTTGACCCGACCAGATGTGTTTTGCACTCCAGTCCTGGGCCTCGGCAGTCCAAAAACTGTCGGCGGCGGGAAGGCCTAAGGGCAAAAATATCGTACTACATAAGTAGGGGCTTCCTTGGTTATTGTAAAAATCGGTGAGGCCAGGCTGTTCACCATATAACCCTAGACTGAGCCAGCCATTGCGGTAGGTATCGGCGCTCTCCGTTGTTTTTTTCAATACTGCAGACAGTGCAGATCGCACCTGCCCTTCGCTAAGTGTCTTAGGTAGGCGTTTTTTGAATGCCATATCGGCCAGATGATGAAAGGCGCCAGCGCGATAGATCAACGAGCGGCCAGTAGGGGGGAAGCTTCCGTCCGCGTTGATCAACCGTTCTTGGATGATGGCATAGCGCTCGTTGCGCAGCCTTATTTTGGCAAACATGGCGTCATAACTTTTTGTCTTGTCCTGGATGACGTCCATGATGCCGGCGAGAAAAGGGTGGATGACATAGCTATTGTAATAGTCGAAGGCATAATGGGGGCCGTCTTTATACATGCCATCCCCAATGTACCATTGTTCCAGTTGTTGTAACGCGTAATCCACGCGCATCACATCCCAGCCGCTGGCATATTTCGCCAGAAAAGCTTCATTCATGGCCGAAAAGAGCAGCCAGTTGGAAAAGACCGGACGAAATTGGCGGGTACTGCGTATGGAGGCTACTAGGCGTTCTTTGGAGCTGGTATCCAAGTGTTCCCAAAGCCAGGGGCTGCGCACAAAAGCCAAGGCGATAAAAGCGGCGTCGACCAGCTGCTGTCCGCCAATGTCAAAGCGCATAAAATCATGGGCATTGCTGTCCAGGGCATGCTTTAACCCTGCCAGTGTCCAGTCCCGATATTGCCTGCGCAGCTCGATTTCAGCGGCTGAGCCATCTTCCTGCCCCAGCCAGGGAGCAATGCCGGCTAGTACACGGCCCAAGACCTCAACATATTGGACCTTGATCCGTTGTGCTTGATCGTCTACCTTTGGTGCAGTTGTCTGGGGCATGGTCAGGCGCAAGCTGTCATGCGCCAGGCTGCGAAGTACAGGGCGTACCAATTGGTCCATCTGCAGCAACCAGTATTCCCGTTTGGTTTCCGCCAGTTGGACTGTTTGTTTTTTTGTGTTTTGTGCGTATCCCGTGCTGCACAGCAAGGGGAGCAACCATAAGTAGCATAATAATCGTTTTTTCATCCTATAGGGTTTATTTTCGATCTAGATAACGGTACATCTCCGTCCCGGTCAGCAGGTATGCGCCAACACCGAAGGGGGCTGTGGAGCTGGCATCCACGACCTGTCCCGGAATGGCTTTTTCACCGATGGGCTGTACATAGCCTAGCCGTCCATCGGGCTGTACGGCCGTCTCACTGAGGTATTGCCAGCCCCGTAATGCTGCATCGTGATAAGGCTGCTCGGTCAGTAGGCCCTGGTTTATTCCCCAGAGTAAGCCGTAGGTAAAAAATGCCGTGCCGCTGGTCTCCCGTCCCGGCGCATGATTGGAATCCAGCATACTGCGGGTCCAATAGCCCTCAGGCTGCTGGCAAGCGATAATGGCAGCGGCCATCTCAACAAAGCGGGTTTTGTAATGGGCATAATGAGGGGCGTCGGCGGGCAGCTCCTGTAGCACTTTGGCCAGCCCGGCAAATACCCATCCATCACCCCGGGCCCAAAAATCTTTTTTGCCTGATGTGGTTTTATGTTTCGGATACACATATTTTGCATCCCGGTAATAGAGTTTTTCTGTTTTGTCGTACATGATGCTATCGGCGTAGGACAAATAAGTGCATAACTTGTGCAGATATAAAGAGTCTTTGGTCAGCTTATACATTTTGGTCATGACAGGCATCACCATATACAGACCATCTGCCCACCACCAATAGTCGTTATTGGTGGTATGGATCTGATAATCCATCACCTCCTTGGCACGGGCGATCTTATGCGGCTGGGGCGATAAATGGTAAAGATCAATATAGACCTGAAAACAGATCTGCCAATCACCGAAAAGGACATGATCGTCGGTTTCACCGTAGCTATATTTCCAGTTGGGCTTATCATCGGATTTTGCCCCTTTCCAGGCATTGAATTTGGCCCAGTCTTCTGTATAGTTCAAATAGGTTTTGGACGGCTGGATCTGGTACAGCGCCATATTGCCGGTATGATAGGCCGCCTGATCCCAGAAAGCCCATACTTGTGGCTTGTGCTGTGATTGCCAGTACCCATTGACAAGATTGAGCTGGTCAAGCACGGCCTTTTGTTTGATGTTCTGCGCGAAAGACAGCTGTCCAATAAGGAATAAACATAGAATAAAATAGCTACGCATGTTGTTAGATTTAAAAATTTCTGTGATCTCTTTTTGAGAAAAACAAAGCTACTTTTTATGTGGGCAGCCAATGTTTAAAATAAGGTTATTCATGTCCTAAAATCGGATCATTTTTCCACTCTTGGTGAAGGAGAGGCGTGATTGTGCATCGCTGTAGCCGTTAAACTAGGCTGACCACGATGACCACCAACTGAATGTATAAATGTAAAATAAACATATATTCTATCCAAAACATTCCCTATCTTTAAACAGGAGGATAACCAATATTTAGCCAGTGCGGTAAACGGAGGGACTATGGGACGTATAACGCAAATTTTCATTTTACTTTACTTGTCTGTTTTTGCCGCTGTATTGGGGTATGGTCAGCAGATGGCCCTCAACCCAATGGCCAAAAATTATGAGCTTCCATCCTTGACCATTAATCAGACCATACAAGATGCAGAAGGTTATATCTGGTTTGCATCTACCCAGGGGCTTAGCCGTTTTGATGCCTATAATGTCCTTAACTTTAAGCTGAAAAATGCTGAGGGTAAGGCTGCCGCTGACCAAAATATAAGGACCATGGCCGTCTATGGGCACAACCTGGTATTAGGAGGCGAAGAAGGTGTTTATATCCTCGATAAACGCAATTATACGATCGCCCCGCTCAAAGACAGACGATTGGAACAGGTGCGCATCCATAGCCTATTGGTGGATCATCGCCAGCGTCTTTGGATCGCCACGGATGATGGGCTATTTATCTATGATAAAGATCTCAACCCGATACCAGATCGTCAGCTCAGTACGATTCTCGATCGAAATATGCGCGGGTTGACTGTCAACACCGTTTTTGAAGATAATGAACACAATATCTGGATTGGCGTCTGGAACCAGGGGCTATTTCAACTAGCTCCAGGCAAACGTAAGCTGAAAGCCTACCCACGGATCGGAGCACGCAATGCGCCTTTTAAGCTGATGCAGGATGATAGGGGACAGCGATGGATCTGTACCTGGGGGGACGGCTTGTACCTCTTCCACCCCGAGCGAGCCAACAATCCGTATCAGGAAATCAAAATAAAGAACAAACGGCGCCAGGTTGACAAAGAAGATTTGTTTTACAATGTGATGCAGGATCCCCACCGTCATTATATATGGGTGTTATCCTTTTCGGGTATCTCTACATTGCGGTACAACGGTGACCGTCTGGAGGAAGTTGATCTATCGGCTTATTTCAACCATACGACAAATATCTTTAACGACATTTATGCCGATCGAAATGGCACCTTGTGGTTGGCTGTTGGCGGGGAAGGGATGTCCTTGCTGCATTTCGACAGACCTTTGATCAGAAGCTATGCCTTCAACCAGATCAAAGAAAACTACAGTATTACACCTAATCTCAAGATGCTTTATTATGACCCGCAAGGAACGCTCTGGTTTAACCTGGAACGTCTGGGCTTTGGAAGTCTTCAGCTGGACCGCAATGGCCTAAGCACATACAGTAATTCCACCTATAAGGATCTCATTTCGATACGCGCAGTGACCGCGGCCATCGATGTGCAAGACCAGCTGTGGGTAGGCTCCGCCTATGAAGCATCCATCAACGTATTTAAGCGCACGCAAAATGATATCCTATTGTCGCACAAAATTGAATTGCAGCAACAACTGTCGCACAGCGGGATCCCTTCTTTTTTTTATAAAGACAGCGCGCAACACGTTTGGGTAGCCACCAGCCAGGGATTGTTGTGTAAAAAGCCACATATGGAACGACTCCAGCAGGTGACAAGTATTCATGATGAACCCATCAGTATAGCCGAAGACAATCACCATGGTATCTGGATAGCGACAAAAAGTAATGGAATATATTACCTGGGCGATAAAGAGCGCCAGTCGGTAACACTACACCTTGGCAAGGAAACACCTGGCTTAAAGACAGACCAGATCGAAACAATGGACATCGATCGGTACGGAAACCTTTGGATCGGCACCAAAAGCAACCGGCTGGTATGCTATCGGACCGCCAGCAAGATGGTCGAAGAAATTGCCAACACCGCCCTTTTCGGTAAAAATCAAATACTCGATATAGTCTGCCTGCGCAATTATACCTGGCTTTCGACTACGCGTAATTTGTATAAAATCAATCCTTTAAATAAAGATGTTATTGAATTTTCGACCTCTGATAGCCTACAGGTTAACATGTTCTCCAAACGGGCGTTTGCGGCTGACGATAAACGCCATGCTGTTTTTTTTGGTGGATATAATGGTGTGGTACGGGTCGACGATCACAGTACGATCAGCAACTTTAAAGAAAAGGTACTTATCGCAGATGTCAAAGTGAATAATAAGTCGTTGATTTTAGCAGCCAAGGGTAAAAAGTTTAACCAGCATTTCCGTCAGCTGACCCTAGCGCCAGAAGACCAAAATTTGGAGATATCCTTTTCGGCCCTGCCGTTTACACAGCACGACAAGATCCGGTATATGTACAAACTGGAGGGCGTAGATAAGGACTGGATCATGGCACCCAGAGACCGCTTATTTGCTACCTATAATAACTTGGGTAAGGGAAGTTACCGTTTTCTGGTGAAAGCTACCGACCTCCATAATCAATGGAACAACGACATTACAGCTGTTGAAATCACAAAAATGCCAGCATTCTATGAGAGCAATATTGCCTATGTATGCTATACATTGGTCGTGGGAGCAGTATTATTCTTTTTCATCAATTATTCCTTCAATCGCATCCGGTTGCGTAGCGACCTGAAAGTCGCTCAGATAGAGAAAGAAAAAGCCGACGAACTGACCCAGTCCAAATTGAGCTATTTTACCAATGTATCCCATGATTTGCTGACACCGCTCACGATTATCTCCTGTCTGGTGGACGATGTGCAGATGACGACTAGAAATAACCTGGCGCAGTTTGACAATATGCGGCTCAACCTCAGCCGCCTCAAGAGGCTGCTTCAGCAGATCCTCGACTTCAGAAAAATAGAACACAATACAATTAAACTGCAGGTCAGTCAGGCTCATTTTCCCACTTTTGTGGAGCGGCTTGGGCAGGCTTATTTCAGTCCCATTGCCAAAAAGAAAAATATACAATTTGAAATCGTGCATGGCGAATGCCCTGCCCTGGTTTTCTATGATGAAGATAAATTGGACAAAGTCCTGTTTAACCTGCTTTCTAATGCATTTAAGTACACAATGCCCGGCGGAACGGTGTCACTGTCTTATTATGTCGCACCAAAGGGAGAGAATGACTTTCTTCATATTTTTGTGCGTGACAACGGCGAAGGGATTCACCCGGAAGAATTGGAAAAAATATTTACGCCCTTTTATGCAAATAAATCCTCAAATCATGTGGAAAGCAATGGAATAGGACTGTCTGTCAGTAAACAGCTCATCGATATTCATCATGGTTATATTGCGGTCGAAAGCACACCACAGCAGGGGAGTACGTTTACAGTGGCGATACCTGTAAACAGAAGTTACTACGCCGATCAGGATATGCAGATTATCGACGGGTCATTTTCCACCTCCCTGCAGGACAGTTCATTCGGAGCAGCGCAAGGAGATGCAGTTATACCAGATGCCTATACAACAGAAAACAGGCTTCGGCTGCTCCTTGTGGAAGATAATGAAGAACTGAGCAGTACCATGTTCAATATCCTTTCCAGAAACTATCATGTGCACCTGGCCGGACATGGAAGACTGGGGCTGGAAAAAATTCAGCAGGAAGAAATAGACATCGTCGTCAGCGATATTATGATGCCCGAAATGGATGGGCTGACGTTGTGCAGGGCCATTAAGTCGAATGCCGAATATAATCATATTCCCGTGCTGCTGTTGACCGCCAAAAGTAGCCTGGAAGATCGTATCGAATGCTATCAGGCTGGTGCGGACGGTTACATCAGCAAGCCCTTTGAAATCAAGGTGCTGGAAGCAAAGATCCAGAGCTTTATCATCAATAAGCGATGCAAACAGTTGCGTTTTCACAACAATACACAGATTAATATTGCCGCGCTTGACTATACGCCGCTGGATGAGAAGTTTATTCAGAAGATGGTTACCATCATTGAACAGCATTTGGCCGATGATCAATTTGATGTACTCCGGCTTGGTGACCTGCTTGGTTTGTCCAAGTCCACATTGTATAGAAAAACAAAAGTTTTATTGAACATCTCCCCAAGTGAGTTTATCAAAAATATTAGGCTAAAACATGCTTGCTTGCTGATGGAGCGGGACAAGTCTATCACCGTAAGTGAAGTCGCTTATGAAACCGGATTTACAGATCCGCGCTACTTTGCCACTTGCTTCAAGGCCGTATTTGGCATGACGCCTAGCGAGTTTCAGAAAAATGCACATAAAGTGGCTCCTTAGGATTGAAACGCTGTAATGTGCCGCGCTAGGACTCCAGTATCCCTATTGCTTGCGGCAGCGGGTGCCGTAAATACGGCGGATTTCTGCTACACGATGATGCTATTGCGGATCCAATTATAGCCAACAAGCTTCTTAGGATCATTTAAAAGATCTTTTTCATCCTTAAAATAGACCCAAGTGCGTTTCGGTAAATAGTAACCTATACCATAATCCCATGGGGTTGTTTGTCTTTTGATAGTACCATCTGCTATGCAGCGTTGCAAAATGCCTTGCAACCTTTGTTCGCTTACATTGAGGTGGTAATCCTTGGCAAAATCGAGGACCATCTGAGACAAGGTGCGGGGATATAGAAAATAATCGCTGGTATGGACAAAAGTGATTATTTGGTCGCGAAGTATGCTGTCCTTCTCCTTTTTTTCTCGCTGTTGGAGTTGGATGGCATCCATTTCTTTATCCAGTGGTCTTTCGGGTTTTTGTTTTTTGGTAGCAGTTACAGGGGTAAATCGCTGCTTTTTTAAACTTAACTTTTTGTTAAAGTCACAGAACGTATCTAGGTCAAGAGATAGCACGGCGCAAATTTTTAGGGTGGACTCCAGGGTAATGGGGAGCGTCCCCCGATGATAACCATTTAGTGACCGGGGATTGATACCTGCTAAATTAGCGAGTTCTTGAATTGGAAGTCTAGTCAGGCTTAGGATCTCATCGATACGCTGGGATACCGCTTGCGAAAGTTCATGCTTTTTAATTTGTATCATAAATAGTATGGTAATGAAATAGGTCTATTATTGCGTAATGTAAAGAAAATTATTAATATTAATATAAAGATAATATTTTGGCTTTTAACGTTTCTTGGCATGCTTTGGCTTTTTTAATAGTTCGCGTAATTGTTCTTCTGTGTATTGTTTACTACCGCCTTGATGCAATTGAAATCCGCAGAAAAGCCTTAACCCATTCATCGAGAAAAAGCGGTGTTCGTATACCTCCCTGGAATATCCGGTAAGTTCTTTCAGTTTACCACGGGGCATTCCTTTTGGATAACCATGTTCGATACTTTTGGCTTTATAGATTTCGGCCAACTGCTTTTTACTGAGCTTGCAACGCGCTGGTGTGCTATTGGCCGGTGTCTGGCCGAAAGATTGGATAAAATGATTTAAGCGCTGGCCAGTTTTCCAGGTCATAGCGCCGGCGGTGACACCCATTTTGGCTTCCAGTTCTTTCGTCGTCGGTGTTCTCCCGAGTTCCCTTGCAAGACTGAGGTAATAATCCTTAATGCTGAATTTGGTCACGGGAACTTTCGTGCCGGCAAGATAACAGAGGTTGTTCCAGCCAAATTTTTCCTTGAGATACCAGCTCGAGGGATAATTGGCAGGCTTTAGCCGCTGGTAATCTTTATAATATTTGATGCGGTGCTTTTTGATCAACTTGATCACTTTTTCTTTGGCCTCAGATGCTGTCATCGTGGTAATCCGGAAATGTGATTTTAACTTCACATGCTCCAGTACATCAGCCCAGCTGTTGACGTTCAAATGCCTGTAATAGGATACTGGATTATAGAGACCATTCTTTCTGATACAATCTGCAATCGAGGGGGATCGACCATGTTTGATATAAAACTTGACCAGTGAATTTTTTAGCTTCCCAAGGGAAGGGATTCGGCGGTCATTTGGCTCAAAGCCTGCAGCGGCAATAAACTTGTTCCAGGATCCGAAATACTTATTTATACTGGTTGACTTTGCTGAAAATTCCCTGCGCATAGGAATGCGTCCGTGGGTGCCGTAAAACTCATTGATGAGGGCTAACAGCTCGGCCTCAACTTCAGCTTTTGTTTTATTTACATTTGGTTTGAGCCCAGCAGTTTTGATAAAATTGTTCCAAGAACCAAAATAGCGGCGTGCGATGGTATTGACTTGTTCCATTTCACGGCGGACTGGAGTTCTGCCATGTTTACTGTAAAATTCACGGACTTTAGAAAAGGCATTTTCAATGAGCTCTTCTTGCATTTCTTAAAATTATCTATATTATTGGTTTATCTTGGCTGTGATAAATTCGACTAAAGATAATAATTTTCTCTATAATGGCAAAATCTATGCCTCGTTGTCCTGATCTACCAAAGACTCCTCTTGACGCATGAATAAGGAGAAAGGGGTACGCACAGGGATGTGGTACCCCAGTTATTAAGGGAAAAAGGGATCAGTTTTAATTTTGACGTTTGATACTGATGTTCAGGTAACGGTTGTTGTCGAAACCACTCAGGGCATTGACGATAACGACGCCATATTTTTCGTCCGGAGTCTTAAAGTAAAATAGGCTTCCCACCTTCAGGTCGTCTAATTTGAGACTAGCAGTTTTACGCGAGATCGCATTAGTTTTTATGACATCGCCGGAGGTCAATGTATTTAAAAATGCGCTTGCCTGGTTGTTTTGTATGCCTGAAAAGTAGGTTGCGCGGCCTTTACCGGCAAGGTCGGTAAAATCAAAGGCACCAAATGGAATGGGACTGGCCTGAAGCGAATAGATGTTGTATCTAAAAGTGAGGCTTCCGTTGGGTTCCACAGTGTACGTCCGGTATATGCCCAGGTCTATTTTCTCCGGATGAAGTTTGGCCTCGGCATAGGTATAGGTTTTACCTTCCATCAGGTCGATAAAGCAGGCACTGCTCCGGTTTACGCTATCAGGCATATAAAGCACACGGTTGTTGAGATGAACGTAATCGGACAGTACATTGTAGGTGACAGAGGTGTAACCATCTCCCATAAATACACCCTCTTTATCAACGGCCATAATCCGGAAGGTGCTCTCGCCGACTTTATCGGCCCGGATCTTGTATACATAGCGAAAATTTCTTTTTTCTGTTTCGCCTAAAGGTATTTTTAGGACAGCGGCACCAGCTCCATTATAAAAGATCCAGACCTGGTGCATGTCTTTGGATTTGGAGCTGATGGTAAAATCAACGAAGATGGAGTCGCCCACGGCAACATCCTTATAGGTACCAATATTGTGTTCGTTTTCCATATGAAGCGTGACTGATACATCTTCAAATAAATTGAAAATATTGTCACCTTCACGTTTACAGGAAAGTAATGTGCCCAATAGGAGCACAACGAATAAATAGTTTGCTTTCATCTGTAAGTAATGAGGTATAATAGCTGTTAAATAGGAACGGTTCATAACTAATTATTTAATGGGTCAAATGTACCGCCTTCATAACCTATAGTCTGCTCCAACAAAGGGGAGGAGTTCATAAAGGTATTGGGAAGGGGATAGAAATAATAATAGTCACGGAAGGCAAAGGCACCATTGGAACTCTCTGCACGCAGGTTGTAAGGATACTTGAAATAGGTCAGTACCGTATCGCGGTTGTTCATATCCAGGCTTTCCCGATGGCGAATACCAGCCGCGTTTTTCGATTCGAGCACCTTTTTTACAGCATCGGATTTTGCTTCGAATAAATAGGTCTGTATGGTCCCCTGCAAGGTATGCATACGCCGTGTCCGGCGTAGGTCATGATAGCGTTTGCCTTCAAAGGCAAATTCAATCTGCCGCTCGTTCATCATAAGATCGCGCATCTGCTCTCTGTTGGATGCCAGCGACAAGCCATAGTCAAAGCTTCCCTGTTCTATTCCGGCGCGCTGGCGGATGCTACGGACAAGCTCCTTGGCAAGGGAGAGGTTGCCCGTTTCATTGGCTGATTCAGCATAATCCAACATTACCTCAGCAAAACGGATTTCGATCCAGTCCATGCCATTGCCGCCCATATCGTTGGCAATCCCAACCGCTGCGGACGAAAGTGCCGGATTGACAAATTTTTTACAATAAAAAGATTTAATGGAGGATTCATCTTCGGCATTACTGTAATTCCATTGCCTTCTTCCACTCTTACCGCTTAAAGGCCATTCGGCACCGTTATAGACAATGGTATGTTTAAATCTGGGATCGCGGTTTTTCCAAAACAATGCGTCGTCATAACTTGTATTGCTGCTGTTGGCCGGGGTGCCGTCTTGCATGGGGTAGGCGCCTAGCAATAGGGTCGTAGGCACATAATAATCTGCTGGTGACCCGCCCTCGGATGCAGGACGTGAAGCGCGTTCAACAACCGTGAACCGCTTTGGTGATGTCGCTGAATAGGAACGGACAATCACGGCCTCAGTATTCGCAATGCCTTCTTTGAGAAAGATCTCGTTATAATTGGGCAACAGTGCACGGCCGGCGGCTTTGCACAGGTCATAGGCCTCTTTGCTGGCCTGCAGGGCTGTTTCCCAACGTTGCGCCTCATAGGGGTGTGCCGGATTATCTGTGGGGTTGAACTGCGGACTTGCCCAATACAGTAGTGCTTTGGCTTTCAGTGCCGCCGCGGCTGCTGTTGTTATTTTTCCGCGACCTGTGGCATCGTCCCAGGACACACCGTTAAGATTGACCATGGCCGAATCCAGATCGTTTACGATCTGCCCAAAACAAGCCTTTGCCGAAGCTCGGCCCTCCAATTTCAGGTTATCAGGATTTTGAGGGTCAAGAACCAAAGGTACGCCGCCGTACAGCCGGGTGAGCTCAAAATAAACCATGGCCCGCAACGCATAAAACTGACCTAAAAATTTTTTCTTTACATCAGCCGCGAGTGTGCCTGTTGGGATATAGGCAATGGCATTGTTGCAACGGGCGATGTCAAAATAACGGTTGTCACCCACATTGGTGCCCTGGTATTTGCTTGCAATGTATTTAACATCATTGAGCGTAATTTCACCACTTAATCCCAATACTTTTTTGCTGGGGCCATTGGTTCCCGAGAAATAGTTTTCGTCACTGGCATAGTGCATCTGCATGTCATTGGGGGTGATCTCATGGGGATGGGTCGGCATAATCATGGCATAAGTGCCTGCCAAATAGAATTCTATTGCGCCTTCGTTGTCCCAGATACGGGCATCAAGACCTCCGTGATCGACCAGCTCAAAAAAATCATCTTTACAGCTTTGGGTCATAAGGACGGTACTGGATGCCATCAGTAGGGCTATGATATAGTTAAAATGTCTTTTCATGTCTTTGTATATTAAATGCCAAAGTTTAAACCAAAGGATATCGTCCGGATGGTCGGATAGTTGTATAAGGATGAGGAATAGGGATCGCGGTGTTTAAAGGGGGCTACGATCGTCCATAAGTTATTGCCGGATAGCATCAACTTGAGTGAACGTACATTGATCTTATCGGTAAAATTTTTGGGTACACTCCAGTTAAACACCATATTGTTGATCCGGATCGTCGTCCCGTCCTTCGCCCAGAATGTCGAGTTCCATTTTCTCATCATGGCTGCATCATCGTAACGGGGGAATCTACCATCGGGATTATCCAATGACCAATGGTCTTCCCAGAAGCTGGGTACATTGACTTTATCGGTAGGGGCAGTCATAGCCTGTGATTCATAAAACGCTTTGCCGCCAAAAACTGCACGGAAGTTGGTGTTCAATGAAAAAGATTTATAGGCTAAACTAATGGTAACACCCGTAGAGAAAATAGGCGATGTATTCTCAAACATGGTGGTGAGATCTTTTTCGGTAATTTTTCCGTCGCCATTGGTATCTTCGTATACCGTCCAGCCGACCTGTGGCACTTTCCCATCGATTGTATAGTTGGGGTTTTTAGCTAGAAAATTATCCACATCCTGCTGTGTACGTAGCATATCCACATAAATCAGTCCATAATTGCCGGTATTGTATTTGCGGGAGTCGGTACCCATTTCGACCTTCCAGTCGGGATAGGAGAAATCATACAGCTGGAATTTGTTGAAAAACATCTGCGTGGTATAGCTCCCCGAGTAGCCAAAGTTCATGTTGGTGGATAGCTTAAGCCCGTTGGAAAATGTATTCTGGTAACCCAGGGAGAATTCGGTCCCCCAGCCTTTGCGTTTTTGATAATTCACCACCGGTGCTTTGAATCCGGCATACATGGGGAAGTTCTCATCATTCCCTTTGTCAAATACATCGTAAGAATCGCGGAAGTAATACTCGAATCCGAAGCTCAATTTATTATCAAACCAGCGCGATTCAATACCAAAGTTAAACGTGCGGTGTTTTTCCCAGGAGATATCCGGATTGGCAATAATGGTCGGGTTGAGGGAGGCCACTGGGGTTTCGCCATAGAGGTAACCTGTATTGACCAGGTCTACACTAAAGCGGTCCTGCCATAGACGGGCGTTGACGCGATCCTCGCCCACAAGCCCGTAATTGGCCCGCACTTTTAGATAGCTGATGTAGTTCAGGTCTTTAAAGAAGTTTTCTTCGCTGACTACCCAGCCTGTTGCGACTGTCGGGAACAAGCCCCAAATATTGCCCTTGGCAAAGCGGGAGGATGCGTCCAGACGGGTGATCACCTCCACGAGGTATTTTTTCTTATAGTCATAATTGAAACGACCAAAGACAGAACGTTTTACGGCTTCTTCAATGGTGCGGCCATTATTGGTAAAAGTAGATTGGTCGAAAGCCCAATATTCATCCAGATTCAATAGCTGTTGGTTGGTCCAATAGGCCGATAATCCCTCGGAGTTGGATGCTGACTGCTCCGCGCCAAGCATCACAGCCATATTGTGATCGCCGAAGCTATTGGCATATTGTAACACGAGATTACCCTGATAACTGCTTCCCTTGCCCAGTGACGGAGCAATTTTTGTTTTGTTCCCATCCATACGAAAGGTGGTATTGACGGTATTGGTATAGAGTAAGTTGTTATTGCCCGTGCGTACAAAGTCGTATAGGTCATAGGCTGGAAGGTATTCCTGACCACTGGATGATGTGCCGGAATGCGACACCTGGATACGTGCATTAAAGCCTTTTAAGGCCTTCGGAGCATAATTTAGCGAAGCATTGATGCTATAGTTTGAATTGTTTTGCTTCTGATAATAACCTGAATTAATAATGGCCAATGGATTGGTGTTGCTATTGGCGTTGATGTTATTAAAGTTGACAGGCAGGCCATCGATCTGAATGGGTACCCATTGCGGGGTGGTAATCAGGGTCTGGTAGAAATTCTGGTCGCGGTCATCGGACAGGCTATTTTGGCTGTTGGTTTTGGTATTATTGACGTTAAAAGCTACATCTGCTTTCAGTCCATCGATGATTTCGGCATTGAAGCCCGATCGGAAAGAGTATTTTTGTTGGTTCATGCCAGCATAATTGCCATCTTCTTTTTGGTAACTGCCGCCGGCAAAAAAGGTGACTTTTTCACTTCCCCCGGAAATAGATAGATTATGCCGTTCCATTTTGGAGGATTTCCACAGTTCGTCATACCAGCTTTTATAGGGATTGGTTTTGAGGTAGGCGAGGTCTTCATCCGAAAAGAACGAAGTGGGCTGCGCATTGTTCAGGGCGTAGCTTTCGTTCAATAATTTGGCATGCTGATAGGCCGAGAGCATTTTGGGTTTGACGGTGGCATCTGAGATGCCAATATAGCCGTTGTAGCTCAATTGGGTCTTGCCGGCTTGTCCTCTCTTGGTCGTGACAAGGATAACTCCCTTTGCGCCCGAAGCCCCATAAATAGCTGCTGAAGCATCTTTTAAGATCGATATATTTTCGACCATGGAAGCGTCTAGGTTTTCAAATACATCCGAAGTAGAGATGATTCCATCGATGACATATAGGGGCTCGTTGGTAACACCCTGTAATTTTGCCTGATCCGAAGCAAAGGCATTCCGAACATTTAAAGTAACTGCTGCTCCTGGTCGGCCGGATGATTCGCTGACACCTAAGCCCGCGACACGGTCACGAAGGGCTGCGGCAATATTTGCTGCGGGAATATCCTGGATTTCTTTGGGATCGACCGAAGCCACAGCGCCCAGTACTTCGCCACGTTTTTTTGTACCATAGCCTACGACGACGACTTCATCAATACTTGTATTGGATTCAAGCCGGATGGTGATGCTTGTTCTTCCGGTCATGTCTATCTCCTGTACTTTATAGCCGATGTAGCTGACAATGATGACCTGGTTGTCGGCAGGAAGATTGATATGGAATACCCCATCTTCGCCAGTCTTGACCCCGGCTTTACTGCCTTTGACCAGGATGGTCGCACCGTAGACAGGTTTACCTTCTGGGTCGAGTACACGACCTGTTATACCGGCATACTTAGTGGTCAATAAAATGGGTCTTTCGGTGAAGCTGTGGGGGTAAAGTGTGATGGGGGAGAGCGCCATCAAAGGACAAAGCAACTTAATACTACTTTTCAGAAGTGATTTTGTCAATAATCGATTATTCATGCGTATATGGTTATGTTTATTATAGGTCTTAAGAAATTGGCGTTACGGCTTAAAATAATTGGTCATTCGAATGCCTCTCCTGCTGTATGGTACACCGATGTGTCTAATGATAGGACTGTAGTGTTGAGATATACGTTTATAAGAGGCTTATGTTGCAATAATGAAAATAAATTTTTATTCAACTGTCCTGAACTGTTGGTGAGGTGCCAAAAAAAAGCCTTCTCCAATAAAGGAGAAGGCCTGATGTATAAAGGTAGAGTAGGGTATTTTGATTAATTTGCCGTCAATGCTACAGCATTGAGCTGCCTAGAAGTCCCATCAGGACCTACAGCAACGATATTATCGAAAATGACGCGTGTGCCCGGAACTATACCCTTCAGGGCTGAGGACATGCTCGAACTTAGCTGACCGCCTGAGGTGGATAGTACAATCGCATCTGCGCGTGGTTTGGCAATGATCATTGTAAACTTGGTTACTTTAAACGTGGCGTCAAAATCGAAGTTATCCAGTTTCGCAAATAGTGCATTTTGGGCTTTAATGGCTACAGTAGCCATAGAGCCGCCTGTCTTTCCTGCAAATTTGGCAATCGGATCTGGGATTCTTTTGACACGGAATTCGGTCGAACTCAAGGTCTGCGTTTTGCCTGGTGCCACTTCGGCGGATACGGCAATGCGGGCAGTGCCCGGTGAACTTACGCGTACATTATACTTGCCACCACCGGCACTGGATATGCTACCGCCACTCATGCTCACACGGACTTTATCGGTAGGTGTGCCTGGAGCGGAAACCGAAATCGGGTTATTGACACCGATATAGAGTACATTCATCTTATCAGGTGATACCACTGCCGAAGGACGGGCCACCTGGTAGGTCTGTTGTGGGGTGCGGTATTCCTTATAGGAACCGTCGGTCTGTTTGACTTTAATGACCCCCGTCCAAGAGAAAATACCCTCGCGGTTTGTCGGTACGGAATAAACACCTTTACCGTCTACAATCTGTAGGGCTGATCCGTTGACGGAAATCGCTGGCTCCGATTTTGAATCGGAAGCGGTCAAAAACACTTCGGCTTTATAAGGTTGGCCTTGGACTAGATATGAAGTGGGGGCCACGGCTACAGCGGCAAACTTATCCAGATTGACTACGGCCTGATCCATTTTACCCAGAATAATCTTGACGACATCTGATTCCGCATTTTTGGCATCAGTCTGGATTTTTGTCAGGATGGTCATTGCCGCGGTCAATGGCGTGCCACTACCGAAATTAATCTCTTCCCAGGATTTTTTGCCATTCACTGACTTTTCGGGATTCTTAGCTTCCAGGGAAAAGGAAACCATTTTTTGTTCTTCGGGTGTTAATAGCGCCAATAGCTTCGCACGCGTATCATTAATCTTATCCTTGAGAAGGGTTCCCTTTTTCTCGTTGATCATCAAGTTGGGGGAGATATCCTCATTTTCCCGCTTGACCAGATCACCTTTCTCTTCATCATAGCCACCGCCTTGTTTGGCCAACTCTTCTTTCAGGGAGAGGATATATTTATCAAGATCGCCGATAATGGCCTGTGCTTTTTTAGCCTTATCGTAAATAGGCTTGGCCCTCGCGGGTTCTTCCTTTAATTTGGTGTTTTCAAATGCCGTGAATAGCTGCTGCACAGCGGTGTTGACATTTGACTTGGATGTTTCGAGACTATTGTTGATATTTTTGAATGCATCCAAGATGGAATCTGGTACATTGAGTGCCAATAAAGCAAGCAAGACCAGATAGAGGATGCCGATCATCCGCTGTCTTGGCGTTTCTCTTCCTAATGCCATTTTTTTTAATTTAAGTGATACAAGAGTAAATTATACACGTGGCTGATTCATGGCACTGAGCATATTGCCGTAGATGGCATTTAATGCGTTCAGATTTTTAGCCAATTTGCCCACTTCTTCTTTAAACGCTTTGGAATCATCCAGCGATTCGTTGAAGTTTTGCATGGTATAGCTTAAGTTCTCATAAAACTTATTCATGGATTGCAGGTGAGAAGCGGAATCGCGTAGCTCGCGCTCATACATAGCGTTCAGCTGACCAAGATTGCTGGTCAGATTTTTTACCTGGTCGTGGTAGTTGGCTGTATCACCGGAGGTGTTGGACATCGCTACGAGATTTTGTGATGCTTTTTCAAAGGCTAAACTTAAGTTGTCAAATTTGGAGGTTGCTGTCCGCAATTTTTGTGTGAATTCATCTGTCGCCAGGGAGACATCAGACAATTTGTTAATAGCAGATACTTTTTCGCTAAAATCACGTAATCCACGGCCGAGGTTTTCGATGCTCGCAGGCTCAATATGGGCGTCGGCAAACATTTTGTCCAGGGCGGCGGTAGCGGATGGCCCTGCGGGCTGTGCGACCACTGTTTTACCACGAGCAGGAAGCTCACCATTGAAATTATCGTCCAATTCAGGATAGACCCGGCTCCAGTCGGGTTCCGGCGGTGGGGGATTGAAACCCATTAGAAAGAAGAGGAGTGCCTCAACACCAAGTCCGATACCGATCATGTAGTTGGCTGTGCTGCCGCCAATGTGGAGGATCTTGAACAATACGCCGATAATGACGATACTCGCACCCCAGGATATGGCCACATTCAGCCATCTTGAATTGTCTTTTTTCTTGCTCATAGTTTTTATGTGTGTGTTTGGTTTAATTCTATTTTCGGATAGTTTTAATTCAGTTTTTTTGTATAAAACGGATTTGTCTGTTTAATAGTATATACTTGCTGTATATCGCAAGCGGATTAGTGTCTAGTTGAAACGACCAGCTTTGTTCAAAAAATATACCAAAGATGAATCTTGATCTAATTTTATGCTCTTAGGTGATCCATTTGTGATAGCAAATGGTGTTTTCTCAAAATAAAACAAACGTTACCTCCGCCCAACAGTTATACATAGTAGTAATTTAAATGTAGTGCAATAGAAAAATAACGTTATGACCGAAGCATTAATCCAACTTTCACAGAATTGGCCTGCATGGCTCTGGAATATGGCATTAATCCTATTTTCATTCCTGATTGGTATTCTCATAAAAATGTTGTTTATACCCTTGTTGCGAAGGCAGGCGATCGAGCAGTCTTCTTATTCCCTGTTTCGTTCATTCATTCGCCGATTCAACAGGATATTGAGTATTTTTATTCCATTGCTGGTCTTTAACAGTTTACTTCCTTTTGCGCATTTTAATGCTAGAACATTACAGGTGGTGACCAAAATCAACGAGATATTGTTGGTCAGCTTTTTCGCCTTGGCTTTGATTCAGACGATCAAAGTATTTGAAGATTATCTGTACCATCGGTTTGATGTCAACAAGGAGAATAACTTACGTGAGCGGAAGGTCAGGACACAGATCGTTTTTATCCGCAAAGTGGTGGTGACCATCATTATTGTGGTCGCACTGGCGATTGTTTTATTGAGTTTTGAAAGCATGCAAAAGATTGGTGCGGGGCTGCTGACAGGTGTCGGTGTCGGCGGTATTATCATTGGTTTTGCGGCCCAGAAATCGCTGGGCAATCTATTGGCCGGCTTTCAGATTGCTTTCACGCAACCGATACGGATGGATGATGTGCTGGTGGTCGAAGGGGAATGGGGAAAGGTAGAAGAAATTAACCTCACGTATGTGGTGGTGAATATATGGGACAAACGACGTTTGGTACTGCCAATAACCTATTTTATTGAGAAACCTTTTCAGAACTGGACCCGGACGACGGCCGAGATATTGGGAACAGTTTTTATCTACACCGATTTTACCATCCCCGTGCAGCAGCTTCGGGACAAGCTGACGGATTTACTCACTGGACATCCCCTATGGGATGGTAAAGTAAATGTATTGCAGGTCACTGATCTTAAGGAGTATACCATGGAAATTCGTTGCCTGATGAGTTGCCGCAATTCGGGGCAAGCTTTTGACTTACGCTGTTACATACGTGAACAGATGATCGCGTATATCCGAAACTATTTTCCGGATGCGCTGTCCAAAACGCGGGTAGATTTTACTGCAAAAGAAGTCAAAACATAACAAGCCTTATTGGATCTTTCTGCCATCAATTATTAGATACGGAAATGTCTTGCCCAAGCAATATCTTTGTAGTGTACTTTTGAAATTTATATGCAAATCTTCTTTCTTATTTTATCAGGATTATTGATCGTCCTCAGTCTGTTACCGTTTATCCGGAGCCAGCATTGGGTGTTTCGTGTGGCCGAGTTTGTCAAACTGCAGCTGTTGGTTTTTCAGGTTCCGGTTTTGGCCTGGGGTTTTTACCTCGTCGCGGAATCACCCTGGATCTGGAGCATTCAGGTTCCGCAGGCGCTGCTGATCGGTTATCATGTGTTTATCCTGGTGCGCTATACCAAGTTTTGGCGTAAGGAAAAATATCAAAAAGGGAACGATGCTTCTGATAGCATTAAAATTATATCCTGCAATGTGTTACAGTTCAATAAAGAATATAGCCGCTTTGTTGATCTGATCCGGAAAGAACAACCGCAGATCTTTCTGACCATGGAAAGTGACGCGGCCTGGGAGAAGGCTTTGCGCGTATTGGAGTCCGATTACCCCAATGTTGTTAAGGTTACCTTAGATAATACGTATGGTATGCATTTCTATACCAACTTGCAGGTCAATAAACGTCAGGTGCATTATTTCGTAGCAGAGGATATTCCGAGTATCGAGGCCGAACTGGAAACAGCGGATGGCCATCGTTTTATCTTTTTTGCTGTACATCCGCCGCCGCCGAGCCCTACAGAGGAAGAGAATTCCAAAGAACGGGATGGTGACCTGCTCAGCGTTGCAAAACGTGTACGCGATTATAAAATGCCTGTGGTGGTAACGGGCGACTTTAACAATGTGGCCTGGGCCAGATCTTCTATTCTGTTTAAGAAAACCAGTAAACTGATTGATGCCCGCATTGGGCGGGGAATCTTATCGACCTTCCATGCTAACTATTGGTTTTTTCGGGTTCCCCTGGATTTGCTGTTTCATAGCCCCAATGTATTCATCGATAAGTTGTTTATTTATCCGTCGGTAGGTTCGGACCACTTCCCGATGGGATGCACCTTTTTTATTGACCGTTATTCGGACGAACAGGCCGAAGATATCGAACAGCTCGAACAGGGTGAAATGGCTGAGGTGGACGAGCTCATTCACGAAGGCCGTCAGGAAGAGAGTGATAATCGCGAATAGCTTCTGGACGCAAGTTTTTCTCCATTATTGTCCGATCTTGAACGGATACTCTTTTACCGGTGCAACGGAGAAGTAACCCAGCGCACTGTTAGAGATGTTGGATTTCGGATTGCTTGGCGCAGCATTGCTGAGGTTGTTGTTTTGGTATTCATTCCAGTATTGGTACGTTTTCTCGTCCACACAGTAGCGGCGTACAATGACATTGTCACCGCGGGATAGGTCTGTATCCAGATCGGCGATATAATGTGTCACTTTGAGGCCATTATTGAACTGATCAGACTGTGCGCTTGCAAAACGAAAAGGTCCGCCATTGATGGATAGTGTATAGATATAATAATTGGAGACCTTGGCCGGATCCTGGAAGGTCAAAGTCGCAAAAAAATAGTTTTCTCCAGCAATATTTTTCTCCGAAATTCCGCTGGATTCCACGGCAACATAGGCTGGCATCTGGCAGGTAGATGTATATAGCGTTTTTTGCACGTTTGCTGTAAGTGTATATCTCCGGCCTGCCATGGGCTTAAAGTTACGATGGATGTAATAACCGTCCTTCTCATATTGAAAGGAATAGCTTCTATTTTCATTGTCTTTGACGGAGACTGTTGCCCCTTTGATCCCCGAAGTATTGACGGGGTCATCAAATCCGACCGACCGTGAAATCCGTATCCGCTGAACGGCACTCGCATCAGACAGCTGGGCATCAATGACTACACGCGCTGCGGCCTCGTTGAGATCGAGGTCCATTTTTTCCTCACAGGATGAAATCAGCAACAAAAGACTGGATAGAAGAAGGTATTGTCTAGTATTCATGCTATTTAAAATTTAAAGTTCCAGGTGACGGAAGGAATAATTCCGAATAAAACAATTTTGTAAGCTTCTGTCAGATTCGGATTGTGCTCGTTCTCCCGAAAGTCAATGGTATAGGCATTTTTGCGGTTGTAGGCATTGTATACACCAATTGTCCAGCTTGAATGAAAACGTTTGCTGGTCTTATTTGGGTCATATGTAGCTGATAAATCTAAGCGGTGATAGTCTGGCATACGGTAGCCATTTCGCTCAGTATAGTAAAACACTGATTTGCCATTGACTAGGTATTTCCCACTTGGAAAGGTAACGGCATTTCCGGTATTAAATACAAATGTACCGCTGAGTGTCCAGCTTTTTGACAGTGCGTAATTGGCTACAATGGCAAGATCGTGCGTACGGTCCTGACGTGCATTGAACCATTTCCCTTCATTGATACCGTTAAATTTACGTCGGCTTTTGGATAGGGTATAGCTGATCCAGCCCTTAAGACGGCCGCTGTTTTTGCGGAGGTAGCCTTCCAGTCCATACGCCCGGCCGATGCCATAGAGCAGCTCTCCCTCAAAATGGGCATTGGCTTGCAAGGTGGCGCCATTGCGCACATCAATCTGATTGCCCAGGCGTTTATAATAGGCCTCGACCGAAAAGTCATATTGTTTATTGGCGAAAGTACGAAAATAGCCCAAGACAGCTTGGTCCACATGTTGTGGTTTGATATTGAGACTACTTAGTACATACTGATCGGTAGGGAGGCTTGCCGTGGTATTGGTCAGCTGATGGAGATTCTGCACGATGCGGTTGTAGGAAGCTTTAAGACTGCTCTGTTCATCAAGCATCAGACTGGCCGACAGGCGTGGTTCGAGATTAATGTAATGTTTAGCAATCTGGCTGTTATCTCGCTTTTCGGAAATAGGGTTGCCTTTGTTGTCAAACTGATAGAAAGTCCGTTTGCCCAGCACCATAAAATCATGTACATGGATGCCATAGTGTATAGAAAGGTCTGCGGTAGGCTTCCATTCATGGGCTATATAGCCACCCAGATCAACACCGCGCTGACTTTCAATCGCTGTCGGATTGACGGACTGATTTTCATCGGAAGAAAGATTGGCCGGCCGGATAGCTTGTGCCAAGGCCCCTATGCCCAGTCGGATGATATTATTGGCATTCGCATAGTAGGAAAAATCCTGCTTGGCATTGACATTACGGATTTTGGACGCGACCTGGAAATCGATCTGCTCGCTGGAGACACCTGCCTGATAATTGAAACCACTGTAAATAAGGGAAGTGTTGCTGGATATTTTTTCACTGAATTGGTGGTGCAACCGTGCCGTTGCCGTGGTATTGCCCCATGCGATATTAAATAGGTCGCTATACTTTAACTTGTCTTTGCCATGATAGCCCGATAGGTAAAGGTTGGTTTTCTTGCCCAGATTAAAACTGAGCTTGGCATTCAAATCATAGAAATACAGGCTATTGTTGTCCATGTCTTTACTTTTGGCCAGTTTTAAAAACGAATCCGCATAGGAGCGGCGGGCACTGAATAGAAAGGAGCTCTTATCTTTTGCAAGTGGCCCCTCAAGTTTGAGGCGGGAAGCAATAATCCCTAGTCCGCCCTCACCGGAAAAACGTTCTTTGTTGCCATCCAACATGGAAATGTCCAATACAGAAGATATGCGTCCACCAAACTGGGCTGGTATACCACCCTTGTAGAGTTGTACATCCTTAATCGCATCGGAATTAAAGGTGGAGAAAAAACCAAGCAGATGTGAGGCATTATATACAGTAGCCTGATCCAGCAAGATTAAATTTTGCCCGCCGTCTCCACCACGTACATGGAAATTGGTAGAACCTTCGCCACCACTTTGTACACCTGGTAATAGCTGTATGGTCTTGACGAGGTCTTTCTCCCCAAAAAGTACGGGTACATCCTTAATATCTTTCATGTTGAGATGAACAGTACTCATCTGCGGGTCGTCGATAGCTTTGCCCCTCTCTTTGGCCGATACAACAACTTCATCGATTCGGTTGGCTAAGGGCTTTAATGCAAAGTCCTTTGCAAGGCCCTGCTGCAATTCGATCGTAACGGTCTGTTGCTGATAGCCGATGTAACTGACCGTTAACTGCTGAACGCCCTTGGGCAACATGATGTGATAATGTCCCTGTGGGTTGGTGGTCGTACCGATGCTGTCCTTAGCCCTTTTAATAATGGCTCCGTTCAGTGGCTTTCCGGTCATGGCATCGCGGATAGTACCGCTTAAAAATGTTTGCTGTGCCGAAACGAGTAAAGGGGATAGTACAATAGTGAGGGAAAAAATATACGGAATGATTGAGCTCATTTTTAGTACTGGTCTGGGATGATCTTTTTTATAAATGAATGAAGCACTTTATATTAATCTTGTGTTAATATTTGTTGCTGTAGTTTAAACACTGCTGTACTGATAATTGTTTCATTTTTTTCGCTGGTTTAGTTAATATGTAACGCTTTTGCTACATTAAATATTGTTCGAAACCTGTTATTAAAGCGTTAAGTTAACTTAATGTATGAGATCGTTCTGTAGGATTAAAAACAATGTGTGGGATATTTACGTATAAATGTGTAATTTAATGGCGCTAATTCATATTGTAAATCTAACTAATGGATAAAGATTATCATTTTAAAATGCCTGAAGATAAGCTGCAGTCAATGACCATTGATTTTTTGCGCTTTCCCCTGATTGTGGGTGTGGTATTTATCCATACTGATTTTTCTGATATTGTTATGGCCGGAGCAAAACAGATCAGCTTTAGGGATTATCCCATTTTCTCTTCTGTTTTTTTCTTGTTTTCGAAAGTTATTTTTGAGGTCTGCGTACCACTTTTCTTTTTTATTTCAGGGTTCCTGTTTTTTTATAAAACCGCTGGTTTTTCCACAGAAATTTATTTGCAAAAATTAAAAAATCGTGTCCGATCGCTTTTGGTCCCCTATATTTTCTGGAATCTCTTGGTGATCATATTCCTTTTGCTTGCGCAAACATTTCTATCAGGCAGCCTAGTTTCTGGAAGAAATAAACTAATATTGGATTATAGTCTAATGGATTGGTTATGGTCCTTCTGGGATACCTCTAAAGTTAACCCACATTTGAATAAATCCCTGCCCATTAATTCGCCATTTTGGTTTATCCGTGACTTGATGGTGGTGGTGCTCTTTTCTCCGGTTGTCTATTTCCTGATCAAAAAGTTAGGCACGTATGCGGTCATTATACTTGGCCTGCTCTGGGTATGTAATCCTTTTTTTTATTTGCCTGGGCTGAGTACCGTCTCTTTCTTTTTTTTCACCGCGGGGGCTTATTTTAGCATCAACACAAAAAATTTTGTCATTAGTATGCGGCCGATGTTAGGGATCGTTGTACCGCTATATGTCCTGCTCGTAGTGGCACAGCTTTTTTTTCTTGGTCAAAGCTGGTGGGCCGATTTATACTGTGCCGGAATTATTGTAGGCCTTGTTACCGTAGTATCTGTATCTGCTCATTTTATAGACCAAGAACGATGGGCTACAAACGCATTTTTAGCCAATAGCAGTTTCTTTATATTCGCATACCATCGATTACCTTTAGTCTTTGTTATCAAATTTTTATTTAAGGTACTTCGCCCACAATCTGAGGCGCTATTGCTATTTTTATATTTTGCCAGCCCGGTTATCATTATTGTATTGGGCTTGTTGATTTACAGCTTATCAAAGCAGTTTTGGCCCCGGTTTACAGCAATCATCAGTGGTGGACGTTAATAGGAGATTATGAAAAAATATAAAAGGCTTGTCGTTATTATTTTTGTATTGGTTATTGGGGCAATCTTTGTGATGTATGGACGCAAGATGCTCCATAAAAATAAGTACAAGCGGATCAAAACGGAATATGTGTTTACAGCTATTATCAACCTGGGCTGTACTTCGGTGAAGCAGCAGGGGGCGTCGAATACCTGTTGGTCATATACCGGCAATTCATTTTTGGAGTCGGAGATGATCCGGATGGGAAAAGAGCCCGTGGAGCTCTCACAGGTGTATACTGCGCGGCAGGCCTATTTGGATAAAGCCCATAACTTTGTACGCCTCCATGGGGGACTGACGATGGGTGAAGGGGGACAATTGCGTGATGTATTGAATGTATTCCGTAAGTACGGTGCGATGCCCAGGTCTGCTTATTCCGGCCTGCGGGGCAATCAAACTTACAATGATTTTAAGAAAATGACCCCCATGCTCAATGCCATGCTCAAGGTACTGGTCAAAACCAGGCCGTCAAAGCCCAACTGGGAACAAGCCTACAGTAGCACGCTCGATGCACATCTTGGGGAAGTACCCGAAGAATTTGAATTTAAGGGCAAAGCCTATACGGCACGCACATTTGCCGATCAGGTGATTGGCATTGACCCGGAGAATTACATTGGATTTGCTTCTGTAACAGATCAGCCCTATGATAAGCCATTTGTGCTGATGGTACCGGACAACTGGTCATTCGATAGCTTTTATAATGTGCCCATGCAAGATCTACCGGACATTATTGATCGGGCATTGCAGCATGGGTATACGGTCGCCTGGACCACGGATGTTTCTGAAAAAGGATTCTCCTGGCCTTATGGAATTGCATATGTTCCCGAAAAACCATTTGACAACATGTCGAACGAAGAAAGAAAGACCATGTTTGTAAGACCAACGGCTGAAAAGAAGGTTACGGCCGAGGAAAGGCAACAAGCTTTCGACAATTGGAGTACTACAGACGATCATGCCATGCATATCGTTGGACTTGCCAAAGATCAGCATGGGAAGGAATACTACCTTGCTAAAAATTCCTGGGGTAAAGCCAACGAGTTTAGAGGGTATATGTATGTCACTAAAGAATTTGTCAAGTACAAGACGATTACGTTGATGCTGCATAAAGATGCACTCAACCCACTCTTGCGAGCTAGGCTAAAAATTTAGAAGACTACTGCCTAGAAATTCCCAAATGTTTCCATAATTGTGTAGGTGATTTGTCGTATGAGCTATGAAAATCACGCGAAACGACTATTTGGAATATTTTTATTGATTGGAATTTTATTTCTTACAGATGCAGTCAATGCGCAGGAAATTAAACCCTTGCCGGATAAGGTGCACCATGCCGAACCATTGTATAATGATCTCGTTCGTGACTTGGGGGCCAGGAAGGGTGAAAAGGAGTTTAACATCGGAGCAGATATAAAAAAAATGCCGAACATGGATGAATACGGCTATTTATTGGAATATGAGTTTGCGCCGATAGATCGTCTGGGCTTGGAAGTGGAAACAGACTTTGCTTATTCAAAAAGTCAAATGGCCAATGTTTCCTCCGGCAATGAGATCGAACGGTTGAGGTTATCATCGCAGTATTCCTTTTTTGTGTCCAAGAAACATGCAACAACTTTAGCGGTCGGTTATACGCAGATTTTTAATTTTGTAGCAGGGGGTACAGCATTTAATCCTTTTTTCGTGGCTGCAAAAAGTTGGCATAGCAACTGGCATACCTTAATTTATTCCGGCCCAGAAATCGCCTATCGGTATAAATCGCATAAAACGGAAGTGAATTGGCAGATCAATACCTCCTTTCATTATACCTTGCCACAGACCGACCATTTTATAGGATTAGAAATCAACCAGGAAATTGCCTCTGGGGGGCTGGAAACAACACTTCGTCCCCAGGTGAAATTGGGCTTAACCGATAAGTTGGCTATCGGTATGGCTATTGGGTTTCCGGTTGGGATAAAAGAAAATTCAATAAGTTCATTTTTTCGTTTGATTTACCAGTTGTAAATGTGCTAAGTTCCGCAGTATGATCATTGGCCGTAGAACGCATTTTATTACTACAATGTGTTTTAATTGTTTTTGCAACTTGTTTTTAGAAAGTGATTTATTATGCTTCCTAATTATGAAAAAGCAAAACGGTATTTTTTACCTAAAATAGCTTTTTTAATTCTTGCTGTGTGAATGTGATCAGCATTTTTTTTAGACTAAAAACTTACTCTTGTAAACCTCATCAAGATAAGCCCCCAACGAACGGGTGCGTTCGGTATCCGTATTGCTGATATAACGTTGAAACATAAGTTCGGTACTATGTCCAGTTGCTTGCATAAGCAATGGCGTGGGTATTTTTCCATAAAAATTCGAAGCAAAACTACGTCGGCCAATGTGGCTGGTAATAGCCTCCCATTTTTGGATGAGTTTTTCGGTCGATCTAAAACCGGTTCTTGTGCGCACTTTTATCAGGCTATTGATGCCAGCCAAACGGGCTATCTCTTTAATCTGTTCGTTATATTTTTGGGCCGAAAGTTTTGATGGAAAATTGTTCCCATTATCCGACATGATATGTATAGCTGTCGGATGGAGGGGAAGCAAAATTGTCTTTTGCGTTTTCTGCTGTGTAAATGATAGACAGGGTTTTCCATCGAGAATTTCCATCATATCGAGGTTGAAATTCATAAAATCCGAAACCCGTTGGCCTGTGTAACAGCTAATGACCAACCAGTCTTTGGCCGCTTTCAGTTGTGATGGAACTTCGGTTTCTTTGATACGGATGAGCTCATCCTCCGTGAGACTAATGACACGGTTATGTTTTTTTACTTTAGGGAGTTCAAGTTCATAGACGAATGTGCGTATTCCTCTCTTTTCTAAAAAGTTAAGGATTGTCCGGACAAAATAAATAGTGCGATAGATTGTGCTACTGCTATAAGCCTCTAGCTCTCCAAATTTAATGAAGTCTTTCACAAAGTTGCTATTGACTTCATTGATCATCAGGTGTTTTTGCTGAAAACCTTCAAAACGTCTTAACATGCTAAAAAAGACGTTGTAGCGCCTATGTGTATTGCCGGATATGAGGTGTAGACGGCTTTGAATAAAATTATGAGTAGCTTCCAGTAGGCTTCCTTCTGCAAATAGTTTTTCGCTTAAAATACAGCATTTTTTTATAAGCCGGGTTAAAACATTTAGGGAGAATTTACGTTGTTTAGAGGCGACCTCCTTTAGGTAATTTGATACGCCGATTTTGATGGAATCTAATTTCGCATTAAGCTTTTTAAAGATTTTTAGGTAAATGTTTTCTGGACGCTGTTTATCTGTATTCCATTTGCCAGGATTGATCTTTAATGAGGTTTTTATAGTGAACTCTTTTTGTTGTTCATCAATAAATTTTAGGGCTATTAAGGAAGTTGACCCCATACTCAATAAGGTAAAATTGAATGTCATCGCTTATACTTTTTAGTATTATCTGAGTATAAAGATAATAGTATACGCGAATTAGTCTAATTCAGACTACAATTCCACTTAATCAAATATATCATTTTTATTTTAAAAGCGTGCAAACGATTGCGTTAAAAATCACTGCAGAATTAAAAAAAGGTGCGGTTAGTAACTGTATGAGCGTTGGACAAAATTGTTTAAAAATTATCTATTTGAAAATCAGTTGAGAAGATTTTTTTTCTAGTCTGAATTAGACTAATAATTTAAGCTCAAGCGCTTATTAAAAAAACGTTTGGAAAATTAATAAATACCAACATAATGAAAGTCAAGCAAAATTATATTCAGCCGAAAGTTGACATAATACTTGTCGAATTGGAGAATTGTTTGAGTAATATTTTTCCAGAGTCCCTCAAAAAAAGAATGCAAAAGAATTGTAACAATAATAGATCGACAGGGGCGAAACGGCTTCCCTCGTGATCTGAAGTGATTAAGAACTGTGTTCTACAAACTCAAACAGCAACTAAGCGTACATGGAAAATAAGATAAAATTGGTTTTTGCGGATGACAGCAAACTGCAACAGAAAATTATTGCGCTGCTTTCAAAGCAATTCGATCTGTTTGATTTGCAATTTTTAGCGAATAACGGGAATGAATTGTTGCAGTATCTTGATTCCTGTGAAGTACTTCCCCAAGCCTGCATACTAGATTTACATATGCCTGTTATGAATGGGATAAGTGCGGCTGGTGAAATAAGCCGCCGGTTTCCTACCATTAACATATTTGGATACACGGCAACGGAGAGTTTGATCGAAATACATGATTTCAGGCGGAGCGGAGCAGTGCAGGTATTTTCAAAATGCAATCCTGAATATATGTTGCAGGTAATTGGCAGCTATGATAAACAAGGGAGACAATATAACAGCCCTTCAATTGTTAAAAAGAATATTTCAATAACTCAGCATGACACCTCTCAGTAAATTTGGCAATATAACATCTGTTGGCTTCCAACTGTTCAGTTTTCGAAACTTTGTGGATCGAACTATTGAACAAAACGAGCAAAATTTTTTCACAATCATGAAGGCTTTTGAGCCGATTAATGTGCGGATTGACGCAGAAAAATATCATCTAACGAACGACCAAATGATTTTTATAGGTCCCGGTAGATACATTGAGCTTTCGAATACAAACGCGGGTAAAGGCTATGCTATTTGTTTTACTGCTGCATTTTATGAACGCTCGGTTGAGGATGCGGCCACCATTAATTCACCCTTGTTTTTTGGGGAGTTCCCGCTGTTGTATGGTGATGCTAGTTTTGGAGAAGATGCTTTTAACCAGTTGATTGTGGATCGTCTTAGCCGGGCACGTATGCAGAGCGACCATGTATTTGAACTTGTTGCACATCATTGTGTGGAATCGCTTTTATTGGATGCGTATCATGAGGCTGCTGCTAATAGTAAGTTACAACTGAAGAGCGCTACCGATATTGGTTTGGTAAATCAGTTTTCGATTTTAGTTCATAAATATTGTAAAGAATATACACATGTACAGTTTTATGCAGATCAACTTCACGTCACTGCGCGCAGACTGACGGAAGCCTGTTTGGCAACGACTGGAAAAACGGCAAAATCGATGATTTTAGCTGTTTTGGTACAGCAAGCTGTACGGTATATTAAACATACAAATTTGTCTATTTCACAGATATCCTATGAAATGGGATTTAATGACGAGTCCAACTTCCGAAATTTTGTCAAGAAACAGACGGGCCATATTCCTCGCGTGTTTCGGATGCAATGAATTTTTTTAGCAAATAACGCTCGGTTATGATCTGCGAATCGCGTCAGCTGTTAGTTTTTTTGCCGTTTGAGTTTTAGATAGTAGGGGAGAGTCTTGATCTTAGGGAAAGCGCAGTTGCCGAGTTATGATGAAATAAATTTTATAGATTTTGGGTTTCGACAGTTGACTTAAAATATAAAAAGGGTCTTCTGCTTATGCTACCCTTACATTTGGGTCTTGGCAAAGGCTTGCGTTGCAATACTTCACCGCCCACATATTTCCGCAGCAAGCTATAGATCCTTTCGGTGCTGAAATTTATATTATAATTTTCCTGGAAATCATCGGCCATCTGTTCAAGTGTTTTGGGCTCAGTAAAATAATCGGATGCATACACGACATGGGCGATCAGCTCGCGTTGGCGTCTCAGATCTTCATTGACAGATTCACTGATTGGTTCGATTTTATGTTTTAATAGATGGTTTTGTTCTTGGGAGAAAGTTGTTTCCTTAAAGGTGCTTAAGCCCGGAACGTTGTCAATATCGATAACGAGTACTATTTCAGGATTGAAAAAATCTGGAAGAGGGATGGAAAAAGGCTGGCATATTTTTGCAACATGTTCGACAGTGATCGTAAGGGTCTTATTGTAGTGGCTGCGAAGCGGTCCTGCAGTTAACCCAGAGAAGCTGGCCAGCCCGTTGAGTGAAAGCCCGGTCTGATTCATAATCTCCGTAATCCGTGATGAAATCAATGTAGCAAGTGCATTGTCTTTAACTTTTCCCATAATATTCTATAAATGATATGCTGTAGCGCAGCTGCTCAATTGTTGTACGATCACCACGATTGAATGCTGGTCAGCAATGTTTTAAGAAGTGTTTTGGGTAAAAATCGTCAGCTTCTTATTGTACAGAGACTGGCATTAGGTAGAGTGATTTTAGTACTAACAAATTGATTATCAGTAATAAAAAAAATAATGGAACGAACGCCTTCGTTCCATTTTATCCAATAATATTATCAAGTCGAACGCAAAAAAAATGACTTGATGTTCCAAAAGTAGAAAATATAATTGGAACTTTCCGTGTGAAAATTGACGATAATCGTGTTAAAAAATGTGAAAAAAATGATTCGTAGGGAATAAGCTACAATAGAAAAGCGGCTAGATAAAATCTAGCCGCTTAGAAATGACTTACTGAAAAATATCAGTTTTATTTTTAGTTTGTGCGTACGCAACGAACGTTTTTGAATGACGTACTCAAAACATTAGCGCCCAATACGCTTACACCGTTTAATAGTTCACCCGTGTTATTTGCCATGTGGAATCTGGAACCTAATCCCAACAAAGAGAATGACCTGCCTGCATTTCCATTGTAAGCCCAAGTACCTGTGCCAGCTAAACCAAGGATATTTGCACCTTGTTCATTTGTCCACAATGCAGTTGTTCTGCCATAACTATCCAAAAGAGGAAGATTTAGATTAACAACTTGGAAATTAGCGATATCTACACTAATATCGTTAAGGCCTAAATTAGCTAAACCACCGTTGCCAAGTAGAGGCAATACATTTACATTAGAGATTTGGCCGTTATAATAAAAGCGCAATCTGTTCGATGCACTGTTTACATCACCGAAAGCGTTTGAGTTACCAGCTGTTGGAGCACCGTTAGCACCAGATGCAAGTGTGTATTGCCCAAAGTTATAAGGGGAAGTTGGTGCAAGTGATGAATTTGGCGCTTGTGTATTAACCAAGACGGAAGTGACATTGCCCAACAAATTTGTAATGATATTTACAAGTCCGGTTAACCCTGTAGCATCAACTACTTGGCCCAACCCTCCTAATGCACCTGTAAGTTCATCGGCTTTAATATCTCCGCGTACCATATTAGCGAAATCAGCCTTGGCTGGTTGCTTCCAAAGACCTGCAGGATATACCAGTGCGCAAGGATCTCCATTATTAGTCGTCGTTGTTGCAAATTGTCCAGGCACGACACTTCCAAATGCGAAATACCCGTTAGCTTTTGCAGTTAGCTGATTATTTGCATAAAAAGCATAATTGCGTCCTCCGCCATTGTTACCTCTGTAAAATAAGTTTGAACGGCCCCATTTTACTTGGCGTCCGCCATAATTAGTAACCAAAGGTGATTCGACCACATTTAACAGTAGGTGATGGCTCTTGCCTAATTCTGGCGAAACAGTGAAATTAAAATTTGTAGCCGTTGTAAAATATCGACGAGCTAAGCTTCCATCCACGTGGCTAATATCCAAGTCTTTTAGACTTACTTGAATCGCATTTTGTGTGGCAACAGATGCTGTATACACATAAGCAATTTTAGAATCGTTATACAATGGATCAACATTTTTAAAATCAGCGTAGCTTAGTGTTGGCGCAAATGTTGCACCTGCAGTAACCGCACCAGTCAGTAGATCAATACTACCTGTTGCTAAATTCAATCCTGACACAGATAAAACCGGTTCTCCAGTGATATTACCGAAAACACCGATAGTGTTTAATTCAATGCCAATGCGTGAAAACGCATGATTGAAAAGGATATTAATGTTCGAGCTGGTTGCTAAATCGACCGTTCCGGAAGCATATAGAACATCCTTATTTTGTGGAAGTGAAATTGCTCCGCTAGCAGGGGTTAACGATGGTGCATCATCCTTTGAATTGTAAGAGAGTGCTACCCAGGTGTAGGAGCCAGCTGGATCAAGTCCTTCAATAGTACCTGCTATGCCAGATTGCAATTCTTTAGCTGCAACCAATGTGCTTCCAGAGTAAATGTACACGACATATTTAGTGTCTTGTTCCATATTCTCTGTAACGCCAGGCGCAGCATCAGCAGCTGTACCGTTTGCTCGTGCGGCGTTAGCACTGGTAGTTTTTACCGGAACAGTATTATCCGTAGAAACCGCCATGTCAACATCAGAAAAAGAATAAATTTTTGGCTGTGCAGTTTTATTGGAAGAGGAAACGCCCATGCGCTTTACTCCCTCGTCGTTGTTTGTTTTAATTCCACCAACGGCGATGGTTAATTTGTCGCTTTTTGTGTCAACAATTTCTGTTTTCGAATCTTTGGAGCAGCTCGTTATTAACGTAGCCGGTAGCGCAAGTATTGCCATTGCAACAACCCAGTGAGCTCCCTTTTTTTGTAGAAATTTCATTTGTGCTTTTCTTGTTGTTAATAATTACAATACTTCCTAAGATCCTTCACCGTTGTTGGTTTCATCCGTTCCAGCTCCCCAGCCGCCTGATTGTGGAGTCGCGCCTGGTTGTGCTTGAGAGCCTGCAGCAATGCCTTGCTCAAGCTCGATTACGTTCTCCTTGATGGACGGAGCAACGTACATTTTTTTTGCGTTCTTATTCATGATAATATTATTTGGATAATTCCACGCTTTGCGAACGTGGGGTTTAAAATTTAATGGACAATTTAATACTTCATTGTTAAAATTTAAAAATTGACGTTTTGGTAAACTGTTTGTCTCTGCGTACAGACAAAATTTTGTGTTACCGCTGTGTCAACTTTGATGTTATACTTCTGTTAATGTAATGTAAATTATATATGTCTATATTCTTTTCTATATTCGGCTAACTACACTTATCCCATTCGAATTGTAATATTACGACTAAATATCAACTTGTGCAAAAAAAAATTGTAAATTATTTTTTTATATAAAATTCGCTTGATATTTAAATGTATTTTCTTTTCATTTCTGTATTATTTCATAATTAACGTATAGCTGTCTTTTAATATAAAATATGTGCAATTATTGATCAGTTTTACAAAACTATTATTTACAATAGTCTTAGGCTTAAACAAAGTTCTTTGGGTTTTGTTTTAGCTGCTAATGATTTTTTTAATGATTATTTGTTTTATAATTAAGATGTTTGAACAGGTAGTTTTTGAGGAGCCAATTTTGATGAGGAGGTTTTGTTTTTTATGTTTCGTTATATTGCGATGTAATAGTGTAGGTGATAGCTAATTTCTTAATAATATTCCATTCTATCCTTGGTAGAATGTTTTGGTGGTTTTCTATATACAATTTATTGATAAATAATAACCATTTTTTGTATTTGTCTTATTAAAAAAAAATATATCTGTTTTTGATTTGGTTTGTTTTTTCGTTTTGCAATTCTGTATTATATTGTAATTAAATTGTTTAAGCAATTAATTAGCTTTTTCAATTCCAGTCATATGATATGTATTTAGCCAAAAGGTTGACTGCGCTTCAAAAACATTAAAAAGCAATCGTCACTTCTTCTCGTTGTATGTTTGGCGCCCATATTTGTGTTAATCTTCATGAGAATGTCATCGAAAATATCCCTCTTGGGTGTACTTGTAGTGCTATAGCTACAGAAAAATAAACACCACCTCATTTACTTCGGCTCCTTTCAAATATTCTCTACTTTCGTGCAACTTCTGATAAGGGAGTGTCATATTATTGTGCTATAAAAGTCTTTATATCAATTGAATAATGTCTTTTATGTGACGTGTGATAGTTACACGAACTTAGTATTGCCTTAGAGTATTTTAAATAGATAAAAAATGAAAACGAACAAAGAAAACTTGGCTAATCTAAATGGCCGATTACCTTATGAATCTCCTTGCATGAACACGCAACATGTTGAACTGGAATATAGCGTTGCAGCTGGTTCCGTAAATAGTTCGGTGACCGAATCTTGGCAGACGGAGACACAAAGTCAGGATGTAGAGTGGTAGTATTATAGGTAGTTTAATTAATTTGTGTAATAAACAATCATTTATGAAAATGTTTACAATAAAATCTGGGTTGGCTTCTATGCTTGCATTGCTATTATTTGTCTCTTCATGTAGTAAGGATAACACACAAGCTGTGATATCTGAAGGTACAACCGTACGTTTGAATATTGGTGAAGCTTTCGCAAAGACTGACCCTGCTAAAGCGGCTTCGGTGGGTCGTACGTACGCATCATCGACGCAAACTTTAGAGATTCCTTTTGATAATCAATATACATTGGTCGCAACCTTAACGGCTGAGTTGGCGCCTGCTTCGGGGCTGAAAGCGTCAAATCGTGCGGCAACTGTTTCCACAGGTACCGATCAAAAGACCTTGAAACAAGGGACTATTTATTATGTGGCAATTTTTGACGCAGCAGGTGGATACAAAGAGACTAAATCATTTACCCAAGGGAATGCTGTGCAGGATTTCGCCATTGAAAAAGGAAAATACACATTTGTAATCTATGCGTCGGGTTCGAATAAAACGCTACCGTCAATCGCTGTCGGTACAACATTGAGTGAAGTGAATTTTGAAGGTCTGACTGCTGATCAGGACTTTATGCTTGATCAGGTGGTCTTTGAAGTAAAAGATGGCCAGAATATATTGAACGCTGACTTAGAGCACTTGTTTACACAGGTGACATTGAAGTTTGACGCTTCAGCTATAGGAACAGTGAGCAGTATTTCGGGTGCAACAATTGAACCTTCTAATGCAGCTGTAGATGTGAATTTGGCGACTAGTGCACTTACTCATAAGGGTAACGTAAGCCCAGTAGCATTCAACTTGAAAAATACAAATGGAACTGTCATCAACTCGGATTCTACTTTCATCGCTACAGCGGCAACAACAAGTGGAAAAATTTCTTTATCAGGTGTTTCTATTGGTGGAAGTGCAGCTAGAACGATATCAAGCGGTAATTGGAACTTAAGACCTGGCGTAAAATATGTATTGGAATTTAAACTAAAGGCACCATTGGGTGGTATAAATGGTGGCGGATATATTTGGGCCCCTGGAAACTTGCAGTACACTAATGGTAAATATAGTTTTGCGGCTCCAAATCAATTAGGTAACAATTGGTATTATAACTGGCTGACTCCGGAGGGAGCAGGTGTTGCGCCTACTTATCACGATATGCTTGATTACAAAGTAGAGAGAGACCCTTGTAAATTGGTCAGTGCCGAATGGCGGACACCTTCGCAAGCGGAATATAACATATTGCTTGCGACATCGGGTGCGGCCACTGACTGGCAGTATAAGTACAACGGAGTGGAAGGGGTTTTCTATGGATCTACCGATTTGCAGGCAATGTCTGCTAATCCAAGTGCATCCATATTCTTTCCGTCAATCATAGGTGGAACAACTCCTTATTGGACGTCAACTAATATTTCTACTGACGCTGATATGTCTACGGCGGTTAGTTTGCAATTTGGTGGATACAATAAACCTAGTACGGCATCGGGCGTGGATAGCAAGGAAAAGGCTTTTCAGATCCGTTGTGTAAGAAACTAGCATGCTGAATATCAAAGCTATTTTTTTGGATCATAAATTTAATGGAAACGCATTCCCCGGCTTGGGGAATGCGTTTTTTATGCAATTTCTTGTATTCACGGTCTGTCATCTTTCCTTTGTTGGACACAAAATAGGACAGTAAGTTATTTTTAACCAGCTATTCCCTGTGATTTGCTATTGTCGAAATAGTCTGACAAACTTTGGTTTAAGATGGGAGAGGTCTTTAACATTTCGCGAATTGGGTATTTTTCTACAATTTTCTGCAGTGCTTCAAGATGACGTTCATGATGCAAGTCCGTTCCTACAAAATCATACATGCCTGATTTTAATAAGGTCATTGCAATGGCTTTGGTATCTACTCCATAATACCGACTTAGGGAAAGTAAATTGAGTTGTAATAGGCAGCCTGCATCCTTAATCTGTTTATAGATATTAAAATTATTGTGGTAATAACCGTAACGTTCAGGATGTGCAAGAATTGGTTTGTATCCGAGATTTTGAATCTCTAAAATAGTATGAAAGAGGGCTTTGGATTCGGATAAATAGGACATCTCGATTAGCACATAACCGCCGGGCATTACACAAAGTTCGTCTTGTTGGATAAGTGCGCTTAGGCCATCATCAATCATGTGTTCGGCCGCGGCAAAAATAGGGGTTTCGTTGCCGCTATCTTTTAATCCCTTAACTAGAGCAACCTGTGCTTCTTCAATAGTTGATTTGTTATTTGGATGTACACCGGCCATAATATGTGGCGTGCAGATAAACTTCTTCAACCCCAACCGTTGTAATGCTTGAATATAATTGATCGAATTTTTTACCGAACTACTTCCGTCGTCAATTCCGGGCAAAAGGTGGTTGTGCATATCCACTTCGAGAAATTCCAATTGCGCCAAAGGTCTAACGGATGATGACTTTTTATGTTTGAATAAATTGGTCAAAAAATTCATAATATATAATTCAAGTACATGGTATTTACTTTCTTTCCAAATGTTTACAAACAATATGCCAGTTTTAATGTTGAAGGGAAATAGATGCTGTGGACAGGTAAAAGTTTAATTCAAGTATAATACAATCGAATGACTTTTGAGTTTGTAATTTTTAAATTTTATGGATGATTGTAACAACTTCGGTATAATAGTTGCTTAGTCCACGATGGTATGCTGATAATATAGTCAATGCTTATTGTTGTTTAAATCTAAATTAAATGGACAAAGCATTGTTAAATTTTAAGTATCTTGGTCTTTTCTATATGAAATGCGAAAAGGCCATAGCTGTTGTGTCCAATATAAATATGGATGCAGCATAATTAACAATAAACGACAAGAAAAGGGAAGAAAGCTATGATGGGATCTCTATTGGATTTAAGAAAGCGTTTGCGTAAAGATAATCCACGATGGGTCATTCTATTGATCGATATGTGGTTTGTATTTGCAAGTTATGTGTTTTCAAATTATGTCATCAATAATTTCAAGGGCGTCTTTGACGTTTCTTTAATGTTAAAAAAGCTGGTAGTGGTGTTGCCGGTATATTTACTTATGTTCTTGTTTTACAATACATTTAAAGGTATCGTTCGCCAGACAGGAATACGGGATACAATCAAGATCTTTAAAACTGTTGCATCTGCCTATTTGCTGCTGATGCTATTTACTTTTATTATCAAGGCTACCGTCGATAAAGGAACAGCCCTAGAGGATTTTCTCCGGCTGTCATACGGGATATTGACCATGCAGGCTTGTATCCTGATTGTGACAATGGTAGGGGCGCGCGTCGTGTACCGGACCATCTACGAGTATCTTTTTTTGCCAGCACGGAAAGTCGAAAATGTACTGATCTTTGGTGCCTCACGCCCAGGGCTGGTGGCTTTCTCCCTATTAAAGGAGGATCCAAGGATCAAATTCCAAGTGGTCGCCTTTGTAGAGGACAAGATATCGCGCATCGGCAAGCGGCTTGCGGGATTGAAAATTAGAGATATTACAGAAATTACGAAGGAATTTGTTGAGAAATGTCAAATTACGCAGGTCATTATTGCTGTCGAAAATAATGATCCCGAGCGGCTACAGTATGTGTCTGACTGGTTTCAAAACATTGGACTTGAGCTTAAAATTATGCCTTCGGCCCGGATCTTGCTCAACTCCGGTGTCAAGCGAGAGATCCGACCATTAAAAATTGAGGATTTGCTTGGTCGTAAGCCAATTAAATTGGACCATCCGGAGATTGAAGAGGAGATGAAGGACAAAGTGGTTCTTATTACTGGTGCCGCAGGCTCCATTGGTTCGGAACTGGCCCGTCAGATCGCAAGACGCCATTATAAAAAATTGATCCTGGTGGATCAGGCAGAGTCTGCTCTCTATGATATCCAACAGTCGATCAAGGCAACACAGCCTGATCATCTGCATTGTATTGTCGGAGATGTGCGCAACTATGCCTTTATGCAGAATATATTTGTACAGTATAAACCGGAGCTGGTGTTTCATGCGGCTGCTTATAAACACGTGCCATTGATGGAGGCAAATCCGTATGAATCCATTCAGACAAATGTGCTTGGAAGTAAGAATATCGCCGATCTTTGCATACAGCATGGTACAAAGAAAATGGTCATGGTTTCGACAGATAAGGCCGTAAACCCTACAAATGTGATGGGGGCCACCAAACGGATGGCTGAAATTTACGTAAGCAGCTGCAGCGGTAGGTCTGAAACAAGTTTTATCATTACCCGTTTTGGAAATGTACTCGGCTCCAACGGCTCCGTCATACCACTCTTTGAAAAACAAATGGCAAACGGCGGCCCGCTGACCCTGACTCACCCTGAAATTACACGTTTCTTTATGACGATTCCTGAAGCTTGCCAGCTGGTGCAGGAAGCCGGCGTCATGGGAAAAGGCGGCGAGATTTTTGTCTTCGATATGGGCAAGTCGGTTAAAATAATGGACCTGGCAAAACGGATGATCAAATTGAAAGGTTACCGTTATCCGGAAGATATTGATATCAAAATTGTTGGCCTGCGCCCGGGCGAAAAGATCTACGAGGAACTGTTGGCGAATAACGAGAATACCGTCAAAACGCATCATCCGAAAATCATGATCGCTAAAGTAAGACATGATGATTTGATCCTAAAAGCGGAGCGAATCAATGCTGTCTGTCAACAAATTGTAGATGCTGATCAGCATTTGCCCAATTTTATGGACCTGGTTGCTGCGATGAAACGGATCGTTCCGGAATTTAAATCTCAGAATTCTGAGTACGAGACATTGGACAACGCGATCGAACAGGAATTTGTAGACGAGGTCCCTGTTTATTCAATCGTAAAAAAGGCTTAAGGGGCTCAAAAATTTACCCCTATTTATTTCGCAAAAGTCCCTTTGATGGGATTTTTGCGTTTATTATGCATTCTCCATCGTTTAAAACTTGCCAATTCGCAAAAATCAAGCTAATTTTAGCGAATTATTAGTTAATAAATTTAGACAGAATAACGCAAAAGGTTTCCGTCAAAAGCACATTATATGAATAAAAAAATCTTAATCACTGGCGGGGCTGGGTTTATTGGATCCCATGTTGTTCGTGAGTTTGTTACTAAATATCCGCATTATCAGGTTATTAATCTGGATGCCCTGACGTATGCGGGCAACCTTGAAAATTTGAAAGATATCGAGGATCGTCCAAATTACAGCTTTGTCAAAGCGGATATTACCGATCAGGCGGCGATAACTTCGGTATTCGAACAATATCAACCTGACGGGATTATTCATTTAGCCGCGGAATCGCATGTAGACCGTTCCATTGCAGACCCTTCAGCATTTGTCCTGACCAATGTAATTGGAACCGTAAACTTGTTAAATGCCGCCCGGGCAATCTGGAAGGATAATTTAGAGGGAAAACGTTTTCACCATGTTTCTACGGATGAGGTATTTGGTGCTTTGGGCGAATCTGGCTTTTTTACAGAAAATACCAAATATGATCCGCATTCACCCTACTCGGCCTCCAAGGCAAGTTCGGACCATTTTGTACGGGCCTATCACGATACCTATGGCTTACCGATTGTCTTAACCAATTGTTCCAATAATTACGGCCCCAATCATTTTCCTGAGAAGCTGATTCCACTGTGTATTCACAATATTTTAAATAATAAACCATTGCCGGTGTATGGTGACGGAAAATATACCCGGGACTGGCTTTTTGTGATCGATCATGCAAAAGCGATAGACTTGGTTTTTCATGAAGGTAAAAATGGTGATTCTTACAATATAGGTGGTTTTAATGAATGGCAGAATATTGACTTGATCAAAGAACTTTGCCGACAGATGGATGCTAAATTAGGCAGGGAGGATGGTACAGCTGCTTCCCTGATTACTTTTGTCAAAGATCGTCCCGGTCATGATTTACGCTACGCGATTGATGCAAGTAAAATAAATACTGAGCTGGGCTGGAGACCATCGGTGACATTTGAAGAGGGATTATCGCTGACAATAGATTGGTTTTTGTCCAATCAGGAATGGCTGGATCATGTGACTTCCGGTGATTATCAGCATTATTATGACAACCAATATAACGGCGCTTAAACATGAAATATACAGAAACGAAACTGTCGGGTTGTTTTATTTTAGAACCGGCCGTATTTGAAGATGATAGAGGCTATTTCTTTGAGTCTTATAATGAAAATAAATTGGCTGCGATATTGGGGCATAATCCTCATTTTGTACAGGATAATCAGTCGAAATCCCAATTTGCCGTTGTCAGGGGGCTGCATATGCAAGCTGGTGAGCATGCGCAGGCAAAACTGGTGCGTGTACTCGAAGGCCGTGTGCTGGATGTGGCTGTTGATGTTCGGCCGAATTCACCGACCTATGGACAGCATGTCGCCGTGGAACTTTCTTCCGAGAATAAAAAGCAATTATTTGTGCCACGCGGATTTTTGCATGGTTTCTCTGTATTGTCTGAGCAGGCGGTATTCTCTTATAAATGTGATAATAATTATAGCAAAGAAGCGGAGGATGGTGTACACCCTTTAGATGCTGAATTGGCGATTGACTGGCAAATTCCGGTAGATCAAATGATTTTGTCAGAAAAGGATAAAGAGGCACAAAGCTTCGCCGCATTATCTGATAAATTGAAATAATAAAATAGCGCGCTTGACCTGCTTAAGGCCTCATTGGAACTATAAGCAGACCATATTGCTTCCACCATAAAAAGATATTGATGAAAATTGTCATTACAGGTGCTTCTGGACAATTAGGGTCCGAGTTATATGATTTATTGATGAATGACACTGAAATGGAGTGTTATTTTCTGGATCGTAAGCAATTACCATTGGATCAGATTCTCCTGATTCAGGATATTTTGGCCATGTATCAGCCTGATTTAATAATTCATACTGGCGCTTATACCGCCGTGGATAAGGCGGAGGAAGATGCTGAAACAGCTAATGTGGTCAATCATTTAGCCTGCGAAGAGATTGCGCTATATTGTCATGTACATGGGGCAAAGCTGATTGCTCTTTCGACCGATTATGTGTTTGATGGTGATTCTGCTGTTCCACTAACGGAGGATGCAGCTACGGCGCCAATCAATGTCTATGGACAGACCAAGCTCGCAGGAGAGAAGGCGATTCAAAAATGGTGTCCAGAGGCAATTATTATCCGGACATCCTGGGTATACTCTGCTTATGGAAAGAATTTTGTCAAGACCATGTGTCGCCTCATGGCCGAACGTGATGAGATCAGTGTGATCAATGATCAGATTGGTAGCCCAACCTATGCAAAAGATCTGGCGCTCGCGATTTTAAAAATTGCTGATACACCGGTTTGGAAAGCTGGTATTTATAACTACAGCAATGAAGGGGAAATATCTTGGTATGACTTTGCTGTAGCAATACGGGATTTCCGTTCATTTGACTGTCAGGTAAGACCAATTCCCACGTCTGCTTATCCAACCCCAGCACAACGGCCAAAGTATTCACTGCTTGACAAATCGAAAATTAAAGCAGCCTTTGATGTAGCTGTACCAAACTGGAAGACAAGTCTTGGGGACATGTTGGCAGAGGAAATTAAAAACTAAAATATCGCTAATACTTAATACGAATGAAAGGAATTATATTGGCCGGAGGATCTGGAACCCGTTTACACCCTTTAACGCTTGCCGTGAGTAAGCAATTAATGCCTGTATACGATAAACCAATGATATACTATCCGCTATCTACGCTGATGTTGGCGGGTATTCGCGAGATATTGATTATATCGACTCCACAGGATTTGCCCAACTTTAGAAAGTTGTTGGGAGACGGCTCCCAATTGGGCTGTCGGTTTGAATACAAGGAGCAGCCAAGCCCGGATGGGCTAGCACAGGCTTTTATATTGGGCGAAGAGTTTATTGCTGATGATAAAGTAGCACTTATTCTGGGCGATAATATTTTCTATGGCTCGGGCTTATCAAAACTGCTGCAATCTTGCGCGGATCCTGACGGTGGTGTGGTATTCGCTTATCCGGTACATGATCCCGAACGCTATGGGGTAGTGGAATTTGACGCAAGCAAAAGGGTGGTATCCATTGAAGAAAAACCACTCCAACCAAAATCCAGCTATGCTGTTCCGGGAATTTATTTTTACGATAATGCTGTCGTTGGAATAGCGAAAAGTATCGAACCTTCGGCACGGGGGGAACTGGAGATTACGGATATCAACAAGGCATATTTAAGTCAAGGGAAACTAAAAGTAGGGATTTTTGATCGGGGGACTGCCTGGTTGGATACGGGCACGATACAGTCATTGATGCAGGCCGCTCAATTTGTACAGGTTATCGAAGAACGCCAAGGAATGAAAATCGGCGCGATCGAGGAAGTGGCTTATCGTATGGGATACATCAGCCGGGAGCAGCTGGATGCCATTGCGGAGCCTTTGTGCAAGTCAGGATATGGTGAATACCTGAAGCGTATTGTTAAATAAGATTTTTCTCCGTTATAATCACTAAACCGTAACGACCCTTTTTATTAAAATCCAGGGCGTATATAATTAACATCTCCAAGCTGTTGTTTATATACGCCATTGTTTATATACCCCATGTCTGCGAATAGGTAATTAATCACAGCACATAATATTATTCCCTTCATCATATTTTATTAATTCAATTTATAAACAGCATACCTCCTGAAGCTTTAGATGATTTTCATTAATAAGGTTATATATGCTATATTATGGAAAAAATACACTAAATTATGATAAAATTTTATTTTTTAAAAACAATTGTTTTTTAATAGTTGTCTTTAAGTAGATTGATAAAATAGAGGTTGTCATTTTTTAATAATGGTACGATTAAGCCTGAAATTGCGGTGGAAATAAAATGTAACCTAACTATAAGTGAAGTAGGACCGATTATTACACGAAATAATAACAAGCATGATTACTGTAGGGATAATTGATAGTAATGAACAGGCACGGCAGATTACCTTAGGCGTACTTCAAGAAAAAGGGCCGATGCATAAAGTTAAGGTCCTTTTTGAGATGGGCAAAGAGCGTATTGACCAGGCCGCCGTAGCTCCAGATGTAATCATTATGGATATTGAACACCAGGAGCCATTAATTGTCGAACATGTAAAAACTATTTTTCCTAATACAGATATTGTGATATTGACCAATATCTGTGATGTGAAGACTGTACGTGCTTGCTTTAGACATGGTGCTGTGGGCTATTTGTTAAAGCAAACCTGTATGGATTCACTCCTTTCGGCGATCAGTATCACGTTGAATGATGGCTCTTTTGTAAGCCCAGGAGTGAATAGGGCACTGATTGATCAAAGCTTCAGTTCAAAAAAATACGTGGATCTGCTCACTGCCCGGGAGCTCCAGGTAGCAAACGGAATTATGGAGGGATTGAGCTATAAAATGATCGCTCAAAAGTATACCATTTCATTGGATACGGTACGTATTTATATAAAACGGATCTATCGAAAGCTTCAAATCAATAGCAAAGGGGAACTGATCGCACAACTGACTGCTTAACATTTTGTTACATGAAAATGTGACGATGTATATTTTTATCTCACAGAATTAAGCCTGATTTTTATGGATAGTTGAATCGTACGATATGCCGATTAGAAGCCGCTGGATTTTCCTGTTTCTTTTTTATTTTGCTGTTTTGTTATCCGAAGCGAAAAGTCAGCAACAGTACGATATTGCCATTAAATTCGATCATGACACGATCCCAATTGCTGTTTCCAAATCGTTTGCCAATAAATTAAGAATTACAAATCACAGCGATAAAATAATTGAGCTAAAGCCGAGCGCTAATAATACATCTGCGCTGCAGGGCTTAATAAAATTACCCCACTCGATTACGTTAATGGCTAAAGAAAGCAAAAGCTTTCCATTAAAATATATGGCCGATCGTCGGACAATTGCCAAGGGAACCCAGACATTTACAATTGGGTTTCAATCAAATGATCCAACCGTAAAAATACAGCCCCCGCAATCTTTCTCTACGCGGTTAAACGAAGCGCAGTCGTTACTTCTGCAAACCGAGCTTCCTGAATATTACATTGATCAATCAACGGGCCAGGTACAATTTCTGGTGCGAGCAGTGAATATTGGTTTGGTGCCGCTTACCATTCAGGTGCGTTTCCCAAATTTACCGGGCGAGTTGGAAATAAGGGGGGAGACTTTACCTGTTACGCTGGCAGCAGGTGGACAATCACTATTGTCTTTCACGGCAACGATGCGTTCAAAAAAAACAGCCATAGATGTAGATTTTACTTTGGAAGCTGTTGAAGCCGGCGGAAAGGTAGTCGCCAATAACAGGGTGCGGATGATGACGGTGGGTAGTGTAAAGCGTTTTGGAGCTGACCTAAATCTGCAGAATCTGCCTTATAATAATATGCTAGCATTGCGTTACCTCAATATGGGGCAAGATATGTCCGTATATCAAGTTCAGCTATTCGGTGAAATGGACATGCCTAAAGGACGTAAACTGACTTATCGCTTGAATACGGATTATTATCAAAAACAAAAGGCTTTGAATATGTACGATACGTACATAGATTATCAGACAAAGGACTGGGGAGTAAAAATCGGTAATATCTATGAAAATCTGGATCAACCGATCAACGGACGCGGAGCAAAAGCAAGCTATAAATTGGATAAGGAACGATCGATCAGTCTTTATGCTGTTGAAAATAGCTACATGTTGATCAACCAGATGAATAGTCTGCTTAGCCGTGGTAAAATCATTGGCGCCAAATATACCTTTCGTTCGGATCGGCCCCAGGAAAATAGTGTAAGCTATCTCCACACGAACAATGACTACCGTGCTGTGAACAGTGACCTGATCAGTGGTAAGGGAGTTATGAAGCTAGGGGCCAAACAACAACTTGGGGTAGAGGGTGGATACAGTGTGGAACGTCTCCAAAAGGGGGGCGCAAAAATGGCTGCCGCGTTAGGATTTAACTATAACTATGCCGATGAACACTATCAGATAAGCAGCATCAATTATTATAGTACGCCATATTACGTGGGCTTACGTCGGGGATTGATACAATCTGATACGCGTATTAGTAAATTGTTGAAAAAGAATAAAAGTGTATCCGTCCGGGCAAGTTACATGGATAATGATCCAAAATATCTACCTGGTGATCGAGATTACTATTTTAATAATGCCAACCGTATTCAGATCTATGAGTTTGGCTACCATACGGGAAAAGAAAAATTACAGCTTGATCTTCGTCCCTATTTTATGGGACAACGCGGTACCTATCAGGATTGGTACGGACTCGCAGAATCGCAGTTGAGCTGGAAGTCAAGCTCCATGCGAATAGTGGGTGATCTGAATTTTTTTACAGCTGCGCATCGCTTTTCAATACAGACCGATTACGGTTATACGTATAGAAATACATCCAACAGACCAATTGCTCCTTTTCACTCGCTACGGATAACGGGCAATTATAACAACCGCTGGTTTGGCTTTAATACGTTTATTCAGGTCAACCCTTATTACCTGAGTGATTTATTGGCATCATCAGGGAATGGCAAATACAGGATATATTCCTTCGGACCAAGCTCACAGCTCGATTTGTTTGACAACAGGCTGCAGGCTCAGATTGCGACCATGTATAGTTATTACGGATTCTCGCGCAGCAATAATTTTTCTGTTACAGGCAATGCACGTTGGCGAATGAAAGGCGGCTGGAATCTTACTGCTGATCTCTATTATACCTTGATTAGGGGAAATTTAGTATTTGGTGTGGTAACAGATCCTCAACTTAACGAAAATATGCCGTATAGTTATGCCTTTAATAATAGGCAGTTGCGGCTTGGCATAGAAAAGAGTTTCGGACATAGGGGAGGCCGACGGGGACATAAACTGCAATTGCTCTTTTTTGAAGACCGCAACAGCAATGGGGTACGGGACAACGATGAATCCCAGGCTAGATCAGTATTGGTAAAGATAGGAAAGGAAGCGGCGGTGACGGATGACAAGGGAAGAGTGAAGTTTGTTGATATGGATCCTGGGGTGTATAACATTCAGGTAGAAAACAATCGCGGTTGGGTCTCTCGCGACACGATCAGTGTCGTGCTGACAAAAAACCGGTCCATGGAAATTCCACTGATCATAACCCGAGCCTTAAAAGGGCGCATCAAATCCGTAACAAATAAATACCTGGAATCAAGACCTCAGCTTGGTGGTATACGTATTGTTGCAAGGGATCTCCAAGATAAAGAATACAGCACGTTAACGAATGAAGATGGAAATTATGTAATTTATCTGCCGATCGGGCACTACAAGGTCGATGTTGTTACTGAAGGAATGTCATTTTCAATCGAAAACCCAAGTTGTGAGATTGAAGTGAAAGAAGGTGAGGCAACTGAAATCCCTGACTTTAGATACAGGGACGAACGCCGTAAGGTTGAGATCAAGCGATTTTAGGGGGCTACAAAGCTAAATATGATATTTGCCGTATAGGTACCTGCAGGTTTGTTAAGAAGTTTGCTGGTCTCGGACGCAGGTATACTGTAACGTATATTCAAGTTGCGGTCGATTACTGGATCCGCACTTTGGATAAGCTGCTGTGCAGTAGCGGAAAGTGTGATGGTATTCATGCCCGTCTGATTAGCCATAGGACCAATGCGAAGCGCATTCAGGGGAATACTGTTTATCCCTGATATAAAGGAGGAGGAGGAAGCGCGTACATAGAGATTATAGGGTGTTGTCTTACTGATGCGAAGGTGAGTGGGCATATCTTTGCTTACGCCATTTTTATAATCGGCGGTGGTACTGAAGTCCAGGTTGACGGCCTGTTGGTTGGCGACCAATTCGGCTAGATCACTCACGACAATTTCGAGGTTTCCACTGCTTTGTGCCTGTAGTGCGCCTGTGGGATATGCGGTTGCCAATTTACTCCAGGTGTGAGTCAATGGGACGGAATAGGTGCCGGCTTGGATAAAGCTCATTTTTAACTGGCTGGCACTGATACTGTAGTTCGCTGTTAGCGATTGCGCATTATTGGCAGGTACTGCAATCCCCGTCGTATTGGTCAGTGCTTGGTCGGTCGTAGATAAAGCGACAGTGGTAGAATTGGATACGCCTGTTAATGTGGTATTTATTGCCGAAACGGGAGAAATAGGCAAGGTATTGTAGGGTAAAGGCGTATTAAAGCTAAACTGTGTGTTTGTGGTCTTTAAACTGGGAATATAGGGTACGGTCGTCGTTAAGGGAATTACTTTTTCCGTGCTGATGCCATTGGTTGAGCGATAAAAGCTTAAGTTGTTGACCAGAATACTTGTTGTACCTACCTGAACTGGAGGACTGATAAATCCGGGAACATTTATGCTAAAAGGCAATGTCGTTGGTGTAATGGAACCGGCCAAGACACCTTGTGTAGAAAAGCTCAGGTTACTATCATAAATTCCTGCAATCCAGGTTTGGCTCCCGGTAGATAAACGAACGTTGGCCGTAATGGCTCCGGAAGAGACAGTCGCCAGTGAACTATATAAATTTCCATTGTTAACCGATAGGGTGACTTCGCTACTGGCCCCGAGTAAGGATAGACTACCAATTGAGTTCAGTTTAATATGAGCGATACTGAGCGGGATACTGCCCCCAGCAGTGCTGCTAAAACTCGTGGTATTGGCCTTAACCCTAAATGTTGGCAATAAGGTAAGTACGCTGGCGTACTGGCCAACATTAAAGATCTGGTTATAGTCGGTCCTACTTTGAATGTTTGCCTGAGGAAGTGTAATAGTGACCTGGGCCACTGTCGTACGGACACATAGAGCAAGGCACAGCGATAGGATTGCCAAGTTAATATTTAATCTCTTTCTCTGCAATTTTTAAATCATATTGGCTGCCGGCGTCGAGTATAGCAACCGCGAGGTAAGGAGCGGGGGAGAGTTTCTCCGGGAGATCGACCTGCACCCATTGCTCGGCTTCGGGAAGCATCGCGATTGCAATAGCTTTAATTGGTATTTCTTCTCCTGTCTGGGTATTGGTCAACTCAAAACGGACATATGCATCTTTATTGACCTGACCCGTATTCTTGACTTTTACATCCATGCGACGGACAGCGACTCCATTCGTGTTTTTTATAATCCCCCTATCCTCAAATGCAAGAAATTCCAGATCTCCCGTTTTTAAGCCCGTCGGGGTATGGTAAATTTGGATGCCCACTTCAAGCAATACATTCATGTTCAGACCCTGCGCGAGATCTTTTTTCTGTTCCTTGACTTGCGTAAAAAATAACATGCTATTGGTCAATTTATTTTGTTCGCTGCGGGGAACTGTCATAGTAAGATTAATGCTTTTGGTTTCTCCTGGGGCTAAAAGTACAGTATTATCCGAGAGCGAAAGCCAGGAAGCATTGGACAGGGGCTTATTAGCTGTTGGATAGTACCGTTTAATCCCCAAGGAATCACGATCCCAATCTTTGATATTGGCTACAAAATAAAATTCGTTGGTCGAGGTATTGCTGAATGTGATCGCCTGACTAGCTGTCTGCCCAGCTGCACCTGTAAAAAATATGCGCGAAGGGGAAACTGAAATACCCTGGCCATAGGTCAGGGTATTAAATATGTAAGTAAATAGTATTGCTAGATAATATCTCACAAATGACAATATTTTTATCGGATCTTATAACTGTGTTGCTGTATACGTTACGGTAGTGCTATAGGCGGCGGCCGGAAGGTCCAATAATGGTGCTGCATCCGGAATAGTGTAATCGACATTATATACTGCTCCAGTAGAGGCTGTCGCGCCGTTGACCAAAGCAGCAGCCGTGGTACTTAGCGGAACATTGGCCACTAAAGTTCCGCCATTGGCAGTTGTAGGGTCCACATTGACAGTAACAATGCTCAAGGCAGGACCTCCGGCAGGTGCAAATGCCGCAGTCGCAGCGACTGTGATATCGTAAGCTCTATTGCTGACCACGGTAAAATGGCTCGCTTTCGTGACAGTTTTAGAAGCAGCATAATCGGCGGCGTCATCATAGACAAAATCAACAGTTGGAGTTGCACCCAGCGTAATTGAGATGGCGTCTGTCAAATTGATGTTGACAGTGACTGGAGCTGAAGTAACCGTCTGAGCTTTCGTGTGATGACCAAAGCATATGGCGGCGATGGCAATAAAGACTATTATTAGGTTCTTTCTCATAATTTCCTCGTTTTTTACTAGTATAACATAAATTTAGCAAGGTTGGTGTTGATTGGCAATAGGCTAACAGTCACATAATGATGTTATAAATTCGACGGAATATTTTAGATTTCAAGTCTAGCAGCAATTTCACCATGGAGATGATAGCATTTAAAGCATTCTTTACGACTTTACCTGAAACTATAAATGAAACAGCCTATATTTGCGCTCAAAATGTCCCAGACAAAAAGAATTTACCAAATCGATCTGTTTCGCTTTATAGCGGCATCGGCTGTATTGCTATATCATTATTTGTATCGGGGGTATAAAAATGGAGACATGTCACTGCTGCGTTTTGATGAAATCGGCGACTATTTCAAATATGGATATCTTGGAGTAGACCTTTTTTTTATCATCAGCGGTTTTGTGATCGCCTTTTCCATAAAACATCGTTCACTGCCCAAATTTTGCTATTCTCGGTTTAAAAGGCTTTATCCAATGTATTGGATCTGTTTGGTTATCACGTTTGTCGTAACTTATTTTTTGGGAGCACCTCGGTATCTCGTCACCTTCGAACAGCTCTTAGCCAACTTGACCATGATTCAGGAGTTCCTTGGTCAGGGAAATATCGACGGTGCCTATTGGTCACTCTATGTTGAATTGAAATTTTATCTCATTATTGCGGTATTTCTTATTACAAACCGATTCAAACAGGTCAGCCTAGACTATCTGATCTACTTTTGGCTATTTTTGTCGAGCTTGCGTCTGTTTGTTGGGCCCTCAACAACCTATGATGCCATCCATCACCTCTTTATTCTGGATTGGAGTGCTTATTTTATTGCAGGAATAGTGTTTTGCCAAATTTTTATTCATGGACCTACATTAAAGCATTTTATTATATTGCCTTGGTGCCTTTATTTATCCATCGATGGCGCTATTGGTCGGATTCATTGGTTGGCAAGGACTTTTCATAGCGATTTTTCACCCTATATTATTGGGGGCACCATCGTTGTATTTTATATCCTCATGTTGCTTGTTTCTTGCAGAAAGCTACAATGCCTCAACTCGCCCAAATTTATTAAAATTGGGATGCTTACCTATCCCTTATACCTCATTCATCAGCATATCGGATTCATCGTTTTCAATCAACTTCATGGCTATTTAAATAAATATGTACTTGTTTCTGCAGTTACACTGTCAATGCTTGCTGTTGCCTATATCTTGAGCGATTGGGTAGAGCCGCGTGTAATGAGGCTCTTTAAGCGATGATGAAATCCATCACATACTAATTTCAATTTCTTTGAGTCACCACAACGTTTACACAATGGCATTCAAAAGCTTAGAAAAAGAAATTGAATGCCATTGTGTGAAAAAATCTGTTGCGCTGTGCCTCGTTTGTCAGATGCTTAGTAGACAATATTTCCTTGATAGATAAGAGATCCGACTGGTGAAATCCGTGAAATAGCTTCTGCCGAACAACTTGCATCGATGAGGACGATGTTTGCGTCGTCGCCAGGTTTTGGCCATTGCTGTTGCCCTTTATCGTCCAATGGAATCGGGCCTGCTGTTGCTAGTTTTAGCATACGTGATAGGCCATACTCCGTAACCTGTCCATATACTTGGGCAGCCATATTGGCTTTTTGCAGAACACTTCCTGACCCGAATGTATTCCAGTGATCGACAATACTGTCGTTCCCGGTCATCACGGTGACTTTGTTTTCTAGGAGTGTCGGAATAGGCATAATCAGCCCGGCGAAAGGAATGGTCGAAACAATACCGATCTGTGCTGCACCAAGTTGTTCTGCGATTTCCTGTTGTTTGGCTTTCTCCAGTCTTGCCAGAACAAAGCAATGACTGAGGTAGGTCTTGCCTTTCAATGCGGGGTTTTCATTTACTTTTTTGATCAGGTACTCGACTGTTTTCAGTCCGGACTCACCAGACTCATGTAAATGGATATCGATACCTTTGTTGTGATCCAATGCCAATTGAACGGTGAAATCCATTGTTTTCTCAATGGCACCATCAATGGTAAAAGGATCCACGCCGCCGATAAAATCAATATTGGTTTTCGCGGCTTCTTTAAGATAGGGTACGGAATCTGTATAGTATACCCCATGTTGTGGGAAGGCAACCAGTTCGGCCCCGAAACTGTTTTTCTTATTTTCCAGTGCAAGTTGGAGGTGGTGTAGTGAATCTAACTTAGACGTAGGCTCTATATTGACGTGGCTGCGTGCAAAGGCTGTCCCCTTGGATTGAAGTAATTCTATCAGCTTTTCTGCTTTATAGGTTGAATTCTTTAACAGTTCAGGAAGGATCTGCTGCTCGAGTGCAATCATGCCTTTGACACCACCTGCACCTCGGCGCACAGCCTGCCATTTTTCGCCATAAAATGTCTTGTCTAGGTGGATATGCATATCGCTAAACGATGGAAGCATCAATCTTCCCTTCGCATCTATGGCGTTGGCATCGGTACTATTGGGTCCGATTTTTTTGATTTTTCCGGCTTCAATCTGCACCGCGAAAAGACCAGTTTTTGTCGCGATGACACTGCCATTTTCATCATATTCAAAGCCTGTTTCTAATAAAACATTCTTTAGGGTATAACTTTTTTTGCCTTGATGCCCAACCAACAGCTCAGGAGAGGCAAGTTCGTTGCGCTCTTCTGCAACAAGCATGTTTGGGATCAACGTTGTTCCGGCAAGTGCCAGAGCGGAGTTACGTATAAATTCTTTGCGCGAAAGGGCTATTGGTTTCATTTTATTCCTATTTACGTTGCGATCTAGGCGATCCATAAAATGGACTGGCCTTTTGCAAAAGTAACTACTGAAAGCTTTAATAATACTGGGTAATTTCTGCTATTTCTTGTGCGATTTATCTTTTTTCCCTAAAATCACTTGGACTTACACCAGTCTGTTGCTTAAAGAAATTAGAAAAATAGGCTTGATCTGCGAAACCTAATTCAAATGTAATTTCTTTAATGGATGATTCGGAGCTCTGGAGAAGACGCTTTGCCTCAATACAAATCCGTTGATGAATAAGCTGGGTGGCAGATATTTTCAAATATTTTTTACACAGAATATTGAGGTAGTTGGGTGAGATGTGAAGTTTTTCCGCATAAAAAGCAACTTGTTTTTGTTCTCTGAAAAATTCATCTATCAACATGTTAAATTTGGCAAGACGGGGAACGGATTGATAGACTTTGAATTCGGTAAATACATGCTCTGCTTCCCGGCTGACAATGGCGGCGATTACTCCGGCACGTGCTGTAATCAAGGGAATTAACGAATGCTCCCGTTCCAATTCTTTTTTAACGGATTCAAATTCATAATGCAACTGTATGAAGGCCTCTTTGGTGAGATCAATCACGGGATGGTTTTGGTAATTGGTAAAGGAAAAACGAAAAAAGGGCGCGAAATGCTCAAAAAATGAACGTTCGATCATCAATTGGTAGCCAATTGTACCAGAATGGATATGCCATTTGTGCATCTGGCCGGGGAATAACACATGTACCTGATGATCTTTGATGGTGTAGTCAATAGAATCAATTGTATGTGTACCAGATGCTGTATCAAATAAATTGATAATAAAAAAATCGTGCTTATGGGGCTTGTCTATCAGCCTTTCTCCATGTAATTCATTGAAGAGAAGTTCTTCGCGCCCGGCGGTCTGTTCTTTGCGGAAACCCTCCAGTCCAATGACAGGAGCCCAGATATTGGCAGTTCGTCTATCCATAGTAGCATATAATCAGACCTAAAATACGAAAAGCCCATAGCATTTTAGACGATAGGTTAAATTTTAGGTAATCGTCACGATAAACCGGCTATTCGATTTCTGCTGTCTCACTGTCGCAATTAACAATAGTCATTTTCCTAATTCTTTCCTAAATTCGGAATACATTTGTAACGCATAGCGAAGAATTGAAGTAGGAAAAAGAGGTGAAATCTGATTAAAAAAAACAATTGTCCAATGAAAGTACTTGTAATCGAAGATGAGGCAGAATTAAGGGAAATCGTGAAAGACTCTCTTATCAAAGAAGGTTATATCGTAGAGACAGCATATGACTTTAGATCGGCACTGGATAAAGTCTCGGTCTATAATTATGATTGTATCTTGCTGGATATCATGCTTCCAGGCGGGAGTGGGCTAGAGGTGTTGGATCTGCTAAAAAAGGAAGGCAAATCGGATAATGTAATTATTATCTCCGCAAAGGACTCCTTGGATGATAAGCTGCGAGGACTGGAACTTGGAGCGGATGACTACCTGACCAAGCCTTTCCATATTGCAGAGTTAAATGCTCGTATCAAAGCTGTGTTGCGGAGAAAGCAACAGGAAGGCAAAAATACATTGGATATGGGAAATATCGTACTTGACCTGAATGAACGATCGCTTTCGATTGCGGGTGAATTGGTCGCACTGAATCGAAAAGAATTTGACATCCTCCATTACTTTTTGCTGAATAAGAACCGTCTTGTCAGTAAGAATGCGTTGGCGGAGCATGTTTGGGGTGATAATACGGATCAGGCAGATAACCTCGATTTTATCTATTCCCAGATAAAGAATTTACGGAAGAAATTCTTGACAAAACAGGCAGATGTGGATTTTGAGGCGGTCTATGGGATAGGATATAAACTTGTTGAAAAATGAAATTAGCCAATCAGACGCTCAAATATCTCTCTATTTCCGTACTGGTCGTCATTGCGCTGTGGTCGACCATCTTTTATTTATTTATGCTGGAGGTGATCCATGATAATATCGATGAGGAACTTGAGAATCAAAAGCGCTTAATTATTCAGGAATTGGCTTCTGAGACGATTGTATCCCCAGATTTGGAATTTGGGGTGAACAATTATAAGGTACGTGAGATTTCCGAACAACAGGCGATCAAAATGCAGAATGTCTACAAAGATACCATGCTGCTTATGCAGGATGATGACGATCCTGAACCCGAATTGGAACCTGTGCGTATGCTGACGACGGCATTTGAGCATAAAGGACATTATTACGAGCTTTCGATAATCAATTCCACGATTGAGGAAAGTGACCTGATCAAAAATTTATTCTACTCTGTTGTGATCCTGTTTATCTTGTTGGTCGTCAGTATTGTCTCGATCAATAAGGTGGTTATTGAACGATTATGGAGCCCTTTGTATCGCTTTTTAGATCAGCTCACAAAATTTCGCCTTGGAAAATCGGGAGATAAACCAGCTATGGATACCAATATTCAGGAATTTAAGGATTTGCAGCTTGCTGTAAGTACTTTAATCAGACACAATGAGGAAACGTACGAACAACAGAAGCAGTTTATTGGGAATGCCTCACATGAACTGCAGACTCCTTTGGCGATCATGATCAATAAATTGGAAATGGTAGCCGAAACAGAAGGCTTGCAGCCTGAGCAGTCAAATGCTATTGCAGAGGTATTGAACACGGCAGAAAGACTGGTGCGTTTGAATAAATCATTATTGCTGCTCACTAAGATCGAGAATAGGCAATACTTAAATAACGAGGATCTTTCGCTCAATAAGCTTGTGACACATACTGTCGATGAACTTGAAGAGATTGCTGCATTTAAAAATATTGTGATCAAGGTTCATCAACATCAGGAGCTGAACCTTCGATTAGATAGTTCATTGGCCAATATCATCGTGTCAAATTTGATTCGTAATGCCTTATTCCATAATAAAGAAGGTGGTGAAGTAAATATCGCGATCACTGAAAACTCACTTGCGGTAGCGAATACAAGCGTACAGGGGGCTTTGGATGCGGAGCAAGTATTTTCCAGGTTTTATAAATCGGATACCTCCTCCAAAGGCTCTGGGCTAGGGCTCGCGATCGTGCAGGCAATCTGTAATCTATATGGATTTTCGATTTCATACAATTATGCTGATAGTCAGCATACATTTAAAATAAATTTTCGCTAAGTATGACTTTCATTCCCAAATCTTTACAGAATCAATGCTTTACTTTGTAATACACTAAAGCGATAAAGATATGAAACGTAACATGATATTAAGTGCATGTATCCTTGCACTCTCAACGATTGGAGCTTTTGCTCAGGATATTCCACAAAATCAGGTGCCAGCGGTTGTGGTCAATAGTTTGCAGCAGAAGTTCCCAAAAGCTAAAGCGGTAGATTGGGAATTGAAAGCGGGATTGTATGAAGCGGAATTTGAAACTGGCCTATTCGGAACTGACCATGAAGTCTGGATTCAAAATAACGGCAAAATTGTGCGCCATAAAGAGGAACTGGCCAAAAATGATTTGCCAAAAGGGGTGATTATCAAAATGAAAAAGTACTTTCCGGGCTATCGCATAGAAGATGTGAAAAAAATTACGGAGGAACAAAAGATTACATATGCATTCGAGGTAAAAAGTCGTACGGATGAATGGAAACTTGTTGTCGATCCGCAAGGAAATATCTTGGGAAAAAGAAGAAATTAAGATAGATAGCTCGTTTAGATTAGAAACAGCACCTTGTCAGCAGAGCTGGCAAGGTGCTGTTTCTCTGTTAATAGATTGTTTTTAAAGGACATCTTATCGCGCAAATTTAGTTGCGTAGTCTGTTAAGTTAGATTCTTCTCGCGTAATCTTTGTTGTCATGATAAGGGTAAATTTACAGTAAATAGGAACGTGAAATCGTGCGTTTGTTCATGAATAGTTTGTAATTATGTATTGAAATTAATCCGTTAAACGCCATTAAAGAGATTTTAGAAGCAATTGAGCCGCAAATTAATTGGAGACAATAAAATCCCTGAAATCAGTGATTGAAAAAAACTGTAAGCTCAACTATCTTTGGATAAGTCAATTAAAGCTGAATTGATACGGGTCGTTCCGGATTGATCCGGAATGGATAGAAAAGAACATTTATAACAAAGTGTACAAATAAACTTTAAATAGAACAACAATGATCAAACAATTAATTACAGGCATCCTAACTGTAGCGGTGCTAACGATGTCAAGTTGTGGCTCAGGAACGAAGGATCCTGCGGCATATAACAATTCAATTATTACGGTCATCAATGGAAGTGAAAAGCATATTACAGACATGAATGCAGCCATGAATGCTTCTGACTATGCCAAGGCTGAGCAGGTCCGTACGGATTGGGAAAAATCCTTGAACGACGATATCAAAAAAGTAGAGGAACTCGGTGATTTTAAAGGAGATGCAAGCTTCCAAAAAGCAGTGCTTGATGGGCTCAATGGTTATAAAAAGATCGTAACCGAAGATTATCCGAAGCTGATAGAGTTGCGCAAAAGCAAGACTCCTGATGCAGCTACTGAATCAACTCTGCTTGACAACATCAATAAAGCCTTCGAAAATATGAGTAATGGGGTCAACAAAGCCTCTACCGAATTTGAAGGTAAATATAAGGGATAAACGCCATATCATTAATAATCAAAGGAGTCGTATCATATTTTGATACGGCTTCTTTTTTTATGTGGAATAGTCAGGTTCGCTTGGAACTAGAGAAATAAAAAAGATGTAAATGAAATGTTAAAGCTGAGGGACTTTTCATTGTGTATTGTATTTTTATGTAGATTTATGCAATAAAAGCTGATGAAAGCCCTGCCCTGTGTGATCGATACATGAATAGTTGCGGGCATGCCATCATGCCTGTGAATGGGTTTGGAGAATCCCTATTTAGGCGAAGAATGATTTAATATATTATTAAGTAATGAAAATTGTATTGGTTTTATCAAGTGCTTTCATGTTGTGTTTTTTCTTCTCAACGACATTGCTCTGGGCACAGGGGGATCTAAAGAAGTTAGATTATTTGATATTGATGAATGCTGATACGCTTTACGGGAAGATCACCTCTGTTAAAGACCATAAACTTAAATTTGAAAATCAACAAAAGGAAAAGTTGACTTTTACACCTGACCAGGTGTACCGTGCGTACTGGCAGACCAAAAAGAAAGTATATGCACCATCCTATGTAGAAAAAGGATTGGAACCTGTACCGGGAACTTCTCCTCAGACCTATCGGGTAAGAATGGCTAACGATTTAGAACCTACATTTGCAGAGGTACTTGTCGATGGTGAAATCATGGCTTACTTTATTTCTGAATTACATTTTGGCGGTAGTGGCGGAATGATGATTGGTAGCGGCGGCGCAGCCCCAATGATTGGTGTTGGATTCACCAAGTCAAAGTATGCATATGCACTCAAAAAGGCAACGGGAGAAGTTATTGAAATAAATAGTAATTCAAACGGACTATTTAGCAATAATAAAAAGAAAAGAACGCTGACATTAGGTCGTTTAATTAATGACGAACCTGAATTGTTTGCCGAATTTGAAAAGGAGCAAAAGTATAACTATGATGTGTTTGTCAAATACATTGTACGATATAATGAGCTACAGCGGGCAAAAGAATCTCCTTCGGACCAATCCAGACTGTTTATTTATTAATATTCATCCATTTACATTTCGAAAAAAAACAACATATGGCGCTTATTATTTTTATTGTACTGACCATCATTGCTGCTTATGGTTTTTGGCTTTTGTTTGAGAAGGCAGGGCGTCGTGGCTGGGAGGGTATTGTTCCTGTTTATAGCCAATGGATTCAAGGACAGATAACCAATCGGCCTGTCTGGTATATTGTATTGTTGATCATTCCGATCGTGAATATCTTTGTTTTTTATAATTTATACCTGGATTTCATCCATTGTTTTGGTAAAAGAAGGTTTTGGGAAAATTGTGCTGCGGTGCTGGTCCCTTTTATCGTATTACCATTATGGGGCAGAGATAAAAATGTCCAATTTCTAAATGGACTTTATGCTAAAAAACTGAAAACAGCAACTGCCGAAAATAAGCAATTGACAAAAGACGATCGACTGGTACTGCTACACGAATCGTATAATGAATTTAAGACCAAGTATCCTTATAAAAAATCTATGGTTCGCGAGTGGGCGGATGCCATTGTCTTTGCGACGGTTGCCGCAACGCTGATCCGCGGTTTCTTGCTGGAAGCTTTTATGATCCCTTCAGGTTCAATGCAACAATCGCTTTTGATCGGAGACTATCTATTCGTCAGTAAGCTGAATTATGGGCCACGTATTCCAAATACACCCATTGCCTTTCCTTTTGCACATCACACCATGCCTGTTATAGGCGGAAAAGCGTTTTCGGAGCTGATCAGAATTCCTTACAAACGGCTGCCGGGTTTTCAAGAGATTAAACGGAATGATGTCATCGTATTTAATGCGCCTGCGGGAGACACTGTTGCGGTAGAGAATCAAGATCAACCTTATTACGATCTGGTTCGTTCCATGGGGTACGAAGCGGTCCATCAACAGTTTACTATTCAAACGCGTCCAGTGGACAAGCGGGAGCATTTGATCAAACGCTGTGTCGGCATGCCGGGTGATAAAATCAGCGTGCGCGATGCTGTACTCTATGTAAACGACCAACCCGGTTTCGTTGCTCCAGAAAGTCAGATGGATTATACCGTGATGACTGATGAGACAGGGCTGGATGAACAGCGAATGCGGGATATGGGGATCGAAATCGCACAGATTCAGCCCGGAATTTATATGGTCTTTCTAACACCTGAGCAGGTGAACATGGTGAAATCTTGGTCCAATGTTAAATCCATGCAGATGAACCTGCGCAAAGCAGGGGAACCGGAAGCCAATACATTTCCGAATGATCCACAGTATAAATGGAACTACGATAATTTTGGGCCTTTTGTGATTCCAAAGAAAGGAATGAGAGTAGCATTAAATGCTCAAACTTGGCCCCTATATGAGCGTGCTATCCGTGTTTATGAGAATAACCGCTTAGAAAAGAGAGCGGACGGTATATATCTGAATGGGAACAAGACAGATTCTTATACGTTTAAAATGGATTACTATTGGATGATGGGAGATAATAGACACAATTCCCTCGATGCAAGAGACTGGGGATTTGTTCCCGAAGACCATAT